>PLXE01000022.1 GCA_003151335.1 Acidobacteriaceae bacterium
AGAATCAGACGCAAGATATACCAGCGCACCAGTTTTCCTCCACACCGAATTCCGTGAGATGAACCGAAGCGCGCAGTATATCAATCTGGAAACGCAGGCACAAAAGAATGGCTCCTCAGGTAGGACTCGAACCTACAACCCTCCGGTTAACAGCCGGATGCTCTGCCATTGAGCTACTGAGGAGTGTCTGTTGGCGCTGTCGCCAGCGCGTCAAGTTGTAGCTGTATTGTAGCGGCAGCTACGCGCGTCGTCAAAGATTTGCTACAAGGCGTTCCGTTTTGGCGCAACGGAAGCGCCGCCGACTGCCGACGTCGTTGTAGCGCCATTGCGCCGCTCTCGACGCCATAACCGCGGACTGCCAACCCTTCGCACTGGTAAACTCATTGCGATGAATTGCCATGACATTGCCCGCTATTCGCTTCTTTCACTCGGCGCCTCACTCCTGCTGCTGGCAACCGCATTGGCACAGAACCACAACAACGGCAGCGCCTCATCTACGATGACTATTCCCAAGCCTCCCGCAACCAAGCAAGAGCCCGTCACCGACGATTACTTCGGCCGCAAAATTGTTGATCCGTACCGCTGGCTGGAGGATGGTAGCAGTCCCCAAACGCAGCAATGGGTGGCGGCGCAACTGGCCTACACACGCAGCATCCTCGACAAGCTGCCCGGTCGCGACAAGTTGCACAACCGCATCGAGCAGCTGCTCGAAATCGGCAACCTGGGCGAGACGCAGGTGGGCGGCGAGTACTACTTCCATACGCGCCGTGAAGGCAAGCAAAACCAGCCCGTGCTTTACGTCCGCAAACACGTGGACGGCAAAGACGAAGTGCTGGTGGACGCCAACCAGCTTTCCAAGGATGGGACGGTGGCGCTCGACTGGTGGCAGACCTCGCACGACGGCAAGTTTGTGGCTTACGGCACCTCCGAAAGCGGCTCCGAGATGAGCACCTTGCACGTCGTCGAGACCGCCACCCACAAGCTGCTGCCTGATACCATCGAACGCACGCGCGCCGCCAGCATCGCGTGGAAGCCCGACGACGGCGGTTTCTACTACACACGTTATCCCAAGAAGGGGGACGTGGCGGAAGGCCAGGAGGTGTACAACCGGCACGTCTTCTATCACCCGCTGGGCGGCGATGCCGCGAAGGACCCGCTCGTTTTCGGCGAAGGCCGCGACCCGCAGGATTGGCCGAACGTAATCTTATCGAACGACGGCCGCTGGCTCAGCATCCTAGTCGCGCAGGGTTGGACCAAGACCGAACTCTTTCTCAAGGATTTGCAAACCAATGCCCCGGCCCTTCGCATCACCACGGGCAAGGACTTCCTGTACGTTGCACAGCCGTACGACGGCGATCTCTACATCCTGACCAACGAAGATGGCCCGCACTTTCGCGTCTTCAAGACCCCGATAACCGCGCCGGCGCGCGAACATTGGCGCGAGATCATTCCGCAATCCGATGCGGTGCTCAAAGAACTGCACATTCTCGGTGGACAACTGTTCGCACTCTACGAGCAGAACGCCCACTCGCTGTTGCGGCGCTTCACCACCGAAGGCAAGCCGCTCGGTGAAGTGGAACTCCCGACCCTCGGCACGATCGTCAATATCGGCGGCGAGTACGACAGCACCAGCGCGTTCTATGTCTTCACCTCATTCACCGTGCCGACTACCATCTACCGCTTCGACATTCAGACGGCGAAGAGCACACTGTGGGATTCAGTACCAACCGGCATTGACGCCAACAACTACGAAACCAGGCAGGTGTGGTACACGTCGAAGGACGGCACGCGGGTGCCGATGTTCCTCGTCATGCGTAAGGGACTGAAGCTTACCGGTCACAACCCGGTGATGCTGACCGCCTATGGCGGATTCAACGTCAGCCTGACGCCGGAGTTCAGCAAAGTGCTGTTTCCCTGGCTCGATCATGACGGCATATTCGCCATGGCGAACCTGCGCGGCGGCTCCGAATTCGGCGAAGAATGGCATCGCGCCGGCATGCTCGACAAGAAGCAGAACGTCTTCGACGATTTCATCGCCGCAGCGGAGTATCTGGAGAAGGAAGGCTACACCGACAAGGAACACCTGGTGATTCGTGGCGGTAGCAATGGCGGACTGCTGATGGGCGCGGCGATCACCCAACGGCCTAACCTGTTTCGCGCCGTCATCTGCCAGGTACCGCTGCTCGACATGCTGCGCTACCAGAACTTCCAGATCGCCAAGCTGTGGATTCCGGAGTATGGTTCTTCGCTGGATGCGAAGCAATTCGACTGGCTGTACGCCTACTCGCCGTATCACCACGTCAAAAATGGCACTGCGTATCCGGCGGTGCTCTTTATGACTGCCGATACCGACACGCGCGTCGATCCCATGCACGCCAAGAAGATGACCGCGCTGCTTCAGGCGGACAACGGCGGGCCGAATCCGATTCTGTTACGGATCGAGCCGAAAGCTGGACATGGCGCCGGCAAGCCCATCTCGAAGCAGGTGGAAGAGTGGACCGACATCTACTCATTTCTGTTCTGGCAGATGGGTCTGACACCGTAACGCGTTTGTGCACCATCTTGCAGCACTTGCAAGAGGTTGCAAAAAATAGTTTTGCACAGACAATGCCCTGGTGCGCCGTGTTTGGAGCGACTAAGTCATTGATTGCAAAAGTGCTTGTCGGAAATTCACAAGAGGGGGCGAGATTCCCAAGAAATCCACAGGGGGAATCACCTGCTACCCTTTGGAATCTAGACCAGATCCGCACCCGACCGCTTGGCTAAGTTGTCCAAGGCGGCATTTGCCCGTTGGCAGCCGTGGCGCGACATTACTAACGATAAGGTGGAGGAAATCGTGGCATTAGACTCCCTGTTTCCCGCAATCACGGCTCGGCAGCCGAGCGGCGAGGGCATCCTGCCGTCTCAGGAAATTCGTACCTTCATCGACACGGGCATCATCCGTTCGACTCGCGAGATTCCCGACAATCAGATCCAGCCAGCCAGCATCGACCTCCGGCTGTGGCACGAAGCCTACCGGGTCCGTGCCAGGTTCCTGCCGGGGAGATCGACCACGCTGCTCAATAAAGCGACCGCGAACGGCCTGCTGGAGAAGAAGATCGACATAACCGAGCCTACCCTGCTGGAGAAGGGGGTGGTTTATATCATCCCCTTGATGGAAAGCCTCGCGCTTCCTTCCGACGTTTACGGAATAGCCAATTCGAAGAGCACCACTGGGCGGCTGGATATTTTTACCCGGCTAATTACCGAAACCGGGGACGAGTTCGAGCACGTCCGAAAAGGATACTGTGGCGGATTGTACGTCGAGGTGGTTTCGCGAACATTTCCAATCGTTGTGCAATGTGGCATGAGGCTCAATCAATTGCGCTTTGTGCGCGGCAAGTCCAACCCTGCGGCGGATGACGACCTGAAGGAGTTGGCTAAAGGGGACGGTTTGGTTTTGAGCGATGAAAACGGTTCCGGGCAAGCCGACATCAATCGAGGCCTCTACATGACCGTCGATCTTCAAGGCAACGGGCCTTCCCAGGTCGTCGCGTATCAGGCCAAGAAGCACGCCCCCTCCATAGACCTTGGCCGGGTCACCTACTACGACCGGGCCGAGTTCTGGACTCCTATCGACAGGCCGCGCAACGGCCAATTCATTCTTGAGCCGGGAGAATTTTATCTCCTGGCGTCGAAGCAACGAGTTCGCGTGGGGCCTGACCATGCGGCTGAAATGGTGGCTTACGATCCAACCATTGGAGATTTTCGCGCCCACTACGCGGGCTTCTTCGACCCCGGCTTTGGATACGGAATGCGCGGAGAAATCCCTGGCACCAAGGCGGTGCTCGAAGTCCGTGTGCATGAAATGCCGATCGTCTTAGAGGACGATCAATACGTGGGCAGGCTGCACTATTACAAGATGGCGGCTGTTCCGGAGAAGGTGTATGGCGCTTCGATAGGTTCATCCTATCAGGAGCAAGGATTGGCCCTCAGTAAGCAGTTCAAACCAGAACTGCAACACACATCCGGCCCTGCTTCCAGCACTGCCGCTCCTGCAAAAGCAAAGGACACTCCCGAAGCCGCGCATGGTCAAAGCATCGAAAAGCCAAAAACCGCGGATGCCGACGACGACGATTCCATTCTGAATATTGCTTTCCACAATCGCGGTGAGCATAGGTTAAACGCCAAGAATCGTTGAACCGGTGAAACATCGGACTGTGAGCCTGCTTTCCGGGATGACTCTGTTTTCATCCCGTTCCATTCCCGCTTGAAATAATCCCCGTCGCCTCCCGGAGTCTAACCAACCCCTGGGAAGTTCGTTTGAGAAGACGCCTCTGATCCGCAGGCTCCTATATACTGAATCATTACCGTCGATCGGCTGCGCCCCGATCCATTATGAGACAATCCCACATCCTTGCCGCGATATCTCTCGCCGCACTTCTGGCCGGCCAGACTGGATGCCTGTTCCGCACCCGCGTCGTCGAGATGCGGACCAGCACGGCCAAGCTGCAGACGGCCACCAAACAGGAGTTGGTGGACCGCATCAACCGGCAAGCCTCGCAAATCAAGACCCTGAACGCCACAGTGGAGATTGGCACGTCCGTAGGAGGAGAAAAGAAGGGAAAGGTCACCGACTACCAGGAGATCCTGGGATACATTCTGGTGCGCAAGCCGGACATGCTGCGCATGATCGGGCTGTTTCCCGTCGTCCGCAACAAGGCGTTTGACATGGTGAGCGACGGAACTCGGTTCAAACTGTCCATTCCGGTCAAGAACAAGTTCTACGTGGGGAGCGCTGAAGTCACCCACCCTGCGGCCAATCCCTTGGAGAATCTACGGCCCCAGGTCATCTACAACGCTCTGTTGCTGCCGGAGATCGACAAGGATGAAATTGCGGTGTTGGAGAATGACACCGAGGCGGTGGTGGACGCGAAGACCAAGAAACTGGTGCAGCAGCCAGATTATGTCATTAATATTATCCGCCGCTCCGACTCTGACGCAGGCTGGTATTTGTTCAGCAAGATCATATTCGAGCGCGTAAACCTGGTTCCCCATCACCAGATTGTTTTCGACGCGGCGGGCGAAATCGAGACTGGCGTCACCTATCAGGTCTATCGGGACCACAACGGCGTCAGCTTTCCCACGGTGATTGAGATTGACCGCCCGCGGGAGGAGTACTCCATCCGGCTGATCGTTGACAAGCTGGTGATCAATGAGCCGATCAGGGATGATCAGTTCGCCTTGCAGCCGCCGCCGGGCTCGCAACTCGTGGACCTTGATCAACCGCAGAACGCTCCCGCCAAGGGCGCCCCGGGCCCCGAACCAAGCGTTAACACCTCGCCCAAATAGCCGGCCAGTTTTGGCGTTACTGTACGCCCCCCTGTCTGAGTTGTCATCACGAACGGCCTTTAGAGACTGTGTCGCAACCCATATTGGTTTGCGGGAGTGGAAGGAATCACACAAAATTCAGCCCCGAATGGGGCGAAAGAGCTTAGCCCAGCGCTTTAGCGCTGGGTCAAGTGGAAAATAAGACAGAGTCCCGTAGGGACGGCAGAGGTTGCGACACAGTCTCTTTAGGCCGTGAGGGATCTGCTTTTCCGACTTTTGCCGCAGGCTGTGAAAGGTGTGCTCCACCTAATCGCCACTGCATACAGGAACTCTGGAATTGTTCTACCGCTCGACCTGCCACATGTATCGCTCCGCAGGAGCTTGTGCCAATGCTTTGCAGGTCTTAAGGAAGGCTTGCCCGGCGTGCGAGAGGACGGTCGCGCTGCGATAAACGATGCGCAATTTGCGCTCGAAGGCCAACTCGCGCAAAGCGACATGCACCAGCTCGCCGCTGCGGATTTCATTCTCCACCGCAATCAGCGGGACCAGCGCAATCCCATTCTCCATGCGGACGAAATGCTTGATATCCTCGATGGTCGGCAGTTCAATGTTCATGTGCAGCGCGGTGTGGTGCTTCTGGAACGCCTGGATCACGCGCTCGCGATACGGGGAAAGCACGCTGTGGGCCACGAACGACTCCGCCACCAGGTCCTTGATGCCCACCTTGTTGGCCTGGGCCAGGGGATGCCGGGGATACACGATCAGCGCTAGCTCATCCCGGTAGATCACGGCCGAGCGCAGCTCCGGGTGATCGGGACGAAAGGAAAGCACTCCGAACTCGGCGTTGCGATTGAGCACGCTGCTGGGTATTTCGCGCGCCAGTCCGCGCCGCACCTCGATCTTGATGGTGGGATGCATGCGGTGGAAACGGTGCAAGACCGGCAGCAGGTAACGCGAGGTGAATTCGTTGGCCGCAATCACCAGCTTGCCCTGGTGCAGCATGCGCAGTTCTTTCAGCGCGTCGCGGGCTTCCTCGCGCACGTTGAGCAGCTCTTCGGCATACGCCAGCAGGACCCGTCCGGCGTCGGTCAGCGAGCCGTCACGCGAGGAGCGGTCGAACAGCTTCTCGCCGAGATCGTCCTCCAGCTTGGAAATGGTCTGGCTGACCGCCGACTGGGTGCGGTGCAGACCTGACGCGGCCCGCGAGAAACTCTTTTCCTTGGCCACCGCGAGAAACGTCTCCAACTGGAACAGTTCCATCATCAGCCTCTTCAAGGCATGCCTTGCCTAGGTCTTATTCAATCACATATGTTAATGCATTAGCAATTATTATTAGTTGGACTAATTTTCACCCTCGCGCCTACGATTCTAGTGAGTACGGGAGGTGGCTATGGAACCTGAGCGGGTATTGATCTTCGACACTTCGCTGCGCGACGGCGAGCAGGCCCCCGGTTGCAGCATGAACACCGCGGAAAAGCTGGTGCTCGCCCGCAAGCTGCGGCGTTTGGGAGTGGACATCATCGAAGCTGGATTTCCCATTGCCTCCGCCGGCGATGCCGAAGCCGTGCGCCGCGTGGCCGCCGAGGTGGAAGGTCCGATCATCGCCGGGCTGGCCCGCTGCGTCGAAAAGGACATTCGCGTGGCCTGGGAAGCGGTGCGCTGTTCCTCGCGTCCGCGTATTCACACCTTCCTCGCGACCTCCGACATTCACCTGGCATTCAAGCTCAGGATCGGCCGCGAGGAAGCCCTGCGCCAAACCGCGAACATGGTCGCCTACGCGTCTTCGCTGTGCGCCGACGTCGAATTTTCCCCCGAGGACGCGACCCGTTCGGACGTAAGCTTTTTGTGCGAGGTGCTGCAAGCCGCCGTGGAAGCGGGCGCAACCACGCTCAACATCCCCGATACCGTTGGCTACACGACGCCCATGGAGTTCGCGGAACTGATCCGCACCATTCGCCAGCGGCTGCATGGCGCTGAGCACGTCGTCATCTCCGTGCATTGCCACAACGATCTGGGCCTGGCGGTCGCCAACTCGCTGGCTGGCGTGGAAGCGGGCGCGCGGCAGGTCGAGTGTACCGTGAACGGCATCGGCGAGCGGGCGGGCAATGCCTCTCTGGAAGAGATCGCCATGGTGCTGCATGTTCGCGGCGACCGCTATCCGGTCAAGACCGGCATTCGGCACGACGAGATCTACTCGACCAGCCGCTTGCTGTCGAAGATCCTGGGATTCGAAACTCAGCCCAACAAAGCGATCGTGGGCCGCAACGCGTTTGCGCACGAAGCCGGCATTCATCAGCATGGCGTGCTGAGCAATCCCCTGTGCTACGAAATCATGACGCCGGAAACCGTGGGGGTCCCGCCCGACCGCATCGTGCTCGGCAAGCACTCCGGCCGGCACGCGCTTGCCCATAAGTTCAAGGAGATGGGCCACGAGCTGTCCGCCGAAGAGATCAGCCGAATTTATCAGGACTTCATCCGGCTCGCCGATCGCAAGAAACATGTCTATGATCAGGACTTGTTGTCGATCCTTTACGGGCAACGTACCGGAGCGCGTCAACCCCAAGCCGGGCCGGAAATGAGGACGTGATGAAGTTGCAAGTGGCAATATTGCCGGGCGACGGCATCGGGCCGGAGGTTACACGCCAGGCCGTAGCCGTTCTGCAGACGGTGGCGGATGTCTGCGGGCACGACTTCCAGTTTGAGTCGCATCGCATCGGCGGGACCGCCATCGAGCAGGATGGCACTCCGCTGCCCGAGCGGACGCTGTCCGCATGCCTGGAATCCGATGCCGTGTTGCTAGGCGCAGTCGGCGCGCGTAAATACGATCACTGCACCGGCGCAATGCGTCCGGAAGCCGGGCTGCTCGCGCTGCGTCAAGCCCTCGGCGGATTCGCCAACCTTCGTCCGGTGCAGGCTTACGATGCGATCGCCGATTGCTCTCCCTTGCGCGAGGATGTCGTCCGAGGCGCGGACATCCTTATCGTGCGGGAGCTGCTGGGCGGGCTCTACTTCGCGCAACCGCGCGCCCTTGACCAGAACGGCCTCTCCGCCTACAACACCATGCGCTACAGCGTGGAGGAGATCGAACGCGTGGCCCACGTGGCGTTTCGCGAAGCCCGCACTCGTCGCAAGCATGTCACCTCGGTGGACAAAGCCAATGTTCTAGAGACTTCGCAACTGTGGCGGCGCACAGTCACCGAGACCGCAAAGCAATATCCCGACGTGAAACTGGAGCACGCTTTGGTGGACTCGTTCGCCATGCAGATGATCACGACGCCTGCGCGCTATGACGTTGTGCTCACCGAAAACCTGTTCGGAGACATCCTTTCGGACGAAGCCTCGGTAATCTGCGGATCGCTGGGCATGCTGGCGTCGGCGAGCATCGGCGGCCCAGTCGCGCTGTACGAGCCGGTGCACGGATCGGCGCCCGACATCGCCGGACGAGGAGTGGCGAATCCCTTTGGCGCGATCCAATCCGCCGCGCTGCTACTGCGATACTCCGCCGGTCTCATCGAGGAGGCGGAGAAGATACAGGAGTCGGTGCAGCGGACCCTCGCCCGCGGCCTGGTGACCGCCGATCTCGCCGGGCGTCGCAAGCGCCTGCCGTCGGGCACAGACGCAGTTGGCGAGGCGGTAGTCGAAACGGTAGCAGACCTGCTGCGAAGCCAGATGGCCTATCACGCGGTTTGAGGTTGCAAATGGAGAAGTCGAAGACCCTGTTCGAGAAGGTATGGGACTCGCACACCGTGATGCAGCGCGAGGGCGAACCCACGCTTCTCTACATCGATCTTCATCTCGTCCACGAAGTGACTTCTCCGCAGGCCTTCGCCGGACTTCGCTTGGCCAAGCGGCAGGTTCGCCGTCCTGATCTTACCTTCGCAACCATCGATCACAACATTCCCACCACCTCGGACGAACGCTTCCACATCAAGGACCAGATCGCGGCGCAACAGATTGCGACCCTGCGCCGCAATTGCGAGAGCGCGGGCATTCCGTTGTTCGACGTGGGTTCGGGCCGGCAGGGCATCGTGCATGTCATCGGGCCGGAGCTGGGGCTTACCCAGCCGGGCATGACCGTGGTGTGCGGCGACAGCCATACCAGCACTCACGGGGCCTTTGGCGCGTTGGCGTTTGGCATAGGCACCTCGGAAGTCGAGCACGTGCTGGCGACGCAATGCGTGGCCCAGACGAAGCCGCGCAGCATGCGCCTGACCGTCTCGGGAAATCTGCCAGAAGGAACGTCATCGAAGGACCTGGTGCTCGACATCATCCGGCGGCTGGGGACCGACGGCGGTACCGGCTTCGTCATCGAGTATGCGGGGGAGGCGATTCGCAGCCTGACCATGGAAGAGCGCATGACGCTGTGCAATATGAGCATCGAGTGCGGCGCGCGTGCGGGCATGGTGGCGCCTGACCAGACCACGTTCACGTACCTCCATGGGCGACCTTATGCGCCCAGCGGGAATGCCTGGACCGAGGCTGTCAATCGCTGGCAGCAACTGGCAACGGACGAGAGTGCGCAGTTCGACCGCGAAGTCAGCATCGACGGCTCCCGCCTGGAACCAATCGTCACTTGGGGCACGAACCCCGGAATGGCAGCGCCGATCACCGGCAGGGTCGCGCGACCTGACGAGGCGCGTGACGCTTCCGAGCGTGCTGCGATCCTAGCGGCACTGGAGTACATGGGATTGCAGCCGGGCATGCGCATCGAAGACATCTCGCTCGACCGCGTGTTTATCGGCTCGTGTACAAACGGCCGGCTGGAAGACCTGCGAGCTGCGGCGAAAGTGCTCCGCGGCCACAAAATCCATGCCAGCGTGACTGCCCTGGTGGTGCCGGGCTCGGAAAGCGTGAAGCATGAGGCCGAGCGCGAGGGGCTGGATCGCGTTTTCATCGAGGCTGGCGCCGAGTGGCGCGAGCCCGGATGCTCGATGTGTCTGGGTATGAATCCTGACATTCTGGCGCCCAAGCAGCGCTGCGCCTCCACCAGCAACCGAAACTTCGAAGGGCGCCAGGGCCGCGAAGGACGCACCCATCTGGTGAGCCCGGCCACGGCCGCGGCCGCCGCTGTCGCCGGGCACTTCGTCGATGTGCGTGGCTGGCATTACAAGGAGTAAAGATGGAACCGTTTCGTCAACATCGCGGGACCGTTGCGCCGCTGTTGCGGGAGAACATCGACACCGACCAGATCATCCCCAAGCAACATCTGAAGAGCATCGAGCGCACCGGTTTCGGCGCCCACCTATTCTCCGGCTGGCGTTTCCATGGCGATGGAACGCCGCGGCACGATTTCGTACTCAACCAGGAGCACTATCGTTCCGCAAGTATCTTAGTGGCTGGGAAGAATTTTGGCTGCGGCTCTTCGCGAGAACACGCAGCCTGGGCGCTGTCGGAGTTTGGTTTTCGCGCCATCATCGCGCCATCGTACGCCGATATCTTTCGCACCAACGCGGGCAACAACGGTCTGTTGCTCATCGAAATGGAAGAGCCGCTGGTCCGTCGCATCGCTGAACAGGCGCAGACCAAGCCGCCGTATGAATTGACGATTGATCTCGAAGCGCAGACGATCACCGATGATTTCGGTTTCTCAGAAACCTTCGCGGTGGAAACATTCCGCCGTCATCGCCTTTTGCACGGACTGGATGAGATTGGGATGACGTTACTGCGCGAAGCCGACATTTCGCGCTTCGAAGAACGCCGCCGCACGTTCCTGCAGCGCGGCACATGAACCCCTGACAACTGCTCACACCTGTGTCACATAGACCGCCCATCCTCGCGGGCTGGCCCAAAAGTCGGCGTGACCATCGGCCGAGGTGGTCCTGGAATCGCTCTACACCCTGGCGGATTGCTCGTCCGGGCCCAGTGGCAGGAAGTATTGCGTGCCCCGGATGGGCTCGCTGACCCGCCGCAGCAGCGCCTGCAAATCTTCGCTGCGCTCCACGAAATCGATCTCCGAGGTGTTCACGATCAGCAGGTCCGACGAAGTGTAGTGAAAGAAAAAGTGTTCGTACGCCTTGATCACCTCTTCCAGGTAGTCGTCGCTGATGGCCTTCTCGCCGGGGGCGTTCTTTTTCTTCAGCCGCTTCTTCAGGACCTCGGGCGTGGCTTGCAGGTAAATGACGAGATCGGGCGTGGGCACGTTTTGCCGGAACAGCTCATAGTAGCGGTTGTAAACCTCCAGTTCCGCATCGCCCAGGTTAAGGCAGGCGAACAGCTTGTCCTTTTCGAAAATGTAATCGGCAACGTAGGTCTTGTTGGGATTGCGCTTGACATCGAGGCTGCACAGTTGTTCATAGCGCGCGATGAGGAAAGCGAACTGTGCCTGGAAGGCGGCCCCGTGCTCGCCTTCGTAAAACGACCGCAGGAACGGGTTACGCTCGGGCTCGGTGATGCGCTGCGCGTGCAGGGTCTCCGCGATGACCTGGCAGAGGGTGCTCTTGCCGACTCGAATCGGGCCTTCGACCGCGATGTAGCGGGGTGGTTCGAAAAGGTTCGCCATGGGAGTAAAACGTTACGAATCGCAGAATATCTTGCCTGCCGCCTGTGCGCAATTGTCGTGATAGTAAATGTTGGCCCGAGTTTCCCACCGGGGAACGCCGCCGCAGTTACAATCAAGCCAATTCCATGATTGCAGGGCTAATTGGCGGTGTGGGCGTTGCGGGGCTGGCCTGCGTGGGGGGCTATCACACCATGTCGCCCACCTCCCAGCTCTACGGCCGGACGTTTATTGGCCTCGGGTCCGGCTCTCGCCTGCTGGCGCTAACCTACGACGACGGGCCCAACGATCCCTACACCTGGCGCATGATGGAAGTGCTGGAACGCCATGGCGTGAAGGCCACATTTTTTCTCATTGGACAATATGTTCAACAGAAGCCCGAGATTGCGCGCGCCCTGGTCGCCGCCGGTCACGCCATTGGCAGCCATACCTGGAGCCATCCCAACCTGATCTTTACACAGGTAACCGAGTTGCGTCGCCAGCTTGTGCAGACGCGGCAAGCCATCCTTGACGCCACCGGGGTGGAAACGAAGATCTTCCGGCCTCCGTTCGGCGCGCGCCGGCCGGCCACGCTCCGCACGGTGCGAGCCTTCGGGCTGCAGGCGGTGATGTGGAACATCACCTGTTACGACTGGAAAGCGAAGTCGGCTGAGGAAATCGTCGCCCGTGCCGAGCGCCAGATTCGCGGCGGCGATGTCATTTTGCTGCACGACGGCTCACATGTGCGGATGGGCGTCAATCGCAGCCGCAGCGTCGAAGCCAGCGACCGCATTCTCAGCCGCTACCGGGGCGAGGGGTTCGAGTTCGTCGCCATTCCGGAGATGATGGAAAGGCAACTAGCAATTAGCAGTTAGCAATTAGCCAAAGCCGGATCACTTCACAGCGATGCCAGCGCTTCGCGGGCCGCGGCGATGGTGTCGTCGATATCGCCTTGGGTATGCGCGAGGCTGAGGAACGCCGCTTCGAACTGCGAGGGCGGCAGCCAAACACCAGCGTCAAGCAGCGCGCCATGGAAGCGGCCAAACTTGGCGGTGTTGCAGGTGGCCGCGCTTTCCCAATCGGTGACCCGCCTGTCGGTGAAGAAGAACGTGAACATCGACCCCACGCGGTTGGCGGTCATGGCCACGCCCGCCTCTTTGGCCGCTGCGGTGATGCCCGCCACCAGTTTGCCCGCCATGTCATCAAGCTGCTTGTAGAACTGCTGCCGGTTGGCCTTCAACTGGCACAGCGTGGCGATGCCCGCCGCCATTGCCAGCGGGTTGCCGCTCAGCGTTCCCGCCTGATACACAGGACCGACGGGAGCGACCAGGTCCATGATCTTCGCTGGCCCGCCGTAAGCGCCCACCGGCAGGCCGCCTCCGATGATCTTGCCCAGCGTCGTGAGGTCAGGCTTGATGTTGTATAGCTCCGACGCGCCGCCGAAAGCCACGCGAAAGCCGGTCATTACCTCGTCGAAAATGAGCAGCGCGCCTTCGCGCGCGGTGATCTCGCGCAGAGCCGCGAGGTAGCCCGGCTGGGGCGGCACGCATCCCATGTTGCCGACTACCGGCTCCACGATCACGCAGGCGATCTGGCCTTGGAATTTGGCGAAGGCCGCCTCCACTGCGTTGCGATCGTTGTAAGGCAGTGCCAGGGTGAACTCGACAAACTCTTCGGGCACGCCCGCCGAGCCTGGGATGCCGAGCGTCGCCACGCCGGAGCCGGCTTTCACCAGCAGGGCGTCGCTGTGTCCGTGATAGCAGCCTTCGAACTTCACAATGAACTTGCGCCGGGTATGCGCGCGGGCCAGACGGATCGCCGACATCGTCGCTTCGGTTCCGGAACTGACGAAGCGGAGCTTCTCGATTGCAGGAAAGGCCTCGATCACCAGCTCGGCCAGGTCAGCTTCGGTTGGAGTGGAGGCGCCGAAGCTGGTGCCGTTGCGCGCGGCCTGGACGATGGCCTCGATGACCTCGGGCGGCGAGTGCCCGAGGATCAGCGGCCCCCAGGAGCCAACGTAGTCGATGTAGCGGTTGCCGTCGGCATCCCACACGTGCGCGCCCAGGCCGCGGACCAGAAACGGCGGCGTGCCGCCGACCGAACGGAAGGCGCGGACCGGCGAATTGACTCCGCCGGGAATGAGCCGCTCAGCGCGGGTTTGCAATGCGCGGGACTTATCAAGACTGCGGGCCATGGTTCGCTATTCACCTTTCGGAATTCGCTCTTCGCTCTTCGCGATTCGCCTTTAGCTCGTCGCTTTCCGGCGTTCAACGTAAAACAGAGGAGTTTATCAGGGTAAATGCAGAGGAGGTTGTGAGAAAGATCACAGGGGAGTCACGCTGGGGTGGCCATAAATCCGCTATTCGCCTTTCGCGATTCGCTCTTCGCGGCCTGGTGCAGCTTACGATTCGCCTTCGGCCCACGTCCAACCGATAGCCGGAAGTGGGCAATTTGCCGGAAGTTAGGCGATTTTCCTGCCTTTTCCTGCCACCTTCCCGTCAGTCCGGCATCGAAACTGAGGTAGAATGGGAGCGAGAGTATCCCTCCCAGCGAATTACACATGTCAAAGACCACCAAGCTTATCGTTCTTACCCTTTCCTTTGTGCTGGCCACGTTTGCCGTGGTTGGCGGACTGGGAGTTCGGGCCAACACCAATGACGACGGTTCGTATCGCCAGTTGGGCGTTTACAGCGAAGTGCTGTCGCGTATTCGCACCGAGTACGTCGAGGAACCGAACATTCCCAGTGTTACCAGCGGCGCCCTGCACGGGTTGCTGGAATCGCTGGACGCCAACTCCAGCTATCTCGATCCCACCGAGTACAAGGATTACAAGCAGCGCAAGGAAGGCAAGGCCGGCATCGGCGCCGCGGTTTCCAAGCGCTACGGCTACGCGGCGGTGATCGCGGTGATTCCGGGAGGGCCCGCCGACAAGGCGGAAATCGAGAGCGGCGACATCATCGAGGCCATCGAAGGCAAGACCACGCGCGACATGTCGCTGGCTGAGATTGACGGCCTGCTGACCGGAAATCCGGGATCGACGGTCAACGTTTCCGTGGTGCGTCCGCGGCGAGCGCAGCCGGTGAAGTCGGTGCTCACGCGCGCGATGGTTACCGATCCGCCGATCAGCGACAAGATGATGGAAGACGGCATCGCCTACATTAAGGTGGATGACTTCCCCGAGGGACGTTCGCAGGAGATCGCCAACAAGCTGAAAGCGGTGCAGAAGGAAGGCGCCAAGAAGATCATTCTCGACCTGCGCAATTCGGGCGACGGCGAGGAGAGCGAGGGCATCGCTACCGCGAACCTTTTTCTGAACCATGGCACCATCACCTACCTGCAAGGCCAGAAGTATCCCAAGCAAATCTTCAACGCCGATCCGGAGAAGGCGGTGACCAGCCTGCCGCTGGTGGTGCTGGTGAACCGCGGCACGGCCGGAGCGGCTGAGATCGTGGCCGCCGCTGTGATGGAGAACGCGCGCGGCGACGTAGTGGGCGACAAGACCTTCGGCTCGGGGTCGATCCAGAAAGTGATCGACATGCCGGACGGCTCGGCGCTGGTGCTGTCGGTGGCCAAGTACTACTCGCCATCGGGCAAGGCGGTGCAGGACACGGCGATCACGCCGAATATCCTGGTTGCCGATAACAACGACGACTTCATCGCCCCCGACGAGGACGAGAACGCGCCCGACGACGCGCAGCAGGAGAAACAACAGAAAGCCAATCAACCTGACGATCAGTTGAATCGCGCCATCGAGGTGCTGAAGAACCAGGGCAAGAAGGCGTAAGCGCCGGTTCACCACAGAGACACAGAGGCACGGAGAAGTTCTCCGTGCTTTCTTCTTGGAGTTCGGGTTTTTTCTGTGCAAAGAGGACGGCTGAGGAGGCACGATGAAGCGAGTGATTGGACTGGGTGGAATTTTCTTCAAAGCGAAAGACCCGCAGGCGCTTTACGAGTGGTACCGCCAACACCTCGGCATTGAGAGCGCGACCGACGGTTCAGGGGCGATGTGGCGTGACGCCGACCATCCTGAAGTCCCGGGCTGCAATGTGTGGGCGATCTTTCCCCAGGAGACGAAGTACTTCGCGCCCAGCCAGTCCAGTTTCATGATTAATTTCCGGGTAGAGAACCTGGACGATCTGCTGAAGGCGCTGCGCGAGGAGGGCGTGCAGGTGGATCCCAAGGTGGAGGAGTACGAGTACGGGAAGTTTGGGTGGATCATGGATCCGGAGGGGAACCGCGTGGAGCTGTGGGAACCGCCAAAGGCAGGGGCTAGTGGCTAGGGGTCAGGGGCTAGTTGCTAATTGCTAGTTGCTAGTTGCTAGTTGCTAGTTGCTAGTTGCTTCTACTCCGTCCAGCGCTTGAACACCAGGCAGCCATTGGTGCCGCCGAAGCCGAAGGAATTCGACATGGCGTAATCCATGCTGACCTGGCGGGAAGTGTGGGGCACGAAGTCGAGGTCGCAACCCTCGTCCGGATTGTCGAGATTGACGGTCGGCGGGGCGATCTGATCGCGCAACGCGAGGACCGTGATCGCAGCTTCCAATCCTCCCGCGCCGCCCAACAGATGCCCGGTCATCGACTTGGTGGAGCTGACCAGCATCTTGTAGGCGTGATCGCCGAAGGCGCGCTTGATGGCCGTGGCTTCCAGCTCATCGCCGATCGGAGTGGAAGTGCCATGCGCATTGACGTAGCCGATGCGCTCAGGCGAGATTCCGGCATCGCGCATAGCATTACGCATCACCCGAAATCCGCCTTCGCCGTTCTGCGCCGGCTGGGTGATGTGATTGGCGTCGGCGCTCATGCCGTAACCGACCACCTCGGCGATGATCTTCGCACCGCGTTTCCTGGCGGACTCCATCTCTTCCAGGATCAGGATGCCCGAGCCTTCGCCGATGATGAAGCCGTCGCGGTCTTTGTCCCAGGGGCGGCTGGCGCGGTGCGGATCGTCGTTGCGCGTGGAGAGGGCGCGCATGGCTGCGAATCCGCCGACCCCCATGGGCGTGATGGCGGCTTCGGTGCCGCCGGCGATCATCACGTCGGCATCGCCATACTTGATGACCCGAGCGGCATCGCCAATGGAGTGTGCGCTGGTGGTGCAGGCGGTACAGGTGGCCTCGTTGGGGCCTTTGGCATTGTTGCGAATGCTGACCTGCCCGGCAGCCAGGTTGACGATGGCCGCAGGAATGAAGAACGGTGAGATCTTGCGCGGGCCGCCGTTGAGCAGGTTGGAGTGTTCGCGTTCGATGATGTCGAAGCCACCGATACCGGAGCCGATGTTCACTCCGGTGCGCTCGGCCATCTCTTCATTCTCGACTTTGTAATGGGCCATGCGCAGGGCTTCATCGCTGGCCGCGATGGCCAGATGAATAAAGCGCGCCATTTTGCGCGCCTCTTTCTTGTCCAGGAACTGGAGCGGGTCGAAGTTCTTGACCTGGGCGGCGATCTGGCAGGCAAACTGGGAGGCGTCGAAGGCGGTAATGCGTTCCACGCCGCTCTTGCCGGCCAGCAGCGCCGACCACACCTCTTCGGTGTTGTGGCCGACCGCGCAGATGACCCCGATTCCCGTTACGACGACACGGCGACTCAATCTACTTGGATCCCTTCGCGTGCGAGTTGATGTAGTCCACGGCGTCCTTCACGGTGCGGATCTTCTCCGCATCTTCGTCGGGGATCTCGATCTCGAAGGCCTCCTCAAAGGCCATGACCAACTCCACCGTATCCAGCGAATCGGCGCCCAGATCGTCCACAAACGATGCATTGGGCGTCACCTCGGCCTCATCCACGCCCAATTGTTCCACGATGATTTGTTTTACCCGTTCCTCTACGGATGCCATGAGGTCAGCAATCTCCTTTCGACCCGCCTGCCCGGCAAGCGAAAAACCTTCGCTATGTCGGTTGACCGGAACCAGGCCGCTCCCCGCCACCGCGGGCGGAGCGGCGACTACTTCTTCACCTTGGCGTGCTGGTCGATGTAGGTCACGGCGTCCTGCACGGTGCGGATCTTCTCCGCGTCCTCGTCAGGGATCTCGATCTCGAAGGCCTCTTCGAAAGCCATGACCAGTTCGACCGTGTCCAGCGAGTCGGCGCCCAGGTCGTCCACAAACGAAGCGCTGGGCGTCACTTCCGCTTCATCCACGCCCAACTGCTCCACGATGATCTGTTTCACCCGTTCTTCAACCGAAGCCATCGATTCGTTCTCCTATCGCGCACGTGGCATCCGCCGCGGCGGGCAAACCCATAAGTTTAATTGCAGCCAGGATGCCGTGTAAAGAATGCCTGGGCCCTTGAGACAGCCGAAGCCCGGGGGCGGCTTCGCAAACGCTCAGATAGATGACGCCCGATTCATCCTAAACGGTAGGCTGGGCAAGGTCAACGCGAGGGGGAATTCTTTTCTGCGCCAAACGGGACGGGCCGCCGTGTCTTCACCTCGGTGACTGTGATACAACGCTGCCATGCGGGCTGTGGTGCAGAGAGTGGGCCGGGCGAGAGTCAAGGTGGGCGACGAGATTACCGGGGAGATCGGGAAAGGTCTGCTGGTATTGCTGGGAGTCGGGCAGGGGGACAACGAGGGCGATGCCGACTATCTTGCGGAAAAAGTGGCGGGATTACGGATCTTTGAGGATGAGGCAGGGAAGATGAATCTCAGCGTGGGCGAGATAGGCGGGGCGGTACTGGCGGTTTCGCAATTCACGCTATTTGGGGATGTCCGGCGAGGCAAACGGCCATCGTTCGATGCAGCTGCACGGCCGGAGCGCGCGCGCCAGTTGTACGACGCTTTCGTGGAGCGGATTCGTGCGCGTGGGTTGCGCTGCGAGACGGGACGCTTTCAGGAGATGATGCAAGTCGAGCTGGTGAACAACGGGCCAGTCACGATTCTGCTGGATTCGAAGAAGGCGTTCTGAGTTTGGCAGAAACGCGACGTCTGTGGGCGTGACTTTCGGCTGATCTGCTCACTTGGGCTGCTTCTGCTGTTGTTGCTGCTTACGCTGCTGCTGTTTCGCTTTGCTGACGGGCGTTGTCGCGCCTGGGGCGGTGCAGTGGGGCGAGAGCACCGCGATTGCCGTCACCTGAAAGCGGCGCTCTTCCTTGGCTTTCGTCTGCGGTGGCTGCTGAGGGCTGGCTTCCCAAGCGCCAGTCAGTTTGACCTTGCTGCCGGAATCGTTCTTCAAGTCATCAGGACCAAGCACCTGGACCCCAGTGCGGTGCTGCATGCTGGTCAACACATACTTGCCGTCCTTATCGGGTCCGCTGAGACAACCGATGAGCGTCGTACCTTTGGCACCGGCCGGCTTGGTTACCTGGTCGCCGCTGATGCCGCTGTTGTCTTTGCTTGCGCTGGCTGCATTCTTCTGCTGTTCGGCGGGAGTGGTGGCAGGCTGTTGGGTCAACGCGGGGATGCTGATGGCGGCCGCCAGCGTCAGGAGATAGAGGAGGGACTTCATGAGCAGACCTCGGGTGCGTATCGAGGATACCTCAAGCTTCGACGCGGCGCAGCGATCCATAAAGCCACCTTCAAATTCACAGTGGATAGTCCACATACAGCAGGGCCGAATCGCGCGAGTATTTGGGCGGCGATGAGGCGTCGTACTGCCGCAGGTAGTAGCCCTGCACGCGCGAGAGGCGCGGCAGATTGAAGGTCTGGGTGGTAAAACGGCCGGCCAGGTTGCCGTCGCTGCCGGCGCCCCAACCGCCGTTTGAGCGGCGCACTTCGATGCCGCCGCCGGGAGGCGGAGCGACGCCCGCGTCCACCGTAATTTCGGTGGCGATGACGTTGGTGACTTGTGCCGCGGTAAGAGCCGGAAGATACAAAGACGACGACGGAACTGTGGTGGTGAAAATTGCCGTGAGCGGCTCGGGCAAGATCATGGTTTCAAACTTGAAGGCCAGCAGCTCGGCGGCGTCATTGGAGAAACGCAGCAGGTACTCCGAGCGATCATCGCGAAGCGAGACCACCTGCAGGTCCACCTCACGAACGATGGCGGTGAATGCCGCGCCGCGGGAGGGCGCTGAAATTTGGACAGCATTCGTGGGGATCACGTCGCCGGCGGGGAGGAAGTCGCTCATGACGCGGTATTCGCCGGCCCAGGCTGGCAGCACCGCGTCATCATCCAGCTTGAAAATGGCGCGATAGTAGGTGCCCGCAGGACTGGCGCCGGTGTTGGGCGCGAGGCTGGCGTTGAAACCGCCACTGGAGTCCAGAGTGACGGTAAGCGAGCCGGGGGTTACCGCCCGTCCCGCAGCGGTGGTGAAGGCCGGCCACGAGATCAGGGCGGTGCCTTGCGCGGGAGTGCCGTCGGCGCGGTACACCGTGTCGGTGATCTGACACAGTGTGGGGGCCTGGCCGATTGCTGCGACCGGCAGCAACAGCGCCGCAAGAATGATCGGAAGGAGGACAGAAAAAAACCGCCCTGCGAGGCGGCTGATGGTCGGCATAATCCATGCCTCTCTGCTGCCGGCGGCAGCCGGCGGAAAGTTGCGTATTGGATATAATGTCCCACAACGTGGGACTCCTTAGGCTCGGAACGGCTTGAAGCGGGAAAAACTCCGCGCGCATTTGATTTGAAAGGGCACGGCTTCAGAGTGTGCGTGAGAACTCATTTTGAGTTGGCTCGGTGGAACCAATTGCGCAAAATCCGAGCCCCGCTGGGGCGAAAGAGTTTAGCCCAGCACGGAGCCGCAGGCGGAGTGCTGGGTAAAAGTGGAAAATAGATCCGAGTCCCTTTAGGGACGGCACGGTTCTCACGCACACTCTTCAGCCGTGCCGCTCAGCCCTTTTTCCTCGTCATTTTCGAGGGGCTTTAGCCCCGAGGAATCTGCGGTTTCTTCTCATCGCGGCCACGCCGATGCTCAACCGCTTCGACGCTTTCCAAACCGCCGTAGCTGCGCATGAACTGCTCCACGCTGCGCACGTAAACGTCGGCGAAGTCCACGACCTGGCGGCGGGCCTGGATCATGTCCATGGCATGGTTAAGCCCGAAGCCCTGGGCGCGCAGCACCGCCAGCGCCATCATGGGGGCGCGATGTACGCCCGCGGCACAATGGATGAACACCTTATTGTCGGCGCCATCGCCCAGCGCCTCCAGGGCAAAGTCCACGCCGCGCTGCAACAGCTCCGGCGGCTTCAGTTGAAAGTCGTCGTCGGTGGGGTTCCACAGCACCTTGACGCCGTAAGGCTCGGCGAGTGCGGTGTCATCCCACTCGATCTGCATGTTCACGATGTGAGTCACTCCGGCGCGCACCACCTCAATCATCTTGTCATCGAACCAAATGGCGCCGCCTAAGGCGATGCGATCGGTCACCCACGTCATGTCCATGCTACAGTCTGCTCCCCTGCGGAGCTGTCCGCCGCAGCGGCAACTCCACTTGCCATTCTACAAGGCGGCTATCTCCCCTATCGGTTTTGCCAGCGCTCGGCTTCACCGGCTGCTGAAATGAGGGGCATGGGATGCTTTCTCTGACAACTGACAACTGACAACTGGCTACTGGCTACTGGCTACTGGCTACTGCCCCTCACGCCGCCACGTCCGGTTCAGGCTCGTCGTCCGACAAAGGATCGAGTCCCATTGTCTTCAGGAAGGCTTCCACCCGATTGACCGGCGGCGCCACCGGCGGCGGGGAAGGCGCGCCCCCGGCGTCCGGCGCTGCGGGAAGAGCGTTCGGCGCGGTTTCCTCCTCCAGCGGCAGCGTATACAGGCCGGCAAAATCGAAAAGTGTCTTGGCCGCCAGGTAGCTGCCCGATTCCGCCAGCTTGATGATGGCGCTGTTGATCTCCTGCAGGTGACGCCAGATTTGCAACTTGGCGCGCTCCACCGCCTGTTGTCGCGATTTCAAGGTGGAAAAGGCTGCGGTATGGCGGCGGGCTTTCTTCGCCGCGTTGCTCGAAGCTGGCGCTTTGCGGTTCTTCTTCGCGGCGCCGATCTTCTTCACCCCCAGACGCTTGCTGTTGGAAACCGCGCTCCGCGGACCCGGCGCCGGCTTCTTACTGGCCGGCGCTGCGCTGTTCTTGAGTGGCATGTTCGTTCTCCTAAAGGGGAGGTTGACTGACAGCCGCGTAGCGGCGGTACCCCTTGCGACCCTGTCATCCCGTCCGAGGACTCTAGAGGATGTGTGTATGAGGACCCCTTCTGAGTTGGCGCGGTGGCGTGATTGCGCAAAATCCAGCCCCGTAGGGGCGAAAGAGTCTAGCCCAGCACGGAGCCGTAGGCGGAGTGCTGGGTAGAGTGGGAAATAAGACAGAGTCCCGTAGGGACGGCAGAGGTTGCGACACAGTCTCGTAAGCCCGCGGTCAAGCGGGGGTACGGACCGGGGGAGTCCCTTCAGGGACGGCACTGCCCTCTGGCGGGTGGAGCGGGACATTTGCAGTCCTCCCAATTGGGTTACCGCGGAGAGACGCCCTTCAAGCCGCGGGATGATACATGCTTTCCGCCGGTCGAATCATGTGAAGTTTCGTACCGGGGATGAAGTATCGCGCGAGCTGAAGTCGTTTACATTGGCAACTCAGTGGAGGCGCGCAGGCCCGCTCCACCCAACACTGCCCCAGAAACACAAAAGCCCAGCCGAAGCTGGGGTATGGCCGAAAGTCGTTGGCCTGCGAAGGAAAATGAGGCCAGAAACACGAAAACCCAGCGCTCGGCTGGGTCGCTGGGAAAGCTCTACAGAACCGCCTCCCAATCTTTAACTCTAGTTTTAATATAGCACATTTCAGGGGTAAATGGACACCATTTTCGTGGTTTATTTCGCGGTTGTTTTCAATGGTTTGGATGCGATTGTTGTATTTTGCCAGGAATATTCACTTGACACAAACCAATCATTTGTGTAATATGAATACATGAACAAGCGAATCCATCCTAAGCCCATGAATATCAGGGACATTGCGATAAAGTTCTCTACCGAAGAGCAGTGTCTTGAGTACGTCGAGCAAATGCGCTGGCCGGACGGCGTTGTGCGCTGCCCGATCTGCGGCGGCGATCAGGTCAAGAAGGTGCGCCGGGATGCTGAGTCCAAGAACAAGCGGCCCTGGTTCTACCTGTGCCTTGAGAAAACCTGCCATCAGCAATTCTCGCCCACGGCGGGGACGCTGTTCGCTGACTCGCATCTCCCGCTCATAGTCTGGTTCCATGCCATCGGCCTGATCTTGAACGCGAAGAAGGGCATCAGCGCAAAGCAGCTACAGCGCGATCTCGGCATCGGCGGATACAAAACCGCCTGGTATCTGAATCACCGCATCAGGGAAGCGATGCGCGAGAACGATGGCAATCTGCTCGGCGGGACCGTCGAAATTGATGAGACGTATGTAGGCGGTCGCGTGAAGGGCAAGGGCATCAGTTACGCCATGAGCAAGAAACAAGTTGTGATGGGTGCTGTAGAGCGCGGCGGCGAGCTTCGCTTGCGTCACGTCGAAAATGCCGAAGCCCACACCTTGCGCGGGTTCATCGCAGCGCACATCAGCCCTGATACTGAGCGCATCATGACCGATCAGCACAAGAGTTATCCTCCGGCCCTGAAATCGCTAACCAAAATGAATCCCGATTTTTCGCCACGGCATGAAACCGTGAATCACATAATCGGGGAGTACGTGCGCGGCGACGTTACGACTAACGGTATCGAATCCGCGTTCTCACTGCTCAAGCGCGGAGTGATAGGCCAGTTCCACAAGCTGTCCGGCAAGCACTTGCACCGCTATTTGAGTGAGTTTGAGTACAGGTTCAACCGGCGTAACGATGCGGACGTGTTCATAGACACGGTGCGCCGTTTGTGCGGAGTTGCACCGCTGCGATTCGAGGAGCTTACTTCTGGCGAGAAGGCTTAGACCGTTTGGCCTGGGCCTTCTTCCCCGCCTTTATCTCTGATTCCTTCTTCGGCGGGGACTTCAGCATCCGCGAGAGAAGCGCGTCGAATTGTGCCTTATCGGTTTTCATTCGGCGGGACCGATCCGATTCGAACGGACGGAACGTGAATGCACGTTCACCCGATTATAAGTCGGGAGCACTAAGCCACTATGCGACGGTCCCACCTAATTCGGGGCCTTCGTTGCTGGCTTCGCATCATCTGCTGGCTTTGGGTTTACTTTTGCGGCGTCCACAGTGACGCTGTTCTCCTTCTCGCCCTTCATCAGCCCAATCTCAAGAATTGCGATCACTGCTGCTGGACGTAGGCTGTCGTCGTTCTCCCCAATATTTGCAGCGTTAAGTCCAAATTTGACGAACAACGACCAGAGCCCCTCGTGAATACCTTGGGACTTGATAAGGGATGTGGCTACTTCCTTGTACGAAAAAACAATGTTGCCGACCTCAGGCACGGTACACCACGCTTTTCTTGTCGTTAGAGCTTGTCAGCTCAAGTTGTGCGTCTATGTGCAATGGCGTATAGGGTTCATTGGTAGTTACAGCAGTGTCGTACCATAGTGACATGCGGCAAGTTGGAAGAAGTGCACTTCCAAGCTCAAAGTAGTCAACCGGCGCACCCTGTAATTTCCAGCATTGCTCAAAGATTTCCGAGCTAATGGGTCCACGCAAGTTACGCGGGTCTCCATCGTCATAAGCGACGAGAGCAACCTTCAAACCGAGTCCCTTGGCGTATTCGACCGCATTAACCAGTTGCAGATTGCCGGGCTTGTTCAGGAACTGCGATACGGCAGAACGTGTCACATGAAGCCGTTTGGCCAGTTCTGTTTGGTTAATCGGAACCTGGTCCATCCGCTTCATCAACTGAGTAACAAAATCAAACGAAATCCGATGGATGAATGCTGCTGTACTTCTCTCGGTCCAATGGCGCTTTAGTTTTTCCACGACTTCCTCCCCTTACCGTACTCCGGGTACTCCTTTGCTATAGCTTCTATCGCCCTTAGATCGGCAAGCATTTGCATTGCATGATCTAGAATTGTCGGCTCTGTATTCCACTGGTATTTTGTTGCAGATTCAGTCAGAACACACAGCCGAAAGCCACCGTCGGTTTCCGGCCTCGGATTACACAGGAAGCCGTATAACCGCAACGACTGATGTTTAAACGCGTAGCACTCGTGGTGCTTAGGGTCATTCGGGAATCCGTGGTGATATTTGTCGTGCACTCCCCCGCTCAACCAATGGTCGATCCTGTCCCTGATTTCTTGCTCTTCCTTGCTTCCAAGGGCATCAAATGTTCGACCAGCATCTAACCAACCCTCACCCTCCAGAAAGCCAATACCGCGTCGTCTGAAGTAGAAACCACTTGGCGTTCTGAAAGTGAGTATCGGCATCGGACTTGGCGGCCCATTTGTCCACAGTTTAGCTGGGGCTAAACAATGTGTCAATGGCACTTATGTTTAGCTGGGACTAAACTTTGGTAACGCCATTCTATGCCAATGGATACAGCCCTGTCACGGCATTTTCATTCTCTCAGCGGTGGCGGCTATTGCCGCGTTATTGGCCGGACCTCCGTACCGTGACCGCCGTCACAGACAGCGATCAAGTGGGCAATATTGCTCAGACAGCGATCTGTCGCCTGCGTAATACTGACTCGATTCGGAACCCATCGGTTTCTGTTTTCGACACCATAATTGGAGGCGTCATGACTTCGTCCATTTTAGTGCTTGGTGCTAGTCTGGTAGTGATCGCGCTGCTGGCGATCTATGTCCCTACGATTTATATCCGCAAGACGAACAAAATGATCCACCTCTTGGAGCAAATCGCGGCCAACACACGCAAATGAGGGTTTAGCCCGGCCACCGTTGGGACGACCTGAACAACCCCCTGCCGGGGGCTGTACTTTTTACCCACTGCCCTGTCTATCCGATTCTAGCAGGTATTTGTGTCAAGTGAATATTCCTGCATTTTGCAATATTGACATGTAAAAAGTAGGCGGTAAAAAGTGCTAGTGGTAGCACGACGACTATAAAATGGACCGTTTCGGGAAAGAGCCCACCCTCGCCCTTTACTGTAGCCATGACTACTCGCTGGGTGCCCCACCCTGCTCGCCCGTTTTTGGCGAGAGGGTGGGTACCACTGTTGCTAAAACCGGTTCCACAGAAACTGGTTATACACGTCGTGGTGGTATTGCACCTCGGGCGCTTTGACGAAGGTCCCCAGCAGCCGCGGACAGCGATCGGCCGAGGCTTGCTTCAGGTCGGCGTAGCGGCCCTTGACGTCGTCGCCGAGCATGGTAGTCGTCCACTTGGCCAGGCGGAAGTTCTCCAGCGCGGTGTAGATGTTGTCGGGCAGATAGCGCTCGGCCTGGCGCAGGTTCTTGATCTTCGCCGTCTCGCCGTCGAGTCCCGACTTGAACACCGCGTACATCACCATGTAGGGATTCGCATCCGGGCTGACCGAGCGCACTTCCACGCGCATGCTCTTCTCGTTGCCGATGGGAATGCGGATCATGGAGCCGCGGTCCACCGCCGACGCCTTCAGCTGATTGGGCGCTTCAAAGTGCGGATCGAGCCGGCGATAGGCGTTCACGCTGGCGTTCAGCATCAGGCACAGATCGTTGCCGTGCGTGAGAATGCGGTCCACAAACGCCCAGCCCATTTTGCTCAGCTTCTCTTCGCCCTTGGCGTCCCAAAAAAGGTTCTTGCCCTTCTGGCTGACCGAAACGTTGGTGTGCATGCCGCTGCCGTTCACCCCGACCACCGGCTTGGGCAGGAACGACGCGGTGAATCCCATCTTGGTGGCCACCTGGCGGCAGATCAGCTTGTAAAGCTGGATCTGGTCGGCGGCATTCACCACTTCCGAATACGCGTAGTTAATTTCGAATTGCGACGGCGCCACCTCGGGATGGTCCTTCTCGTTCTGGAATCCCATGGCGCGCTGCACTTCGGCGGTGGTGTCGATGAAGGTGCGCAGCGGATCGCCGGGCAGCGAGTGATAGTAGCCGCCGGTATTGACGTAATCGAACTTCTGGGTCTCATGATAGTGGCGCTCGGCTTGGACGCCATCGAAGAGAAAGCCTTCAATCTCGTTGGCGGCGTTGAGGGTGTAGCCCTCGCGCTGCAAGAGCTGCTCGGCATAGGTTTTGAGCACACCGCGAATGTCGGCGGCATACGGCGTGCCGCCCTTGTCGATGACATCGCCGAACACCAGCACTTTGCCGGGCCCAAAAATGTCGGCCGGGCCCCAGTAGAACGAGGGCCAGTCGATGCCCAGGCGGAGATCGCTCTCGCGCTGCGCGGTGAAGCCGCGGATCGAGGAGCCATCGAAGGTCAGGTTGTCCCAGCTCTTGAGCAGGAACTTTTTGTCGTAGTCCAGCATGTGCAGGCGGCCTTCCAGGTCGCTGAACAGCACGGTGACCGCCTTGATGCGCTTCTCGTCGGTCAGGTACTTCAGGCGCTCCTCCTGGACCTTATGCAGGGGGACGCGGTTCTTGCGCTGCTCTTTGGCGCGCAAATTCAGGTCTTCGAGCTCGTCATAGGAGAGCGTGAGGAAGCTACGCAGTTCAGTGGACATGGATCTCCTCGGAATAAATTCGGCCGGCGTGGATTCGGCCGGGTTGGATTTGGCCGGCACGGATTTGAGCGGGATAAATTCGCCCGGCTCCGGCCAGATTGAACATGAAGATGAAATCGCGCATTGCAACGGGACTTGCTACGTTTTTGCTGATTGCGGTTTCCTTGCTGCTTGATCTGTTTTTGCTGATTGCGGTTTCCCTACTGCTTACGGACACGATCTGTTTTCGGTGATGCGGTTGCCCTGTGCTCGGGGGTGAAGTTCTTTCCCATTTGCTCGGGGTGAATCCGGGTGAAGTTCGAGGTTACAGCCCGCCGCTTCCCCTCGCCAGTAAAAAAAGTTGATCGGAGGTATTAGGGAAATTTATGCTGGCAGCGGGCACCAATGCGGGCCGCCCTCTGTGACGGCGGTCACTGACTCCGATCTGCGTCGTATGGACAATATCAATGCTACGCGACAAGGAGCGTGCCCGCGGCACGCTGTCACAATCTGGCCGGCCCCTTTCCTTGTCCAGTTTCCCAAATAGTTGTGACCGAGGAAGAGCCCATGATCTGCTTCCGAGCAATCCTCACACTAAGCCTCGCCATGGTGCTTGTGTTTACATGTCCGGTGGCAAATGCCCAGGACACAAACCCGACGGCTAGTATCCAGCAGAAACTGGCAGCACAATACCCCATCACGAAGACGACTGACGACAAAACCGATATTGTCACCGCAGGTGCGGTTTTGGTGCTCCAGAAAGACCACTTGCTGATGTATAGCATCGCGACGCCGTACCCACCGTTGAACATCTACAAGAAGGGCAAGATCTCGCAAAGCGTTGGGAGCGGCTTTCTCCGAGATCTGGCCAACGTCATGATGACATCGGCGAATAACGCAAGTGACATTCCACAACGCAAGTTTCAGGCGGGTGAAAAATTCTGGCTCACTGCTATTCTGATCCAGAACGATGGCATCCTCTTCCAGTTTTACAGCGATCCGTACGATGGCATTCGCTATTACGGTCAACTGAAGTTCCCGTTCCCCCGAGGGCAGGTGCCGGCGAGCGATGAAGCGTTGAAGACCATTGCGGAAGTCTTGACGGTGCAATCCAACGACGCTGCTGACGGAAATACCCAAGCGCAGCAAACTGGTTCCAGCCCGCCAGCCGGATCTTCAGCGGAAGCTGCATTGGCCCCGATCCCGCCGCCGCCGCCGCCGGCCGACGCGCCACCTCCGGCACCAAAAACAATTTCCTTAGGCCAAACCAAGGACGTGGTGGTGGCCATCTTGGGGCAGCCTACAAAGGTGGCCAAGCTGGGCGCTAAGGAGATCGATTATTACCCGGACATGAAGGTTACGTTTGTCAATAACAAGGTCACGGATGTTCAGTAGCCTCCCTGCGAGTTGATTCTGGAGAACTTCCAGGAAGGAAAGATAAGAGGAGGGTGCTTTGGACAGCTTATTTGTTCGCACCGTTAAGTGTTCCAGCTATCTGGCATTAGTTTTGGTAATCCTAGGTTCGGCCTGCCTCACGGCAAACGCCGACGATACGAAGAAGAAGTCCTCGGCCCCTGCGCCTGCACCGGCTAGGCCTGCGCCTGCCCCATCGAGGCCCGCACCGGCCCCATCGAGGCCTGCGGCTGCCCCTGCCAGCCGTGCTCCAAGTACCAGCGGCGCAAGCCGCGGCCCGACCACCAGCGGCGCAAGCCACAGCCCGACCGCCAGCGGCGCAAGCCGCGGCCCGACTACCGGCGGCGTGAGCCATGGGCCAACTACAAGCAACCCTGGCGGACCAAGGACGACCACGACCACCGGCAGTGGGAGCCGTGGTTCAACCGCCGGCAATGCCGCTGGGGGCAGGACAGCCCCGACCACCGGCAGTGGGAGCCGTGGTTCAACCGCCGGCAATGCCGCTGGGGGCAGGACAGCGCCGACCGTAGGCGGTGGGAGCCGTGGACCGACCCCCGGTAAAGCTGGGGCAACAGCGGGAGGGCGTCCCGCACCTGTTGGCAGCCATGAAACGCACACCGCCAACGGCAGCCTGGTGCGCACCCGCGCCAACGGTACTCGCAGCGATGTGCACGATACCAAGCGAGGCATGGATGTTCATCATGGGCTGAATGGAAACCGGCGCGTGTCAGTAGAGCGGGCCGACCATTCCCGCATTGTCGCCGAACGAGGAGGGCGCGGCGGGTATGTTCAGCATCCGTATATGTACCACGGACATGAATTCGGCCGTCGCAGTTACTACTACAACGGACGCGGCTATGATCGTTATTACCGCGGGTACTACTACGGTGGCGGTTATGTGAACGTGTATGCCCCAGCTTACTACTATGGACCCGGCTTCTACGGGTGGGCTTACAACCCGTGGCCGGCGCCGATCGTGTATTCGTGGGGATGGGGAGGATATCCTTGGTACGGATACTACGGCGGTTATTTTGCGCCGTACCCGGTTTATCCGAGCGCCGCGTACTGGTTGACCGACTATCTGATTTCTTCCTCTCTAGCAGAGGCGTATCAAGAGCAAGTAGACGATCAAGTTGCTGCTACACGTTTCGCCGGCGGATCGCCCGTTCTCACCCCGGAAGTGAAGCAGATGATCTCCGAAGAGGTTAAGCGCCAGGTTGCGTTGGAGAGTTCCGAGGCGACGGACAACGCGCAGAATAAGGACATTGACCCGGCCTCCAGCGGGATTGCCCGGATGCTGAGCGACAACCAGACGCACGTGTTCATTGCCGGAACTTCTCTCGATCTGGTCGATACCACCGGTGGGGAGTGCGGGATCAGCCAAGGGGATGTATTGGAGGTGACGGCGGCGCCTCCACCTGGCGCCACCGCAGCCACGGCAGTCGTCCTGTGCAGCAAGGGCGGAAGGGAGTGTTCCAAGTCTGCCCAAGTCTCGGTGCCGTTCCCCGATTTGCAAGACATGCAAAACCACATGCGCGAGACCATCGATCAGGGTTTGGGCGACCTGCAATCCAAACAGGGACAAGGTGGACTGCCTCCCGCGCCGCCGTCTGCCAAGGGTCCCCCGGTGCAGTCGGCCTTTGTCGCAGCTGCTCCTGCGGCGGACCCGAATGTCGCCGCCGAACTCAAGCAGCAGACACAGGAGGCGGACCTGGCGGAGCGGGAAGTCGCCAGCGCAGTACCGCCAAGTCCCCCAGGAGTAAGCTCGCCTACCTCCGCTGCGCCATCCGCTCCGGTAAGGATCTCACTGGGACAGACGGTCGATGAGGTGACCGCAGCGTTAGGACAGCCCAAGAGCGTGGTTGATTTAGGCGCGAAGAAGATCTACGTGTACCCTGACATGAAAGTCACGTTCAAGGGCGGTAAAGTGAGCGACGTTCAGTAATACAGGAGGGGGACGGTAGCTGGACAGAGCGTGTCCGGACGTGCGCCTGCAGCGCAAGCTGTTCTGACTTTAGCGCCGCGCCTCTTTTCGTTCTGCCATGGCTTAGCAAGGCGGAACTTTCCACCTTGCACAAAGCGGAACTTTTCATCCTGCGGCCTCCCCCTTCGATTTCGTTGACCCGCATCGGAACCACGACTAAGATTCGCACGACAGGTCCGCATGGATCGCGAAACCATCTCGCACTACCGGCTACTGGGGAAGCTGGGCTCCGGTGGAATGGGTGTGGTTTACGCCGCTGAGGACCTGAAGCTGGGGCGCAAAGTGGCGCTTAAGTTCCTCTCGGATGAATACTCCCGCGATCCTGTTGCAGGCCATCGCTTCGAACGCGAAGCACGGGCAGCCTCGGCCCTCAATCACCCCAATATCTGCACCATTTATGAGATCGACGAGTGTGACGGCTACCGGTTCATCGCGATGGAACTGTTGCAGGGCGCGACCCTTCGCGACCGGATCGCAGGAGAGCCGATGCAGCGTGACCCGTTGCTGGATTTCGCAATTCAAATCATAAGCGGATTGGAAGCGGCCCACTCGGCGGAAATCATCCATCGCGATATCAAACCAGCAAACATATTTGTCACGCAACGCGGTTATGTGAAGTTGCTGGACTTCGGTCTGGCCAAACTTAGTGTCGATGCTGGGCAAGCGCTGGAGACAGCAGCAGAGACTCTATCCAGTGATGCAGTTGTGAAGGAACATTTGACCATGCCGGGTGTGCCCTTGGGCACCGTGGCCTACATGTCGCCGGAGCAGGCTTTGGGAGAGCCGCTGGACGCGCGCAGCGATCTGTTCTCCTTCGGCGCCGTGCTGTACCAGATGGCGACCGGGCGCCACGCTTTTATCGGAAATACCTCAGCCGGGACCGTTGATGCCATCCTTCACAAGACTCCTTTGCCGATAGCCAGGCTCAACCCGGAATTACCGCCAGAGCTGCAATCCATCATCAACAAGGCGCTTGAAAAAGATCGCAATCTCCGGTATCAGACTGCAGCGGACCTCCGCTGTGATTTACTGCGGGTCAAGCGCGATTCAGAATCTTCACCTGCTTTGATGGTGACCCATGATAGGCCAACCAAACCCATACCTGAGATAGCGCCGAGCAAAGCGATCCCAAGCACCCGGCCGGAGGTGGACCCGCAAATCAGACGGAGCCGGAGAACTCTGGCCTTCGGCGCAGGAGCGCTGGCGCTGGCCGTAGTGGCGATTCTCGCGCTGTGGTGGTGGCGAGTCACAGTCAGCAGTGCGACGGACGCAAACCTAAGAATCCAATCCAATCCGGGAGCGCAAGTCATCATCGACGAGAAGGCGTTAGGTACCGTCGCCCCCGATGGGACAGCGACCATCAAAGTCGCTCCGGGCAAGCACTCGCTCCGGTTGAGCTTGCAAGGATACGAGCCTTATTCCACCAGTGTTACCGCGAACCAGGGCGAGCGGCAGAGCCTTATCGCGGCGCTGCATCCCCTATCGCCTCCGCTACCACCTCCTGCCGCGGAGGGCAGCTTGTTGGTGCGCAGTAACGTCACTGGGGCGGAAATTATGGTCGATGGGCAATCGAGGGGTTTTACAGAGCAAGCCAACCAGATAATGAAGGTGCCGTTGGACCAGGGAATTTACCGGATACAGCTCAAGAAACCTGGTTATAAGGATTCTGCGGAACAGCAGACGGAAATCATCGCCAACCGAGAAAACCAAGTTGGCTTCATTCTGGTTCCGTCGGCAGATTCGGCATCGGTTGCCGTACTGAAGCCATCTCCTCCGGCGATTGTGTCATTCACCGCCAGCCAGTCAAAGATCACGATGGGGCAGACCGCCAGCCTCAAATGGTCCACCCAAAATGTAACCGAGGCGCGGATCGAACCGGGTATAGGTACAGTTTCGCCCAGCGGGGCGCACGACGTCTCGCCGAGCCAAACTACCACTTACCTACTGACGGGAAAAGGGAGCGGCGGGAGCACGACCGCCAAGGTATCCCTCGCGGTCGTACCCAAATCGCTGGAAACTGGAAGTATCACCACAGCCAGCGGAAGTTCGGACGCACAAGGCATTCAAGAAACCTTGGCCAGATTTAAGGGGGCCTACGATTCCATGGATATCAATGCCCTGCGGCGAGAATGGCCGTCTCTTACCCAAACGCATGCTGATGCAATCAGAACGACTTTCGTAGGATTGAAATCGATTCGCCTGAATGACGCATGCGATGGCTTGCCCGCGATCTCTGGCGACAGGGCGATGTGGACATGCAGAGAGACTATAACCTACGTCATAAAGGGACAGCATCAAATCCCCGCGGTGCGCCATACGATCACTTTTTATTTCAAGAGAGCTGGTGGAAAGTGGTTTGTGGATCGCCGAGAAGGAGCTGCCAATGGCAAGCCTGGTGCCCCAGGTTAGCTGGTATGAGACGGCTGGGGCACCAGGCAGCGGTTGAAGGTGTACTTCTCGGTGGGAGCCCCCGCATTTATGTGGGGGAAGGAGCGCTTCAGCGCTCCGGTAGAAGTTCGACTTCGATCTGCGCTTTAGCGCCGGGATGGAGAAATCCCCGCTCTAAAGCCCATTTCATAATTGAACGCTTTTCCGCTGGACTGAAGTCCAGCTCCCCCTGCTAAAGCAGGGGGCTCCCACCAAAAGGCGGATGGCAGCCGGCACCAGGCCGTTGAGAGTGAGTTTCACGGAACAATCCCAAGCGCGCAACTATCCCATCCCAGCAAAACCGGCTTGGGGCACGCGGCGCCCGGCGGCCGAGTACTTGGGCGCTGATGGAGGGCTCGGGTATATTATCCGAAGTGCCCGGGTCTGGCTCGAAATCGATGCCATCCTCGCGGCAATCATAGGGCTGGGCATTTTGCCTTTCTGCGGGATCAGATCATCCGGTTCATTTTTGCACGCCTGACAGTCTGGGCGCCTCAGGATAGTAATACCGCTGCATTGGGGAGGGAAGCTGTGAAACGGATACTGGGAATGGTTGCGCTTCTTGGGATGGTCTTGGTGGCCAGCGGTTGCAGCCACAAGACCCAAACTACCGCTGTCCAAACCGTCAGGTTCGCGGTCCCTCGTAATCCGGATTCGCTGGTGGTGACGTTCGCACAGGAGAAAGGATGGTATCGAGAGGAAGGCCTGGACGTGCAATTTACCATGGTCGAGGCTGACAAAGTCCAGGAGATGCTGGCATCAGGGGCAGTGGACGTAGCTTGGAGCTCGACGACAAGCACGATGATCGCCTCGATCAAGAACCCGAACGTAGTGTACGTCTCCCCATGGAACACTTTCGACAAGGGTTTTGCGTTGATCGCGCGTCCCAATGGTCCCTTGAAGTCCGTGGACGAACTCAACAAGTCAACACCGAGTTACGTGGAGGCGGTCCGCCTCGCCGCCGCACAGTTGCGCGGCAAAACCGTGATCACCACCGCTAATACTGACATGGAGCGGGCCGTCGCCTCGGTTGTCGCGCGCGGGGACCTGATCTATAGAAACGTGAGAATCATCGACTTTCCACCTGACGAGGGGCTCGCAGCCTTCTTGTCAGGAAAGGGCGATGCGTACCTGGGAGGCATTCCCCAAAGGACCAGCGCGGTCCAGCAAGGGATGGTAGTGGTACTGAGCGGTTTCGATCTTGGTCCGGCGCCGATTAACGGGTTGGTGACTTCCAGGGCATATCTCAAGGGCCATGAAGACGTGCTCATGAAAATGATGAAAGTGTGGTTTCGTACCGCGACCTATACCAACTCGCACACGGACGAGGTTGGCGCCTATATAGCTGCCCAGCTCAACCGGGATGGCGGAGCTCACTATGATGTCGCCGATTTTAGTAGGGACTGGAACGGGCTTGAGCATTTTGTCGACTCGCCGCAGTATGCCCAGAACGACATCTTCGATAGGAAGGGGAATAATTATTGGCGGCGCCGCTGGGATGAAGACAACAAGTACTATTACATTACCAGAAGATCGACCCCCTACTCGGTGTCTTCAGACGGAATATTCGTAGCCGATACGATGCAGATCAAGTTTATCCAACGCTACGGTAAGGGACCTTTTTAGTAGCTTACCAACCGGCGCCTTCGATCCCACGAAAATAAACTATCTGGGTGCCCCGTTCTAGCCCGGTTTTGGCTAGGGCGGGGCAGTTGCCGGCTTGGTAATGCGAACCCGCAGCGGCATTCCTAAACGTACCCAAGTTCGACCCTGCGCATCCCTGAAACTCCGCTTTGTGTCCGCCGTCACCGACTGGCCTGCCGCGCTTTTCCTACACTGGGCGTGGCTGCCCATGTCCAACTCGGCCCCAGCCCCGGTGAATCCCTGGATCGTGACCATCGCCGTGATGCTGGCGACCTTCATGGAGATCCTCGACACCACGGTGGTCAACGTCTCCATTCCTCACATGGCGGGGAGCCTGGGCGCCACCGTCGAAGAGGGTACCTGGGTGGTGACCTCGTACCTGGTGTCGAACGCCATCATTCTGCCCATGGCCGGATGGCTGGCCAACCGCTTCGGGCGCCGCCGCATTCTGCTGACCTGCGTCGGTGGGTTCACGCTTACCTCGCTGCTTTGCGGCATGGCCACCAGCCTGGACTGGCTGATCTTCTTCCGCGTGCTGCAAGGGCTGACCGGTGGCGGGTTGCAGCCGCTGGCGCAGGCCGTCCTGCTGGAGACCTTCCCTCCCAAAAAGCACGGCTCGGCGATGGCGGCATTCGGGCTGGGCATCATCCTCGCGCCCATCCTCGGCCCCACGCTCGGCGGCTGGATCACCGACAATTACACCTGGCGCTGGATTTTCTACCTTAACCTGCCGGTGGGCGCGTTCTCCATGCTGATGATCAGCGCCTTTGTGCGCGATCCCCACTACATCGGCAAACACAAGACCGGCGGCGTTGACCTGTGGGGCATCGGCTTTCTGGCGCTGGGCTTCGGAATGCTGCAGGTCGTGCTCGATACCGGCGAGCGTAAAGACTGGTTCGGCAGCAATCAGATTCGGGTGTGGACCGCGCTGTGCGTCTTCGGACTGGTTGCCATGGTGATCCGCGAGTTGAAGGCGCGCCATCCGATCGTGGACCTGCGCGTCCTGAAGGACGTCACGTTCAGCGCCGGCACCTTTCTGATGACGATGCTCGGCTTCGTGCTGTACGCCAGCCTCATGCTGCTGCCGATCTTCCTGCAAACGGTGCTCGGCTATCCGGCACTGCAATCGGGGCTGGCGCTGTCGCCCCGCGGACTGGGATCGCTGGTTATGATGCCGGTTGTCGGGCAACTCACCAACCGCTACGATCCGCGCAAGCTGCTCGTCATCGGACTGGCGGTGGGCGCCTGGACCATGTTCAGCCTCTCGCATCTGAACCTGAATACAGGCTACTGGGACATCTTCTGGCCGCAGGTGATCCAGGGCGGTGCCATGGCGTTTCTGTTCATCCCGCTGATGGCGACCAGCATGTCGGGCATTGCGAAAGAGAACATGGGCAACGCCACCAGCATCTACAACCTGATGCGCAACATCGGGGGCAGCTTCGGCATCGCCACCATGACCACCTTCCTGGCTCGCCGCAATCAGGTACACCAGGACCAGTTGGTCGGCCATGTCTCGGCATTCGACCCGCACACGCGCAACGTGTTGCACGGGCTGCAAAGCTGGTTCCAGGTGCACGGATTTAACTCGGTGGACGCCAGCAAGAAGGCGCTGGCCGCCGTCTATGGCATGGTGCAAAAGCAGGCGGCCATGCTCTCGTTTGTCGAGGCTTTCTGGATCATGGGCGTAATCTTTCTGCTCATGCTGCCGCTGCTGTTCCTGCTGCGCAATGCGCGCTCGTTGCACCCGCATACGCGGAAGGCTGCTGCACCGATTGGGAGGCAACGATCGGCTGCGGCAAAAGTCGCGCCGGAGGAGGAATTGGTGGGATTCGGGCATTAGACCACGCAAGTGTGGCGCTTTGGCTGAATGATTCATCAGACCGTCAGGCCCTGAAGCGCACGGCTTTACAAGCCGCGGGAAAACTCTGTGGAAGAGTCTTGGTGGAAGCCCCCTGCTTCAGCAGGGGGAGCTGGACTTTAGTCCAGCGGAAAAGCGTTCGATTTTAGAATGGGCTTTAGCCCCGGGATTTCTCGATCGCCGGCGCTAGAGCGCATGATCGAAGTCGAGTTTCTCCCGGAGCGCTGAAGCGCTCCTTCCACCAACAAAGGCACTCCATGGGTTTCCAATTCTGAAAACGCCATAGACAACGTAACCCAACAGCGCAGGCCGCCACACCTCTACAATCAACCCATGATCGCAGGCCCCAATGTGCATGGCACTTCTTACCGCGGACGGCTGGCGCCCTCGCCCACCGGACTGCTGCACATCGGCCATGCCTGCACCTTCTGGACAGCCTACCGGCGCGCCGTCGAACATGGTGGGACCCTGATCTTCCGCAACGAAGATCTGGACCCGCAACGTTCCAAGCCGGAATTTGCGCGGGCCATGATGGAAGACCTGGAGTGGCTGGGCATCCGCTGGCAGGAGGGCCCCGACGTCGGCGGGCCGTTTGCGCCCTATGAGCAAAGCCGGCGGCGCGAGTCTTACCTGGCTGCGTGGCGCAAGTTGCGCGATGGCGGATTCATCTATCCCTGCAATTGCTCGCGCAAAGACTTGGCGCTATCGGCGGCGGCGCCGAATGAAAGCGATGATGGGCCGCTGTATCCGGGACGCTGCCGCGAAAAGGCCGTCGAGGCCAGCCAGCACGAAGCGCCCGCAGGCGTGAACTGGCGATTCCGCGTGCCCAACGGCGAGATGGCGGCCTTCGACGATCTGCGGCAGGGACCGCAGCATTTCATCGCGGGCAAGGACTTCGGCGACTTCGTGATCTGGCGGCGCGACGACGTGCCCGCCTATCAACTGGCGGTGGTGGCCGACGACGCAGCCATGGCGATCACCGAAGTGGTGCGCGGCGCCGACCTGCTGAAGTCCACGGCGCGGCAGTTGCTGCTGCTGCGCGCGCTCGGGCTACCGGCTCCCGCCTACTACCATTGCGATCTGTTGCGCGATGAAGCGGGCCTTCGCCTGGCCAAGCGGCACGACGCCCTCAGCCTGCGCAGGTTGCGCCAGCAGGGTCATGCGCCGCAGCAGATACTGAATAGGTGCACACAGCAGTGATGGCAAATCTCTATCCGTAAGACTTGCACGCCCACTCACCGTAGAATGTCACTTCATGAATTATGTGCCGATTAACGGTCTGCGGATGCTGGCAGTGGAAAGCGGCATACTGTTCGCCGCATTCCTTATCGCATATATCAGCTTGCGCTTTCTGCATCCAGAAGTGAGGCAGCCAGGATGGCTCGCGTGGATACTCGGCAGCAATTTGCGCTCGGTGGTGTTGGTGATGGCCGTCGCGCTGGCCGGTCGGGCGCTGCTGTTGCCCGTCGTCGGTATTCCCCAACCTCGCATCAACGACGAATACAGCTATTTGCTGATGGCTGACACCTTCTCCCATCACCGGCTCAGCAATCCAACCCCGCCCGCGTGGCAGCATTTCGAGACCTTCCATGTGAACATGACGCCCACCTATCACTCGAAATACCCGGTGTCGCAGGGAATCGCGTTGGCCTTCGGGCAGATCGTTTTCCATCAGCCGTGGATCGGGGTGTATCTCAGTACCGCTCTCTTGTGCGGGGCGATCTGTTGGTGCCTGCAAGCCTTCCTGCCGCCGGGATGGGCGCTGCTGGGCGGGTTGCTGGCGGTGGTCCGCTTCGCGCTTTTGTCCTACTGGATGAATTCCTACTGGGGAGGGTCCATGGCTGCGCTCGGCGGCGCGCTGGCTCTGGGCGCTGTCGTGCGGCTATTCCAGCCTGGGCTTACAAACCCGCGCCGGTCCATACTTGCAGGTGCCTTTGCGATCGCGCTGCTCATCCTGGCTACGTCGCGTCCCTACGAAGGTTTGGCATTGTCCATTCCGCTGTTGGCGTACTTCGGCTACCAGACAGTACGGGCGAGGATTGGGACCAAAGCGCTGCTTCGCGCGACGCTGCTGCCGGTCGTAGTCATCGGACTCGCCGGAGTTGTACTCATGGGCTACTACAACCAGAAGACTACCGGGAGTCCTCTCTTACTACCGTACGTCCTGTACCAACGTACCTATCCAGATCTGCCGCTTGCGCTGCCCCTATTCCTTGGGCAAAGAGGCAGGCCTCACCTACCCGTTAGCGATCCGGTCTTCGAAAAATGGTACGCAGTCCTGGCCGAGGAGCATGGCTACCAGCAAACCAACACGGTCGCTGGACTCGCCGCCTTGGAAGCCCGGCGGCTTGGGATCAATTGGCTTTTCTACGTGGGCCCGGCGCTATCTTTACCAGTATTACTGGGCTTCTTGTCGTGCCTAATGCAGCGCCGGCTGCGGATTGCGGTAGCCGTCACGATCACGACCGGAGCTGCCATTGCACTATCGATTGTCTCGCAACTCCACTACTTCTCACCGGCGACCGTCGCCGTGTACCTCTTTGCCGTCGCCGGTCTGCAGTACCTCTGGCAGCAGCAAAAGGACGGCGAGCGGGCCTTCGTTCTGGCCGTATGCCTCACCGTAGTTGCGGTTTCACTGTCGCGGCAAACCGGCGGCACGGCGATGAATGCCGTCTTCGCCTTCCGCGACGCCCGCAAATGGGTGGCCCAGCAGCTAGACAACCAGCCGGGAAAACAGTTGGTCCTGGTGGCGTACGATTTGCAGCAGCATTATCCGGGAAACGAACTGGTGCACAATGGGGCGGATTTCAACTCAGAAAAGATTCTGTGGGCGCGATCCAAGGGAGAGGACAATGACCGGGAGTTGTGCCAGGCGTATGCGGACAGGACCTTCTGGAGCGTGAAGACTGACGACGTGAACATCTCGTTGACTCCTCTCGACCTGTGTCAACACCCGTAACCAAGGCGTCTTCCGCCCGCGGTTGCGCAATGCAGCTGCGGCAATTCTGCATTTGCGCCGCGTCCCAACCGCGGTCAAAGGCCAACCTTTCGCCCGCGCTTTTCATCCTATGAGCACATGTGACCAGACACGGAATGCGGTGTCGTCTAAGGTTGGGCAAGTTAGTGGGGTTGATAGGCCGAGCGCCGGTTAGAAAATCGCCTGACTGCCGAGCTGTAAAGTTTGCGCAGCAGATTGCCGAAGTAGCTTAGCAGTATGCACTGCCCAAGCGGCGCTCACCGCAAGGAACAAATTCGAACGGGGAGTCGACGGTCGCATGATGGTCGCTGTGCTTTCGGCCATGCCACCGCGTCAGTCAAACCAGCATCGTAGCGGGTGAAGGGACCGCAATCGTCATCCCAATGACCCTAAGTCAAAAAATCGTTCCGTTGCTTGTCCTTTGCGTCTTGCAGGCTGGAGACCTGCTCTCGACCCGCCTGGCGTTGAAAATACCGGGAGTCATGGAACTGAACCCGCTGGTGCGCCAGTTAGGGTTATGGCCGGCGAAACTGCTGGTGTGCGCACTCGTGCTGGTGCTGGTGTGGCAGGCGAAACGGATGCGGCGGCTGTGGACGCTGTGCGGAATCTATGCGGTGATCGTCGCTTCCAATGTGCTGTTACTTGTCACCCATGCCGGCGCCTTGGCGCAGCGGACAAACTGAACCACGACCTGGACCGCCATGCCGGTCTCCAAAAACGGTCCGGCTCCAACCCGGATGTGAGCTTCACCCAGCCTCACGCCGTCACTGCGGGGCCAGCGATTTTTGTTCCAGGTTTGCGCCCACTTTGCGCTGGCCGGCCTCCACCACCATCTTGCGCTGCCACGTTCCGCCGTCCTTCTTGCGCAGGGCGATCGTGTGCTGACCAGGTTCGACGGCGAAGGAATACGGCGTTTTCCCGACGTACGCGCCATCTACGAATATGTCAGCGCCCACCGGGCTCGACCAAAAATTCAATACTGCCTCTCCTGGTGAATCTTTGGCGACAGGTTCTGAATATTTGGCAGCCGGTTCTGCATGTTTGGGAGCCGGTGCTGAACTCTTGGGTGCCCCTGCGGGCGGGGTGGGCGCGGGCGGAAATGCCAGGTTGAGCGACTTTTGTTCCAGATAGGCGGTGACTCTACGATTGCTGGGGTCCGCCCGCACGGTGCGCTGCCAGGTCGCGAAGTCCGGCTTGCGCAGAGTGATCGTATGTTCACCCGGTGGAACGACGACGGAATGCGGTGTTTTCCCGATGGTCATGCCATCCAGGGATATATCAGCGCCCGCCGGACTCGACCAGATCTCCAACGGCATCGGTGGTGGCGGTGGTGGCGGCTCCTTGCGCGGCGGTTCTGCCGGCGGTGGGCTGGGCGGAAGTGCCAGAGCAGTCTGCACCGCTGGACTATCCACATCGCAGTTGACGTAGTAAACGGAGAGAGGCGCTGCCTTGGGCATCTGTTTCGTTGGCAACAGTACATCGCCTTGGATGGCGGCCAGTACATACTCCACAAGTTTCTCTCGGGAAGGAAACCCAGCCAGGCTGTAACGGGAGACTACCCGGCCTTGCTGATTGTAGGCGCGTGCATACAGCGACTTGGGCTTGTCGTCGCGCTGCAGATCCAGCGTGGTGGTGGTTTTGGGGGGTGGCACGCCGGCATACGCGTAGCTCCAGGTTCCTCCGTAACTGCTGGTCTTGGTCACATTCCCGGCCTCAGGCGCCGTACTGGTGTAAGTGTGGGCCGAGGGAGTAAGCCCTTCGAACATCGCTTCCGAGGTCGAAAAAATCACCACGTAGTTATTGGTGCTGGAGGACGGTATTTGAGAAAAGCAAAGGCCTGTGTAGTCCTGCTTGCGTAACTTTTTGTCGATCCATTTCGCGGCGAACTTGGGGATGGCGGGAACCGGCTGTCCACCTTCAGCCACCGCGAAGGAGACGTTCTTGGTGCAAACTTCGGGAGCGGAGGCCGGCGTCTGCGCCCAGACACCGGCGGCTGCCGCGAGCAAGCAAATCAGTACCGCGGGAGTTTTCATGGTGAAGCCGCAATTATAGCGGAAAAAACGCGGCCGAGATGCTTCTGCTGTGTGGCGCTGTGCGAGGTGATCCAACAACGTGGAGCGGTAGCCTTCGGCTGCGCTTAGGGCAGAGCTGTTCATCATCTGACACCTTCTGGGCATGCATATTTTGACATTTATATGGAGCAAAAACAAGAATAAAGTAGCCTAAAAGTTCAGCAAATTACGGCCTTAAAGTGCTTAATCGAAATCCGCTTTCTGCAAGCCTTTAGTGCCATGTCTTTTCGCTATAAGGGCCATAGATTTTGCGAAAAAACAGCCCTACACTCATAGGATTGATGCGGTTTTCGTGGGTTCCTTCTAGCTCCGTGTGAGTGGCACTTTCTACGATCAGGTCGGGCTAATATTGCGGATTTGTTTACTTCCAGGATGGTTCGGCTGTGGCGATTCCGTCTTGGCTAACGTTGACAAACCGCCGGAATCGAAACATTCGCGTACGCGGAGGTGCTAGGGTGACGAATTTATCTCCAACACAGAAACAGAATTTGAAGCGATTCGGCAGGTCCGACGAAGGACAAGCCCTGGTGCTGACCGCCCTGGCGCTGGTTGTCCTGGTGCTGATGGCCGGCCTGGGTGTCGATGTCGGGTATCTGCGCTACCAGAAGCAGCAGATGCAGAAAGCGGCTGACGCTGGCGCCCTCGCCGGTGCCACGGCGCTTGCTTATAACGGGAACTGGAACGCCGCGGCTATAGCCGATGTCAACGCGAATGGGTTTTCTGCCACCAAGTCTGATGGAACGTCCACTGGAGTAACGATCACCGTTGCCAAGCCTTGGGAGGGCTCGTTTGCGGGTCAAGACGGCTATGTGGAAGTCAGTGTGACCCAGCCTCAGCCAACCTTCTTCATGAGGGTCCTCCCCGGCCACGATACGGTGGCGGTTCGTAGCTGGGCGGTGGCCTCCGCATTAGCGCCCGGGTCATTTTGTATCATCGCCATGGATCCCACTGATTCAAGGTCCTTCTTGGTAGATGGGGGCGTCACCATCGGGTCTACGTGCGGTATCTACGTTAACTCGAGTGACCCATCTTCAGCTTTACAGAAAAATGGAGTTAGCGGCACTATAAAGGCCTCCTATATTGGCATCGTTGGCGGCTGCAGCGCTAGCGGCGGTAGCGGCTGCGTACCACCTGAAGTTGTCAGCGACCTTTCCTCAGGACAAAAGCCGGTGACTGGGATTGCCCCGATCAAGGATCCGTTGGCCAATGTGTGCCCCAGCCCCGCAACTGCCAGCTGTCCACAGCTAAAGCCGCTAACTTGCAGCCTTCAGAAGGGCCCGACGTTTTATCCGGACACCTTTTGCAACCTTAGCCTTGGCAGCACCAACACCTACACCTTCACTCCAGGCGTTTATGTCCTGGTTGGTGGCCTAAGCGTCACCGGTTCACCGACAATAAAGAGCACTGGTGGGGTGACCTTTTACAATACCTCCAAGGCAGGCTACCCGTACGGTGGCATCACGATGGCCGGTTCACCCAAGGTGACACTGTCCGCTCCCACGACTGGTCCTCTTGCGGGAATGCTCTTCTTTCAAGACCGTTCAGTGCCCGTCGGCTCCCCAGGCAGCAACTTTAAAGGTTCCAGTGTGCAGGGTTACACAGGGTCAATCTATTTTCCGACTACTGATATCACATTTGAAGGGACCCCCGCTGTAGCATCTACGGCCACAATTTTGCTTGGCTACCAGTTGCACTTCAAGGGGAATACCAGCATCGAGAACTACACTTACCTTTCCACTGGTGGAGGCCCAATTCACGGCGCAACCCTGGCCGAGTGAGTGAATGAAGTGGATCAAATGGAACCGACGGCAATGAGGCAAAAGAAAGCGGTGGGCTGTCTATCTAGGCAGGCGGCACGGCAGGCCAAGACCGCGGAGTCTGGGCAGACCTTGCTGGAGTTTGCTTTCATGCTGCCGTTCATGATGTTGCTTTTGCTGGGAATCGCAGAAATCGGGCGGGCGGCGTTCATCAGCATTACCGTGACCAACGCGGCTACCGCGGGCGCCGAATATGGTTCTCAAAACGGTACCACTGCATCGGACGTTCCCGGCATGCAAAACGCAGCCCTATGTGATGCCAATGGTCACATCAGTTTGAGTGCTTGCAACACCACTGGTATTCTCACGAGCGGGAATATTATTCCGACTTCTGGTTGCGCCTGCGATACGGGAGCTGGGACGTCCTGTAATCAAGCCTTTCTTTCCTGCACCAGTTCGGCAATAACTGGCTGCAGTGGTCAAATTGTTGAGTGCGTCCAAGTTACCACCCACGTAGACTTCAGTCCGTTGTTTCACTATCCGGGATTGCCCACGACGTATCAGGCCAACGGGAAAGCAGTCCAGCGGGTGCGGCAGTAGCAGATCGAGGGCTTGCTGCTATAGGCAAGGCTAAAAGGAGTGATGATGATGCGAAGCGTCCGACAAAAAAACGGAGAGGCGGGTAGCGCCCTGGTAGAGTTCGCACTGGCGACCGTGATAATCCTCACCGTGCTGTTCGGTATCATAGACATGGGCCGGGCGCTTTATGCCTTCGATTGGGTATCGGATGCGGCCCGCCGAGGCACACGCTACGCGATGGTGAGAGGAACGTCGTCCTGCACAGGCTCGCCGCAGTTGTCGGACTGTAAAGCCGGTCCACCTCTGATTACGACTTATATCGAGGGTAATGCGTTCGCACTCGATCAGAGTGCGATCACCGTGATTGCCCAATGCTGGCCGTCGAGCCACGCCTTTGACCCACCGCCCTGCACTCCCGGCAAAACGGTAGCGGTCACGGTGCAATATAATTTTGCATTCCTTTCTCCCTTTACCCCCCATTCATGGACCATGACGAGTTCTTCGATAAGGACAGTCTCACAATAGAGCGCGGCGACCCTAGAACGGGCTGCGATTTGAGGATCGAGATTGCGGCTCTCCAACCACGGCTTGCCGGCATCTTCGCATTGACGCCCCACAACTCCGCGAAACCGAAGATCCTCCGGCGCGAAGAACCCGCCAAACAAGAGTGAGAAACGGCAAGCGCTAAGCCAACAGATCGTCGATTATCTTCTGGCCCAAGCGTTCCGGGGTGTAATGCTTGGCGCCTATCTCGGCGAGTAAGACTCCGTCAGGAGAAAGCACCAACTTGATAGTTTGAGCAGTTTCCGCGCCCCCGCCAAAACCCACACTCAATCCCAGGGAGGCGGTGTTTTCCTCGTAGCTCAGGCTGGCTGTGCCCTCTTTGGTGCGTATCGGTCGCGCCAGGATTTGAGCGCTGCGGCAGCCGTCACTTCCCACCGCACTTACCGCCAGCACTTGAGCGCCAAAGCGATTATTAAAACGTACTTCTACGCTTTCGAGCCAGGCAAAAAGCTCTCGGCAAAATTGATTGCCGAGTTTACGTTTTAGGGCCTCGGTTTGGACCGATTTTTCATCCTGCGCCCGCTGGGCTTCATACTTCTGCTTCGCCCTCTGTACGGTCGCGTCGAGCCAGTCGGTCGCTTCCATTTCGAGAGGACTCCTTGTGGAACTCACTGGAATAGGGCGATTGCCGGTTGTGTTCAAGCTGCGAACGGCGGGCCACCTATATTCCGAGGGTTGCCTCTGGTCGCTCGGCGCTGGGTATGGCAACTTATCATTCATGCGATCACTCAGGACCAGAGCCTCTTGCTCTCCATGCCCATAGGCGGCGGGTCGCTTCGGGCTTCGTCCACAATCCTAATGGAGAACAAGGAATGGGAGCCTGTCATCCTACGCTGGGCTTGTCGTCGCGTTGCTTATCGCCGTGTACCCAAGTTCGGGAACTTCATCGGGTTTCAGAGCTGGCGTCCCGCTACTGGGAGTGGAGTAGCTGGCGTTTCCCGCTTGTGGTGGCCCAATGGGAAGCTGCGTATGCTATTGCCCATAACTACGGCTTCCTCGAAGACACGCGTTCGCTTGTCACTTGGAGCGCCGATCATTTACGCCTACTCCGTGAAGGACAATTGGTCGCCGACCACAGTCGAGGTTTGAGCGATCACACCTGCCGGCAGCTCCAGCACACTACGCGCCTTCCAATGAAGCCCGGTCATGCGAAATGGGGGCATCGCCGGTCGCAAATGGATGACGCGCCAGTTGCGGTCCAGGAAAACCACATCGATCGCGAACCGCATGGCAACCGTATGGATGGCTTGCGAGGGAATAATGAGCAGGCCCGTACCGGGTTCGAGTCCTGGTTTGCCCAATAAGCCTACCAGCCGGCGCAGACTCGTCCCGGCGACCTTGATCTGCTCACCCAGCACGGTGTTCCTGGTCGTATTCAGAACTGCGATCGTCTCCGTTTCCATACTAATACTACTTCTTCGGAGTCATACGCCTGCCCGAAGCCATACGTTTCCGCCGGGCGATTAAGATCGCCAGCAAAACCACAGCGACCACTGCTGCGGCAACGCGAATCAAAGTTACGTTATCCATAACCCTCCGTGTTTACTTTTATCTGCCAAGATCTTGGAACGTCTTCATCATGGAAAGCACTCCCGGCCCCAGCAGCACCACAAAAAGCGCGGGGAAAATGAAGATGGCCAAGGGAAAGATCAGCTTTACGGTAGTCTTAGCCGCCTGTTCCTCAGCCAGCATCAAGCGCTTGATCCGCAAGCCGTCGGCAAAGGTTGCGAGAGCGCGAGCAATGGGCGTTCCCAGGCGCTCGGTTTGTACCAACATAGCGACGAACTGACGGATCGTGTCGAGATCAACCCGGTCCGCCATGCTCCGCCAGGCATCGAGGCGCGGTTTGCCGGCCCGCTGCTCGCGGCCGATAATGACCAGTTCTTCACTTAGCTCGGGGTGAATGGGCTTTATTTCGCCGGCGATCCTGATCACCGCCTGGTCTATGCCCAAGCCTGCTTCCATACATATCACCAGCAGATCCAGTGCGTCGGGCAGGGCCTTGCCAATTCTTGTCTTGCGCCGGTTGATGGCACTAAACAGCCACATATCCGGCGCAAAGAACCCCAGCACCGCCAAAATTATACCGTACAGGAGGAAGTTGCCCGCTCCCGCAAAGGTAGCCAGCAGGATGCCGACGATCGGAGCCAGCAGCTTTAGGCTCAGAAAGGTATCGGCGTCTTCCGGTTTGCGATAGCCGGCAACGGCCAAACGATAGGACAGTTCTTGATCATTCGAGCGCAGCCAATCGCGGAAAGGCGCGAGTGGGCTGGTAAGCAGGGAGAGCACATCATGGACCTGGGCCTTGTCGGGCGCCTCGCTATCGTAGGTAGCGCGCGTCTGAGACTGCAGTGCCGCCAGCCGAGTTTCGGTCGGCGAACTCCTTCTGACGAGCACCAGGAGGAGCAGCGCGCTGCCCGCAAACAGGGCCAGAGCCGCGAAAATGGCAACCAATAGCGTCATATCAGTACTTGATCCGAATGATCCGTCGTATAAAGAAGGCCCCAAGGGCCATGCTTACCAAGGTCCCATAAACCATTTTCAGGCCCGTATCCGACTCGAACAACGGGGCTGTGTAGCCGGGCCTAACCAGATTCAAAAGAACGAAGGCGATAAACGGCAGGGCTATGAGTACAGCCCCGGTCATGCGGCCTTGCGCGGTGTACACCTTCACTTTTTGCTGTAGGTGAATGCGTGACCGCAGTAGGGCTGCAGTCTTGTCGAGCAACTCCGCGAGATTTCCTCCGGTTTCCCTTTGCAGGAGAATGGCGGAGATAAGAAACTGCAGGTCCTGCAAAGGAAATCTCCGGAAAATATTCTGCATGGCTTCGCGAAAGGGCAGCCCGAAGTTCATTTCATCGGCGCTGCGACGAAATTCCGGCCCCAGGGGATCGGCAATTTCGTCGGCCACCGTCACCAAGGCCATCGGCAGTGACTGTCCGGCACGCAGGGAGCGAGCGATCAAGTCGACGGCATCGGGAAGCAGCATATTGAACCGCCGGAAGCGCACCGAACGCCGGTACAGCGCCCAAGCCAGCGGAGCCACACCCAAGGCCAGCCCCGGAAACCATCCCGCAAAACCCGCGGGTATCCACCAGTGGCCAACCACCGCACCCACCAACATCATGCAGGCCGAATAGAAGAAGAAGCGGCCCACCGTCCAAGACAGCTTGGCCTGCTCCAGCAATAATTGCAGTTGCAGTGCGGCTTTCGTACCCCGCAGGAATTGATCGAACCAGGCAATGCGGCTGAAGGTGACCTGCTGCCTTACGATTTCTCCTTGGTCATCCTCGCCCGTGAGGTGGTGGCGATCCAACCCGCCCAGCCGCTGCTGGATCTTCTTGTCGGCTTCCGAAGGCTCCGTGAAATAGGCAAGCGTAGCGAACACGGCCACCAAAACAATCAGAAACACGGTGATCATGGACATAAGTCGCTCCGCTTATACTTCGAACGAGTGTTCAAAGACGCTTGCCGGGAGGACGATCCCGGCCTTCTTCAGCCGCTCGTGGAACTTGGGAGACACACCGGTCGCCTTAAACCTTCCCATCACACGTCCACCGACGTCGATGCCGAGCTTTTCGAAGACAAAGATGTCTTGCATGGCCACCACGTCGCCGGTCATGCCGGTAATTTCCGAAACGTAGGTGATGCGACGCGTACCGTCGCTCATGCGAGCGATCTGCACCACCAAGGCTATGGCCGATGCGATCTGCTGCCGCAGGGCCTTCTCGGGAAGATTAAGGTTAGACATCAAAGCCATGGTTTCCAAGCGGGCCACGGCATCACGGGGAGTGTTGGCGTGAATCGTGGTCAGCGATCCATCATGCCCCGTGTTCATCGCCTGCAGCATGTCGAGAGCTTCCTCGCCACGCACCTCGCCGACGATGATCCTGTCCGGCCGCATGCGCAAGGAGTTGATGACCAGTTCGCGCTGCCGTACCGCGCCTTTCCCCTCCACGTTAGGGGGACGGCATTCCAGGCGAACCACGTGTTCCTGCTGGAGCTGGAGTTCGGCAGAATCTTCGATGGTGACGATGCGTTCGGTGTCGCTGATATACCCGCTCAGCACATTCAACAGCGTGGTCTTTCCGGCGCCGGTACCGCCGGAAATGACGATGTTGAGTTTGCCCCGCACCGCCGCCTTCAAAGCCTCAAAAATCGGAGCGGTGACGGTACGATTGGCCAGTAACTGCTCGGGCCCGATGGGGATTTTGCCAAAACGGCGAATCGAGAGAATCGGGCCGTCGACCGCCAGCGGGGGGATGATGACGTTGACGCGCGATCCATCGGGCAGGCGCGCATCGCACATGGGCGAGGATTCGTCTATACGTCTGCCGACTTGGGATACGATCTTATCGATAATGTGGCTAAGGTGGGCGTCGTCCTTAAAAACGACGTTGGTTTTCTCCAGTTTGCCGGCGCGCTCGACATATACTTTTCTGTACGTGTTCACCAGGATGTCGTTGATGGTGGCATCCTGGAGCAAAGGCTCCAGCGGCCCCAAGCCAAAGACTTCCTGCAACACCTCCCGCGCCAGGCGGTCTCTCTCGGCGGTACTGAGAGGCGTCTCCAGGTCCACGATGAGGTCTTGAATTACTTGCTGTACCTGCGCCCGCGCCCGGACATCCTCGAGCGAAGTGAGTTTCTCCAAATCGATCTTGCCCAGCAGCTCGCGATGCAGGGTGGTTTTCAGTTCCTGGTACGCCTTGGCGGAAACTCCAATGCTGCGTGGCGCGCTCCAGGTGCCAGTGCCAACGCGCATATCAGGGCCAAAGGTCTTTGTGTTAGCCATTTAACTCCTTAAGACTGAGATCCAAAGAGGCTGAATAATTTACGCGACCCTTTGCCTGCCTTCTCCGTAACCGGCTCATTCGCCATGAACCGATCCGTCCAAGCATCGAAGGCCGCGCCCAGTTCCGACTTGCGGTCCAGATCGATTGGGGTACCAGCATTTATGGCGTTCACCATCAGGTCGTAATCGTTGGGGATTTTCACCGCAATCTGCCGATGCAGCGATGCTTCTATCTCGCGTTCACTCAACGGGTTCTTTCTGGAATAGCGGTTGAGCACGATATCGATGTTCTCATCGGGATAGTGCAAGCTGGTCAGATACTGGATGGAGCGAATGGCGTTATGGATCGCCGGCAGTTCGGGAGTGATAACGATGGCCAGGCGGTCCGATTGCCGGATGACCGCACAGGTGTCCTCGCTCAGTCCAGGGGGGCAATCGACGATGACAAACTGATAGTTCTCCGCCAGAAAAGCCAGCGTATGTTCGATGGCGTCCGTGGGAGTATTGGAAAAGGCATGGATGGCTTCCGGGGAATCCAAGACGTGCAATCCGCTGGAGTGCTGCAACAGGAAGCCCTGCAGCAGGTCAGCATCCAGCCGGTCCATGTTGTTGGCCAGTTCGTAAAAGCTGTATTGATGCCGGCCCAAGCCGAGGCACAGGGCGAGATCGCCGAGCGCCGGATGTTGGTCCACCAGCAAGACCTTCTGCTGGTGTCGCACCAGATTGAGCGCCAGATGCAAGGCCAGGGAGGTAACCCCGGCACCCCCTTTGGCCCCCATCAAAGTGATCACCCGGCCTTTTTGTCCCGGCACCCGGCCCTGATGCCGGGCCTCGAGATGCGCCAGGGCGTCCGCTATCTGTTCCGAGCGGAATGGCTTTAACAGATATTCGGAACACCCGGAACGCATGGCCGCGATGATCTGGTCGGGATGAGAGTCGCTGGAAGCGGCAAAAATGCTTACGCTGGTATCGCAGCCTTCGTGAATCCGCTGGCTGATCCGCGCGCTCTCCTCACCTTCGTCAAAATTGATCACGCAAACGCGATGCTGAAACTCCTCCAGCATCCGCATAACTTCGCGCGGGGTGGCATGCCGATCGACGTTGTCCACGACATGGGCCCCGGGCGTTTGGGCAACCAAGGCCTCCAAGCCTTCCAGCGAGACCGGATCCAGATTTACGCAGAGGATGCCGATACGCCGCTCGGAGCTGCGCGAGCCTCTTATCGTTACATTGGGGTCAGTCATAGTTACTTTGTTCCTGGATTCTTAGTCGGGCCCGGCAGACCTTTATCGAACTCTCCCTTGTCAAGGTTTTGAACCGGCTGATTAACCTCCGGCTCCCCACTGGGCATCTGCCCTGTCGCTGGATCCACAATGGTGGGCGTGACTAGTACCAGCAGTTCCGTGTTCGTACGATTCACGCTCCTGGACCGGAAAAGCTGTCCCAGGATGGGGATATCCCCGATGCCTGGAACCTTGCTGAGTTGTATGGTCGTGCGGTCGTCCAGCAGACCTGCGATGCCGAAGCTCTGTCCATCTTTGAGTTCGATCTCGGTTTCAGCGCGCCGGGTCGAGATGGCGGGCATGACGAATCCCGCAATCGTGATTGTATTGGTATAGTCGAGCGAGCTGACTTCGGGAGCAACTTTGAGCCGAATTATACCATTGTCCTCGATGGTCCCGGTGAACTCCAGCTTCACCCCATAGGGCCTGAACTGGATGGTGATGATGGGAACCGTGCCAGCGGCGCCGCCCTGCACTATCGGGTACGGGAACTCACCGCCCGCCAGGAAATGTGCCGACACCCCACTGTAAGCCAGCAAGTTGGGTTCAGCCAGGATTTGCAAAACGTTCTTCTCCTGGAGCAACTTGATAGTAGCGCCGAGGTTAATGTCGGGGCGGAAGAGGAAAATATTCAAAAGGTCCGACAAGACAAATGTTGTTTGAGTGCCAGTGCCGGTCGAGTTCGACTGCTGTAGAGCAAGCGGGCCAAATTGCTGCGTGCCTGTGGTGCCAATGGTGTTGGTGGCGCCGGTGCTGAACAGATTGACGCCGAATTGGCTCAGCTTGCCGCGGTCTGCCTCGGCGAAGCGCACCTTCAGCATCACCTGTTTCAGATGCGGCGGGGGCGCGATCCGCAAACCGTTGACCACATTCTTGCCGTAGTTGCCGGCCATCTTCAGCATCTGTTCCGCAACCGCGGCGGTGGGCACGGTCCCGACCAGCATCACGTTGTCTGCCTGAGATTGCACATCCACGCCACTATTTGGGAAGGACTGGTCCAAGGTGTTGCGCAATTGCGATACATCCAGGTCCGCGTAAAAATCCAGGGTACGGTTCTGTCCCGTCTCATCCCACAGCATCAGACTGCTGCCGCCAGGCGTCTTGGCGGTAACTACCAGTTCCCGGGGTGAAGTCAGTACCGATTCGATGACCGCGGGATTTCCAGTAAGAACGCGCCTGATCCGAGTCGGGGTGCGGATCAGCAGCGAATGTCCCACGATGACATGCACGCTCTCCGGCCCCTCGCCTTGCTGTTGCAGGGTTGCCTGGGGCGGCGGGGTTGAGGCCGGGGCCTGCTCCGTGTAGGACACTTGCGATGTGGTGGGCTGCTGGGCTGGCGCCGGAGCCTGCTGCGCGGGCGCTGGCGTTGTGGGCGGCTGCGGGGTGGTTGCCGGAGCCTGCTCCGGGTAGGGCGGTTGCGTTGCGGTGGGTGGCCCGGTTGGCGTCGGAGCCGGCTCCTGGGCTGCAGCTCCCAACGTGGTGAGGCAAAGCGCCGTAACTGTTAGCAGCACGAAAGCCATGCTTTGCCACAAGGGCTTTTGCTGGTTTGGTCTTTTCCGTTCCACGAGATGCTCCATTCTGGTGCCTCTCAAAACTTGACTTGACCCTTCTTTGTACCATCGTAAGTGTCAACCGTATATACGCTCGGTGGTGGTTTGGGCGCCGCCGCCTTTTTGGCGACAAGTGGGGCTGATTTAGGGATACCTTGCAGGTCCCTCATGTCCACGGGGCGGGTCGCCGGCTGGGCCTGATCGGAAGCATTCCGAAGAACGAACTGCACCGTCCCCTGGTTGCTGGCCAGCAAAAGTTTTTGCGAATCATCCGGCGTCAGCAACACCGTCACCACCTTCACATTTTGCGGTTTGCCGTTCGGATCCGGTTGCAGCTTCTCGCCGGTGCTCAAAACCTCGACGTTCTGTAAAACGGTCGTGGTCATGGCTTCCTTGGTGCCGACGTCCGGGCGGAAGCTCACCAGCACATCGACGTGCGAACCGGGAAACAGAAATCCGGAGACGTTGTTCAACTCATTGGTGACCACAGCCACCGCGCGCATACCATCCGGAATTTTGGCGGTGAGGCCGACGGTGGCTCCCGGAGCCGCCAACAGCCCGTCGCGGATGGGTTCTTTGAAGGCTATGGGATACATCACCACCCTGCCGGTCACGTCTTCCAGCTTGTGGAAGGACCCATCCAACGGAGCGTTGCTCGGCCAATCCATCAGCGTCAGGTCGCCAGCCGCCAACGGGGTCCCGGTGTCCAGCGGCTTGGCCGCGGCCACCACCTTGATAAGCGCCCCGCCCCCATATTGCTGCTTAATGCGCTTGTAGAGAAAATAGGTGACCAGCACCGAAACCACCAGCGCCATCAACAGAGCGATACCTAACCGACCAGTTTTCGTAACTCACCTCCACAGTATCAACAGCAACGGGTACAGCGTTCCCGCCGCAATCGCCAATCCGTATGGCATGCGTAAGGCCGTGGGATTGTCCAGATTCAATTCCGGATGGACCTGCAAGCCGGTGCGAGCATGGAACAACAGCACGGAGCCAAGATTTTTGAGGGTCTCCCCCATGCGGCCGCGGTAAACGGAAATAACGATGGCCATCACTCCGCCGCAAATTGCGGTTGCCAGCAGCACCACGATCCCATGCCCCGAACCTACCCCCGGAGCTACCTCCGGACCTACCCCCGGACCCACCAGCGATCCGATGGCCGCCATCAACTTCACGTCCCCCGCTCCCATGGCCCGCACCGCGTAAAACAGAAACATGATGCCGCCCGTAAGTAGTAATCCCTCACCGGCGCTGCCCAGTCCCTTCCATCCAAATAGCACACCGCGGAGCACCACGCCCAGAACGATCCCCGGGTAGGTGAGCCAGTTCGGTATGCGATGCTGCCGCACATCAAAAACGGCGGCGGTGATGGCCAGCGCCAGCGCGATAATTAGAAGAGCGATATCCCGATGCATGGCGCATCATCGAAAAGCCAAAAAACGAAGAAAAAACAAAAAAGAAAGCGAAAAATGGAAGCAAGCTACGAGGCTAACGATCGGCTCGTAGCCGCACGCCCGGCCAAGCGCATTCCCTGGTTCTTGCGTGCAGACGAAGCCGGGGATGTTCCGGCCCCCTCTTCCTGCATAGCCTGCTTCCAACAGGCAAAGTGGTGGTTAAGTGAGGCAGCCCGCGACCTTGGTGAACTCCTTGTTGATTGCGGTAGCCAACGTGCCCATACCAGCGATGGCGCCCAGAGCGATCAGCAACGCGATCAATGCGTACTCGATCAGGTCCTGGCCCGATTCTTCCTTGTGCAGATTCTTCAACATGTTGATCATTTAGATATCTCCTTGTTCTCTTACGATTCGGTCTGCTGCCCTGCCCAAGCGAGTCGAGAGGTTTCCCCGAACCGCAAGGGTTTCGGACAAAGCGGCGCAACCGCAATGTAGGGTAGCAAAGACAATGTAGCAGTGAAAGCGCCGGTCAGCAAGGAAAAATTAAGTGGATTCTAACTAAAAGTAATCCCCTTTTGGTGCTTTACTTGGGTACTCGGTGAGGGAAGTAACCTCTCAGTTGCAGCCGGGCTGGTTGGGCGAGTCCGTCGCCCGCAAGCTTTTTCCCAAATTGACAATTCTTGTAGCACCTTTGTACCAGAAAGCTACAGTACCAGCGAGCTATAAAATGGGAGATGGAGTATCGTTGGCTAGAGCGCTTCCGCAATGTGTCCAGTTTGCACGGGTAGTGCGGGCACGGGTAGTGCGGGCGGATACAGTAATCCCGGAACCGCACTGGACTCCGAACGAAATACTTCTCGTTCACTGCATGAAATCTGCACCTGTCGCCTAGTCACGCGAGATCGCACAAAGTTGGATAGCCGTGGATGACAAGACGGAACCGCTTCACTGGAGGGAGCAAGCTACGAGGCTTACGATCATAGCGACATGCCCGGCCAAGCGCGTACCCTGGTTCTTGCGTGCAGACGGTACCGGTGTTTCCAGCCCCCTCAGCCTGCATAGCCTGCTTCCAACAGGCAAAGTGGTGTTAAGTGAGGCAGCCGGCGACCTTGGTGAACTCGGTGTTGATTGCGGTAGCCAGTGTACCCATACCAGCGATGGCGCCAAGAGCAATTAACAACGCGATCAATGCGTACTCGATCAGGTCCTGGCCAGATTCTTCCTTGTGCAGATTCTTCAACATGGTGATCATTTACATATCTCCTTATTCTGTTACGATTCGATCTGCTGCCCTGCCCAAGCGAGTCGAAAGGTTTTCCCGAACCGCAAGGGTTTCGGACAAAGCGGCGCAACCGCAATGTAGGGTAGCAAAGACAATGTAGCAGTGAAAGCGCCGGTCAGCAAGGAGAAATTAGTGGATTCTAACTAAAAGTAATCCCTGTTTGGTACTTTAGTTGGGTTACTCGGTGAAGAAGTAACCTCTCAGTTGCAGCCGGGGGTGGCTGGGCGAAGTCCGTCGCCCGCGATCGTGGCAACACGCCCGGCCAATCGCGGTCTTCCCTGGGCCGTATGTGCAGACGGGCGCGCTGTTTGCAGTGGTAATTGCAGTGCGCTTTCCGCTATAAGTGAAGAAGTGCGACAGCCCCTATTGGGACAAACGGGGGAAGGCTCGGTAAACCGTGATGCGTTCATTTACCCAACACGACGAAAGCACACGATTCAACCTGCTGATGGCTGCGACTGTGATACCGCTGCTCGCCATCGATATCGTCCTGGAGAGGCTCGTCCACCTAAATGCTGGCGAAGATTTACGTGCTCTGGCGCACGTGTCGGTAGGATCCTTTGGCCTGTGGCTGCTAATTGCGGCCTACTGCTATTGCCGCTGGCGGGGCATGACAAAGTTGGAAGACATCTCCCAGTTGTTGGCTTGGGCAATGCTTGTCGTCCCGGCTATTTCGTTTCTCATTCCATCGGCCGCCAGAAGCCCCTATCCGCTGGTCGACAGCGCGCTGGCAAGAATCGATGCTGGCATGTATTTCCACACCGTCACGGTCGTCCACCTAGTTTCGCAATTTCCGCGGCTGCGGCTGGCGCTGGCCATCGCGTACAATCTACTGCCTCTATTGATCCTGGCTTCGCTCTTGCTTCCGCCGTTGTGGGGACGAGCAGTGGATTCGCGCCGTTACGTCCTCGCGGTGATCATTGCGGCGGTAATGACCGCTGCGCTTTTCGCGTTGTGGCCAGCCGCCGGTCCGTGGACCGTCGAAGGTTTCGCCCCAACCAGAGATCAGGCGGTAGTGGTTGACAGCCTGGCCTTACTCAAGTCGGGTAGGCCACTACCGGAGGGAGTGAAAAGTGCCGTCGTTGCCTTTCCCTCATTTCACGTCGTTCTCGCCGTGCTGTCAGTTTTCGCCGTGTGGAAGGTGCGCTGGGCGCGCTGGTTTGTGTTTACCGTTGGCATGCTGGTCTGCGTCTCGACCATCACCACCGGGTGGCACTATGCGATCGACGTCATCGGCGGCCTAGCCGTGACCTATCTGGCGCAGGCGACCGCCAACCTTATGTTAAGACCCGAGCCGTCCCCGGCTGCTCCGGCGATGTCTCGGGAGGGCGCCGAAATCTCTGCGGCCGCCTGTTAAGCGCGCCGCGTGGCCGTCTGATTGGAAAATTGCTGGTTGTCGCTCGCACTATCACGTTCTGTTACGCTCGGCCGCTTACCAGGCAACCTCTCAGCTGCGGCCGGGCTGGTTGGGCGAGTCTGCTTCCGCATTCCGCAGTGGCAATCTTAATGCCTGCTGCGCTATAAATAGCATTGACGTGGCTCACCTAAGGTCAAATGGATGAAAGATTCGCCGCTTGAAACCGCGGCCCCGGCTACCACCTCTGTAGACGAGCATGCCACTTCTGTGGCGAACGCACGAAGCTTTGCCACGGTCCTCAAGCGGGCTTTGCGCGTACTGGTCGCATTAGTCATCATCGCTATCACATTTGCGATCTTGACAATAGGCATGACGAGTACTGGGACCACGGCGCACAAGGATTTCATCGCCTTTTGGGCGGCTGGCCGTCTGCTGATACGCCACGCCAATCCCTATGATGCCGCTGCGGTTTTTCCCCTCGAGAAGTCTGCCGGCTACAGCGAAGCGCAGGCTAATGTGATGCGCACCCCGCCCTATGCGCTTTGGCTGTGCATCCTCGCAGGACTGCTTAGTCCAGTGAAAGCTGCTGCCTTCTGGATGCTTCTGATCGTAGCTTCTATCGTTTCCTCGATTCGCATGTTGTGGAATATTCACGGACGCCCGCCTGATCGGCTTCACCTGCTGGGATATCTGTTTGCGCCAACGTTCGCCTGTACGGTATTTGGGGGGGGGTCGGGCTTCGGCCTGCTCGGTGTCGTCGGCTTCCTCTACTGGCATCGTAGCCGGCCTTTCCTCGCGGGGCTGTGTATCGTGCTGCTGGCGTTCAAGCCGCAGGTCCTCCTGCCCTTCGGCTTGGTCCTACTGGTGTGGATCGTCGTTCGCAGGACGTACCGGGTGTTGCTGGGGGCGATTCTTGGAATGGCGATGGCGATGGCGGTGGCGCTGTGGTTCCGCCCTTCGATTTGGTCGGATTATCTCCCCAATTTCCGAGGCGCAGTTTCCGGTGGCGTCCTTACCCCGACCGTAAGCACGCTGCTGCAAATGGAGTTCGGCCGGCATGCCGAGTGGGTGCAGTTTTGTCCCGCGATTCTCGGCGGTATCTGGGCAATTTGCTACTTCGCGCGCCACAAGGCGCAGTGGGACTGGAATCGGCACGGGCCTTTGTTGCTGTTGGTCTCAGTGTTCGTAGCCCCCTATAGCTGGTTCCCCGATGAGATCGTGGTGCTGCCCGCGATGCTGGCCGCAGTCTATTGCTGTGCGGAGCGCGACCGGTCACTGCTGGGTTTTGCCATCCTGGACGCCGCGGCGCTTCTGCTGGTCTTCTTCACCGTCCCTGCGCAGTCGGGCGCCTACATCTGGACCACGACCGCATGGCTGGGCTGGTATCTTTTCGCCACCAGAGGCATTCGCGAGCAGCATGTCCTGTCGTCCGGAGTTGCCACGAGCTGATTGGCCGTGGAAGCCGCCAGTCACTCGGGAACGATCAAAATGATGAAAGACTCCTCGGTCGAAACCGCGGCTCCGGCTACTGCCTCTGCACCCCCGTCAATCGGGGAAGCAATCGATACGCAGCGCGGCAACTTCTTCCCCTTTTCCATAGTGTGGTTTTCCATTGTCGCGCTGGAGATCTCGTGGCTGGCAGGCCTGAGCATCACGGACACCGATATATGGGTCCACCTGCGCAATGCGCAGGAGCTGCTCACCAGGCACTCCTTCTTACATGCCGACTTGTACACCTTCACCAGCGCGGGTGCGCCGCTGCTGGACCATGAATGGCTTTCCGAACTGCCGTATTACTTTGCCTTTCAGGCGTGGGGCCTGCATGGCCTGCTGGCGATGTACATGGTGCTTCTGTGGCTGATCTTCGGCGCGGTGTATTACCTGGCCTTGCGGCGGGGCGCCAATTGCGGCGACGCAGCCCTGGTCACCATGGCCGGAGTCGCCCTCGGTTATTATTGCTTCGGCTCACGAATGTACCATTTTGGATGGCTCTGCCTGGCCGTCCTGCTCCTCGTGCTGGACCGTTTTCAGCGGACCGGCGAGGGCCTTTGGCTGCTGCCGCTGTTGTTCGCTGTGTGGATCAATTTGCACGGTTCCTGGGTCTTCGGCTTGGTGGTGATGGGTATCTATATTGTCTCCGGCTTGGTGGAAGGCCAGTGGAACAATGTGGTGGCCGAGCGTTGGACGCCAGCCCAGCTAAAGAAACTCCTGCTAGTCTCCGCCGCCTCGGCGGTCGCGCTGTTGGCCAACCCCTACGGTTACAAACTGGTGTGGTATCCGTTCGATCTGTTGTTCCGTCAGCAGGTAAACCTCGACAATATGGCCGAGTGGCAGTCGGTGGACTTCCACAGCGGATATGGCAAGCTGGCGATGGGGATGGTCCTCGCGGTGCTGGGGGCGGCATGGTTCTCCCCCAAGCCCTGGAAGCTGGGCGACATTTTGCTGGCCGTATTTGCGGTGTGGGCGTCGCTGTCCCACATTCGTTTTCTGCTCTTTGCCGCCATTCTCCTGGTACCGATGCTTGGCCCACGCCTGCAATTGTTTCCCCCTTACGCTGGCAAGAAGGACAAGCCCTGGTTGAACCTTGCGGTCACCGCTGCCATTGTGGCCATCATCGTAGGGTCTTATCCCAGCACCACACAACTGCAGGACACCCTGGACAGCTACTTTCCCCGCGATGCCTTGCATTTCATGCAGCAGAAACAGATTACGGGCCGGCTATTCCACTATTTCGCCTTCGGCGGTTACATCGAATGGTATGACCCTGCGCTAAAGGCCTTTGTGGACCAGCGGACCGATATTTTTGTGTATAACGGCGTGCTCGACGACTACTTTAAGATCGCCAAAATCGACAGGTCCTTGGAGTTGCTCGACCAGTACAAGATTGACTACGTGCTTTTTCCGGTGAACAAACAGCTTACTTATGTGCTGGATCATAGCGCGGGATGGCGCACCATTTATGAAGACAAAGTAGCGAAGCTTTACCAGCGCGTGCCCGCGGCGGCGACAACCTTGAAGGTGCAGGCGAAATAGAGAAGACGACTGTGCCGGCGAAAGCGTTCCGGGGTAGTCAAGAGAACTGCTCTGCCCTTCCTGTTCAGCCCATCTCACGGTTTGGCACAGCAGACGTAAATGGATGTGTCGCCGATTGATCGAACCAGGGTATATCCGTGGGCTCGAAGTGAGCTTTTGGCCGTATCCCGCATTACCTCCCGCATGTAATAGTTTTCGTTTCCCAACACAACGATTCGAGGCACATGAGCGGCAAAATTGCTTTCGATCTCGGCCGGCGAAACCATGTGATATCGCGCCCTCTGTTGCGAAGTAAGCCTCTCCGAGACGGGTAGAGCAAAATCGTTTTCAAATCCCGGAAAAGGAATTGCTTTGGTTTGGAAAACATATCCGGGCCAGAAGCTGGCCACTATTTCGCCGGGGTCCGCGATCTGGTCAATCGCTTGCGACACCTCGAGGACCCGTTGCAACCTCCAGTCGCCCTTATCAACGGCTCGCTGTAGGTCTGGGACTCCATCACCAGTCACGAGATATCTGTGGAAATCGTTGGCGGATACCGCAAGATATGTCCCTAATACGAAAACACAAGCGGCGGTCGCAACCATCCGCCCTCGCCTCGTCTGCAACTCGGCAAGCAAGTCGTTTACGACGCATACTGCAGTTAGCAAAACGAAGGGGATACATAAACAAAAGTATTGGGGTAAAACAGGGGTGGGAAGAAGGGAAATTAACCCAATGGCAAGGGCCATCTCAAAGGCAAACCTTGGCGGGTATCTCCGCCTGGGTATAGAAAAGACAAACGCGAAACTGATAGCAAACAAGATGCTGTCTTGAATCCCGTTGCTAGCGTCCTTGTCCCACAGGAAGAACAGGAGAACGGCGAAGAGCTTCTCTTTCCACATTCCGATCAGGCCCGCATTCGTCCGCAGCGCGTGATATCCCAGGTTATTGAACAGAAATGCATCGGGAGAGGAGATGAACAAGTAGAGGCAGGGCGCCATTGCGATGGTGAAGCCACCGAGGAACCAGAGAATTGAGGCTAACTTGCCACGCGTGTCGAGGTCCTGAAAGATCCACCATAGCAACACTGGAGTAAGCAGAAGCAAATAGGAGCGGGTATCGACGCTCAAGCCAAACAATAGCCCGCCAGCCGCGATCAGCCATCGCGGAGACGTCGGGGACAGTCGGCTGACAACAACATAGGCAGAGAAAAGAAACAGCGCTGCCAGAGAGAAGGGTTTCACGACTGGGAACCAGGCGAAGACAAGTGTGCTCGAAGCGAATAGGACCACCGCCGCAAGCCCCGCGACCCAGTTTCTCGTCTGTCGGCAAACGTGCGCATATAACAGGCTACCGAGAAGAGCCGTCAGCAGTGCAGAAAATAGCTTGGCTGACGTCCAGGACACTGCGGTGCACTTCATCCACAGAGCGTAAACATAAGGGAGCAGAGGCGCTTGGTTATAAAAGAAGTCCAAATAGGGCGTCTTGTGCATGAGCACCAGCCGCGATGCCAGTAGATATTGACCCTCGTCTCCATCGACGAACCGATGCATGGCCAGGAAAGCGAAGAACAGTATCTGCAGCACAAGTACCGGGACCAGTAGCAGCTTAGCTCCGCGAGTCATAAGGCGGTTTCCCCAGTCGGACAAGATGCCAAACACAGTATCCTGCGGGCAGGAGCGACAACCAGAGAATCGGATAACGGTATCTTGTGTCGGTTACCACGATGTAGTACATCAGCGGATACAGCAGAAGCACCCCCACTACAAATGGCGTGACCGGTTCCCGCCGATATCCCATTAAAATCAGACCCGGAAGTGAGAGGGCTGTGATTATGGAAATAAAATGCGCGTGATACCAGGAACCCACTTCCGCAGGCGGGAACCAGAAGTCCCTGATCCGAGTGAGCGTCAGCCGACAGAACCGGCCCGGATTGGAGAAAATCCAGTTCCTCGTGTCCGCTATTCGCATGCGATCATATCGGACTTCCCCCAAGCTGCGAAGCAACTCCGCTTCCTTGACATTGAGGTTGGGATGGTGCGCTTTATAGCAACCGCTCGACAATTCCTGCCGGAGAGTCGATTGCGCACAATCATTATCTGATGTGTAGAGCGTCATTCCCAAGTTTGTCCTAACAACGAATGCTCCCAGTTGGCGATAGTTGCGGGCGGCCCAACCGACGGGCAAAATGCACATTGCGACAAGCAGGACGAAACAATATTTGAGCGCATGAGGCGCATGCGCCCTGCGGCTGAGGTAGAGATAAAAGAGCCAGGGCAGGAATACCAGTAGCGACGAAGGATTCAGCAAGAAAAGCAATCCCGCGACAATGCCTGCCAATGCTCCCCGGCTGACGACATGCTTGTCCTTATTAATGTCCGATGCCGTCAGGAGGACGAAGGCGAGCAGACCGGCGACCGTATAACTGGTGTCCCAAGTGGGGGTCGGTTGCATCGCCCCGAGCCACAAAACGGAAGCCAAAGCACCGGAAATCACCTCGCCGAAGAATAGGAAAGAAACGTACGGCAGCAACGCTGCTGTAATTGCATTCGCCCCTATGCTTCCCAGCAGCGCTGCTCCATGGACAAGGAGAGGAAGCTGTAGAAACTTCATCAGGAAAGCTAAAACTAAGGGGTACAAAGGAGGGTTGGCTGCGGTCGGCCCCGTGTTTGCGGCGAAGAACGGATTTGCGAATGCGCCATTGTCGACCAAATTTTTGGCGATGGTGACCATCTCATATCCTCTCCAATCAACCCATTCGTAGTTCGTCTGCAATATCCCAACAAATCCCGCCACCAGAAAGAGGAGAGGAGAGATGTCATTTGCGGTAGCTGCCGCAAGTCTGGTGTACCGCCTTGAAACGAATCTCATCGCGAAGCCCTACACGGTTTACAATCAGCCCCAACATACTATACTGGGGTACTTACAACTGTGACACCGCCGAAAACGACAGGGTAGCCGAGAGGGAATGCCCGTGCCAACCGCGTCCGAATCACCCCCAGAAACAGCCCCGCCGGGCGCCAGCACCTCCCGAACCAGTTTGGCGGCCAGGGTCTTCTCCTTCCCGGTTATGTGCATGTTTCTGCTGGCCGCGATGATCTTCGGGTTTTCTGTAAAACATTTTGCGGAGCCGGACATCTGGTGGCATCTGCGCAACGCCGCCTATCTTTTCCAACATCACTCGTTCCCGAGTGTGGACACCTACTCGTTCACCGCCGCGGGATCGCCCTGGATGAATTTCGAGTGGCTTTCCGAAGTCCCATTATTCCTAGGTTTCAAGGCCATGGGACTGCAAGGCCTTCTGCTGGTATATTTCTCGCTCTTGGTGCTGATTTACATCGGCGTTTATCACCGTTCGTGCCGCGCTGGCGCCGATTGCAAGGATGCTACCCTCGCCACCTTGTTGGCTATTTTTCTTGGAGTCGTGTCCATCGGCCCCCGCACGCTTTTGTTTGGCTGGCTCTGCATGGTGGGGCTGCTGCTGGTGCTGGACCGTTTTCAGCGGTCCGGAAAAGGCCTTTGGCTGCTGCCGCCGTTGTTTGTCCTCTGGATCAACCTGCACGGCTCCTGGATCTTTGGCATGGTGGTGCTGATGATGATCATCGCCTCCGGCATGGTGGAAGGGGAGTGGGGTTTGGTGGTAGCTCGCCGGTGGACCTCCGGAGAGTTGAAAAAGCTACTGCCAGTGTTCACGATTTCACTGGCTGCTCTTTTTGTGAATCCCTTTGGTTACAAGCTGGTGCTATACCCATTTGACCTTCTTTTCCGCCAGCGGGGCGCCATGCAATACGTCCAGGAATGGCACTCTGTGGACTTCAGCACCGGGGATGGCAAGCTGGCACTGATCGTGATCCTGGCGCTGCTGGCGGCCGCCTTGTTCTCCCGCCGCCGCTGGAAGCTGGATGAGGTGTTGCTGACGGCGTTTGCTCTGTGGGCGGCGCTGTCGCATGTGCGGTTCTTGTTCTTCGCGGGCATAGTCCTGGTCCCGATCCTGGCGCCACGTCTGAAGCTGTTTCCGCCCTACCAGCGGGAATTGGATAAACCGTGGCTGAACGCCGGCATTATGGCTGCTGTCGTGGGCTCGCTCATCTTCTTCTTTCCGTCAGCAGCAAAGCTACAGCAGAAGGTGGACGAAGAATACCCCACGGCCGCGCTGCGGTTCATGCAGCGACAGCACCTCAATGGGAGGATCTTCAACCAGTACGTGTGGGGCGGGTATATGGAGTGGAATGCCCCCGAGTTGAAGCCTTTTATTGACGGACGCGCAGATATCTTCGTGTACAACGGCGTACTGGATGACCATCGCAAGGCGACGACGATCGAGGGGCCATTCCAGATCTTGGACAAGCACCAAATCGACTATGCTCTGCTGCAACCAGAATGGCCTCTGACGTATCTTCTGGAACACTCTCCGGCATGGCGTCCGATTTACTCCGACAAGGTTGCGGTGCTGTTCGAACGTACGCCACGGTCGGCAGTGGAAAAAAGCCGGTGAGTGGGCTCCGCGCCGGTCTGACCCCCTTCATCGCAGCTACCTTCTGAGCACTTGCAACAGATTGCTGTAGTCATCGGTCCACAACCGCGACTCCGGCAGGCGGACGCCGTCCAGGGTGCCCGCCGCCCCCGCCACCAGCGGGTTGCTCTGCGACAGCAGCATCCACTCGCTGGTGGCCACTGTTTCGCCGTCGCCACTGGAGCTGATCCAGGCGCTGCGCAGCCCGAAGCGATTGGCCAACTTCAAGACCACGGGCCTGAGGTCCAGATAGGTGTTAGTGATGTGAATGGCGATGATCGCCTGCGGCCCGCTCAAGTGCTTCAGGTAGGTTTGGAATGCCTCCACCGTCAGCAGGTGAACCGGTATGGCATCGCCGCTGAATGCGTCGATGGCCAGCACGTCGAATTTCTGCGGTTCGCCGCGATCCAGTTCGCGCTCCAGCGACAGGCGGGCGTCCCCGGGGATCACCTCCACTTGCGCCCGGCTGTCCTTAAGATAGGTGAAGTAGGCCCCGCTCGTCGCGATACGAATGACCTCGGGATTGATTTCGTAAAAGCGGATGGAGTCACCCGGCTCACCGTAGGCCGCGATCGTGCCCGCGCCGAGGCCCACCCCGCCGATGCGAAGCGTACGGGCACCCTCAAGCCCCGACCTCCGCGGGTTCCGCACTATCGCAAGGCCGATACCGCTCGCCGGACCATAGTACGAAGTGGGCAAGTGGCCTTTGTCCGCAGCGCGAAACTGTATGCCGTGAATCACGCGGCCGTGTCTGAGCACGTACGCAGCACGCTCCGGGTCATCCAGGTTCTGCGGAAAAACGCCCAGCATGCCGTAAAAGTTCCGCGAGAGAGCCACGGCCGTGCGGGTGTGGGCGATGATGCTGCCCAGAAACACCGTGCCAAGCAGCAGCCATGCTCCGACACAATAAACCGGCGCCGCCTGTCGGCGCGCCTTTTCGTTACCGGTACGGTTCCGATTCAGGAACACATACACGATCAGAATCACCGCCGTGAGCACCGGCAGGTGCACCAGGGTCTTGAGGGTGTGCGCGGTTCTTGCCAGCGACGACGCCTCCGGCAGGAGCGCCGCCACCGCCACTACCACCACGGGCGAGCCCAGCCGGCTGCGATAAAGCCACGACTCGCGGTCGCGCACCACCACCAGCAACGTGAGCAGCACGCAGAGCCAGAGGCCCAGTTGATACTCCCAGAAGCCCTTGAAGAGGTGCGGGGCGAGCAGGGTGACGACAACGCCTCCCAGGGCGCCGCCGGCGGCCACCGTCAGATAAAAGGAAGTCAGGTAGCGCGGATGCGGCTTCGACCGGACGAGCTCGCCGTGGCAAACCATGCAGCACACAAACAAGACGAACGAGTAGATAGCAATCTGCGCCAGGATGCTGTCGGCGGCCCCGTCGTACAGCACGAAGCAAGCGCCGAAAATAGCCGTCCCGAGCAAGGGGTGGAACCAACCCCGCGAGTACCACCGCTCCTTTTCGAAGCAGACGATGAAGGAAAGCAGATAAAGGCTCAGGGGCAGGACCCAAAGCAGCGGCACCACGCCAATGTCCTGGCAGATTTGATTGGTGGTGGCGAGGAAGATCACTGAGGCGCAGGCCGCGAGGCTGATCCAGAGAGCGTACGTCGCGGCCCGGGGCCGCGTGATAATTTGGCGAATCGCGTCGTCGTCGCCGAGGACGATCGAGGCGGATGCCTGAGCGCCGGCGGTGCCCACCCGCAAAGCGCAGTATCCGCAGGCGGCCGCGAAACATAGGTAGGCCCACCACCACAGGTGCGCCTGCGTTTTCAAGGTGAGCGAAGGCTCCAGCAGAAACGGGTAACTGAGCAGGGCCAGAAACGAACCGAAGTTCGAAAGGGCGTAGAGCCGGTAGGGAGAGCGGCCGGGGTGCGTGCGTGCAAACCAGGCCTGCAGGAGCGGTCCCGTGGCGGAAAGGATGAAGTAGGGCAGCCCTACGCTCGCGCTGAGCAGGATGATGATGTCCCAAACCGGCTGGTCGGCGGTGCGCGGCTTCCAGTTCGGCCCCGGTGTGATCGGCGAGCCCCACGCCATCGTCAACCAAACGAGCAGCAGCACGCAGCTGAGGATGAGACCCGCGTGCAGAAGCCCTTGCGCCCGGGGACGGAGCCGGCTGCTGATCCAGTGCGCGTACGTGTAACCGCCCAGCAGACCCACTTGGAAAAACAGCATGCAGGTGGTCCAGACGGCGGCCGTTCCGCCGAACCATGGCAGGATGTACTTGGCGAGCAGAAGCTGGACCCAAAACAGAAGGAAGGCGCTCAGAAAGATCGTGAAGCCGAAGCTCGCCGCGGCTGGCTGCGCACGGCGGGCGCGCGCTCCCGTGTCAAGGCTCCGCGCATCTTCTCGTTCGCCTAGCGAAGGAGCAAATTGGGACAGGACACACCTCCGGGCATAGATGAGCAGGCCAAACCCCAACCAGCTTCGGGAGGGCTATGTAATGCCCAACAGGATACACGACCGAGCGCAAGCGCCGGGCGAAGCGGCGCACAAATTCTCCACAAACCCGTGAGCCATATGATCGAACATCGACCGATCCTCGATCGCCCCTTCTTTTACACTGATCGGTGCCAATTATCGCAGCCGGGTGCTCGTAAGCCAGTACATCCGCTGGACTACATTCTCGAGCACTCTCCGGCATGGCATCCGATTTACACTGGCAAGGTCGCGGTGCTGTTCGAACGCGTGCCAGCAGCGGCGGCGCTTGCGACAATAGGTCGAAAGTCCGGTCCGATTAAGTAGCAATGAGATAGGAAGAGGACATCTGTTGCCGATGACACCATATTCGCCGTCAGAGAAGGCCCAGCCAACCGCCAGCACCTCCTGGACTGGCCTGGCGGCTGACATCTTCTCTTTCCCCGTTATGTGCATGTTCCTGCTGGCGGCGGTGATCTTTGGATATTCTGTGCGAGGGATTACGGAATCGGACATCTGGTGGCATCTGCGCAACGCCGCGTATCTTTTTCAGGACCACTCGTTCCCCCGCATAGATACCTATTCGTTCAGCGCGGCGGGGTCGCCGTGGATGAATTTCGAGTGGCTTTCGGAAGTCCCATTTTTTCTAGGCTTCAAGGCCATGGGACTGCAAGGCCTTCTGACGGTATATTTCGCGGTCCTGGTGTTGATTTACGTCGGCGTTTACTAGCGGTCATGCCGTGCCGGCGCCGATTGCAAGGATGCCGCAGTCGCCACCTTGGGGGCTATTTGCCTGGGAGGCGTGTCGATGGCGCCTCGCATGCTGCTGTTTGGTTGGCTGTGCATGGTGGGGCTGCTCCTGGTGCTGGACCGTTTTCAGCGAACCGGGAAAGGCCTTTGGCTTTTGCCGCCGTTGTTTGCCCTGTGGATCAACCTGCACGGCTCCTGGGTCTTTGGCGTGATTGTGCTGGCGCTGACCATCGCCTCCGGCCTGCTGGAAGGGGAGTGGGGTTTGGTGGTGGCGCTCCGGTGGACCCCGGGGGAGTTGAAAAAACTGCTGCTGGCTCTGGCCGCTTCCCTGGCCGCGCTCTTTGTCAACCCCTTTGGCTACAAACTGGTGCTGTACCCCTACACGCTTCTTTTGCGCCAGCAAGGCGTTATGCAGTACCTCGAAGAGTGGCAGCCAGTGGACTTTAGCGCCGTCAACGGCAAACTGGCGCTGGTGCTGATTTTCGCTTTGCTGGTCGCCGCCCTGTTTTCCCGCCGCCAGTGGAGATTGGACGAGGTATTGCTGATGGCGTTTGCTCTGTGGGAGGCGCTGTCGCATGTGCGGTTCTTGTTCTTTGCGGGCCTGGTCCTGGCACCGATACTTGCGCCACGGCTGAAGCTATTTCCGCCCTACGAACGGGAACTCGACAAACCATGGCTTAACGCCGCTATTATGGCCGCTATCGTTGGGTCGCTGATCTTCTTCTTTCCGTCCGTAGCACAGCTACAGCAGAAAGTGGACGAACAATATCCCACGGCGGCGCTGGATTTCATGCAGCGGCAGCAACTCAACGGAAGGATCTTCAACCAATACGCCTGGGGCGGATACATGGAGTGGAATGCGCCCGAGTTGAAGCCCTTTATTGACGGACGCGCCGACATCTTCGTGTACAACGGAGTGTTTGAGGACTTCCTTCGAGCTACTGCGCTTAAGCATTCGCTCGAGATCCTGGATAAATACAAAATCGACTACGTCCTCTTACCGCCAAAAGAGCCTCTGGAATACCTTCTTGACCACTCTTCGACATGGCGCTTGACTTACTCTGACAAGGTTGCGGTGCTGTTCGAGCGCACGCCCGCTGCGGCGGGGGTTGGGCAGTGACTTCTGTCGCATCGGAAAGTGATAACGGCAAAACCAGAAGCGGCCGACACCCGATCCGCTACCCATACGGCCAATACTTGCCCCTGAGATCAGTGCGCGCCAAGAATACCGTTCGTAATTATCTGGGACCGATAGTCCTTCTGAAATCCCCCCAGGAACTTGTAATTTGCTGAAGCGGTGTCGTAGGAAACCGTAAGGCCCTTGGGGCTTCCATATTCAAGCCGAGGGAAGAGGTCCGTTGATACGGTTCCGAGGCTCATTGAATTTGACCCGGCCAAGTCCTCAAGTGCTCGTCGCATTGAATCGCCGTAGAGTATCATTTCCGGCAAAAGTGCCCACATGTCCGGAATCTTGAGTGCTGCGAAATCCCTCTGCAACTCAGCCCTGTGGTTAAAGCTCTCAACTAGCTGGTAATTACACGTTAGCGGCGTCGTGGAAGCGATTAGGAGGCCGTGCCCCATATAAACAAAGAATGCTGTACTGGGAAATACCTTTGCCGCCGTATTAAGGACCAGAAAAAGCTCCTTCTGACGCAGATGATGAATCGCAACCCACTGCTGGAGTACTCCGTTTGGAGCCAGGTGTTCCCTTGCGAGATCATAGAACTCCTTGTTGTAGAGGTCTCCCTCACCGCCGATCCAAAGCGAAGTGATCTCAATCGTGATCAGGTCATATTTCTCTTTGGAAAGCAGCAGGAAATTTCGGGCGTCCCCGATCGTAAGCTTGATCCTGGGATCGGAATCGAGGGCTCCGTCGTTAACATCAGGGAACCACTTGCGGGAGGCTTCAACCACACCCGGTGAAATCTCCACCACATCGATTTCGCGAAATGGAAAATGAGCGACGGTACGGAGAGTGTTTCCCGTGCCCAACCCGATCACAAGCGCGCGATCAGTCTGCCTGGCAAACAACATGGGAACTAACGCGAAGCGCATCTGGATAGCCATTTCCCCTGTGTTGTCGCCCTGATACTTCCCATTTGTGAGAAGAACACGGTCGCTGCCACGCTGCACTACTGTCGTCAGGCCGCTCTGGACATCTTCTTTCATGAAGCGAATTTCTCCTGACCAAACTGACGCACCGAAATAGGCATAGTCCCCACTGTTTACTCGATGCGGGTCCCATTGCTGAACGGAAAGAGACAATGCACCTGCGATCGCGGTAATCGCGATGGCGGCCAGAGTTCTGCGCTTGCTGGACGTGGGCAAAATCAGGAATACCAGTAACACGCTCATGCCGATACTTGCTAAGGCCAACGCACGGAGTGTGCCGAAGGAACCTAAATGCGACAGCAAGACAAATCCTGCGAGCAAAGATCCCGCCACGGTGCCGCACGTGTTTACCGCGTAAACACGCCCGATCTGAGCGGCCTTGCCGGAGGATTGGCTGCAAAGATTCAGCAACAAAGGAAAGGTTATCCCCAAAAGGACTGACGGCACGATTAACAGGCCAAGCGCACAGAACAACCTGAGTAAATCACCTACGATGAACGCGATTTCGTCGGAACGGCGGTAGAGTTTCAGGACCGAGACAACCAGCGCGAACCCCAGGAGCAGAACGAAGTGTTGGTTGCGCTGGAGCCAGGTTCGCGGTTCAGTCGAAGAACGGCGCCGCGTTGCCAGCCAGACAAGTGTTCCAATCACAACAACCGCTAACACGCCGACATCAATGTTATAAGCAAGGTCGACACCGCCCCCGAACAGACGAGGAACATACTGCCAGAGCGGAAGCGTGGCGAAGACTGCAATTCCGGTCAGCAATTGAGCCAGGGTCAGCGCGGCAGGCCAATAGCCCGGACTCGTTAGCCTGCGGGCAACAATTCGCGAACCAGTGGCAAGTCCCACCAGGATTGAGAAGAGCATCAGTCCAAAGGCGTAAACCGTGTTCCCAACCAGAAAGCTCAGCGCGTGGTTCCAAACAACTTCGTATGCCAGGGTAAGCGCACCCGATAAAAACGAAATCACCAGGTACACAATGACGTTCCACGACGGTTTTTTCGCCTGATCGAACATCGCTCTGTCGCTCGCCGTAGCCTTCATTTCATCCCAACGGTAAGTAATCGCGGCCAGGAAGATCAATCCATCGATCCCGCAGGCAAACCAGAGTGCTCCGCGGAGGCCCATGGCTGGAATGAGGAGGTAGGCAGCAACCATTGTGCCCGCGGCAGCGCCAAACGTGTTGGCCGCATAAACCCGGTCGATCGCGGTCTCGAAAGCTTCGGTCCGCGCGCTCAGGAAGTGGGCTACGGCGGGTAGTGTTCCCCCCATGAGTATGGCCGGGAGAGCGATGACCAATATCGCGAAGCCAACCTGTACCGGCAGCAGCCTTCCAGCTTGCATATGGAGCAGGCCACAGGTGTAGACGTATAGGATGGTCGTGGCGTTTACGATAGCGGGGACCGCCAGACTGTAACCCGCAATCGACAACTCAAGAAAACCGTATATGCGGAGTGTGGCTGGTTGTTTGGCGCACCATTTTCCAATCGTTGCTGCTCCAATGGCTAATCCGCCCATGAAGACTGCCAAAACCGTGCTGGCAGCATAAGCCGTGTTACCGAACGTGTAACTCAGCAGACGAAAAAAGATCATCTCCAGAATGAGACTCGATGCCCCGGAAAAAAACATCAGCAGGGAGATGAAAGATGGGGCGTGCCTACGGTAATTAGATAGCAATATGTCCCCTCCCTAAGTGCCGATGCGTCAGATGGTAGATACTACTCCAACTAGCCGTGCAAGCACCTGCCAGTACCGTGGATGCGGGACACATCGGCCCGCGCGGATAGCAGATGCGTAAGGAATTGAGACCCCGGGCATTGAGGCTACAACCTTTTTTCGTGACCCCGGCGAGCAGCGGCTGAATCGTCCCGAGGCAAGTATCCTCATTGAGCCATGCGGGCAGCGGAGGTTGACACCGGAACGGACACTGAGCCCGCGATCACGTCCAAGAATGGGACAGATCGTGAACTCACCCTACATATTGCAGAGCTTAGGCGTTTCGATGCGCCCGTGCGTGGCATTCCGCGCACGGCGTGATCAGGTTGTTCCACATCGCCACCCGGCTGGCCCCGCAGTTTGAGATGGTGTACCTGTAGGTGCTGCATGCTCTCGCAGACCTGGCAGCGCCAAGCCGTCGCGCCCCAGCACGGTTTGGCCGGCGGGGTTCGCACTGATTGTCGAGGATCTGGACATGGGAAACTAATTGTATTCTGTCACTCTGAATTTGCTGGTCACAGCCAGCGCAAGTCGGGAAGGACCGTCCGCTCTCTTAACGCAGACCGGCAATAGGCTAGCAGTGGCGGAATTGGAGCACGCTGGCCCGATCATACGGCGGCTTAGGCCAACTTCAAAGAGGAAATGTAGGGCCGATCACAGCTGGACGTTGCGGCAGCTAGCGCCGATGCATGCGCGCGTGGCATTCGGCGCACAGGGTGATCAAGTTCTGTTCCACATCGCCACCTGACCGGCTACGCAGTTTGAGGTGATGCACCTGCAGGTTCTGCATGTTCCCGCACACCTGGCAGCGCCAGCCGTCGCGCTCCAGCACCTGCCTATGCAGTTGGCTGTAGCTCTTCGAATCGAGCCTAAGTCGGGGGCTTTTGGCGCGGATGGTCTTCATGAAGCCTTCCGGTTGACCTCCGACAGAAAGGCCTCCTGTTGTGGGCTGGGCAGGAACTTGTAGTAGCGTGAGATGGATTGCAGCAGGAGCTCCGGATTGCCGCCATCGATTGAGGCCCCGGCGAGGAAGTCCGCACAGATCATTTCCAGGCAGTAACCCCGCGACTTGTCCGACCCCAGCATCAAAGCCGCGGTCTCGATCGCCTGCTCGATAACCGGGATCTGGCTCTTATAAACCTTGAAATAGATCAGCTCCGAGGGCTCGCTGTCCTTGCCGGTCAGCTCTTTCTCCACTTCCCGCTGGAACTCCGCCTTGGGCATCTGCCGCGCACGGCACTGCTGCCGTCTCACTTAGAAGATTTCAGCGCCGCCAACAGGATCGGTTTCGTCCATTCGGGAGCTGTCGTGAGATCGCATGAATTGACGACCTTGCCCTTGTCCAGATGAAGAATCAATATTGGTTCCGGAAGGGCGCCGGTGTGAGGGTCTGCTTCTTCGCTGTTGTCGTAAACGCGAAGCTCCGTCAGTTTCCGAATCAGTCGGACCAGATTGAGACGACTCCGGTGATACCGTTCACGAATCTTGACCTCGGGAATGTCGTGTCCACCCCTCTCAACTCTGGAGCGCACGCGTCTAATGTGGAGCTCAGGTGTATTGAGGCCAACATACCAAACACGAACCTCAATTCCAGACTCCAAGGCTCTCTCCAGCAGAGCTGGGATTGTGTTGCCACCAAGGGTCGTCTCGAATGCGAAGTTCAGTCGTTCAGTGATTGCACGTTCCAGCAATCGCTTGCCTTCATGCCATGCGGCACTGGTGGCGTCTTCTTGGATAATGGTTGGATTCGCAGCAAGGATGCGCCTGGCAGCCTCATCTGGATTGAAATATTCAACTCCATGCTGCAACAAGGCAGCGCCGCCAATGCTGCTTTTGCCGGCGCCGTTTGCCCCGGCTAGAACATAGATGCAGGGTGGCTGACTTGCACTAGCCATGCTTGCGGGCCGCCAGCACTGCTGCTTTCCCCAACTGCTGCGGTGATGAACTAAAGGCAGCCTTCATCGCAGTGCGCGCCTTGGCGCTCTGCATTCGAGCGAGGAGCGCGTCGAATTCGCCGCTGAGCGTGTCAAGCTTGAATTCAGGAGCGTGCTTGAGGGCGTTGAACTGGTCCACCGAGATCAGAACTGCCTTAGGGCTGGCGTGCTTCGTTATTACAACCGGTTCTCCCTGAATGGCTTTTTCCAGAATGCGGCCAAATTCATTTTTGGCCTCGGTCGCTGTAAATGAAGCAGGCTCCCTAGATTCGCGGTGATGTCGATCCAGCGAAGCGGATGACGTGTTTTTTTCTTGGCGGACGAATCGACGCATGGGACGCTCGGTAGACTTCATAAGAACCCTTTTCCCAATAGTAGCTATTTTAGCTATTTTGTCCGATACGGGTCAACAGCACGGCGTTAAATGCCTATCTGCGAGAACAAGCCTGCGGAGCAACCTGGCGTCGGTCGGCGCTCTCGAGGCGATGTTGGTCGAAAGCATGGCGGTTGCCTACTGGAGAGCGAGGCGCGCGCCAACGTGAGAATGGCTTGGTGCGGCGCGGGTTTGTGTTGTGGAAACGAAACATAGAACAGGGATACTTTCAACCGAGCGCCAGAGGTTTCCGCCTTGAATGTTTAGGGAGGCGGGCCCGGCGCCATGCAACGAAACGAGTCACTGCAGGCGGGCCTTGTAATGGCCAGCTTTTCGATGCACCTGTTCGTGGCACTCAGCGCACAAGGTGATCAAATTCTGTTCCAACCGGTACAAGCAGACTCGGCATACACACTAAGGTGACTGGCGAACTCTAGTAGCTTGGGAGGTTGGGATGGCGTGCACTGACGCGGCCAAATTGTTGAGCGGTTTGCTCAGCAGAACTGATTGTTCTTCGAATCAACGGCTCACTTTGAAGGGGTTGAACACTTGGACGTTTAGCTGCTTGAAATCATCCTCGTTTCTTGTAGCTACGATCAGATCGTGCTTACGAGCCGTAGCGGCAATCATTCCATCCTCTACAAGGTCGTCTGATTTCCCGTGCATCAGTCGGCCCCATTCACGAAACAAAGCTGTATCCATAGGAAGAATGTGATACGAGGCTTCCAGTTGATCAACCCATCGTTCGAGCTCCGTGGCCTTTTCTGGATCCTGGCGGCGTGTAAGCTCAATCCCTGCCTGCAATTCGCCCATAGTGACCGCTGAAAGAAACACTTGCTCATCTCGCAAATCCGTAAGCCAGGCGACAACAGCGCCGTGAGGCTTCTGCTTGCGCATTTCCGAAACCACATTGGTGTCCAACAGGTACTTTTTCACTTGAAGTTCACAAGCTTCCGCCGCCGAAGCTTATGCCTGTCAGGAACTAGGTTTTCAAAGCGTGGGCCCGGACCAAGAAGCAATGCCCTGAGACTTGGCCGCGCGGATTTCTGCAGCCGATGCCATTCTTCGATCGGGACGAGCACAGCAGCCTCAACTCCGCGACGCGTAACGACTTGTGGACCCTTTTTGAGGGTGATTTCGAGCATCTCGCTAAACCGAGCTTTTGCGTCTTGCACCTGCCATGTAGCCAAATTGCACCTCCACTCGTTGTTACTTCAGCATATGACTAGTCAGAACACTAGTCAAGGTCTCTATCGCCCCTCAAGATGCTTCGTGGTGGGGCACACGGAGCTGGCATCGGCGCTGGGGCATCCGTTCTACCAGTGGCTCAGCAGTTGTCTCACGTCAACTGGCCGTTTTAGTGGCGAGCCCCATGCATCCGTTCGTGGCATTCGGCGCACAGCGTGATTAAATTTTGTTCCTCATCACTACCTGAGTGGCTGCGGAATTTGAGATGGTGGACCTGCAGATTCTGCATGCTACCGCAGACCTGGCAGCGCCATCCGTCGCGCTCTAGTACCTGTCGCTGCAGTTTCGCATAGCTCGTCGAATCGAGTCTCAGTCGCGGGTTCTTGGCTGGGATCTTTTTCATGGGGCATTCCGGCTGACCTCAGATCGGAAGACCTCTTGTTGTTCGCCTGGCAGAAACTTGTAGTAGCGGGAGATGGATTGCAGCAGGAGCTCCGGATTACTACCGTCAATCGAAGCCCCGGCGAGAAAGTCGGCACAGATCATCTCGAGGCAGTAGCCCCGGGACTTGTCCGATCCCAGCATCAAAGCCGCGGCCTCGATCGCTCGTTCGATAACCGGCATCTGGCTCTTATAAACCTTGAAATAGATCAGCTCTGAGGGCTCGCTGTCCTTGCCCGTCAGTTCCTTTTCCACTTCCCGCTGGAACTCCGCCTTGGGCATCTGTCTGGCCTTGTGCAACCAGGTTGCACAATCGAAGTGCTGACCCTCCCGGCGCACCAGCTTGGCCAACTCCAGCCCCTTCGTCCATCCCACCTGTTTCAGCTCTCTCCTGACCTGGGGTGGGAGATGTTCGTGAATCGACATCAGGTAGTAGGCTTTCCTTCTCGACTCCGGGAACCGGCGCTCCAGGAACTCATCGAACGACTTCAGGTTCTCCAGCCGCCAGTACTGGCCGGCGCGTACTTCGCAAAGATACTTGCCCAGTTCCACAAACCTGGTATCGCGCTCGTTCTCATGCCGGGCCTCCCAGGCCAGAATCGCGTCGATCTTGCTCAGCACCTCCTGGGCACGGCGGCGATTCAGCTTAGGCGGCATGGGCGGATACTTAGTAACCAAGTTCGTCAAACAGACCAAGATCAACCCCCGGCTTGCGGATCAGCCCGCCCTCAACCAGGTCGCGCTGGTCGAGACAGAGCCCGAGGAAGGGACAGGTGGTACACGGGTTCTGGGGAAACCGGATGCCGCTGTGCGGCAGGAACAGTCCAGATTCGATCCGACGTACCGTGTCGTCGACCAGGGTCTCGAACTCCTGCCGCTGTTGGTCCGTGATGGTAGCCCGGAGATACTGGACTTCAACCGTGCGCTTACGAACAAAGACGACCTGGGCAACTTCATTGATTCCGGCCATCCAGGAATAGCAGACCAGCTGCGGGTCCAGGGCTGCAATGCCGTCAGGTTCCTCGGGATAGCGGGCGGAGCTGGTCTTCCACTCCAGCACACAGGGTGTGCTGTCCAGTTCCCCGATCGCATCGACAAAGGCGACAAAGCTGTTGCCAGAACTCAGCGTACGTGTGAATCGGATCTGTTGATGGCTGTGCGGCTGGTGAATCTGGACGCGCCCGTCCTGGACGAAGCGCTCGAGCAACTGAATGCCTTGCTGAAACATATGGTCCCAAGTGTCGTTTCCCGAGTAGGTCAGATCCAGGTTCTTGCAGGGTACCCACTGTTCGAACAGGACAGCCGCTGGATCTTCGCGACGGAACAAAGCCGCCACCGCCCGCTCGAAGCAGCGACCGAAGAGCATGGCAGCGCGGACATCTTTTTCTTGCCAGCCTTCGAGATAGCGTTGGCGGTAACGGCGAGGACAGGTCAGGTATTGGGAAATCTGGGTGTAGCTGTAATTCATCGTGATGCCCTTTCCTTCCCCGTACCGTTACCGTTGCCAGCCGGCGGAACGCGGACGGCGGTGGCCAGCTCTTCCCACTGGCTGGCAGGGGCGAAGCCGTCAAAGTTCACCAGCGAGATGCCGTTGACCACGGTGTGGCTGATCTTCACGACGCCGACTAGGCCGCGCAGGGCGCGCTCGTCGACCTCGTCCTGGCTCAGCAGTTCGGGGTCATAGAGAAAATCCCGCAAGAACCAACCGAGCTTCCACATCGCCTTTGGGGTGCAGTAGAGGCGGCTGACGATCGAGCGTCCAGCAAATGGCTCGGGTTCGAGAACGGAGAGCCGGATCAGATAAAAGCGCTTCTGGGCTTGCCAGCGATGTTGCGCCCCATCAAGCCGAACGAGAAATATGCCGTCCGGAACCTCGGAGTGCGAATCACGCGCGGTCTCGGAGAGCCCGGGAACATGACGTTTCATCCCGCCACCTCCTGGCTTGGAGGTGCATAGCTGTTGAGCTGGCAGAGCAGGCCATCACGGTCCTTCTTCGCCGCTTCGGCAAGTTGCTGCACGAAGCTTTCGACCTGCTCACGAGTGGCGTCTTTGAGTGCTTTGGTACCGCAGAAGTCGACGGCATAGGCTTTTACCAGCTCGGGATTGAGCTTGTGCTGGCGGATGATCTGGCAGAGCCGGTCGCGGACCTTGTGACCGGCACCACCATTGCCGTTCCCGTTTCCGTTGGTATTTTGGGGTGGAAATTTGCGTTGATCGCTGGGACCTGCCATCGGACCAGGATTCGATCCGATCTCCTCGACCGAACAGATCCCGATGCCATATGCCTTGCGCAGGGCACGATTGACGGCTCGGGTTTCCGCGATCCGCATTTCGGCGCCGCGAACCAGCAGAGATACGTTGGAAGGGTCGGCATCGCCGTAGCCGACGAAACCCGCGGAATCTTTGGACGGATACACCGTCGCCTTGAGGACGAAGCGATTCGCTGCAGAATCACACAGCGAATCGACGGCTTCGACGTGGATACCGCGGCATCTCTTGCGACGCGCCAGGCGAACAAGTCCGGTGTGGGTTACAAACCAGCCATTCTCAAGCTGGATCACATCTCCACTCGCAAAGGAGAAGCTGAATTGTTTGGTCAGCTCTTTTAGCGCTTGGATCCGTGCTCGGTTGATGTTCGGGTAAAGCTTCTTGACTAGGGAAGTGTTGTGGCGTATTAGCTGGAGGTTGTTCTTGTCGAGATTCTTGGAAGGCATAAGCACCTCGTTGATATATCTAAATGATATCAAAACGCTATCTCTTCAGCAAGAGAAATTGTTGGTGATTTGCAAATGAACGAACCCCGAGTTCCCGTGCTTATCCGAATACGCGCCGACTTGAAAGCGAGGATCGCAGAACTCGCAAAACGGGAGCACCGCTCGACGAATCAACAAATCGAGTTCCTTCTCGAGCGCGCCTTGGCACAAATGGTGGAAGACACCGATCGCTCGCGGACGCCAAGCGAGAAACGCAAACAAAAAAGGGAAGGGACTTAACAAGCCTGGCAGAGCGCGATCGACGGCTCGGGTTTCCGCGATCTGCATCTCGGCGCCGCGGACCATCAGAGAAACGTTGGAGGGGTCGGCATCGCCGTAGCCGACGAAACCGGCGGAATCTTTGGACGGATGCACCGTCACCTTGAGGACGAAGCGATTCGCCGCGGAATCACACAACGAATCGACGCCCTCCACATGGATACCGCGGCATCTCTTGCGACGCGCTAGGCGAATGAGACCGGTGTACCAATGGTTGTTGAGGTACAGCAAGTCCCCAACAGCGACCGAGAAGTTGTTCTGTTTCGTAATCTCCGCAAGTGCCATGCAAGCTTCTCGAGACAAGTTGGCCCAAGTCCTTCGAGCAACGCGGATGCTCGTTTGGATAGCATTTCTTCTCTTCATTATTTAGGGCTCCTTCGTCGATCTGCGGTCGTTGTACTTAAGCGCCTATGTATCTGAATATCTGATTTATACATGAGCGCCTAAGTATATGTCAAGTGTTTTGTAGTTGATTTCTGTTAAGCTCGAACATTAGCCTGTGAGTCAATATGGGCAAGAAGAAGAACCCGAACGCGGTGGCTTTGGGGAAACTTGGTGGATCGAAAGGCGGCAAGATTCGAGCTGCCCGGCTCACCCCTGAACGGAGACGCGAAATTGCTCGTAACGCCGTCCTCGCAAGATGGGCCAAAGCTAAGGAGAAAGCCCAGCAGAACAAGCGGCCAAACAAAAGCTAACGGGCGAAACGGTTGATGATTACACGTAAGCAAGAGAGAAATCTCATAAACTGGTGCTGCTGCCTTCAGAATTTGCTTTTTCCCGCTAACTTGATTACTACGTAGATTCGATATTCCTCGATTTCGTGTTTTCTTCGCCACTCTCGCACGAAATCTGTTAACGTTAGTTCTAAGGGCTGGCTGTGACCCGTACCGCTTCGGCGGGGAGGTTGTCATGAGCCATAGAAAGACGGTTACCGAAAAGACCCTTACCGCAAATCGCCTGAACGCCAAACGCTCGACTGGCCCTCGAACCGAGCGAGGCAAGAACACTTCAAAGTTCAATGCCGTGAAAACCGGGCTGTTCGCCGAACACGTGGTTATTCCCATCTGCGATGGCGAAGGCAGTGAAGAGCAATTTGCGCGGTTGCTCGCTGACCTACAACAGGAATTCCAGCCAGAGGGTCCACTTGAGGAGTTCTACGTCGGGAAGATAGCGAAGAGCATGTGGAGACTTCGTCGAGCGACCTGCGCGGAGAAAGGCTCGGTCCGACGGGGGAAGCTGCCAGATATATATGTACGTCTGAAAACTAAACCTATCACGGACGCAATCGGGATTGTGCAAAGTGCACAGATGGAGATCAAGACCACAGGGACCCTCTCGCCAGCAGCTTATGCGGCAGTTCTCGCCGAAATAAGAAGAATACAGGCATGCGGGCCGCAATCCGAGGAAGGGATCATTCTTGCTGAGCCCAAGATCGACGATCAGTTCTTGCTTTTACTGGAGAGGTGCCGGAAGCTGCTCGAAATGGCGCTCGAAGGGGTACCCCGTTGGCTAGAAGAGGAACTCGAGGATTCCCGCCCTATGTATGCTCTCCCTTCCGACTCTGTTGTAAGCGATATTCTCCGGTACGAGACAGCAGCAGAGAAAGAGTTTGACTGGGCACTGCAGAAACTACTCGAATCTCAGCAGAGGCGACGGAAGGCTCAGGCGCCAGCGAGCATTCAGGTTTCAAGCGATCAGTAGAGCTACACCGCGGACCCACGGCTGCAACGCCGGATGTTGAACGCCATCGCGGCGCGCTCCGCGCTGCGGGTTTTGAGGGTTCGATTCGCTCAGTTTTTCATGGTCCGCATAGTCCCCAGACCCAGCAGGAGGTCGTCGCTGGTGACCAGCGTCAGATCCATGACTTGAGCCGTCGCCGCGGCGCTGCATCTGCTGGGCGGCCAGCACGCTCTCGTGGGTCTCGACCGCGGGTTATCCGAGCAAATCGGCTGGCATAATGCACTTGACGGCATTATGCCTCATACGGCATAGTAGGAATATTCTTATGACGAGATGGACTGTTGAAATCGGCGACGAGTTTGAGCCGGAATTCAACGAGCTGCACGAGAACGTGCGTGCTGAAGTCCTCGCTCTGTCGCGGGTTTTACAGCAATTTGGCCCGCAATTGGGAAGGCCACGCGTCGACACGCTCAATGGCTCCCGCCACGCCAATATGAAGGAGCTGCGGTTTAGTGCGGCTGACGGCGAGTGGCGAGTCGCTTTTGCCTTCGATCCGAAACGCAAGGCCATCCTGTTGGTGGCGGGGGATAAGTCAGGCGTGAGCGAAAAGAAGTTTTATAGGCGCCTCATCGCCAAAGCCGACGAGCGGTTTGACGCGCATCTTAACCGGCTAAGAAAGAAGGAAAGGAATTAGGCCATGGCCAGGAACGTGAACGACATTATTGAGAAGCTCAGCGCCGCGCAGCGCAAGAAGGTCGAGACACGCGCAGCTCAGCTCATTGCTGAGGAAATGACGCTCCGGGAGATTCGGAAAGCGCGCAAGCTGACGCAGCAGAAAATCGCCAAGTCCCTGCGCATCGGACAGGAAGGCGTCTCAAAAATCGAAAAGCGCAGCGACCTCCTGATCTCCACTCTGCGGGGCTATGTCGAGGCCATGGGTGGACAACTGTCCCTTGTGGCCGAATTTCCAGGCCGAGAGCCCGTTGTTTTGTCAGGGATTGGTGAAGAAGCGCCAGACCCTAAGCCAAGAAGGAAGCACGCCCGCGCCGCTGCCTAACATGATTCGGTGTAAGGGTACCAATTCTATGCCCGTCTCGACGCTGAACGCGCAGGATGGAATCGATCACCAACAACATGGCGATCGTGCCGGCGGGTCACCACAACTACCGGGAAGTCGCGCTGCCTCTGGGAGCACGCCTTCCAAACTTCTGGGGATACAGGGCATTTGAGAAATCTAAACTACAACCTTCATTTACGCAGCCCTCGGTAGACCGAAACTCAGAAATCACGATCCAGCCCCAGTTTGCATACGCCATCAAACAACTGGAGCGTTTGCAGCTGGCTCGCAAAGGGGAGCACGTACCAGCGCCAGTGAGCGTTCAGGTTTCAGCCGATCAGTAGAGTGTTGCGGGGGAGTGCGACCGGCACCTTCGTCCTCGCCAGAGCCAGCGTGCCCATGACGGTCTAGCCCTGCCAACAGGGCGCCGACCACCTGCAGTTGATTGAGCCTCAAGAAAGTTGTAGTATTGTGCTATGGCCCAGTCTCACCGTGAAGCCTCGCGGCGACTCTTCGAGTTCGCTGAGCAGCAGCAAGGTTTCTTCACCACCAAGCAGGCTAAGACGGCCGGATTCGCCGAAAACACGCACCCCTATCATGTGCAGGTCGGGAACTGGATCCGCGAGCACCGGGGTATCTACCGGCTCGCTCTGTTTCCGGCGGCTGATCGGCCCGACCTTGTCCTTTGGGCACTGTGGTCCCGGAACCGAAACGAGGAAGTCGAGGGGGCATACAGCCACCACACGGCGCTCAGCCTCTACGATCTGTCGGACCTGAATCCGGCGAAGCTCCACATGACCGTTCCGACAGATTTCCGGCGCAACAGCGATATTCCCGGCATCCTGGTACTTCATTATGCCGACCTGTCCGGGAGCGACGTACAGACGGCGCAGGGCTTCAAGTTTACTCGCCCTCTGCGGACGATTCTTGACCTGATCGAGGCTGGCACGGTCGAGCGGAACATCATCCGCCAGGCACTAAGGCAGGCTGTCGACCGTGGTCTGATCACTCGCCAACAGATTCGGAACACGCAAATGAGCGGACCTGCGCGCAAAATCGTAGAGGAAGTGCTGCGGCGAGCTGCGTAATGCCGTCACCTAGGACATATGCGACGGCGGGAGCATTCCGACGGGCTCTTGAAGAACGCCTGAAGAGGGCATCTCTGACTGAGCAGATCGATCTCAACCGCCTCCGGCGACAGGTATCATTCGACCGTCTGCTGGCAAGGCTGTTCCAGGAAGAACCAGCGCCCTGGGTTTTGAAGGGTGGCTATGCGCTGGAGCTACGCTTCAAGGCTGCTCGATCAACGGTGGACATCGACCTGACATGGCAGCGAGTGGGGGCAGCAACATCGGCGGGTGGTGACCCGAACCAGATTGTACGGGGGATGCTGCAGAGCGTGGCTGACATCCCTCTTGGTGATTGGTTCGAGTACGCGATCGGACCGCCTGTCATCGATTTGACCGCCGCGCCGTACGGCGGAGCTCGCTATCCTGTCGAAGCTCGAATGGACGAACGGATCTTTGCCCGATTCCACCTGGACGCCGGCATTGGTGATGTGGTTATGCAGCCGCTGGAAACAATCATCTGCCGGGACTGGCTGGGATTCGCTGGCATCGAATCGGCGCGGGTCCGGATGATCGGTCGCGAACAGCAGTTCGCTGAAAAGATTCATGCCTACACGCTCCCGCGGAACGCTGCGAACAGCAGAGTGAAAGATTTGGTGGACCTGGCTCTCCTGATCAGATCAGGAGAACTGGATAAACAGAGGATCCTGGACGCCTTGCGTCTGACGTTTGACAGAAGAGGAACACACGATTTGCCGGGGGGTTTGGTTCCGCCGCCAGCGGATTGGCAGATCCCGTTTCAAGCCCTGGCGGAAGAATGCGGGCTCCCAACTGATATCGCCGCGGTGTTTGCGGGCGTAAAGGAGTATCTCCAAGAAGTGCTGACACGTCGCACGGAGCGGTGAACGCGGTATGACCGAGAAGGGTTCGGAATCTCTTCCATTCGAGCCTGCAGAGCAGGAAAATATTCGTCTCCGGGAGGAAAATGCTCGCCTGCGGCAGCTCCTGGCGGTTCACAGCACTGCGATTCCTCAACTTGCGCTTGAGAATCCGCCTCCAACCAAAACCGTCGGGACGGCGCCACCGGTGGACAAGGAGGAGCGTGCCAGAAAGAGAATCGCGCTGTTTCGAATGTTGCATTGTTTGATGCTCAAGAAAAAAGCGGATGATTACCATGCTGCACGTGCTCTTCCTCAGGAAGGTGACATGGACCAGATCCTCCGATACGACAGGGCACTGCAGAAAAAGTTTGACTGAGCCCTGCAGAAGCTCCTTGAATCTCAACAGCGGCGACGGAAGGCGTAGGCGGCAGTGAGCGTTCAGGTCTCAAGCGATCAGTAGAGTAGTACGCGGCGGCTCGATCGGTCGCGGCGTAAGCGGTGGTGGCCAGCACCGGAGCGATCCGTTTCCCCGAGTCTTAAAGAAGCAGGACGAGTGCATTCGCCGACCTCGGAGCCGCTTTGGAAGAACGAGGAATTAAGAACGGTCCTGCAGCGGCACGTGGATACCCGAATCTTGCCGGCCCCATCTGTCGGTCGAGCGACAAAGTCGGGTCCGCCCAGCCACGCAAGCATCGGGGGAAAGAGCAAGACTTACTTCGCTCCTACCCCTCTATCAGCTCCCCACTTTCACTAAGCGTCACGCGCCGCAGAGTCTTCAAAGGGACGGCCAGATTGTAACGCGCGTGTTTAAGCTCACCCGTACGCACGAGTGCGCCCTTCTCCGTTAGGTCCACCAGGTCGCGGGTCGTCGTTGCCGGAGACGCCCCGGTCATCTTGCTGTACTTGCCTGCGCTAAGGCCGCCCTTGAAACCCTCCGGGCCTTCCTTGAACATGCGTAGCAACGCCTTTTGCTGCCTTTCGTTGAGCTGATTTTTTAACCGGTCGAACAGCTTTGCCTTGTCGATTAGAAATTCTACCAGCGCAAGGGTGCGCCGTTGCGCTTCAATCGTCACTCCGGCAAACCACGCAAGCCAGTCCGTAATTTCATTTCGTCCGTTGGCCGCTTCCAAAGCATGGTAGTAACTCGCTCGCCGGGCAAGCATGGTTGCGGCAAGCACAATGAGGGTCGGCTGCTCGAGACTCTGGGCCAACGACTTCTCGGCAATGGCTCGTCCGATTCGGCCGTTGCCATCCTCAAACGGATGGATCGACTCAAAATACAGATGTGCCGTACCTGCCCTGGTGAGCGCTGGCAATGGCTGCGTTCCTGCCGGAGCCGAGCGCTTGAACCAGTCGATGAATCCCGCCATCTCGCAGGGGATTTGCGTGGACGGCGGTGCCTCGAAATGAATCTTCGGCGCACCGATTGCCCCTGAGACTACCTGCATGGGCTCATCACGGGTTCGATAACGTCCGACATCCTTGGTGTCCCGCCTGCCCCTCATCAACATTCGGTGCCATCGAAATATCATTTCCTCGGAAAGTGAGGCGGCGAAAGTACGGTAAAGATCCACCGACATTTCTGCGATCCCCTGCTCCCTTGGCGCGATGCGTCGATTGTCCGCTGCCAGTCCAAGCTGCCTTTGGATTGAAGACTGCACACTGCCACGATCCAGGATCTCGCCCTCGATCTCAGAGGTCGACAGCGCCTCTGTACTCATCGCTTCAACCGTGAGCTGGTTGCGCTCCTCGCCCGCCAAATGCTTGACTGTGCCCAGAAGAGCACCACCCCAGATAAGGAAGTGCTGTTCCGCGAATGCGAGGCGGGCCGGATCCCAGGTGAAATTCGGCCAGTCCGGTTGTTGCCAATTCCACTCCATGAGCGAGAGCCCTGTCTTCCTATCGCTCGCATTATGCCATATTTATGAGCGATAGCCAAGTCTTCTATCGCTCATCCCGAAGTGGTTCACGGGGAACCCGCAGCAGCGCTGGGAGGATCTCTAAATGATCACCATGTTGAAGAATCTGCACAAAGACGAATCTGGCCAGGACCTTATCGAGTACGGCCTGATCGCGTTGATAAGTGCTCTTGGGGCCGTCGTTGGTACCCTTCCGGATCCAGGACTCAAACCACCCTCTTGACTCTGTTGATACGAAGGCCATCAACCCCAGATGTCCCCTTCTGTCCATTTTTCCTTCTAAACGGGATTTTGGTTTTCCTATACATTAAGAAGTACGTCTGAGTCTTCGCTGTGGCACGGCCTGTCTTCAAGGCTGTGCGATGGGTATCCCAAGCTGCGAGCACCAATGGTTTCACCGCAACCTATCCAACTGCATGGGACGAGGCTCAGCCCCGCAAAGCTACGATTGCTTTCTCTCGCAGCTATTCTGGTCGTGCTGCTATTTCCAGTCGCCAGCGCCCGATCGGCCGAAAAGCCATCCCCGAACCAATTTCTCATCGCATCGGACATTCACTTCAATCCCATGGCCGACCCGTCGTTGCTTGCCGACCTTATGGCCGCGGCTCCCGCTCAATGGGAGGCGATCCTGCAACGCTCCAAGCTCACCGCCTTCAGCCAGTACGGTCACGACACCAACTGGTGGCTCTTCCAGTCTTCTCTGGATCAAATGCGGGCCACCTTGCACCATCCCGCGTTCATCATGATCACCGGCGACATTTTGGCCCACCAATTCCCGCAGAACTTCGCCAGCGCTATGCACGACCAGGATCGCGAGCACTACCGCTCGTTTGTGCTTAAGACCGTCGAATTCGTGGCGCTCGAATTTCGCAAGCGATTCCCCGATGCGAAGATCCTGATTACGCCGGGCAACAACGATGAGGAGTGTGGCAACTATAGTGTTCGCGCCAATGGAACTTTTCTGAACGACACCGCCGATCTCGCTCGCTCCCTCGCCCATGCCGATGACGGAGTTGGCGCCGAGTGGAAGGCTCTGGGAAGCTACAATGTCCCGCACCCGTCGCTTCGCGGTATTCGCATTCTCTCCCTGAACACCGTGTTCTTCTCCGAGCAGTATCACGCTGACAGCTTCCGCGATGGCTGTGCACCCGTAGCCTCCACCGGCCCCGCCGATCTTCTCCAGTGGCTGCAGTCGAACCTCGCCCAAGCCAAAGCCGCCCACGAAAAGATCTGGCTCATGTTTCACATTCCACCAGGAATGGATGGCTTCACAACTACGAAGCAATACGTATTCCAGTTACTGCGAAGCGACTCGCCCAATGACAGTGCTTGCGCCAAAGCAATGGTGCCCATGTGGGTTCCCTCCTGGACCACGCAATTCGATAGCTTGCTGGAGAAATACCAGGATACGGTCATCGCCAGTTTCGCGGGCCACACTCATGCGGACGACTTCCGCCTCATCAATGCCGCAGGTACCAACAAACTATTTGTTCTCATCGATCCGGCCATCTCACCCATCTACGGACAGAATCCTGCTTTTCGCGTGGTGACCTTCGAGCGCGACGGGACCTTGGCCGACCAATCCACCTACTACCTCACCAACCTCGAAAAGGCCAGCGTAACCGGTGGCGGAACGTGGGAGAAGGAGTACACGTTCTCTGAGCAATGGAAGATGCGGCGACTGGATGCGGCGACGTTGGCAATCCTCTACAAGCAGATCAAGAACGACCCAGAAACTCGCGATCGATGGATCAAGCTGTACAGCGTTTCGAGGTCAAACCTGTCGCTGCCTGAAGACATTGCACGAGGCTTGTACTGCGCGGTGGAAGCACTCGATCCCGCGACCTACCAGTCTTGCTACTGCCCCGCACCGCAGGCCAGCGAGATTACTCCTGCTCCGCAACTTTAATCCAAGCTGCGTGCGCACCGTGGCGAACAGAATTCGAGCCTGTTGCCCGCTGCCGGTTCGACCACTCTGCTCTGTTACTTGGCGTGATTGAGTTCTACCATGAAGCGCTCCACATCGAGGCTTCCAGCCGCGTGCTAGCGCCGCTGATGCCTAATTACGGCCGTCGGGGGAGGTCTTTGATCGGATTGATCAGCTTCGCTAGAATTCTGATATATTGGCAATCTTTGCCAATGATGCTAGGATGGACTCGGAATCCGACTATCGAAAGGACCACCGTCATGCCCACGCGCAACGTCAATTTGACCGACGAGCTTGACCGCTTCGTCGCCAGGAAGATTAAGAGCGGGCGTTACGAAAACGCCAGTGAGGTGGTGCGCGCAGGGTTGCGGACTCTGGAGCGCGAGGAGCATCAGTACGAAGCGAAGCTTGCCGGGCTGCGGGCGGCCATTGACGAAGGCGACGCCAGCGGTATCGCTGAGGGCAACGTCTTCGCCCGCGTCCGTAGGACCCTTAAGCTTCCGGTGTCGCGGTAATCGTGGCTGCGTTTCGATTTTCGCGCCGCGCTGAGGCTGATTCGCTGCGCATCGGCGATTACACGCTTCGCAAGTGGGGCAAAGCCCAAACGGCCCGCTACATTGATGAGCTTGAGGCTTGCTGCCAGACACTTGCCAACAATCCGGCGCTGGGCCGACTTTGTGATGACGTTCGCCCAGCCTTGCGCCGCCATGAGCATGGCAAGCACGTCGTGTTTTACCGCCAGGAGCGTGGCGGCATTCTCGTTTCTCGCATCTTGCATCAGCGCATGCTACCCGAAAAACACGCCATCAACGATCAAGACGACGAGTCATAACCAAACAGCCATGCCATAAAGCACCAAGACAGGGTTTGCACTCTAACGTGCGAGCATTCGTGGGGCTATAGGTGCGGCACCCAGGATCGCGGTGTGGCAGTGGCAAGTGCTGAGCCGGGGACACGATCCTGTGGGTGAAAGGCGCTTCCCGCAGAGCTGTTGGGGCTTCGAGCGACGCCAGACTTTTTACTTGGCGCGATTGAGTTCTACCACGAAGCGCTCCACATCGAGGGCCTCCACCCCGGGGGTCAGGGCTGCGGTAGCCAACTCTGATCTAGACTTCCGGTGAACCACCACTAACCGAGCCGACCGCTTGGTCAACGATCGCCCCAGGGAGAGCAGAGACGACGCCATGGCGGGCCGCACCGTCTGCGTGGCTTTGGCTTCAACCAACCACAGGCCGGCATTGGGCCGGGGTACGAGGAAGTCCACTTCCAGGCCCTGCTGATCGCGGAAATAGTAAGCTCCTTGCGCATCCCGCGATTGCCTTGACTCTTGAGTATTTCGGCCGCGACGAAGCCTTCGAACAGCGCCCCTTACGCCAACGTTGTCAGCAGCCGATTCATTGTCCATGTGGTTCCTTGACAACTGAATCACGCAAGGGCAAATTGTTGAGCGGTTTGCTCAGCAGAACTGATTGTTCTTCGAATCAAGGACTCACTTTGAAGGGGTTGAACACTTGGACGTTTAGCTGCTTGAAATCATCCTCGTTTCTTGTAGCTACGATCAGATCGTGCTTACGAGCCGTAGCAGCAATCATTCCATCCTCTACAAGGTCGTCTGATTTCCCGTGCATCAGTCGGCCCCATTCACGAAACGAAGCTGTATCCATAGGAAGAATCTGATACGAGGCTTCCAGTTGATCAACCCATCGTTCGATCTCCATGGCCTTTTCTGGATCCTGGCGGCGTGTAAGCTCAATCCCTGCCTGCAATTCGCCCATAGTGACCGCTGAAAGAAACACTTGCTCATCTCGCAAATCCGTAAGCCAGGCGACAACAGCGCCGTGAGGCTTCTGCTTGCGCATTTCCGAAACCACATTGGTGTCCAACAGGTACTTTTTCACTTGAAGTTCACAAGCTTCCGCCGCCCAAGCTTATGCCTGTCAGGAACTAGGTTTTCAAAGCGTGGGCCCGAACCAAGAAGCAATGCCCTGAGACTTGGCCGCGCGGATTTCTGCAGCCGATGCCATTCTTCGATGGGGACGAGCACAGCAGCCTCAATTCCGCGACGCGTAACGACTTGTGGACCCTTTTTGAGGGTGATTTCGAGCATCTCGCTAAACCGAGCTTTTGCGTCTTGCACCTGCCATGTAGCCAAATTGCACCTCCACTCGTTGTTACTTCAGCATACGACTAGTCAGAACACTAGTCAAGGTCTCTATCGCCCCTCGAGATGCTGGTTGCGGGTTGCCGATGTCGCCGGAATAGCGTGCCGCATCACGGTTCAACGGGGTTGCTCCCGCGACGTAGCTTTCCGGGTCGCGCTGTGCCGCGAGCAGCCGGAGAACCTCGGTTTGAATCTTAGGGAGTGGCACGGCAGGCCTGCTCGATCTGTTCCGCCAAACGCCGCGCTTCGCGGTCGCCCTCGATGCGCAAGGCACGCGCCACCACGAGGGCGTCCTCTTGCGTCGGTGCGTCAAGCAGGCGCTTATTCCAGAGAGCCTGGGTTCCGTATTCCGCAAAGGCTCGACGGTAAAGGCTCATGAAACCTGCCGCTTCTGTCGTCTGGTCGTTCATCGTGCTTTACTTTCCGGGCAACTTGTCCCTGCGTTCCGGTTGTAGCATGGAGCCTCCACATGTGCAACAGACCTTTCCAACAGCTTTGGTACAGGGCGGCTCGACTCGCCGCGGCGCAGCCGCAAGGTGTAATGTCGGATGCTGAATACTCACGCGATGGGCTTCGCGCTGCGGGTGTTGCGGGTTCTATTTGCTCAGTTCTTCACGGTCCGGATGGTTCCCAGACCCAGCAAAAGGTCGTCGCCGGTGACCAGCGTCAGATCCATGATTTGAGCTGTAGCCGCGAGAAACCGGTCGGCAGGGTCGCCGTGCGGCAGAGGCAATTGCTGAGCGGCCAGTACGATCTCGTGAGTCTCGGCTCTCCTATCCGAGCCAATCGGCGGCTTCTGGGATCACATCTGGTTAGCATCGAAGCCGCTGGACCAGGCCGCTTCCCGTAACCGTCGATCGGCAGTCAGAAAAATGCGGCCTTGTGGATCGTCTTCGCACCACTCCAGGGCCGCCGCCAACTGAAATGAGTCAGCGGCCCGTAAATCGTAGCGATCCACAAGTTGTGCCGACTTCGCGCGCAAAGCGTCCGTCGGCTGAATCACCGACCATGAATCGGCCAACCTTTGGGCCAGCTTACGGGCCCTGGTACAGTCGCTGGGAGCCAGTTGCTTCATCCGCACGAGTCGGGCCAGAGCGCTAGCAATCTCGACCGGCGTAGCCCACCAGACCACAGCGTCGTGCAGCTTGTACAGGGCAATAGCCCCCGGCGTGATGCCCTGTTGCACACAGAGAGGAACTAGAGCACTGGTATCCCAAAAAGCCGGGAGTCGCATCAACGGCCTTCCCGTTCTTCCTGCCGTACCTGCTCCATAACTTCATCGGAAACATTTCCCGGCGGTGCCGGCCATGAGATGGACGCAGGCCGCTTCTTCAAGGGTGGTGTCAGAACGCCGCGAGCCACCAGCCGCTGCTCCCGGGAATGATCGGTTAGACGGCAGGGCACAATCCGAGCCACCGGCTTGTTACGATCGCAGACAAGTACCTCTTCGCCGTCTTTTACCAGTTGGATGTGAGCGCTGAGTCGCGCCTTTAGATCGCTGATATTCACTTTTCTCATACTCTAATTATAGCTAACATGACCAACTTAGTCATTTCGTATTCGTCCGACCGGGAAATGTGGTGACATCGAGGGCCGTGCCGGCGCTAAGTAACATCGGTAGAGCGAAATCGAGTCATTCGCTCTTTCAGTTCTTCATGGTCCGGATGGTTCCCAGACTCAGCAAGTTGTCATCGCTGGTGACCAGCGTCAGATCCATGGCCTGAGCGGTAGCAGCGAGAAGCCGGTCAGCTGGATCGCGGTGCGGCAGTGGCAATTGCTGAGCGGCCAGCACGATCTCGTGGGTGAAAGGCGCTTCCCGCAGAGGTGCAGTGGCCTGCGCCAGCCACTCTGCCAGATTGAGGGGGAGGCGAATCCTGCCCCTGGCATTGAGCAGCAGCGCCTCCCAGGTCGAGACGGGAGAAAGCCACAGTTCATTGGCGGGGTTCCCCAGTTCGGCTCGGACGCGAGGATTGAGCCGGGACGGCGCCTGCAAGGCCCAAAGCCAGACGTGGGTGTCGAGAAGAAGTTTCACTCGCGCAGTGCCTCAATATCGGTTTCGTCGATCACCGGAGCCACAATGTCGCCCAAGATCTGCATAGTGTCCTTCATGGAGCCGATCCAGGCGCCTTGACCAGCCTTGGGCGTGGCCGGCACGACTTCGGCGACGGGCTTACCGAAGCGCGTGATCCGGAGGGGCTTCTTGGTTTGCCGCACGCGTTCCAGCAGGGCAAGACACTTAGCCTTGAACTCAGAAATGGCAACTTCTTCCATGGTGATCCTTTTGACTATGACATTATACCATGGTCATAACTAATGGTCATCATAGCCAGGCGGGACGGCGGCGGCACAGAGAAAGTTTGACTGGGCGCTGCAGAAGCTCCTTGAATCTCAGCAGAGGCGACGGAAGGCCCAGGCGCCAGTGAGCGTTCAGGTTTCAAGCGATCAGTAGAGCTTTGTACAGGGAGGCTCTCGCCGCAGCGTTTGGACGCTGAGCCGACGAGGTCAATCTGTTCTAATTCCAAGTACAAGATCAAGGCCCGCCGCATCGCCGAACGCTCGGAAGTCGCGGTCTCGCGTGAGCAGAGAAATATTTTGGTCGATACAGGTCTGGGCGATCAATGCGTCGCCGAGACGCGCCTTGCGTCCCTGTGCTATTGCCTTTGCTCGGAGTACTCCAGCCCGTTGCCAATAGCCCGGTTCTATCTCGATCATAGGCACTTCTGAGAGCGTTTCGGCTACTTCTGACGGCAGCTTCGGGTCGCTTAAGAGTTCGGTGAGCACAACCGGCACCATGACCACCTGTCGGTCCTCCAGCGCCTTGTCAAGCAGCTGCGCATCCTCACCTTTGCTGCCTTCCAAAAACGCAATCCAGGTGCTCGTATCGGCTGCAATCATCGGTCGGCCTTCAGTTCTGCCAATGTGCGAGTGAACCGGACCTTGCCTCGAAGCTGGCGAAGGCGATCGTACGTTCGCGACGTCGCCAGCAGCTGCAGTCCGGTACGGACAGTTTGGGTGATGCCTGTACCGCTGGCCCATTGCGCCTTTTCGAGCAGGTTGCTGGATATCTCCACCGTGATTTTGCGCGCTGTTTCCATAATGCCTTTTATTATACCATACTCAATACCAGCATTGAATATGGTAATAGACTCGAGTGCCCATGAACGGCCAGCGCCGCCGCTTTAAGGGGTTGATATTGCAAAACGAAGCCAACAAGTCCTTTGTTATGAATAACAATTTCCGCACGCTCTTCTCTCAACATCCGCCAAAAGCATATGCGAAAGGTGGTGCTACGACAGGTGCAGCGATGCTAGCTACTGCGATGTTACCGCAGACCTGGCATCGCCGGTCGCACGCGTTCCAGCCGAGCAAAACACTTAGCCTTGAACGCAGCAACGCCGCAAGGCCCTGCGGCGATTCGCAGGGGGAGGGAGTCGTCTCCTGGAAGTCAAGCGAAATCCGCAGGCTGCGAAAGAAAGATTTCGAGCTGGGAGGATGCGATTTCGGATGCCAACAGCCGGTTCCGGAGTTACGCTTTCCCTCAGGGTATTGGGGCCGGGAAAGAGTAAAGAGCGAAGAGTGGCCGCTGGCAACACTGAATTGACTTCGCTATGCAGTCCTTGCCGACAAGTCCTACCGATCTTTCGTGGTGGGGATGGCTGCTTTACGCCGCCGGATGCTGGACTCTGGCCGCAGTTGCAAGGTTCATCCTGCACGACTATTTAGGAGATCTGGCGGAGCTATTAGCTTTTCTTAGCATAGCCGCCGGAGTCTTTTGTGCCCTGATCGGAATCGCCCGATTCATCAACTTGATTTGAGCCGGATGGCCCAGTAACCGCAACCCGCAATGGTTGACCACGGCAAAATAAATGTCCGCAAGGGCCGGTGAAGGGCACGGCTTCACAGGCCATTTGCGGTGCCAATCGATTTCGCCGGGCTGAAGCCCAGCGCTTCCACCGCGGTCGAGGACATTTCTTATGCAGTGATTATTGGCCCACGACGAGAGCGTCTGTGCCACCGCTGATTGGACTTTCGTCACCATGACAAATCGCCATAATCGGTAATGGAGGCGTTACTGAGTGGTATATTGGGATTTCCAGATCAGCACCGCCTTGCAGCGGGAGTCAGCCATGAGTCATTCTTCTGTGGTCAGAACTAAACTTGAGATCATGCCCCCGCCATCTCCCGAATCAATCGCGGAAGTTGGCGTGCGCCAAGCCTTCCTGGAAGAACTGGCGCTAAAAGTCCTTTATGTAGCTGGTCCTTTGTCGCTTCGGGAATTGGCCTCGCAGACCCGGCTCACCTTCGGAGTGATGAAGGAACTGCTGCACCGGCTGCGGGCCGAGCACCTGTGCGAAGTCACGGGGATAACCGGGAACATTCCGGAGATCGCCATCACTTCACCCGGCCGGATCCGGGCCTTGGAATTGTTGTCGGCGAACCAGTATGCGGGCCCGGCCCCGGTTTCCTTAACCAGTTACGTGCAACAGATCCGCCAGCAGAGCGTCCGCAATGTGGAAATACATCCGCCCGACGTCGCCCGCGCCTTCGCCCATCTGGTGCTCGACCCCAAGACCCTCGCCAAGCTTGGAACCGCGCTGAATTCGGGCACTTCCATCTTCTTGTACGGACCGACCGGCACGGGAAAATCCACCATTGCGATGGCACTTTCGCAAGCCTTTGCGTTCGATCGGGTATGGATACCGTATGCGGTGGAAGTGGATGGTCAAGTTATCTCTGTCTATGACCCGCTTGTTCACCGCCAGGTTAATAGCATGGCATCGCACAACAGCGATGCGCGTTGGGTGCTCTGCTATCGCCCATCGGTCCTGGTCGGCGGCGAGCTCACCATGGAAATGCTGGAGCTGCAACTGAATCCGATTACGAAGTTCTATACCGCTCCGGCGCAGATGAAGGCCAACAATGGCGTCCTCATCATCGACGACTTCGGACGCCAGCGGCTGCGCCCGGAAGAGCTGCTGAATCGGTGGGTAGTTCCGCTCGATCGGGGAATCGACTTCCTGTCGCTGGCGGGAGGAAAAAAGGTCGAGATTCCGTTCGAGCTGTTCGTTGTATTTGCCACCAACCTGGATCCAACAACCCTGGTGGATGCCGCGTTTTTGCGCAGAATTCAGACCAAGATCAAGGTGGATGCGGTGGCGCCGCCGCAATTCCACGAAATCTTCCGCGGCGTTTGCAGCGAAGCCCGGCTGCGTTATGAACCTGCGGTGGTCGATGCCTTGATCGAGCGGATCCAAAACGAACTGAAGGAACCGCTGCGCGCCTGCTATCCCCGCGACATTGTGAATCAAATTCGCTGGACGGCGCGTTACCAGCAGAGAGAACCAGTCCTGGATGAGGAGGCGGTGCAAACCGCCGTGGAGGCGTATTTCGCCGTCGGCACAGCAGCGACCGACATGGAATAGCCCGTCGCGCTGGGCGCCGGGCAGGTTGACGGGTCGCGCAATTTGTCGCTATTATAGGCGACATAATGGTAAACGAGCTCAGGGCCGTGGTCCGGGAATTGGGTGGGGAACGGACGTTGGGATGCCATCTTTCCAGCGATGGTGATCTCCGCCAGGCCATCCGCGAGGGCTTTCGTCCGCTGGTAGTCGAGGAGCTGATGCGGGCCTCCGGTTTGACCCTGAAAGAGCTGGCCGGCGCCCTCGATCTCTCGCCGCGAAGCTTGCAGCGCCGGCGCCGCAGCGGACGGCTGGCGGCTTACGAATCCGACCGGCTCTACCGTCTGGCGCGCATTGTGGCCGTGGCCAACGAATACCTCGGCGATCGCCAACGTGCCCTCCGCTGGCTCAAGCGTCCCAATCGCGCCCTTGGCGGTATCGCCCCCGTGGCGGCAATCGACACCGAGTTGGGCGCGCGCCAGGTGGAGAACATCTTAGGCCGCATCGCCTACGGCGGAATTAGTTGAGCCGAGTGTATCGAGTGTTGCGCAAGGCGTATGCGCGCACTCCGTTCGATGGGGAGGGGGCCTACCGCTACGGTGGGCGCTGGTCGAGTCCTGGCATCCGCCTCTGCTACACCTCGGAGCATCAATCCCTCGCCATGCTGGAGTATTTCGTCCATCTCGACAAGGATGATCCTCCCACCGACCTCGTCCTAGCCATTGCGGAAATTCCGGACGAGGTGACGCTGACGCGCGTTGATCTCCGCAAACTGCCGGTGAACTGGCGCGAAGCCGCCGCGCCACCTGAGCTCGCCCGCTTGGGCGATGAATTCGCGCAGAAAGGTGAGCACTGTGTGTTGCTGGTGCCCTCGGTCCTGGCCCTCAGCGAGAACAATTACCTGATCAATCCCGCGCATCCCGACTACAAGAGAATTGTGATGCGTGAGCCGGAACCGCTTAACTACGACCCGCGCCTGTTTGGGAAGCCGCACCGGCAGGGCAGGCGCAGGACAACTTGAAAGAAGGCAACCGTGGCCAATCAGGCCCGCGGCTGAGAACTGGCACCCGGCAACTGACAACTGGCCACTGGCTACTGACAACTGCTCTTACCGCAGCCACGCTGGCGCCGGCCCCGGCTGGAATGCCAATCGGAGGAGTTCGCGCAACCCCGGCGATCTATTCCGCTCACGACCCTGCTCGACCGCGCCCGCACCAAAAAATTTCACTGCCTTTCGCGGAAGTAACAATGGCTTTATAATTAGGTGATCTGGCCGTTGCCGATAAAACGGCAAATCCGGAGTGACGGGCGGCAAGACCCATCTGTAACTCCCAACAATTAACCGCTAGCAACCTTGGCTGGCAACGCATTCTGAGCTTGCGGTGAAGACAGATGCGCTGCCCGGCACCTTGTAACGGGGCTGTCAGCTAAGCCGCACCTGCCCAAAAAGATTGTGGAGATAACACATGCAAACTATTTCTCGTTCTGTGAGGTTCCTTCTCGTGTTCGGCCTCGCGGTGACAGCAGTGTTTGCTGTTGCCCAAGAGCAAATCACTGCAGCGCCGGCAGAACCCGCCGCCCAGGCGCTGCAATTCGTTCCAGTTCCTCCGTGCCGGGTTGTAGACACGCGAAATCCCAATGGAACTTTTGGCGGCCCGCCCATTCAAGGCGGTACGGCCAGGAGTTTCCCTATCTCACAGAGCCCCACCTGCCGTATTCCCCTCGGCGCCACCGCTTATTCATTAAATGTCTCGGTGGTGCCAATGGGACCTTTGGGATACCTGACGGTATGGCCCACCGGACAGCCGCAGCCTCTGACTGCCAGCTTGAATTCGCTGGATGGACGGATCAAAGCCAATGCGGCCATCGTGGCGGCGGGCAACGGTGGGGGCGCCGTTAGTGTCTTCGCCACTAACACGACGAATGTCATCGTGGACATCAACGGCTATTTTGTGACACAAAGGACCGCTTCGCTTGCGTTTTATCCGATGTCCCCCTGTCGCATAGCCGACACGCGACCGGAACACGGTGGCAGCGGCCCGATTCCAGGCGGGAACACAACCAATTTCCACATCCTCACGGTCCCTGGTTGTACCGTACCGGGTGCGGCCCTGGCTTATTCGCTAAACTTTTCCGCCGTGCCTAACGGCCCCTTGTTTTACCTGACGGTGTGGCCAGCAGGTGGTCCGCGGCCCGTTGTTTCTACTCTGAACGACACCACCGGAACGATCGTAGCCAACGCGGCGATCGTCGGTGCGGGCGTGGGTGGAGATGTTTCTGTTTACCCAACGAACGACACCAACCTGGTCATCGACATCAATGGCTACTTCGCCGCCCCCGGAGCTCCGAATGCTTTGCAGCTCTATGTGGCGAACCCTTGCCGGGTGCTGGACACGCGCCAGCCAGGTGGAGGTGGCGCTTTCAGCGGGATGCTGGTGGTGGATGTGCTCGGCAGCCCGTGCGGCGTTCCTAATACGGCCCAGGCCTACGTGCTGAACGCCACGGTGGTGCCTCAGGGCGCACTCGGGTATCTGACGTTGTGGGCCGATGGCGCCAGTCAGCCAGTGGTCTCGACGCTAAATGCAGTCGACGGATCCATCACCAACAACATGGCAATCGTGCCCACCACCAACGGAAAGGTCGATGCTTTTGCGTCTGGCACGACACAACTAATCCTCGACCTCAACAACTACTTCGCGCCGTAGCTGGAGGTCCCGGTTCGGTCGGCTGGTTCACTCAGGCAGGCGGAGCACTCAAGCTCCGCCTGCCTTCTGCCGATTGTGCCCTGGTGTGGGCTTGATTCCCTGACCACTGGATGTAACCCGAAAATTCTGACTTAGGTCCCTGTCAGCCACACAGCGGGAAGGGTGGTCGCAACCACCAATTCCGGCATCTAAGGTCTATGATAAGAGTTGACAAAATTCCCGGAGTCCCGGGTTTGCGACAAAGAGTTTAGCGACAAAGAGCTTTCGCAGAAAGAGACCTCTATGAAAAGCAATCTTCCGAAGTTAGGCTGGTGGAGCGCAGTGCTCGCCCTGGCGCTCTCGACCGCAGTCTTCCCCGCGCGAGCCACCGCTCAAGACCAAGGTCAACAGGATGATCCCCCCACTCGTGTCGCTCGACTCGGCTACATGGAGGGTTCGGTTTCCTTCCAGCCAGCCGGCGAGACCGATTGGGTCGAAGCCGTTGCTAATCGCCCCATGACGACCGGCGACAGGCTGTGGGCCGACAAAGGCTCGCGCGCCGAATTGCAGCTCGGATCAGCCGTGATTCGCCTGAGCGAGAACACCGGCGTCTCTTTCCTCAACCTGGATGACCATACCGCGCAGATCCAACTTTCGTCGGGTACGATCAACCTTAGTGTGCGCCGCCTCGACCCGAACGATGACTTCGAGGTGGATACACCGGACCTGGCATTTACGGTTTCCCAGCCCGGAAACTACCGGCTGGACGCTAGTGAAGACGGCACCTCCACCGTCGTCAACCTGCGCGACGGCGGGGGCCAGGCCACGGGCAACGGCCAGACCTACACCCTGCACGCCGGCCAAAGAGTCACGTTCAGCGGAGGAACCGATTCGCTGAACGCCGATGTAGAAGACCTCGGTGGCCCCGACCAATTCGACAACTGGGCCAACGGTCGCGATCATCGCGACGATAATTCGCCCTCGGCGCAATATGTGTCCCGCGATGTCGTCGGCTACGAAGATCTGGATGACCATGGAAGCTGGCGCGACGATCGGGACTATGGTCACGTCTGGTACCCAAACAATGTCGCCCCAGGCTGGGCGCCCTATCGCGAGGGCCACTGGGACTGGATTGCTCCCTGGGGATACACGTGGGTCGATGATTCCTCCTGGGGCTATGCGCCCTTCCACTATGGACGCTGGGTAACCGTGGGCGGCCGCTGGGGCTGGATAGCCGGACCGGTGGATGTGCGGCCCGTGTATGCACCGGCGCTGGTGGTCTTCATCGGCGGAGGCGGCGGGGGTTTCGGCGGCGATGTGGGATGGTTCCCGCTGGGTCCGCGCGAAGTTTACGTGCCGCCGTACCAAGTCAGCCGTGGCTACATGAACCAGGTGAATATCAGCAACACCACGGTCAACACCACCACCATCTCCAATGTCTATAACACCACCATCATCAATAAAAGCACGAACATCACCAATGTGAACTACGTGAACCGGAATGTTCAGGGTGCGGTGACGGTGGTTCCGCAACGTACCTTTGCCGGCGCGCAGCCCGTCGCTCGCGCCGCGGTTGCCGTAAACCCGCAGCAGATTGCCAGGGCGCCCATAAGCGCGAGGGTCGCGGTGGCTCCCACCCAGCAAAGCGTGCTGGGAGCGAAAGCTTCGACGGCAAATCACGTGACCGCGCCGCCGGCAGCAGTAATGAACCGGCAGGTGGTGGCGAAGCGGACGCCGCCTCCGCCGCCGGTGCCGTTTGCAAAACAGCAGCAGGCCCTGGCAGCACATCCCGGACAGCCTTTGGCCAAGCACGAGATCCAGAACTTGAGTCCGCCTGCCGCGGCGGCTGCGCACCCGATGGTCAAGCAGGCGCCTCCCGGCAAAGCGGCGACGCCGACCACCGGCCATCCTGCCAACGCGCCCAATGCTGGCCGCCCGGGACAGCCGACTCCGCCGCCCGCTCAGCCGAATCGTCCTCCGGCAGCACAACCGCCAAACCGTCCGGCGCCTCCGGCAGCACAACCGCAGAATCGTCCGCCCGCAGCGCAACCGCCGAATCGTCCGGCGCCGCCCGCGGAGACGAATCGTCCGCCCGCAGCGCAACCGCCGAATCGCCCGGCGCCTCCGGCGGCACAACCGCAGAACCGTCCGGCGCCTCCGGCAGCACAACCGCAGAATCGTCCGGCGCCTCCGGCGGCACAACCGCCGAATCGTCCGGCGCCTCCGGCGGCACAACCGCCGAATCGTCCACCGGCAGCGCAGCCGCCGAATCGCCCGGCGCCGCCCGCGGCACAACCGCCGAATCGTCCACCGGCAGCGCAGCCGCCGAATCGCCCGGCGCCGCCCGCGGCACAACCACAGAATCGTCCGCCCGCGGCACAACCCAGCCAGCCGCCTCCGCGGCCGCAAACGCCTCCACCTGCAGCTGCGAAGCCGGCGCCGCCGCCTCCGCATCAGCAACCGAACCTGACGCCAGAGCAGAAAAAGAAGCAGGAAGAACAACAGAAGAAACAAGAAAAGCCGCCGGGCGCGTAGCGACGGGCTTGCAACAGACGAGCATGTGAGAGGTCAGAAATCTAACGGGCATCCCGGGCAGTGTCGGGATGCCTTTTTTCTTGCAACCGAAATCCCCCGTCCAGCGCCCAACCACTAACGCGTTACCGTCGAGCTGTTTTCAGTGGATTAAAAGTGGGGAGTTACTCATTCACCTCTGTGGTCTAGACAATGCCCTTTCGGTGTAAGTAGCCTTCCTTAGGGCGCACTTCGCGAAATCGGAACGGGGGACATCATGAACTCGTTTAGCGCCGACGCTGCGTTAGTACTGCTATGCCTGGTTGTGATGGCCGCGGTCTGGGCCATCATAGCCCTCATCACCTTTGCCCGGAGAGAGTGGCCGACTGCAAAAGAAGTAGATAAACTGCAACACGGCAAACTCCACCAAAGGCTGGAACAAATGACAAACCAAACGGGGCAAGCCAAAAGATCAGCCTAGCCGCGGTCCTCTTGGCACAGCCCGCGGCAACTCTGCGGACGTTGCATTCCTCGAGATGTGTGCCTATTGCAACGTGATGTGGGTGGGGTAACGGGGCGGCGCCGCCAGACGCAGCTCGAGGTCGCGCGTTTCCTTTGCGCCCAGAGTAAGCTGCTGCTTCCCAAACTCCATCCGCGGACCTTCCATTTCAACCCGGTAAGTGCCGGGAGCCAAAGACATCAACAGCGGTGTCAGCCCAACTGGCTTGCCATCAATTCGCACCACCGCGTTCGCCGGCACAGATTTGAAATTGAGCTTGGCTGCATCGTGTCCGGCACGCTGCTCCAGCGCGCGCCGGTTCGCCTCCTCGACACTGCTCTCATCGCGACCGTCCTCGGCGCCGGTCGCGCCTGCCACTCCCTTGCGGGAAGCCGGTACGGAAGCGGACTTCTTGTCCGGGGACAACGAGGAGTTTACCTTGCTGCCGAGTCCGGCTACGCCGGCGCTGCTGCCGGTGGCGGCGTGACCGTATTCGATCGTCGCCTGAGCGGCGGCGGGACGCGCACTCCCAAAGGCCAGAAGCGCGATGGCCGTTGCCGTGGCTGCAACCATGCGGCCCTGCACAAGCGAAACCGCATAAGCGGAGAAAAACGATCGTTGACTGCGGAACATTGATGTGCACCTCTGGGCCACTAATGTAGCACACGGGGGTGGCCCGAAAGCGCGGACCGGGGGCGCTGGCGGAAAACTGTGCTGCCGTTCGGGTCTGGCGCTACTTTTGGATTCTGTATAAGCGCGTGCGCGCCAGGCGCGCCTGGTACTCCATGGCTCGAATGCGTTTTCGGCTTAGAATCCAGCTAATCCCCATGGCGACGCCTACGAACAGGATCAGGCCCGCGGCAGTGCGGTCCTGCACCGTGGCACCCGGTCCCTGGGCGGAAATGGCCCACAGCACACCGCTGCCGATAACCAGCAGAGCGACATAGCCCAGAATCGTAGTAAGAATTCCAGACTTCATGACGCAACTCCTCAGCAAACTGAGCGAGCGCCGCGATGGCGGAGAGTCCGCGCGGCCACTCGGCGCCAGCAAATAAATCGACGCCATTTTAGCAGCCTCACCGTCGTAAACGGTCCACAAAAATTGACTCTGCCCGGGATGGGAAGGTTGGGCCGACGAGGTCATCGGTCGGCTTTCAGCTCTGCCAAGCTGCGAGTGAACCGGACCTTGCCGCGAAGCTGGCGCAGGCGAGCGTAAGCTCGCGACGCGGCCGGCCACGATGCCACCCGTTCCCATGCCGCAGCGCCGTCCGCCACGTCTGGACGCCTTCGGTAACCCCGCCGATCACGGGTCTCGGCCTCGCACGCCCGAAGGCGTTTCAAGTGTTCGCGAAGGGCCTCTCGAATCAAAGCGGAACGGTTTACTCGCGCCCGTTTGGCCGCTGCATTCGCGGCCCGAAGCAACTCCGAATCCAACACTACCTGGATGGTTTCCACATGGTGGAGGATACTCCGCAGTTCGGACCCACAGTCAACCGCAGCAAGCGGGCGGGCTCAGTGCAACGACTTCACGGAGCAGATCACCTGCCAAATCTGAGGATCACCCAGCTTGACCCAGGATGGCATACCCTGGCTGCGGTTGCCGTTCACCAGCAGCCAATGAAGGTCGCCGTCGGTGGCCTCTTGCTGCACCCGAGAGCTCTTCAGGAAAGGCCGCTTCTCGGTTCCCTCCGCGTCCTTGCCATGACAGTGGGCGCAGTGATCGAGGAAGATTCGGCGGCCGGCAGCGAGCGCGTCCGGCTGGTCGCGATAGGGATTGACGCGCTCGCGCTCGCGCTGCGGAACGTTGGCCAGCCATGCGCCATTGGAGGTCGCGAATGCGCCCATCGCGCACCAGAGAATGAGAAACGCTGCGACGAAGCATGGGGCCGGTCTGCTGGTCATTGCCCGCTCCGGTGGAAGTGGCTGAAGAACTGTTGGAATTCGTACGACACCGAGAAGCGATACAACACGGGAATGCTGTAGCCATTCAGCCCGAACTGCGGCGAAAACGCTACGGTCATGCCATTCGGGGCAGTCCAGTTAACGGTGGGGCCCAGGTATTGCGAGGTCAGGCGAAGCCCGAAGCCGTCGGTATCGCCCAAGCCGCCGTACATTTCGACACCCGCTTGAAACTTTTCTGCGCAAAACGAGCATTCGTGCGCGCTGGCGGCAAGTTGCAGAGGACGGCTTGCCGCGAAAGCATAGCCGAACTCCCAGGGATCGCCCGCAAAATTCTTTTCGCCAATGAAGTTTTCGCTGATGTTCCACCCGCGCAGGTTGCTGCCCAGGATCAGTTTGAGTTCAAGCTCACGTTCTTTGTTCATGTGCGCCAGTCCGTTGGGCACAAGGAAGTCATACCTGCCGTCGTGACCGACGATCTCTCGTAGGCTTTTGTCGGCGCTGATGTCTTCGAATTCGGCATAGAGCACGGGATTGATCCAGTGCTCGCGGGCAAGCGGACGAAAGCGGTTCTCCCAGCGGAATCCGGTAAAGATGGTGCTGTCGTTCTGCGTCGCTTGTCCGTCGAGATAAAACTCGGTCGTCCACCAAGCCTTCAGGCCATACTCGAATTCGACATCCGAGCCCATAAAGCGGTTGCCACCCGGAGGGTTGCCCGCCGCGTTGAACCATTCGATGTCAAGGTTCCCCGGCTCCTCCATTTCCTGCGAGTAGGTGACGAAGTAGGGATATTCCTGAGCATGACATTGCAGGCAGGAGGACAGCACCATTCCCACCAGCAGCAGCGCGGCGCAGACGGTTCGCGCCCACGCCGCCCGCATAAACGATGTCAGAACTTTCTTAGCCATATTTCTAGTTGCGACTTGGTCGCATCTGGTGTTAACCTGTCTATGCTGTCGGTAAGCGGGGATGGCTGTCAAGCAATGGCCGAAGATTTCGTCGCAGCCGTCTTGCGACCAGTTGCAACACTGGAGGACACCACCTCATGCCTCTGCCGGAAACCCAGATTCCAGGCCGTCTGCAGGCTTACTTCAGCGAGCGCGGCATTCGCATCACGCAGCAGCGTCGCGCGGTTCTGCGCGTCATCGAAACCGCCACCAAGCATCTCGATGCCAGCCAGATTTTGCGCAAGGTGCAAAGAGTGGATGCTTCCGTGGACCGCAGCACGGTGTATCGCACCTTGCAACTGCTCAAGCGGCATGGGCTGATCGACGAACTCGACTTGATGCACATTCGCGGGGAAGGCCATTACTACGAACGGAAAATGAACCGCGAGCACATCCACATCGCCTGCCTGCGCTGCGGGAAAATCACGGAGTTCGTGACCAGCACCTATGACAAACTGAAGCAGCAAGTGGAAAAAGACTGCCACTTCAAGATTCTGGTCTCCCGCTTAGAGGTTGGCGGCTACTGTTCGGCTTGCCGTCAATAAGAGCGCAATGCACCGCGCGCCAGCCTGTGCGAGGCCAGCCCCGCCAACCCATACGCACCCGCTGAAAAAGGCCGGCGTCGCAAGGCGCCGGCCTCGAGTTCAAGGCGACTGATCTGCAAAGTTCAGTGCGTAAACACGTCCATTCTCGCGTCCGTCTTTGGCATCAGCACGATCCACTTGGTGGGAGAAATCACATAGAATACACCTTCAGAACCTGAAGGATTGCCTGGAGCGGTGCCCCTGCCATTGGAAGCGATCGAGTAGTTAATGATGTAGTTAAACCATTGATCAAGCCCACCAGCTCCGCTGGAATCTCCATTCAAGGTAAGCGTACCGAGGCCGTCCGCCGGTCCTACGTTCAGCTCATTATGTGCGTTTGCATAATCCAGCGGAGGGAGTGAGCCTCCAGCATAGGTCCCGGCGATCGATGCGTTCGAGAATGGCCCGCCGGTTTGCGGTTCGATCCAATCAAATGCGGGGCTGTTGCCGGTGCCCACCAGGAAAGCCTTGTTCTGGCTTATCAGGAAGCCCACTGGACCCCCTCCGCTGGTGGATACGGCTCCGTTGGCAGCCACCGTGTACGTCCCCTGCGATGGCGTCTTCTGGGTGATGACGCCGGCATTGTCGTCATCCTCGGCAAGAAAATTGCTGTTGCCGTTGCCGTCGAAATGGATGATCGAGGCGCCCGATTCATCGGCCCCATCGACGGCCTGATAATAGGCAACCGTCAGCCCGTTCAGCGAGCCGTTGTTGAACGGGCCGCTTTGCTTTAGCACCGAGCCCGCCGACAGCCCATTTTGTGAGTCAATCCCCTCCATCACCAGCTCGCTGGCCGAGACCACATAAACCGCAGTGTGACTGGTGCCATAAGTGCTTTGGATTGTAACTACGCCCCGACCCGTTTGTGCATCGATGGATGACAAGTTGCCAGAGAACGTAAAAGTGGAATAGGTCCCTCCGTCATTGACGTCGCCCGTTCCATTGCTAATGCTTCCATTGGCAAGAGACATTTGACCCGCAAGGACCTGGCGATAATACTGCCCTGAACTGTCGACTCCCGTCGAACCGTATACCCAGCCGCCGTTCAGTGCGCTCAGCGAGAATGCGCTGGAGTTAGCTTTGCGCAACACGCCGGAGCCGCGGCTGCCCTGGCCGGTGGTGTCGTCGTAGCGGATGATTCGTCCGTTGGCAGACGAGTTAAGCACGAATGCAAACGTGACCGGCCCGAACGACTGTCCCTGAATCGTGATTGTGTTCACACCGTTGGCCGCGATCCAATAGGTACCGCTGACGGTTGTGTTGAACGGCTGCCCGGCAACCGAGTTGCCATCCACAACGCCGCTGGTAATGTTGCCATGGCCATCGGAGATGAAGCTCCCCGCCAGGGTCCACGCGCCGCTGGAGTTGAAACCGTTCAAGAAGAAAGCGTAGTTCCCCGTGAGCGCACCCGGATTGCCGCCGCCTCCCGGATTGATGACGATGCTGAGTGGCGCGGAGGCGGTGACGGGCGGGGTTTCCGAGTCAGTGACTTTGACGGTGAAGTTCGAGGTACCGACCGTGGTGGGCGTGCCCGAGATCGCGCCGGTGCTGGGGTTCAGACCTAAACCAGGCGGCAACGTGCCGCTGGTGATGCTCCAGCTATAGGGATAAACTCCGCCGATGGCTACCACGGTGGCGCTGTAGGCGGTGCCCGCGTTACCCGACGGCAAGGAGGTGGTGGTGATGCTCAACACCACCGCCGGTGCAATGGTGATGCTCAGGGGCGCAGTCGCGGTCGACAACTGGAAGTCCGTGACCTGCACCGTGAAGTTGGAAATTCCCGCCCCGCTGGGCGTGCCGGTGATCGCACCGGTGCTCACGTTCAAATGCAAACCAACCGGCAAGCTGCCTGCAATGACGCTCCAGGTGTAGGGAGTTACTCCGCCGGTGGCCGCCAGCATCGCGTTGTAGGCGGTGTTCTGCGTGCCCGCGGGCAGCGACGTGGTCACCACCGTCAGTTGGGTCAGGGTCGCGTTCACCGTGATGCTGAGCGGCGCCGACGCAGTTGCAGGCGGCGATTGCGAATCGGCAACCTGCACGGTGAACGGATACGTTCCCGTCACCGTGGGCGTGCCCGAGATCAGGCCGCTCGCCGGGTCCAGATTCAATCCGGGCGGCAAGCTGCCGACCGTTACGTTCCAGGTGTACGGCGGAACGCCGCCGCTGGCGCCCAAGGTCGCGCTGTATTGGAAATTTAAGGTGGCCGAAGGCAGCGACGTGGTTGTGATGTTCAAAGGACTAATGGGGGCAAAGTAGCTGAAGATGTCGGCCACCAAGTCGGTGGGCGTGGTGGCGAAAGCGTCGATGGAGCCATTCAGCGTGGGCACAATCGCCATGTTGGAAGTAATGGCCCCGTCCAAGGCGTTGAGCGTGGCCACCACCGGCTTGCTCTCCGCGTCCGGCCACAACGTCAGATAGCCCAGCGGCTGGCCGTGGTAGGGCACAACTGTCGCGTTCAACACATAGGCCTGCGCGCTGGGCACCTGGCACACGCTGGTCAACACATCGACCGGTATGGTGCCGCTGAAGGCGCCGCTTCCCTGGCGCGTGTCCAGCACCCGGCACGGAGCCAGAGTGTACAGCGATAAGGGTTGTGGGCCGGATGCGGGTTGCGGTCCCGATAAGGGTTGCGCGAAGTAGCCGTCCACATCAATCACCAGGTCCGTGGCGCTGCTGGGATACACGCTGATGGCGCCTTGCAGTCCCGAAGGCACCAGGGCGGCGTTGGCCGTGATGGTGCCGGTGAGTGCGTTCAAGGTGGAAACCAGCGGCTTGTTTTGTCCGGTGGGCCATACCGTCATGTAACCCAGCGGGCCATGAGGGATGGCGGCGAAATTCAGCGAGTAGGCCAGCGCCGTGTCGGGTATGTTGCAGGTACTGGAGAGCACGGGGAAGATACGCTCCTGGCCTCCCGCCAAGTAAGGCCCGCCTAACGGTCCGATAGTCCAGCGCGTATCCGCCACCCGGCAAGGCGTGAGCGGGAAGAAGGCCAGGGTCGCACTGGTCGCCGGCACAAAATAGCCGTCGATGTCCAGAATGACATCGGTGGTTTGGGTGGCGTAAACACTAATGGCCTCGTTAGTGCCGGCGGGAATGATGGCGGCGTTCGCCTTGATCCGGCCATCCACCGAATTCAAGGTAGCTATCACCGGCCGCGGTTGTCCCGCCGGCCACACCGTCAGATAGCCCAGGCCGCCGTGCGGCACCACCGCCACATTCAGCGAATACGCTGCCGCGGTAGAGGGAATGCTGCAGGCGCTCTCGGGGATGGCGAAGTCGCGCGAGGTCTGGCCTTGCAGGGCCGGCCCGCCGAACGGACCGGGCGCCAGGCGCGTGTCCGCCACCCGGCAGGGAGTAACGGGAACGAACTGCAGCGGCACCTGCGCGAACCCCAGCGGAGAAACCGTTAATGCGGCGAATAATAAGGCGAACACAACAATAACCGATAAGGCGACGTGGCGCATGGAGTGCATGGAGTTTCTCCTAAAACTGGCGAATGGTGGGTCAACCGTGGTGGGAGGGCCTACCAGAATCATTGTGTGGGTTCGCCAGCGGCGTTGCCAGCAATTTCATTATGGAACTGGTTTTTCCATTCCCGAAATGGGCTTTCGCTAACATCAGGCCCAACCTGTGCCTGTCGGTCCGTTTTTCTTTGTGCGACGGATTTTGGTTTTTCCTATACATCAAGCGGACACGAGCAGCCATCTATCACCAAATCTCGTGACCCGAGTCACCGACTTTCTTGACCTGCTAATGAAAAAATAAAAGATGGCGGCGTTCTTTCCGGTTTCATGGAGATGCGCTTTGGCTGGCCAAGTTAAACTCTCCCGCATCGCAATTAGCAAAATCTTACTGGCAACCGACTTTTCTGCCCAGTCGCAGAGCGCCCTCAAGTGCGCCATTTCCCTGGCTAAGCGTTACGAGTCGAACCTTTTCCTCGTCCACACGATCTCAGAGGAAGCATTGCTTACGGCTGAAGAGGTGTGGCCCGCGTTGCTTGACACGGCGCAACGCAATGCGGAAAAGAGCATGGCCCAGCTGGAGCAAGACAAAGATTTGCAATCTCTTCCTCACGAAGTCGTGATGTCGGCCGGTGAGACCTGGGAGGTGCTGTCGCGGCTGGTGTCCGACCAGAACATCGATCTCATTGTCATGGGTACCCATGGAAGCGGAGGGATCGACAAGCTGATGTTGGGATCGACGGCCGAAAAGGTTGTGCGGCACGCCACCTGTCCCGTGCTCACCGTGGGACCCCGTGTCCGGTTGCTGTCCCTGGAACGCTTCAGCAACATTCTTTATGCCACCGATTTTTCCAGCGGGTCTCTGCGGGCCCTGAACTATGCGCTGTCGCTGGCCAAAGAAGATCGCGCCGAATTGGCCATGCTGCATATCATCGAAAGCTTGCCCGTGTCCGACGGAGAATTCATCGAGTGGGAGCGCCGGGATCGGGAGCGATTGCGCCAGCTGGTCCCGCCGGACATCGATCTCCCGTTCCAGCCCGAGATGGAAGTGGAAGTTGGCGACCCAGCGACGGAAATTGTACGGCGGGCGGACGCTCGCAACGCCGAGCTTATCGTCATGGGTTCGCATTCCAGTGGCGCGGTGTCAACCCACTTACCGTGGACGACGCTGCATCACGTGTTGCAGCACGCGCATTGTCCGGTGCTGACGGTGCGCGCCGCCTAGATTGACGAGCGGAGGTTGCCCACGAGCTGCCGGAGGAGCGAAAGGTCGCCCATCGTGATCCTTGGTTTGGGAGTCGATCTTGTCGAAAACCGCCGCGTCACGCAGGAACTCGCGCGGGGCGATTGGCGGCCGGAGAACGGAGTCTTCACTCGCGCAGAGATCGAGCGCTGCAGCACCGGCAAGGACCCGGCGCTGCGTTATGCGGCCTGCTTCGCCGCTAAAGAAGCAACCCTGAAAGCGCTGGGGGTCGGAGTCAGCGATTGGGCAGTGTTTCGCGAAGTGGAGATCGGCCTGGATAAGAACGGCGAGTATGCAGTGGTTCTGCATGATCGCTTGAAGTCGCAAGCGGAACAGTTGGGCGTACGGCACGTCAGAGTTTCAATTGCCGCCGCTGCCAAGCAAACTGGCGCAATGGTCATTCTGGAGTCTTGAGCGGCCATCGTCGCGATGATCGGAGATGCCTATGAGCAACCCGGCGGTGTGCGAGGAACTCACCGCGAAATCGTATGAGGAACTGACCGCCAACTTCGACTGGTCCATCGCGGAGCGGCAGTTAGGCTACCAGCCCGGCGAGGCGATCAACATTGGCTGGATGTGCAGCGACCGCATCTGCCACCTGGGAATGGCAGACAAGGTCGCACTGTACTGGGAAGATTTCCAGGGCAATCATCAGCAGTTCAGGTTCGATGACCTGCGGGTCTTGTCGAACACCGTGGCGCAGTTTGTCTGCGATCTGGGCATCCAGCCCGGCGAACGCGTCTGCTTGTTCATGGACCGTGTGCCCGAGCTGTACCTCGGATTTCTCGGCATCCTGAAAACGGGCGCAGTTGCGCAGCCGCTGTTCTCGGCTTTCGGCGATGAATCGCTGCTCGTCCGGCTGCAAAACGCCAACACCTCAGCCATCGTTACGCAGAAGAAACACCTCCACAAGGTGCGCAAGATTCGCGAGCAGCTTCCGAACCTGCGGCACATCATCGTGGTGGATGCAGGCGACTCTGCGCTGCAAGCGCGCGAAGTGTCGTTCGACATGAAGCGGACGCCAAGGGTCGAGGACTTCGCGGTTTATCCGACGATGGCCGAGTCGGCATCGGTCCTGCATTACACCTCCGGCACGACCGGCCAGCCCAAAGGCGCGCAGCACGTGCACTACTCCATCATTTCGCAGTACCTCACGGCGAAATGGGTGCTGGATCTGCAGCCGGATGACATCTACTGGTGCAACGCCGATCCGGGATGGGTCACCGGCACCTCGTATGGCATCATCGGCCCCTGGTCAAACGGCACGACGCAGGTGGTGCTCGATTCCGGTTTCAACGCGGAACGATGGTACGAGTTCATGGAGAGGCACCGGGTAACGGTTTGGTATTCGGCGCCTACAGCGATCCGGCTGCTGATGAAGGAAGGCACCGAGGTCGTGCGCCGGCATGACTTGTCGAACCTGCGGTATCTGGCGAGTGTAGGCGAGCCACTCAATGCCGAAGCCGTGATCTGGTCGCAGGAAGCTTTCGGCAAGATGTTCCACGACACGTTCTGGCAGACCGAAACCGGCTGTATCGTCATCACTAATTTCCCCGGGATGCCGATCAAACCCGGTTCCATGGGGAGACCATTCCCGGGGATCACCGCGGCGGTGCTAAATACCAAGACGTACGAACCCATCACCGAGCCGGGGATTGCGGGATTGATCGCGCTGCGTCCCGGCTGGCCGTCGCAGGTCCGCGGCTACTGGGACAACGAAGCCGGCTTCAAGGCGAAGTTCAAGAACGGCTGGTATCTGTGCGGGGACCGCGCCTCCATCGACGGCGATGGCTACTACTGGTTCATGGGTCGCGACGATGATGTGATCAACACCGGCGGACATCTCGTCGGCCCCTTCGAGATCGAGTCGGCTCTGCTGGAGCACCCAGCGGTGTACGAGTCAGCCGCGGTCGCCAAGCCTGACCCAGTCAATATGGAGGTGGTGAAAGCATTTGTAACCCTGAAACGGGGCTATGAACCGAGCGACGATCTGGAACTGGAAATCATGAACCACATTCGGAAGCGACTGTCGCCGCTGGCCATGCCGCAGGCGATTGAGTTTGTGGACTCCCTGCCGAAAACGCGCAGCGGCAAAATCGTGCGACGCGTTCTGCGCTGCAAGGAGTTCAACGAACCGGTGGGCGACCTGTCCACCATTATGGATGACTAGGCCAACAACCAAGGAAGCAGGACACAACGACCATGGATGAAATCACTAAATTAGTTCGCGATTACGTGATCCGGGAGTATCTGGAAGAAGGCGACGAGCGCGAAATCACCGAGACCACTCCGCTGATTTCAGGCGGGATTGTGGATTCGTTCTCGATGGTGTCGCTCAAGCGCTTCCTGGAAAAAAAGTGCAACATTCAAATTCCCGACGCCAGTGCTACGCCTGACGCCTTCGATACCGTGCAGAAAATTGTTGCGCTGGTACACAAGTTTCAGAAAGCACAAACCGTCGCGGTGTGAAGACGCGTTTGGACCGGACAAGCATGTCCGCAACCGAAGTTGCTTGCGTCTGCGGCGCTGTACGGAGCGCCCTGGCCGCCGGCACAGCATTCATATTCGTAATCATCGAGGAACGTTATGGCTTTCATTGATGCATTTCGCAATCGTTACCAGGCCGAGATCGACGGGATCAAAGCCGCCGGCCTCTTCAAGGAAGAGCGCTACATCCATTCACCGCAGCGGTCGGAGATTGAGGTCGAGTTTCCGATCGGCTCGAAAATCAAGAAGTGCATAAACATTTGCGCCAACAACTATCTGGGACTGTCCAGCCATCCCGAGGTGATCGCGGCGGCGCACGCCGGATTGGACAGCCGCGGCTATGGCATGTCATCGGTGCGCTTTATTTGCGGCACCCAGGACATCCATCGCGAACTGGAGAACCGGCTCACGGAATTTCTCGGGACCGAGGACACGCTCCTCTTTCCCTCCTGCATGGACGCGAACGGCGGCTTCTTCGAGGCGTGCCTGAACGAGCAGGACGTCATGATCGCCGACCGGCTGGTGCACGCCTCCATCGTGGACGGGATGCGCCTCTGCAAGGCGATGCAGGACACGTTCAAGCATTCCGACATGGGGCATCTGGAGGAGAAGCTGCAAGAGCACATGGACAAGCGCTCGCGGATGATTATCACCGATGGCGTCTTTTCCATGGACGGCGACATGGCCAAGCTCGATGAGATCGTTGAGCTCGCCGAAAAGTACGACGCCATGGTGTTTCTCGACGACTCGCACGCCAGCGGCTTCATCGGCCGTACCGGCCGCGGGACGCACGAGCATTGCGGCGTCTTGGGAAAGATTGACGTGATCACGACCACGCTGGGCAAGGCGCTGGGCGGCGCTTCGGGCGGCTGCGTCAGCGGGCGTCGCGAATTGGTGGAGATGTGCCGCCAGCGGGCACGTCCATTCCTCTTCTCCAACTCAGTGGCGCCGGTCATTGTCGCTGGCGCCTTGAAGGTGCTGGAGCTGATCACCGCGACCACGGAGCGCCGCGACAAGCTGGAATGGAATGCCAAGTACTGGCGCGGCCTGCTGAAGGATGCCGGGTTCGACATCAAGGAAGGCGAGAGCCCGATCGTGCCGGTCATGCTCTACGACGCCAAGCTGGCGCAGGATTTCGCCCGCGACCTGTTCGCCGAAGGCGTGTATGCGATCGGCTTCTTCTTCCCGGTCGTGCCCAAGGGACAGGCCCGCATTCGCACCCAGTTGTCTGCCGCGCACGAGAAACATCACCTGGATTTTGCCATCGAGGCCTTCAAGAGGGTCGGCGAGAAGCACGGAGTGTTGGGACTCGGAAAGAAGGAATTGCTCGCCAGGGCCGGCGCCTGACGCCAGTTTAGTGCGTTTTCACCTTGGGACATTGGCGACGGGTGGAGCACGCCTTCAGGCGTGCATTGTGAGCGGCACTTTCTGATCGGCGCTTTAGCGCCTGAGGTAATGCTTTGTTACCTCAGCGGCTGAAGCCGGTTTCCGGGCGCTCGCCACATGCAGCGCTGAAGCGCTGCTCCACCCTATACACCAAAGGTGAAACTGCTCTGGTGCGGGTAGATGATTTGATGATCGCTAACCGCCAATTCACCCAGGAAACACTGCGGTGACGCAAACGGCGCTCATGATAGGGAGGTCGCCATGCTTTGCGAAGAACTGGAACTGCTTGAGGGACAATTCGACGAGATTGTGACCGCGCTGGAGGACCCAACCTTAACGGACGACCAGCGAAAAGCCCTGGAAAGGACCTATGCGGAGTTGAGCCACATCATTAAAGACCATCAGAAGGCCGGCCACCGGGGCAGTCCCTGCTTTGAAGAATAAGTAAGAGACTTTGACTGATCCACAAATCGGTTGGCAATCAAGAACGCGTTAAGCATTAGGCGGGAAAGCGGTGTACACGGCCGCTAGCGCACTGAGGTAGAAATTGTGCGCCATGAAAATGACCACCTGATTCTTCCTTAAGCGGCTGTTAGTTTCTTGGCTGTCTCATATCGACGCGACTTTGGCCCACTACCGCAATGTACATAGGAGTTGCGGCCATGTACATCAATGATAGACTGGGGGAAGAGGCGGTCCCATGGCTACTGCAACCCATCGAACGCACAAACACTTTCAGTTGGACCCAGCCAAGATCAAACGCGCCCAAAAAGCCTTGCGTGCGAGGACCGAGACCGAGGCCATCGAACGCGCTTTGGACTTCACGATTGCGGAACATGAGAAAAACCGCTTGCTTCTCACGGCCACTGAGCGCTTTGTCAAGAGCGGCATTGAGATTGAAGATGTGTACGGAACGCTGGATGGCTAGATGCAACCCGCACTTTTCGACACATCCATTTACATATCCGCCTTGCGTCGGGGAGACGACGCAGCCCTCGCCCTCAGGCGGCTAGCCGCCGATGCACCACTTTGGCTAAGTGCGGTGGTGCTCGAAGAACTCTATGCGGGCGCCGGTGACCGTGAGCGGCGCGTAGTGGAGCGACTGGAGCGAGATTTTGACCGGGCAAAGCGGATCCTGGTGCCGAATCTCAGCGACTGGACCCAAGCCGGCCGAGTGTTGGCTCGCTTGGCGGCCAAGTATGATTACGAGCCAATCGGACAGGGACGGCTGACCAACGACGCACTGATTGCAATGAGCGCAGGGCGACTGGGCATTCGAGTAATGACCACCAACGAGCGAGACTACCGCCGGCTCGCCGAATTTCGCGTTTTTCAGTGGCGGGTGACCACAGTCTAGGACGGCCGCGAGGGCACAACGTTGCCGCAAGCGCGGACCTCTGGGCCTCGCTGATTTTCTGGCCGGGAACGCGTTAGATGCAGTCTTCCTTGCGCGGGCGGCCTTTCCAGACCAACCGTGAATCTGGCTGGGGAGAGGGCGCAGAGGCACATCGCCGGGTTGGGAACCGCGCAGCGGCTGCTAACAGGTCAGCATGACGGTGCCGGTCGCAACCAAGCATGAAAAGACGCCCAGCACGTGGTCCTTTCTGCTCCAACATGTTGCGGCTCTTTCCAACGGAGGTCATTACACAAGTAATCGTCCAAACGGCATCTCCGGCGCGGATCACTTGTGTAATGGCGATGTTACGACAGTTAATCCCGGCGCCGTGCGGCGACCACCGGTGCCGCCCATGAACAGCAGCGTGCCTCCCGGGCGAACTTTGGGGGCGGCGGCGCGGGCGACCTGAGACTGCGCCTACTTCCTTAACGCAATCTCAGGCCGCATGATCGATCATTACTCGGCTGCCGCTGCAGCCGCTTTGTTAGCCTCATCGATCTGCTTCAATTCCTCAGCTTTCAGATTTGTTGGGGCAATGTCGATTTCAATCTTGTTGAGAGTGCCCGTAAATCTGAATGGCGACTGGTAAAGGTTGCTCACGGGTGATCCGGTGTCCAGGCCGGTGTCGAAGGTTTCGTCTGCGGAAAAACGCACGTAGATAGTCTTGTCGACGCGGCCTTCGCCAACCTTCTTGTCGTTGACGAACATTGTGACCGTGCCCCCCTTGGCCAATCCACCGCCGTCATACTTGAACTCAACACGAACTGTGCTCTTGCCAGATGGCAGCTTCTCGGAACTGGTTACACGGTAGCGGGACATCCCAAACCAGTTGTATTCGTATGTTGGCTTTCCGTCCTTCACGAAAAGCGTATATCCGCCCACAGTGCCCCCGGCGGCTACCAGGACTCCCTCTCCAGGTTTGTCCACGTATGCGGTGATGACATGCGATTTGTTTTTGATGTTCGCAGAGGAACTTTCCGGAATGCGGTAGGCTCCCTGCAGATAGGTGAAATGAGTCCGGCCCGCGATTAGGCTCGGCCGCAAGCTTGGATCGGCGCGTTCGGCGAACCGGTCGTCCAGCGGCAGCACATTATATTTGGCCGCCTCACCCCAGAACATGTCCTGCAGGTCTCGCAGCTTGTCAGGATACTTCGCTGACAGGTCATTCGCCTCGCTGAAATCTTCGTCCAGGTTGTAGAGTTCCCACTTGTCATCGTCGAAGGAGTACGAACCGCTTGTCACCCACGGCAAGCGTCCGTGGCGGCAGACTGCGATCCAGCCATCATGGTAGAGGGCCCGGTTGCCGAACATCTCGAAGTACTGTGTTCCGCGCGTGCCCTTCGCCTTCGGGTCGTCGAAGGAATACATCATGCTCACGCCCTCAATGGGCTTCTGCCATACGCCATTCACCTCAACCGGCTCAGGGACTCCGGCCGCTTCCAGGACAGTTGGGGCAACATCGATGACATCATGGAATTGGGTTCGGATGCCCCCCTTGTCTTTGATACGATTGGGCCATGAAATAACCAGGGGGTTGCGAGTCCCTCCAAAATGCGAAGCGACCTGTTTGCCCCATTGGAATGGAGTGTTCATTGCCCATGCCCAGCCAACTGGGAAATGGTTGTAAGACTGGGGGCCACCGATTTCGTCGATATGCTGAATGATGTACGACGTGTCTTCCTTTTGCCCGTTGAGTGACACCATCTCGTTAAACACACCATTCAACGTCCCTTCCATGGAAGCGCCGTTGTCGCCGACCTCGAACATGACCAGGGTATTGTCGAGTTGTCCGATGGCGCGGATGGAATCGATCAAACGACCTGCCTCGTAGTCGGTCTGCGCAGTGAAAGCGGCGAATGTCTCCATCAAGCGAATTGCAACCTTCTTTTCGTCTGGGCTTAACGAATCCCACGCCGGGATTTCCTCCGGTCGCGGGGTCAACTTCGTATCGGGCGGGATGATGCCCATCTTGAGCTGACGCTGATAGGTCTCTTCGCGATACTTGTCCCAACCTTGGTCAAACTGGCCTTTGAACTTGTCGATCCAGGCCTGCGGAACGTGGTGCGGCGCGTGGGTGGCGCCGGGAGCGTAATAAATAAAGAACGGACGGTCTGGAGTAACCGACTTCTCTTGATAAATGTACTCGATGGCCTTATCTGTCAAGTTCTCGGTCAGCGTGTAGTCCTTTTCCCGGCCCTTGGGTACTTCCATTTCGACAGGCTTGTTGCCCTCGTAAAGCGCTGGCTGCCACTGGTTGGCCTCACCGCCAATGAATCCGTAGAAATGATCGAAGCCCTGCATCGTTGGCCAGCGATCAAATGGACCTGAAACGCTCGTCTCCCAGTCCGGGATGTTGTGGTTCTTGCCAAAAAAAGCCGTGCTGTAACCGTTCTGACGCAGGACCTCGGCAAACATGGCTTCGCTCTTCGGAATCTGGCCGCTGTAGCCGGGATAACCACTTCCTATTTCGGTGATAACGCCCGTCGCCGCGGAGTGGTGGTTACGCCCTGTTAACATCGCGGCTCTCGTGGGCGAGCAAAGCGCCGTGGTATGGAAACGCGTGTAGCGCAATCCCATTTGCGCAAGGCGGTCGAGATTGGGCGTCGGAATCTGCCCGCCAAAAGTGCTCCAGTCGCCGAAACCGGCATCGTCAATCATGATGTACAACACGTTCGGTGCACCCTCGGGTGCCTTGATGAGAGGGATCTTGTCCGGCGTGGAATCCTTGTATGTCTGACCAATGGTCCCCTTGAACTTGGGATGGGGCCGAGGAAGCACTTCTTGTGCCGAGACGTTTCCGGCCAGGCCCAGCGAAAGCAGACTCAGACTGACTGACAACTTCGCAATGCTCTTTGGTTTCAATTTCTTGCCTCCCCTGTTTGTTTCTTTGCTTTCGGATCTCTGACACAACTTCATGAACTCGCAGTCTATGAGCAAGCTGCCATTCCCGGTAACTGTCGCAAGCGACAGTGGCACAGAAAATTGCTCCTGGTGTGCCCTGGGATTGGTTAGAGGGTAGCAGATCGTTGTTGCTAACAGGCGATTACACAACCAATCCCAAGAACGGGCGGCTCCCTGCCCGGATCACTTGTGCAATGGCGATTTATCGACAGTAATCCAGTCTTACCCACAGGGTCATTGCGGATACTTGAGTTGTGCTGCTTGCAAGGCGTCCTCATACTCTTTCTGACAGTCTGCTTCAGCTTTATCCTGCTTGGCGCGGGCTTGTTTGATGGCTTCAGGGGCCGCTGCATACACTTCCGTCTTCCCCGGAACCCGAGTTCCGTTGACTCGCACCCAATTGTTAAAGTCCCATTCCGCCGCAGCCTTGCAATCCTGGTTACGTTTAGCTGCGTCCGCTGTGGCTTTCTCCAGAAGAGCTTTATTTTTATCCTTATCCGCAGCTTCACGAGACTTTTGAGCCTCCGCTTGCTCCAGTCTTGTCACTCTGGCGTCCACGTCGGCCAATTGTTTGCTCAGGTCATCTACGCTCTTCTGGCTGGTGCATCCGACACTGGCCAGCAAAAGCAGAAGGAGAATTCCCAGAACTGCTGATGTGCGAATTGCGTTATTCATCACACCCCCATAACCCCGCTCTTATTACCCATGAGAGCGTTCCTTGCGCTTATCCCTTACAGAGCGTTGGCACGCTTCCGCACTCGCCAAGCGCCGGTTGCATACAAGTGTTGCCGTGCCGTTTACCTCTCGCCAATTATGCTCCCCGCAGGGACGGCTTGCAGCATTGTTGACGAGAACAGCCCATTACACAACCAATCCCACAGCCCATTACCCCACCGATTCCGCCACCTTCAGTTGTCCATCTTCGCCTTCGCCAGTTGCTTCACGACGGGAATGTCCGCGACGTTGTTCACCTCGATCCGGACGGCGGCCCCTTCCGCATATTTCCTGGCGCTCGCGATGATTTTGAGCACCGGCTTGGGGAGGCCGCCGGCCTTGGCGGCCTGCACTGCTTTATCGCCCAGAGCAAACGATGCCCGGAAAGCGCGTGGCAACGGCGCCAAGTACAGAATGATGCGGTCGCCGCGTTTCACGCGCAGCGACCATCCGGCTTTTTTCGAATAGGAGTTCCATTCGCGGGCGGGCAGTTTCAACTCGTCGGCCAACTCGGTGAGCAATTGGTCCCACAGCGATCTCGCCGGACCGAGGGCCGCGCTCAGTTCCTTGTCGGTGGGCGGCCCAGGCTTGCCGACAAAAGCGTTGGCCGGCAAAGGCGGGTCCTTTGCGATAGTCGCTTTCGCCATCGCGATAATTTTAAACGCGAACTGTCCCTCTTGCACACTTACTGGCCATTCACTTGGTGAGCAGATACAAACGCAATCGTGTGGACCCAATCCTGACCACGTCGCCATCATTAAGACGCACGCAGGTTGCCTCCACGCGGTTGAGGTTGACCCAAGTGCCATTCTTCGCATCCAGATCCTCGACGAATACGTGAGCACTATCAGAAGAGATTGCGGAGTGTTTCATAGAGGCACATTCATCCCTCACCGAGATGTCCGCGGGAGGACTACACCTGCCCACCACCAGGCGACAATTGGGAGGAATGAAGACTTTCCTGCGTCCCTCCGCGCCTATAGGAACGCCTTTCGGCTCGTCGATAACCAGATAGCCGACAGCAAACTGTTTTGCCAAATTCTGAGCAAACGCAGGATTCGTATCTACTACTTCTGCATCCTTAACGGCCCGCTCTCTACGCCACTTCTCGTGCTCCGCCGAAATCGTGAGTTTCGACGTGAGGTATGCCGTCACGGCACTTGTTATGACTCCGGCACCCGCGCTCAGCAAAACTATTGCAATGTCCATCGCGCCTGAACGCTCCAGCGTTGTGCAAAGTAATCAGTACGATTGGTACTGGATAGGCTACCGGATTTCGTTCGTGCTCATTTTTCCTGGATGCTGGATCCACCGCCTTGCTGCGTATGGTTTTCTCTTGGGGGTTGGCCTGGCATCGTTTGAAGTAGGCTTTGGAAACGGCGGCTGAGTTCTGCAGGCTTCGGCCTAAACGCCGGAAGTGGCGACAGCATCATATCCAATGTGCAAAGCAAGCCTACGCTCGCTGCAAGCCTGCCTCCGCTCGCCCGGATGCCGTCTGCTAAGGCGGTCTGGTCAGAGTCCGTGGGATGCCGCCCCAGTAAGCATTGCAGCATTACTACGCCAAGGGAAAAAACGTCCGAAGCGCACGACAATGCCTTTGTCCCTCTGATCTGCTCCGGCGAAAAGTAACCCCAGGTTCCGATAGTCCTACGTGCGGAACGACGACGGTCGTCTCGATCTGGAGGCCTGAGTGTACTGATATTGCCTTGATCCAAATATTTGGCCGCGCCGAGGTCAATGAGGACGGCGCTGTCCGCCGAGCCGAACATCATGTGGCCGCCGGAGTTTCTAAGCATGATGTTCGAGGGCTTTATGTCCCCATGAACAATGCGTCGCGACCAAATTTCCGCAATGGCAACCGAGACATCGCGTCCTATGCCCAGCACTTCGGATTCCAGCAGCCGTCCGCTTTTCAACCGATCGCTGAGCGATTGTCCGTCGATGAATTCCCACGCGACGTATCGCGTGTGCCTACCGGCCACGTCACAATAGCCATGCTCAATCAACCGCGCCAAGTTTGGATGCGAGACGTTCTCCATCGCGGTGATCTCGGGCTGTACGCGAATGTTCCGTCTGCGATCGAAGTGCAACTTCAGAGCTACAACGTCATGTGTCGCGGTGCCGTCTGGCCGAGAAGTTCTGGTCGCCCGGAAAACTGTTCCCTGGCCACCAACGGCAATTTCGGGACCAACGCTGTAGCGCCGACCCAGCGCAGCATCTATATCTGCAGGGACAAACTGGCAGATATACTGGTGGACAGCCATACGATCTACCGCGTAAGCAGACTGGTCCGCTTACGTTTCCTTTTTCACAGAATCGCAGAAAGTTACAATCAAGTATACGCCGCGAATAGCAGCATGCGGAGACGCTTCTTCGGCGGCTGGGGATAGCTGGCGTGAACAGCCCAGGGTTCCTGGCGTGATCGCTTGTGATATGGCGGTTTGTCGCAGGTGATCATTAGTATGGGAAAGGGAGGCATGGTCGCGTATGTTTACCTCGCAGCCGATTGGATTTGTGAGTAGTCCGTACAAGAACGCAAGCGAAATTCCCAAGGGTCTGGGCGCCAAACACGAGGCCGATGGTGTGCTCAAGGTCCTGCCCGAGTTTGAGCCCGGGCTCACCGACATCGAGGGTTTCTCGCATCTCATCGTCCTCTGGGAGTTCGATCGCTCCCAGGGGTTCGAATTGCTGGGTGCACCGCCCTCCGACAATCGGCCGCACGGTGTGTTTGCGACCCGATCGCCGCGCCGTCCGAACCCGATTGGGCTGACCATCGTCGAACTGCGTCGGCGCGAAGGCTGCGAGCTGCAGGTTCGGGGCGTCGATATGCTGGATGGGACACCTATTCTCGATATCAAACCCTACCTGTCCAGCATCCCATCCGAAAGCCTGCGCCGCGGATGGCTGGCCGAAGCTGAGGCGCGACAGAAATGATGTTGCTTGAGTAGATCGCCGAATTTGCCTTCAGGGACGAGAGCCGGCCACACGGGTTGCACAGGGTGGCGCGCGGCGCAGGTTGATCCCTCGATCACGCTGCGGGCCGAATAGCCCTATTGGTTGGCCGGCGCCAGCAGCGCGAGGTTGAGCTTTGCTGCTGACTCCAACGCCGCGCGGCTCGAAGTACCTTAACCGTGACAAACCGCCATATCACAAGTGATCACGCCAAGAACCCCGATTCAGGATTGCTTGTGAAATCGCCTTCCATGAGAAGGC
>PLXE01000029.1 GCA_003151335.1 Acidobacteriaceae bacterium
GCCCAAATCAGATGAGAATGATGACGGGAATCGGTTTCCGGGACTTTGGGGTTTGTCTGTTCACTGGTTTTCATGCAGAGGCCAGAGAGCTGTGGCGAAGCGTTCCACCTTTCCCCCATGGAGATTCCCGACGTTTCGCAGACTTAAACATCTGCCCGCGTGATTCGTCGATCTTACACGAATTCTTTTTTGGGCTCGAATCATCTACGTCGATGCTAGCAACAACAGTATCCATGATTCCTGAGGCGCTGAAACCTCCGCTTTCGCCATATCATCGGTTTGTAATCGCATTGCATTCGCGGGTAGGTGTTATTTCTAGTTGGAATCTTGGCGGGATGCCAACTCCTACTGCCAAAAACGAGCTCCCCAAAAATAAGAACGGAACACTTCAGGCCGGTCTCGGTGCGCCCGAGGGATTTTCTGACCACCCCAGCTTTCTTAGCTCGGCGATCACGCGTTGGCGAACTTTTTCCAGCTTCGATGGAAACCAGATGGCCCATTCCAGACACTCCCCACGATTTGACGAAGCGCGAGCGTGGGCAAAAATACGAGGCTTGCGGATCGGCGGACCTCGTCGCGTTCACCGACGAGAGCGGAGAGTGGCACGCGCTACAGGTCATTTTTGAATTCAAAGCACCGGACATTGACAAGGGCAAGGCACAGCTGTTGCGCTACCTAAGCAATGAGCCCATGGCGAAGATGGTTATTGGACAAATGGGTCGCAGAGCTAGCAGTTTACAAGCGACATCAGGCGGATTGGGTCTTTGTTGAGGCTGCGGCATTACCTCACCCCGGTGATGATTTAACTCAACCGCTTGGATTAAACGAAACTCGATATTAACAATTGTGTACGCTAACGTGTGCGAAAGCGTGATGAGGACTGAATTCGAAAAACGGCAATGACGCGAAGTCAAGTCACTTTCGCCATTTCATCGGGTTGTGATCGCATTCCATTCGCCGTAGAAGTTGTCGAAAACGGACTGCTGTGGAGACCTCCGGAGAAAAAGGCGGCAACTCTTGACTTCAGCATCCAGGAGAGCACTTTCTCCGGTCCGGTTTTATGGCAATAGTAACTAAATTGCGCCCATTTCCTGCAGTTTCGAGAGAAATCCAGGTTGATTTCCCTGCACTTCAGACTGTATGGCGGAGAGAGTGGGATTCGAAGCCGTTCTGAAGCGACTACATGCAGACCTCGGAGTTCAACGCGGGGTTACAGAGGCTAATCAAGTTGGCTCGGCAAAAACGGACCGCATTGATGTGCGCGGAAGCGGTGCCTTGGCGTTGCCACCGTTCCCTCATCGCTGATGCGTTAACTGTGCTCGGAATCCGGGTCGAGGACATCATGAGCAAAAAGCCTTCCCATGTGCATTCACTGACTTCTTTTGGGCGCGTGCGACACAGTCGCATCACATATCCTTGACCGGACCGAGTTTTTGTACCAAGCGTTGTGAGAGTCTCAAGGCCAGGTTTGTCGGCCACTCGGAAGTAATCCAGTTTGACGGGTTGTCGCCAAACCGCCGACTTAGAGCGGACGGCACGCCGTAAGTCACAAGAAAGGGTAGGGCGTTTTACGTCCAAGTGGCGGTGCCAGTGCGGTTGCCGGATGCTGGCCGACTTGCGGTTACTTATTTATTGTGCGGACGCATTAGGAAGGCGTTTTCATAGAGGTTTCACACACGAACCTACATGGAAGCGGTAAGGAAGATCGGTTTCACCATCGCTTCAATCTTGGCAGCCATTTCCTCAGCGGGAATGCGGTCGGGAGTCTGGTACCACCGTCGCGCGGCGCCGAAGATGGCCCAGGCCGCCGTGGTTGCAAGCAGTTTGGGATCGGTTCCAGGTACCATCGTGTGCTTCGCGGCGCCTTCCTGAAACATACCCTCCACGACCGGGATGATGGAGCCTTCAAGGGGCATCTTAGCCAACTGGCCAGGGCAGCCCGCGGTCTCGGCGAGATAATCGCAGACGCCTAGCGCAATGGCGCGTAGCGCCCCATCGCAGTCTGTGAAGGAAAGGCCGCGGCGCGCGATCAGATCGCGGAAGCGGGCGGCCGTCATGGCCTGCAACAAGGCGTTCTTGTCCGGGTAATGGAGATAAAAGGTGGCCCGGTTCAGGGTCGCCTCATCAGTAATCTCTTGGATGGAGATGTCGGCGAACTCTTTGCGGGTCAATAACCTCAGTAACGACTCCATTAGCATGTGACGGCTGCGGAGGACACGAGGGTCGGTGTTTTCCGCCGTGTTGCCAGGTTGAAATGCGTCTGCCATTGCATCTTTAAGTATAGCCCTTCTGCAGCAATAGATGTGTAAGCGACACTTGTCGATTTATTTGAATCGACGAATGTCTATTAAACATCAATTGTCGCATAGGAGGTTCTTCTCGACATGCCCACACTTCTTCACATCGACTCGAGCCCGCTGTATGGGCGATCTGTCTCGCGTCAGCTTACCGATGCGTTCGCTACTCAATGGAAGTCTTCGCACCCGAATGGAACGGTCGTTGACCGCGACCTTAACGCAACCCCGATCCCGCCTGTCACCGCTGAATGGGTGGGTGCTGCCTACATTCCGGAAGAGGCGCGAACTCCGCAACAGAGGGAGCCGCTGGCGCTTTCGGACACGCTGCTCGCCGAACTGGAGCAAGCGGATGAGTACGTGTTCGGTGTGCCGATGCATAACTTCGGGGTGCCTTCGGTGCTGAAGCTCTGGATCGACCAGATCGCGCGCGTGGGTAGGACTTTTTCCTATGCGGATGGAACGCCGAAAGGACTGCTCACGGGCAAAAAGGCGACGTTCATCATCGCGACCGGCGGGATCTATGATCCGCAGACGCAGATGGCGTCTTTCAACTTTGTCGAGCCCTACCTGCGGTCGGTCTTTGGCTTCCTCGGCGTGACGGATGTGACTTTCCTCACGATAGGCGGGACCGCGGCACTCAACTACGGGCAGGACCGTGATGCGTTCCTTGCTCCGCACCTTCAAGCCGTGCAAACGCATGCGCAGGCGATCTAAGGGAGACGACACATGAAGATTGTTTCCGTCATTGCGCGTTATCTGCTGGGGCTGATGTTCACGGTCCTAGGCCTGAACGGATTTCTCAATTTCATCCACCAGCCACCTCCGACAAACCCGCTTGCGATACAGTTCTTTGTCGCCATCAGCGCGTCGCATTTTGCCGCATTCTTCTTCGCGGTGCAGGTCCTTGGTGGGCTGCTGCTGCTCTTCGGCTTTTTCGTGCCACTTGCGCTGACACTGCTTGCTGCGGAGCTCTACAACATCCTTGCGTTTCACCTGACGATGGCACCGGGCAGCATCGCTCCGGCGCTCGTCGCCTGCGTGTTGTGGCTGCTGGTCTTCCTGCAGTACCGCAACAGCTTCAACGGCGTTCTAGCCGTGAAGCCTGTGGTGCAGGAATAGTCTGCTTCGTGGCGGGGAGGCCCAGTGCCTCCTCGCTGCGGAACACTTTCGGACTCGATACAGCACTGTTACGAATCAGAGGATTAGTACTGGAAAACGCCCCAGGGTCTACGAATGCTATTGGGCGCATTTCGCGGCGGAAATCCACTTGAGCGAATAGTCGGCATGTCGTCGAAGTGCCGCGGTAAGATTAGTCCCCACAAGTCGGCCAGTGTTTACGAAACTGTCCTCGGAATGTCACTTGCCTTGGATTTGAGCTCTCAGGATCCGATTCTCGGCGGCCAGTGAAAGCGGTCTTACCGGAACCCGCGTTGCTGCCGCAGCTCTTGCATTGAAACCTGTTCGAGTCCAGGCGCAGGAGAGCGGCTGCGCTTGTACTTACTGCGCCTACTTCTTCTTCACTCCTGCCGTAAAGTTTGTTACCACGGTTACAGATTGGCTGACGTGCTGCGAAACCTTGTCGAGAAGGATTTTCTTTCCATCGGGGCTGACATCGTAGAAGACCTGCGGCGCTGACCAGTTGCTGACGAGCTGCTGCGGCGAAGCAAATTGCAGCGCTCCGTCGACTTCCTTTACCGGCACCGAGAGCAGGTTGAACCTGGGATCCATGTAATAGAGCTCTTTGCCGTCACTGCTCCATTTTGCTTGCACTCC
>PLXE01000088.1 GCA_003151335.1 Acidobacteriaceae bacterium
CTATTGAAACATCACATTTAGCCCTTGCAAGAAGTTTCTTCCAGGGGCTGAAGCCCAGGTCATTGTTGGCTCGTTGCGGCACGTCTGAAGACGTGCCCTGATACAAACCGATTTAGTTGCTAGCGCTAAGTGCTAACCGCTAGTTGCTAATTGCTTCTTCTGATATCTTTTCCATTCATTACCCGAGGCCGCTCGAATGTCTGTATCCCAAACCCTGGTCGATACCCGCCCGCAGCCGAGCAAGTCGTATCGCTGGTTAGTGCTGATCTTCGTCAGCCTGGCCATGTTCGGCAATTACTACATTTACGACAGCATCAACCCGCTGGAGCGCATCTTTCTCCAGCAGTTGAATTACTCCGCCTCCATGTTCGGCTGGCTGAATGCCAGCTACAGCGTGGCGGCGGTGGCGACGCTGTTGATCGGCGGCATCCTCATCGATCGCTTCGGAATCAAGAAATCTTTAATGCTCTTTTCAGCTCTCATTCTTTTGGGAGCTCTGTTGACGTCGCTCAGCGGAAATTTTTATCTCATGGTCGCTGGCCGTGCAGTCGTCGGACTCGGCGCTGAATCCCAGATCGTGGCGGTTACGACTGCCCTGGCACGCTGGTTCAAGGGCAAGGAACTCAGTTTCGCGTTCGGCATCAACCTCACCATCGCCCGAATCGCCTCCATCGCAGCCGACAATTCGCCGACATGGGCCAAGTTCGCCTTCTTCCCCAACGGGGTCAATGCCCAGCCCAGTTGGCATCGTCCCCTGGTACTCGCCGTAGTTGTTGGATCGACGTGCGTGATCGGCGCCCTGGTGTACTGGGCGCAGGAAACTTACGCCGAGACGCGCTATCACCTTGGCAAGTCGAGCGAGCCGGACAAGCTGAGTTTTCGCGAAGGACTGAAATTCAATCCTTCCTATTGGTACGTGGTCGCGCTGTGTTTCACGTTCTACTCCGGAATCTTTCCCTTCCGTACGTTTGCCATCGATCTGTTCACCAGCAAATTCCTCTCGCAGATGGGTGCGGCCGCAACCTCGACCGCGGCCTTCGCTTCGGCCCAGCAACAGGCGGGCTGGCTGAACAGTCTGCTTCCGTTTTCTGCCATGATCGCCACACCCCTCTTTGGCCTGCTCGCCGACCGCATCGGCAAGCGCGCCGGCCTCATGGTCATCGGTTCGTTCCTGATGATGCCGGTGTACCTGATGATCGCTTACAGCAGCATTTCCCTGCTGGTCCCGGTGTCGCTGATGGGGATTGCCTTCTCGCTGATTCCGGCGGTAATGTGGCCCTCCGTCGCCTACATCGTGGATGAGCGGCGGCTGGGCACTGCCTACGCACTGATGAGCTTGTTGCAGCAGATCGGTTTCTTTATCTTCAACCTCGCGATCGGGAAGGCCAACGACATAAGCCACGCCGGGCCCACCAATTTCGGCGGCTACGCGTTGGGAATGTGGATCTTCTCGATTCTGGGCTTCTTGGCGTTGCTCTTTGCCCTGTTGTTGCGTCAGCGTGAGACCGGCCCCAACGCCCACGGACTGGAGACCATCACCACGCATTCGCAGGCGTGACAGCCGCCGTGGGCAGGGTCAATTCCAGAGTTCCTGTACCCGCTGTTGGGTGGAGCACGCCTTTCAGGGGCTGCTTATAAAGTCGGTCGGAGGCCACTTTGAAGGGGCGCACCTTTAGGTGCGCCGTTGCAAGTCCCTTATTCTTGTCATCCCGAACCGACTCTAGTCGGTGAGGGATCTGCTTTTCCGATTTTTTCCGCAGTCTGTTTCAGGCGTGCATACCAAAGCTGCAAAAAGGGCGAGGCTTTAGCCGCTGAGGTAAGGGGTCTGGTCACCTCAGCAGCTAAAGCCGAATTCAGACACAACTCTCAAATGCACCGCTGAAGCGGTGCTCCACCCGGTCTACTTCGAAGCGCCTTGCGTAAGACCGTGATACTTCAGCATCGGTTCAATGCTGGGCTGTGCCCCGCGCCACGTGACGTACATTTTCTCCAAGTCCTCGGTGTTGCCCCGCGATAACACCATCTTGCGGAAGCGGTCGCCGTTTGCGCGCGTCAGGCCGCCGTGGTCTTCGAACCATTGATAAGCATCGTCATCCAGCATCTGGGTCCATAGGTAAGCGTAGTAACCGGCGGCATATCCGCTGCCCCAGATGTGGGCGAAGTAGCTGGAACGGTAACGCGGCGGCGTGTAGCTGATCGCCAAGTGGGTTTGTTGCAACGCCTCGGTTTCGAATGCATCCGGCTTCTCGATTGGCGCACTTGCCGGAAGCGCGTGCCACATCATGTCCAGCTCGGCCGCCGCCAGCAACTCAGTGGTGTCGTAGCCCTTGTTGAAGGTGTCCGACTTTTTGATCTTCGCCAACAATTCCGCCGGCATCGCGGCGCCCGTCTTGTAGTGCTTCGCGTAATGCTGAAAAACCGCAGGGTAGGTGGCCCAGTGCTCGTTGAACTGCGATGGAAACTCGACGAAGTCGCGCGCCGTTTCGGTCCCGGACAGACTGGGGAATTCGGTATTGGCGAACATGCCGTGCAACGCGTGACCGAATTCGTGGAACATGGTCCTGACATCGTCCGAGGTGAGCAGAGCAGGCTCGCCCGCTGCGGGCATGGAGAAATTGCCAACGTTACTGACTACCGGCCGCGTACCGAGCAATTTTGACTGGCCGACAAGGTTGTTCATCCAAGCGCCACCTTGCTTGTTGTCGCGCTTGAAGTAGTCGCAGTAAAACAGCGCCAGCGAACTGCCGTCGGCGTCAAAAACTTCGAACACGCGCACCCCCGGCGTATAGACCGGAAGATCTTTACGCTCCTTGAAGGTCAGTCCGTAGAGCTGGTTCGCCGCATAGAAAACCCCGTTCTCGAGCACATTGTTGAGCTCGAAATACGGCTTGACCTGCTCCTCGTCGAGATCGTACTTGGCTTTGCGCACCTGCTCGGCGTAGAAGTCCCAGTCCCACGGCTGGAGTTTAAATCCGCCCTTCTGCTGGTCAATCACGGCCTGGATGTCCTGGGCTTCGCTGGCTGCCTTGGCCGTTGCCGGGGGTACCAGCGCGTTCATAAACTTCAGCGCCGCTTCCGGGGTTTTGGCCATCTGGTCTTCCAGCTTCCAGGCAGCGAAGTTGGAAAACCCGAGCAGCTTGGCTTTGTGGGCGCGAAGCTGTGCGATGCGGGCGATGGTGTCACGCGTATCGTTGGCATCGCCGCGTTCCGCGCGATTCCAGGATTCCGAGAAGAGCGCCTCACGCGTGGCGCGATTTGTCAAAGTGGCCAGATCGGGCTGCTGCGTCGTGTTCTGCAAAGGCAGGACGAAGCCCTCCGCCTTGCGGCTCTTCGCCGCCTCGGCCGCAGCGCTGATCTGCGCATCGCTAAGGCCCGCCAGCGCCGCTTTGTCCGTCGTCACGTATGCGGCCGCCTTCGTCGCAGCCAGCAGCTTTGTCGTGAAGTCGTTGGAAAGGGTCGCCAATTCCGCGTTCAGCTTCTTAAGCTCGGTCTTGTCGGTGTCGCTGAGCTTGGCCCCGGCATGTACGAACTCTTCGTAGGAATGCTCCACCAGGCGCAACGATTCAGGATCGAGCTTGAGCGCCTGACGCTCTTTGTAGATCGTTGCCACCCGCTGAAACAGCTTGGGGTCGAGAAAGATTGCGTCGCGGTGAGCGGCGAGTTTGGGCGCCTCGGCGGCCCTCACCTTCTGCAGCTCTGGATTGGTATTCGCGGCGGTCACGGCGAAGAACGCAGCCAGGACCCGCTGCAATAACTGGCCGCTCTTCTCCAATGCGACGAAGGTGTTCTCAAAGGTCGGCGGCGCGGGATTGTCCGCAATCGCCTGCACCTCCTTGCGTTGCTCGGCCATGCCCGCCTCCATCGCCGGTTGATAATCTCCGTCCTTGATCTTGTCGAAAGGAGGCGCCTGGAACGGCAGCGAACTGGGCGCGAAGAAAGGGTTGTCGGGACCAAACTTTTCACTGGAAGCCTGAGCAGGAAGAGTGCTTAAGCCAATGACGACGGCAGCAGCAAGAATCAGAGCATTCATGGTTAATAGTGTAATCGCTGGAAGGACAAACGTATTTCCACTTTTGTAGCCGAGACCTCAGCCCGGCCATCGTGGGACTGACGACCGACCGTTACGCCGAAGTCAGCGCGTCGCGCGTGGCTTTCAGCGTGTGGATCAGCGATTCCTTGGGCAGCTTGCGGATAATCGGCTCGATCACCCATCCCAGCCCCATGGGGATGTCGCGCGTCAGCGAAATAGCCCGGCACTCGACGTACACGCCGTCGTCCCGCTCCTGGAAACGCCAATAGGAATACAGGCGCCACAAGAATCCGTAGCCGGTGTCGGGCGGCAGCACCTTCTCTTTTTCCGTGCCGGCATCGTCCACCTCGGCGATTCGCGTGGTATAGGAGCGGCAGCACCAGCGAGCAGGGTCCACGGACGAATAATGCACGTCGTGGTCGGTGTCGAGCACCACGGTAATGATTTTCTTTTTCAGCAGCCGCAGGAAGATCTGGAAATCGTCGCCGTGGTGAGAGATCAGCTTCGAGTCCATCACGTCGGGCTGGTAAACATTCTTGTGGTTGTCGTAATCCTGAATTAGGGCAAGAGTGGCAGCGACGGTTGCGCGCGGAATGAATGCGGCCCCGATCCAATCGTGAATCAGGCCATTCGGTATCTTGACGGCCGCGTCTCCCGACCATAGTTGCGCGGCGATGTCTCCATGCCGCACTTGCTGAGCTATTTTAGGATCGGTATCAGACCACAGGAATGCGCCGTGCCCATGCAACGACGGCACCATGGCGGCTTCGGCCTCGCGGATGTAGGCTTCGAAAGCCGCCATCGTACGAGGCTTCAGCTGCACAATGTTGGCAGTGTGCGCCATAAGGGTCTGGCCTATTGCGAATCGTGGGCCGCCAGGATGCGATTGTCAAGGAACGGGCGTCAACATTGAAACAATTCCGCTCGCAACCGTCTAAGCCGAAGCGCGGCGGCGCTTTTTCGGCCGCTTCGGTTTCTCGGGTTTCTGGTGACGAGCTTCCATCTCCGCGATGCGCTTCCGCAGTTCTTGCAGCTCTTGTAGTTCGGTACCGGCCTCGCTTGCGTTTTCCGTCGCCGACCCTGGCACGAACCTCTTCATCATTTGCAGCGGGGAGAGGGCCACGGATTGCACATCGGTCAAACGGCTTTCCAGCGTGTTCTGCACTTTCTTGTAAGCATCGAACGCCGACTTCAGATACCACATGATGAATTCCTGGCCGACGCGGTCCGACGCTACGATGAGCTGCCGCAGCAGTTCCAGCGGCAATCCGGTGGGCTGCTCCTTCGCGTCTTCCACGATGATCTGGGTCAAAGTCACGCGGGTCAGGTCCTCACCGGTCTTGGCATCGACAACTTGCAAGTCTTTCCCGTTTCGGACTAGGGCGGCGATATCTTCCAGGTTGATGTAGCGGCTCCCAGAAGTGTCGTAGAGTCTGCGGTTTGCGTACTTCTTGATGACCACCTTGCCAGGGCCCACGGGCCGCCTCCTTGTTGCATTGCAAAATAATTGTACTTTTAGATTGACAAGGAGCGCAAGGAATACTAGGTTTAACTTAATGCTGCAATGCAGCAAATACGGAGGTCATTATGCCTAGAGCAATTAAGTCCGAGTTCAACACGGCCATCTCCCGGGAGTCATCTTTTGTTTCCTTGCTGTCGGGATGGGTGCAGCAGGGTGTGGAGAATTTCTTTGCCACGCAACGAATCCTGGTTGATCTGATCACGCGTCAGAATGCGGATGTCATGCACATGCTGCGGGAGCGGTTGAACGATCCCGCCTATTGTCCGGCCGAGATTTTGACCGACCTTACCGGCGAGGGAGTGACCAACTTCATTGAAGGACAGAAGTTGCTCCTCAGCTTGGCCCAGCAGGAATACGAACTGGTCACCAACGGCATGAAAGAGCGGGTTGGCGGTTCACCAACCGCTGTAGCCGCGACCGACTTCATGCGTCGCGGTTTCGATACCTTTGTCGAGATGCAGCAGGACATCCTTAAGATCGCCAACAAACAGATGCACAACTGGCTGACCGCGGTAAAGGCCGGTAAGCCTTATGACAGCGAGGCTCTAGTCGAGGCCGCTCGCGAAAGCTTCGACACTTTCGTCCACGCGCAGAAGAAGTTCCTGGACGTCATCAAGGACGAGGCCTCCAAGGCCACCGAAGGCAAGAACGGCTCGGCCAAAAAGGCAACCGAGATGACCGAGTTGGCGCGTCACGCCACCGCTGCTTTTATCGAGGCGCAAAAGAAACTGATGGATGTAGCCGGCCGTCAGGTCAATGCCAGCCTCAAAGCCACCAACCGCTCGCTGAACATGATCTCACCAAAAGCGTTTACGCAACTGCCGGATTTCACCCGTGAAAACGTGAAGCATTTTGTGAACGCGGAGAAGGCCTTGATCGACACCGTTACCAAACGTACCCCCGAGCACAAACCCGCTCGCAAAACAGCGCACCGGAGACCGCGGACGATCAAGGTAAAAACAGCTCACGTTGCAGCCTGAAACTGAGCTGATGCTGTACGGATGTACCTCTTAGCGTGTGAGTTGTAGAAAGCTGTTCGGCGTGCCGCAGCCTATGGGCTGCGGCGCGCCGGTTCGCTCTCCGCACCTGCCTGAATGGGAAATCATTCCAGCCCTGGCATTCCCCGTTTGCAAAAAATCTACAAATTTCTGGTAACTCTTGACAGCCCCAGCTACACTAAGTCTCCGGAGATAGCGCGCAATCGTCTGCCAAGGCTGTTGGGCGTCGGCTCTTCGCTGGTCTTGGGCCCGGCAAGTGGAGGCTCAAGCACAACGGACCGCTCCCGATCAACCATGGCCTCGCCCAACTACGGCTATCGACAAGACTATATAGAGGCTGACGTTGCCATTTGGAAGGAAGCGTTGTTTGGGGCAGAGGTGCTCTTACTGCACGGCTCCCCAATCTACTACGGTCTGGGCATACCGCACGGCGACGGTTCCGGAGTTGTCCTGGTTCCGGGGTTCCTGGGTACCGACACCTATTTGAAGCAACTGCATTCCTGGCTCGGGCGGATTGGCTACCATGCTTATTTTTCCGGTATTGGCCTCAATGCCGAATGTCCCAATCTGCTCATCGAGCATCGTCTCAATGAGAACATCGCAAAGGCACTCCTCGCAACCGAGCGCAAGATCCATCTCATCGGCCATAGCCTGGGCGGCATCATCGCCCGCTCGGTGGCCAATCAGCGGCCGGACGACATCGCATCCGTAATCACCTTAGGCTCCCCCTTCCGTGGGACCGTAGCACATCGCACCGTTCTGAAGGCTGCCAACGCCGTCCGTAAGCGAATTTTGCAAGAGCACGGCCCGGCAGTGCTGCCCGCCTGCTACACCGGACGCTGCACCTGCAACTTTCTGGCTTCCCTGCGCCGCAAGATGCCCCGCTCCATGGTCGAAACCGCAATCTACACGCGACAGGATGGCGTGGTGGACTGGCGGTATTGCATCACCGGCAATGCCAACAGCGATTTTGAAGTTTCAGGCACGCACATTGGGTTGGCCTTTAACGCAGCCGCTTACACCATCATCGCCAATCGCCTGGCGGAAGCGACAACCGTCGACTAGCAGAAGCTGCCGAACCGCGCATCTGCGCTGCGGCTGGCGATCGCGGACGTTCACCCAGCGATCGTTGCAAACCATCTACCGTGACCTCGGCGCTCAACCTTGCATTAGTTATTCTGGCTCTGTCGATTCGTGCGGCCAGCATCTCCACAGCACATTTCGCAGAATTTTCCAACGAGCGCCATCACACAACGGTTGTGATAAGAGCAGAATCCTTGCCCGGCCCGCCAGAGTTCCAATTTGGGAATGAAACCACAAACATTTCATTTTGTTAATGATCCCGACGCTCCCATGGGGCAAACTGGATGCAGGCACAGTTGGGACGGAGCCAGTGAGAGCAAGGAAGGTTCACGATTCACGGTTTACGGCCCGCTGAAAACTTGTAATTGGCCGCCCTGCTCCAACTTGAGGGCGAGCAAAAAAGGAGATTTAGCATGCGGCCTCGGACTCTCTCCGTCGTGCTCCTATTCGTTCTTCTAACCACTCTCACCTGTTTCTCACAACAAACCGACATCCGGCAGTTCAGCGCTTTTGGCGGCTATTCCTACCTCAGCACGCCGTCGTTGAATCTGACCCAGCGCGGGTTCGATGGTGACTTTGGCGTCAACGTGCGCAGTTGGCTGACGCTGGGTGGCGATTTCAGCTATGCCGCTGGCCACAGTTCGCTGGTGCCGAAAGATCTTAATGCGGCCACACAGGCAAAATTAGCGCCGTTTCTGCCGTTTCTCCCGCCCGGGTACGTAATATCGGTCCCTTACAACTCTGCGACCTATACGTATGAGGCCGGTCCGCAATTCAACTACCGCGGAATGAAGAAGGTGACCCTCTTCGTGCGTCCGGCGCTGGGGGCGCTGCACGCGAACGTCACGGTCAAGCCGGGCGACCCAATCGCCAAACTGCTTGTCGGCGGCCTGCTGGGCACGAATCCGACGAGATCGGACACGGTCGTGTTTTACGGCTTCGGAGGTGGGGCCACCTGGGAGATCACGCCGAACTTTGGTCTTCGTGCAGCCGCCGACGTTGTTCACTATAACTTTTTCTCGAATTTATTGAATGGCGGTCGCAACAGCGTGCGTCTCACGGTGGGAACGAAGTTCTCGTTTGGCAAGAACATCCTGGGCAAGTAGCGTAAGCATGGTGGCCGGCTGCCGCGTTTGGTTCGAGCCGTAGATTGCTGCGCTTTCGGAAGCTCAGCCGAACCGCCAGTCCTAAATCTAAGAAAACCATTGCTCCGCGTAGCCGACGAGGCTGCGCGGGCAAGCGCGGGCCTTTGTCGTGGAGGGACCCTGCTGCCGAGTCAGTCCGATCGATCTTCGCTCAGATAGCGAGGAGTAGATGGGGACGGACAAAGCCGCCCCTCTTCAATTTCGTTCTTGCGCTACGTGAAGTTGCAGTAAGAGGATGTTCTGCCGATTGGCTCTACGTGAACTCTCGTCACTTAGTTCACCAAGTATTCTTTACTTGCGAGGTTGGCCATGCGAAAACTTCCCGCTGTCGAAGATGCCAGGGCAATCATGACGGAGGGCATGGAGTGGGGAGTCTGGACGTGGCTGCTGGAAAAGAAGCGAGTGCGGGAGATCGCTGATAAGGCCAAGGCCGCCCTCGATGAACTTGAGGCGAAGGTCAAGGCCGCCTGGAGCGACGACCTGAAGATTGCTTACAATCAGCTAGTGTCGGAAAGCGGCGACGTTAAACAAGCGCGGCAGCAAGCGAAGCTCGCGAAAAAGCAAGAAGCGCCCAAGGTCGATTCCGAACTCATGGCCGCACTCAAGCGGGTGAAGGAAGCGGATGACGACGCGTACAACGCCCATGAGGATGCGGAAGATGTTTTCGCCGAAGCCGAGAAGCGAATGAGTACCAGCGGGGCCCGCGAAGGGGCCCGCAAGGCCCTCATCGCCTACGATTTGCATGAGGCTGCCATTCGCAAGGCAGAAGCGCTCGCCCGCGCCAGGTAATCGTCCGCTAGTTCCCCCCGGCTCCTCCAAACCTTTTGCTCCCTCCGGATCAAGGTTCGCCTTCACCGCCGCGTATGCGCACTGTACACATGGCGCCGGGATCGACAGGTTGGTGACCGCAGGCCTTTTCTACCGTCTCAGCGGTGATTGGGCATTTCCAGCCGCTGATTAACGAGCCATCCGCGACGCGGATGCAGCATGGTCGCAGGCGGCCGAATTGACTGTTAGTTCCCGACTCAATAGGATGCGGGCTAATGCTCGGCGAAACTATCTCGCATTATCGCATTCTCAACAAACTGGGCAGCGGCGGCATGGGGATTGTCTACGAAGCCGAAGACACCACCCTTGGGCGCAAGGTCGCGCTCAAGTTCTTGCCTGAGGAAATGGCGAAAGACGCGGGCATGCTGGCCCGGCTCCAGCGTGAAGCGCGCGCGGCATCAGCTTTGAATCATCCCAATATCTGCACCATCTACGCCATTGAAGAGAATCGGGGGCAGTTCTTCATCGCCATGGAGCTGCTGGAGGGCAAAACCCTCGACCAGATCCTCGCAGAAAAGCCGCTGACGAATGAGCAGATCATCGAGGTGGCGCTGCAAATATGCGATGCGCTGGAAGCGGCGCACAGCAAAGGCATTGTCCACCGCGACATCAAGCCGGCAAATATTTTTGTGACCAATCGCAACCAGGTCAAAGTTCTGGATTTCGGTTTGGCCAAGCTCGAAGCGTCGAAGCCGGCCGCGACCGGCGCCAGCGGTTCGCTGCTGACTGCACATACTTCGGATTTTGGGCTCACCCGTCCGGGGACAACGGTGGGAACCATTGCCTATATGTCTCCGGAACAGGCGCGCGGCGAGCCCCTCGATGCCCGCACAGACATCTTTTCCTTCGGGGCGGTGCTGTACCAGATGGCGACTCGCAAGATGCCATTTGACGGGAATACATCCGCCGTGGTGTTTTCCAAGATCCTCGAGCATCCGCCGATCTCGCCAGTACATCTCAATCCCGCCCTGCCCTCGCAACTGGAAGTGATCATTGACAAGGCGCTGGAAAAGGACCGTGACCTCCGTTACCAGACGGCTACCGGAATGGCCGCAGACTTGAGACGGCTAAAGCGCGACACCGGTTCCCGCCAAACCACAGCGATCGCCAGTAAACCTAACCCGAAGACGAAAAGCACCGGGAAAATGTGGGCGGCGATTGCAGCGGGACTTTTGATTGCCATAGTGGGCGGAAGCCTGTACTGGGCCAGGACGAAGCGCGCACCCGCAACTTCTGCCACCCCACAGACCCTGGCAATCCTTCCGCTTGCCAATGTTGGCGATGCCAATAACACGTACTTGAGCGATGGAGTCACCAAAGACATCGCCGCGAAACTGGCGCAGCTTCCAAATTTGCACATCGAGTGGTTGACCCAGGCGTCGGACGCGAAAGGCAGCGCTGCGCAGTTGGGGGCCCGCAGTGTGCTCTCGGGAAGCGTGGTGCGCAGCGGCGACGCGGTGGTGGTGAACACGGAACTGGTGGAAGCTGCGACTCACCAATCGCTATGGAACCATCAATACACGGCGAACACTTCGGAGTTACAGGCGTTGGAAGGGCAGATCGCTACCGACATCGCCGAACACGCCGGGATCAAGCTGGGATGGGAGGAGCGCAAGGCTCTGCAGGCGGTGAAGACGACAAGTTCAGAGGCCTACTTGCTGTATCTGCAAGCGCGCTATGATCTCAACCGGCACACCCCGGAAGCAACCAAGCAGGCCCGCGATCTGCTCAACCAAGCAGTGGAGAAAGACGCCAACTTCGCAACGGCTGCGCAGGCGCTGGCGGAAGTGCAGAAACAGCTAGCCCAAGAAGCTGCGCCTCCGGAAAAAGCAGTCGAACCGGGCACGCGGTCAGCACAGGCTGCGCCGTTGCCGGAGAAAAGCGCCGACAAGCAATCGAAACATTCTGCCGGCAAGAGTGCGACAGTATCTTCAACGCCGGCCCCCTCGGCTCCGGTGCCGGCCGCTCCGACAGCGCCAATCCTGGGAACGATTTCCGTGCAAAGCCAGCCCGCGGGTGCAAGCATCATTCTCGATGGAAAAGACACCGGCCAAAAGACGCCTGCACAGGTTGCCGCAGCTCGGGGCGCACACAGCATAGTGCTCAAGCAAGCGGGATACGCCGATTCGACTGCCAGCGCGAGTTTGAACGCCGGTGGCCAGACAGTGACGGTATCCGAGACGCTCGCCAAATTGGGCGAGACCAAAGCGATCAAGCCCATCGGCGGCTTCAAAAAGATCTTCGGCAGCGAATCGGAGAATATGGGCCGCATCCACATAGATAGCAAACCGAGAGGCGCCAAGGTCACGGTGGGAACACAGGTCGTTGCCAAGCCGACCCCGGTGGAATTCGCCTTGAATCCGGGGAGCTACCAGATCAAGCTGGAGTTGGAGGGCTACGCGACGCTGCAGAAGACGGTAGAGATCACCGCCGGCAAGAGAATCCAGGTAGAGGAGACTCTGACCAAGAAGTAAGATCGCGGCGGCCGGCCCTTACATCGCATTGCTGTTTAAACCTTCCGCAAGCCTGACAGGGTTCAGTTCCCCCGTCTGTGACGCGCGACACTGGGTCCGGTCGCCGCGGACCGGATAAAACTCGTGAACCTACCCTTCGCCCGCCGGCAAGCTGAACGTACCCAACCAAGGCGGGACCCGGCAGAGCTAGCCGGATCCCGTTTTTACCAGGTGCTCACCATCCCTTCTAAGGCTCATCCAGAATCACACCAACTAGGCTGTTGCGGTTCACGGCATTGCCTCGCGTACCGTCATTTGGTCGACGGCATGCGCGCTTCGAGAAGCTGAGCCAGTAGCTCCATTGCACGTCCCACCCGCGCACGCTCGCCGGTCGCACAAAGATCCAGGAGCAGACCGCGCGTGGCAGCAAGTAGCAGCGTCGCCTCGACGGCGTCAGGCTTTGAGGGAATGCCAGCCTGTTTCGCGAGCTTCTGCCAATAAGCGAGCGGATCTTCGAGCACGCCTGGGTATTCCTGCGGATTTCGCAGCGCCAGCGCGTACAGTTCGAAGATGAGCCGTATCGCCGGCCTCGCCCGGGGTGAGCTCTCCCTCGGCCAGTACCAACGCAGAAAGTCAGGCAGGGTGCGCGGCTTCTTCCCGGTCCGGAACCAAGCCTGGATGCGAGCGTCCTCCCGTTCACGCAGGCTGGTCAGGATCTGGCGCATCAGTCCTTTCCGCGAGCCGAAATGGTAGACCAGCATTCGAGCATTGGTCTTCAAGGCCTTCGCCAAAGGGCGAAGGGCCAAGTCTTGCAGTCCATGCAAGAGGACATAGTCGACAGCCTGCTCGCGGAGCCCCGCGCGGATGCCAGGATTGGGCGGTCTTGCCATGGGAAACTCCTTTTCTATTAATGTAACATGTGTTACAGTATCTGCGGCAAAGAAAACTTGGGGAGCCTCCTGCCCGCTTGATTCGCGGACCAAGCCCGGAGCGTTTCCCTAACCAAGGAGACCGTATGCGCAAGGGTTTGCTTTTGCTGTTGTTGTTTGTGATCGGCTTGCCCGTAATGGCCCGGCAGGCCGGTGAACAGGAGAGAAACAAGCAGATTGCTCGCAGCTTTTTCGAAGAGGTGCTCGATCAGGGACGCTTCGACCAGTACGCGGCGTCGCATGCCACGGACTTCGTGGCGCACGGTGGCGATCACGAGGCGACGTTGGCGGAGGACATCGCCGCCGCTAAGGAGGAGCGCAAGGCCTTGCCTGACATGAAAGTCAGCGTCAACCAGATTCTCGCAGAGCGAGATCTCGTGGCGGTGTATTGGACTGTGTCCGGCACAAATACCGGAGCAGGAATGGGATTTCCGGCCACGGGCAGAAAGATCAAGATTGGCGGCATGACCTTGTTTCGCTTCAAGGCAGGAAAAATCTGCGAAGAGTGGAGCGCTTGGAACATGCTTTCAGTCATGCAGCAGGCGGGGTTATACCCTCCGCCGCAGCAACCGGCACCCAGGCCGAACCAATAATATTCTCCACTCTACATGGCTATGTCGTCGAGTTCCGGATAAACTCGTGAACCTTTCGCGCGTCGGCTAGCATCCTTTTGTTCATGTGTTAGCCGAGGAGAGACCGTGAAATACCTTGCAATTATGGCGCAATCGGCGCTGGTTCTGTTCGCGATATTGGCAAACTCCGGGTGTAGCCGTACGGAGGCGAAACAACCTGCGCCGCAACCCATGCCGGTAAAGACGCAGACGGTCAGCCTTGAACCTGTGCCCAGAGCGGACGAATACGTGGCTACGGTCAAGTCGCGGCGTTCCGCCAGTATTCAGCCCCAGGTGACGGGCACGCTCACCCGCATCCTGGTCAAGTCGGGCGATCACGTGCGCGCGGGACAGGTGTTAATGACCATCGATCCGCTAAAGCAACAGGCGACTGTGGATGAGCAGCGCAGCACCGAGGCGCAGAAAAAAGCCCTCTACGACTACAACCAGATCGAGTTGGAGCGGCAGCGCGTGCTCTACGAATCCGGGGTCACCAGCAAACAAAGCTATGACCAGGCGGTGCAGGCGTTCGCCAATTCGAAGGCCGACTGGGAAGCCGCCACCGCGGCCAAGATCACGCAGCAGCGCGAGCTTGCCTACTACAACTTGCAGGCCCCGTTTGCCGGCATCGTCGGCGACATCCCGGTGCACTTGGGGGACTACGTTTCGTCGCAAACCTTATTGACCACGGTTGACGAGAACCAGGAGTTGGAGGCGTACGTTTACATCCCGACGGAACGGGCTGGCGACATCCGCATGGATCTCCCCGTGCAAATCGTCAGCAGCACTGGGGAACTCATCGAAAGTTCAAAGATTTATTTCGTCTCGCAGCAGGTGGACAACGCTCTTCAGGGTGTTCTGGTGAAGGCGCCCATCCACACGTCGCTCGACCGGTTCCGCAACGAACAACTGGTGAAGGCGCGGGTGATTTGGAGCACGGCTCCTACGCCAACCGTTCCGGTACTGGCGGTGACGCGTATTGGCGGGCAGCCATTCGTTTACGTAGCTGCCCAGCAGGGGAACGGACACGTCGCCAGGCAGCGCGCAGTAACTCTCGGCGACACCATCGGCAATAACTATGCCGTGACCGGCGGCCTGACGCCCGGTGACCGGGTCATCGTCTCCGGCACGCAGTTCCTGATCGACGGTACACCCGTCCAACCAACCAGCTAGCCAAGACCATCGGATAGGTAGCGAACTTTGCGCGTGGTGGGTGGTGCAAGAGAGGAACTTCTCGTTTGGTTGACTTTTTCATTCAAAGGCCTATTTTTGCTACGGTCTGCGCACTCCTCATAATTCTTGCGGGAGCAGTGTGCATTCCTACGCTGCCCATTTCTCTTTATCCCAACCTGGCGCCGCCGCAAGTCAACGTCAGCAGCAATTACGTCGGGGCAAATGCACAGGTGGTGGAGTCCGCGGTCACCATTCCGCTGGAGCAGCAGATCAATGGCGTCGAGGGCATGCACTATATGACCTCGACCAGCTCCAACGACGGCACCAGCAGCATCGATGTAATCTTCCGCACCGGCTACGACCTGAACATTGCCGCGGTTGACGTACAGAACCGCGTGGCCACCGCGCAAGGCCGCCTTCCCCAGGAAATTAAGAACACCGGTGTCACCATCACCAAGGCAAACCCGAACTTCGTGTTTGCCGCGGGGTTCTATTCGCCCGACAACAGCCTGTCCAACCAGTACATCTCCAACTACCTCGACGTTTACGTCAAGGATGCATTGAAGCGCGTGCCCGGCGTGGGCGACGTGATCATCTTTGGTGAGCGCAAGTACGCCATGCGGATCTGGCTTGACCCGAGCAAGCTCGCCGCGCGCCAGTTGACTGCCGTCGACGTGGTCGCCGCCTTGCAGGAGCAAAACGTCGAGATCCCTGCCGGACAGTTGGGGCGCCCGCCCTCCAATCCCAAGCAGGATTTCCAGGTGACCCTGCGGGTCATAGGACGCCTGTCGGATCCCCGGGAATTCGAGAACATCATCCTGAAGAACACCCGTAACGGCATCGTTCAGCTGAAAGACGTTGGACGGGCCGAGATCGGCTCCGAGAGTTACGACTCGAACCTGATGTACAGCGGCCACGAAGCCATTGGTATCGGTGTTCAGCAGCTCTCGAATGCCAACGCCTTGGACGTGGACAAGAAGGCCAAAGCGGCGTTGGCGGAGCTGGCGAAGTCCTTCCCGCCCGGTATCAAGTACGTAATCGCCTTCGACACCACCACCGTGGTTGGCGACTCGGTGCGGGAAGTCGTGACCACCCTGGAGGAAGCGATCCTTATCGTGATCGCGGTGATCTTCCTCTTCTTGCTTGACTGGCGCGCCACCATCATCCCGGCGGTTACGATCCCGGTTTCGTTGGTCGGGACCTTCGCCTTCATCAAGATCTTCGGGTTCTCCATCAATTCGCTGACCCTGTTTGGCATCACTCTGGCCACGGGATTGGTGGTGGATGACGCCATCGTGGTCATCGAAAATGCGCAGCGCCACATCGATACCGACAAGACCGATCCGCGCGCGGCAACCTCGGCGGCCATGAAGGAAGTGTCGGGGGCGGTGGTGGCGACGTCCCTGGTGCTGATCTCGGTATTCGTGCCGGTATCGTTCTTCCCCGGCACCACCGGCATTCTCTATAAACAATTCTCCTTGACCATCGCGTTCGCGATCGCGATCTCGCTGTTCAATGCGCTGACCCTGTCGCCCGCGCTGGCGGCCATCCTATTGCGCGGCGAGGAATACAAGTATTCAGCGTTTGACTGGACGCGTATCGGTTGGCTCTCCAGCGCGTATCGCAAGTTTGCCCACGGCGTCGATCGCGTTATCCGCGGCCTGGCTTCCGGCTACGGGAAAGCCATTACCACAACCTTGAAATTCCGCTACGTGATGGTGGCGCTATTCTTTGCCGGACTCGCCGCCACCGCCTACATGTATCTTCACGTTCCTACCGGCTTCGTGCCGCAGGAAGATCAGAACTACTTCATCGTGGTGGTGCAGGCGCCGCCGGGAGCGTCGCTCTCCTATACGACGAACGTCTCGCGGGAGGCGGAAAAGGTCCTGCTCACCGATCCCGATATATTTGGTACCTTCGCTGTCCCAGGCTTCTCCTTCAGTGGCAGTGCGTCAAACTACGGGCTCATCTTCGCTCCGCTGAAGTCCATCGACCAACGCAAAGCCAAAGGGCACGCGGCCAGCGACATCGTGGCCCGGGTCGCACCCAAGCTCTTCGCCATACCCGGAGCCATTGTGGCGGCCTTCGAGCCGCCCGCGGTTCAAGGCATCGGCAGCTTCGGTGGCTTCCAGTTCCAACTCCAGGACCTGGGCCGCAATACCTTGCAGGACCTCGATGAGGTGGCGCACAAAATCGTTGCCGGCAGCCGCCAGCGCAAGGACCTCACCGGGCTCTTCACCAGCTTCACCGCCAACGACCCGCAGCAACTGGTGCAAATCGATCGCGAGAAAGCCAAGGCCATGGGAGTGCCGCTCAGCCAGGTCACGCAGGCGCTTGGCGTTTACATGGGATCGCAGTACGTGAATGATTTCGATTTCAACAATCGCTCCTACCGCGTGTACGTGCAGGCCGACCAGCCCTTCCGCATGACCGCGGCGGACCTGCGGCAGTACTACGTTCGTTCCGACGCCAACGGCATGCTGCCGCTGGGCAACATCGTTTCGCTGAAAGACGCCGCCGGGCCGCAGGTGATCAACCACTTCAACCTGTTCCGCTCCGCCGAAATTGACGGGGCTGCCGCTTCCGGATTTAGCTCTGGGCAGGGCCTGACGGCCATGGCAGATCTGGCCGGGAAGAACATGCTGCAAGGCATGGCGTTCAGTTGGTCAGGCCTGGCGCTGGAAGAGATCGAGGCCGCCGGCAAAGCCATCCTCATCTTCGGCCTCGGCATTCTGGTGGTCTATCTCACCCTCTCGGCGCAGTATGAAAGCTTCGCGCTTCCCTTCATCATTCTGCTGGCGGTGCCGATGGCGGTGCTGGGTGCGCTGTCCTTCATCTCGATGCGCGGGCTGGTTGACGACGTTTACGTGCAGATCGGACTGGTGATGCTGATCGGCCTTTCGGCGAAGAACTCCATTCTGATCGTAGAATTCGCCGAGCAACTGATCGAGCGCGGCCGCTCCGTCATCGAGGCCGCCATCGAAGCCGCCGAGCTGCGCTTGCGCCCCATCCTGATGACCTCCTTCGCTTTCCTGTTGGGCGTGCTGCCCTTGTACTTTGCCACCGGCGCAGGCAAGCTGGGCAGGCATTCGGTGGGAACGGCGATTGTTGGTGGCATGTTGTTCTCCACCGTTCTCAACCTGTTCTTCATCCCAGTGCTGTACGTGATTCTCAAGACCTTGCTGGTTTCAGTCGCAGCCAAGAAAACGGAGCCCTTGAACCCGCCATCGGTGGCGTCGTAGCGCAGTGCGACAGGAACCCCAGGTCAGTGCAACAGAGGGGGACACCATTGCGTGGGCGTGATTGCCAGCGGGGCTCATCGTCCGCTCCCATCCTGTCCGCAAAAGCAGCGGACAAGGATGGGGCACCCGGCACCCGCTTTGTCATCCCGACCGAGGGCTTCAGTCCGAGCGGAGGGACCTGCTTTTGATTTGTCATCCCGACCGCAGCGGAGCGGAGGGACCTGCTGTTTTCTTTCCTGACAACTAACCCCTAGCCGCCAGCCCCTGCCTTCAAGTCCTTCACCAGCCGCTGAAACGCCGCCTGATACGAATCGTGGTCTTTCCAGTCGCTGAAGTCGGGGATGAAGTATTCGCGTATCTCGCGGGCCGAGTCAATGCCGATGTCGGCGTCGAAGCACTCCCAATCGCGCAGCACATCAAACTCCACCAACCGGACAGGAAACAGCACCCGCCTGCCTTCCTTCACCTCCCGTTTGCGGGCCTTGGCAATCTCGGTCCTCACCCACTCGCTGCTCATGCTGTGCTCGGAGAGGATCAGCAGCAGTTTGTCATGGAGGCGAATGGCCTCGTCGATTTGCTCATGCAGCTTGCGGCCTCCCTTCATTTCCTCAGGCGCGAACCAGCAGCGCACGCCTTTGGCTTGCAGGTCAGCATGGAGCCGCTCGGCAAACTTCTGGTCTTTAGTCGAGTAGCTGATGAAGCAGGAGTAGAACTCGATGGGCCGTCCCACCATCGAGCCGATGTAGGCAATGAATTCGTCGGGAACACCGCAGCCTCGCAGGAATGCCTCAGGAATTTTGCCACGTGATTTATAGATGGTGTCAATGCCGATGGTGGACGGCCCCCCGTGGTTAACGAATTCGAGCCCCTTGGCAGCGCTGAGATCAACATCAGCGAAGTTTGTTGCGTATGTCCGAGCCGCAGTAAAGTCCGCCCCGCGGAGGTTCGCCCTACCTAGGTCTGCCCGGTTGAGGTCCACTGCGGTGAGGTCTGCCCGGCTGAGGTTCGCGGAGAACAGGTCCGCCCAGCTAAGATCCGCTCCGTGAAGACCGGCCCCGCTGAAATCAGCGTTGCCAAGTTTGGCTCCACGGAGCGTCGCGGCGGCGAGGTCTGCCCGGCTGAGGTTCGTCGAGAAGAGGTTCGCTGCACTCAGGTTCGCACTGTGGAGATCTGCCCCCCGGAAGTCAGCTATGCGGAGGTCCGCGCCTGAGAGGTTCCCTCCGACTAGGTCCGCGCCGCTGAAGTTCGCCGCGCCGAGGTTTGCCTCGCTGAGGTCCGCACCGTTGAGGACCGCCTCGCTGAAATTTGCGCCGAGGAGGTCCGCCCCTCTGAGAGATGCCTTCCCGAGTACGGCCTCGCTGAGGTCAAACGCCTCATCGGGATGTTCCTCCCTCCACTTGTTCCATTGCTCGACCCCTTGCTTGAGCATTTTAAGATGTTCAGGGTTTGCCATTGCCGTGTGACCTCGCTTTGCTTCCGGGATGCAACGGATGACCTTGGAAGGTCACACTCTATGCGACGGTTCGCGGCGAGTCAACGCGGATAACTCCGAAGGTCCAGCGGCTTGTCCAGTACGGGCAACCCGGTCACGAAAGGAGGTTCGGGGACGCCTTCACAAAGAAGTTCACGATCGTGTTTGACCCAAAGATTCACCCCACTTAAGGCTCTCGTACATTTGGTTGTACTCTTTTTCAGTTGATATTCCGAGGCGTTGAGACAGATCTAGGATTTGTCGAAAGACCCAACGGGCCTCCTGAGCCATCGCTCGAACCAACTCCGCAGCAACGGAACTCCCCCTTGCTCCGTGAGCGATTGCGCTCCTAGCTGCGTAATACTCCCCCTGAAACTTGCGGTAACGGCGCCGCCTCTGATCGGGATCTGGGTCGAGCAAAGCGAATCTCTCAGAGATCACCCGACCGGGGCTCGGTCCCTCCTCAGTTAACATCGAATCAAAACTAATTCCCAGGGCCAGAACAGCATCTGACAAGTCAGAAGCCCAGTGAGCCTTGCCGTGCCAACGAGCAGCGACCCGCAGACGTTGGAGGATAGCAGTACGTCCAAGGAGAATCTTCTCGGCGGCCGCTCGCGTGTCCGACCGGGTTAGGAGTTCTTCTAGTGGAAACGGATTCTCACTATACCATCCCCAATGTAAGTTTGGACCCAATACTCCATCGACATATACCGGCGAAGTGAGTTCGCGTTTTAGTTGCGGAGCGCTTGTTGACATCTCGAACAAGGACTGCCTATCGATTACCAAGCCTCGTGTCCCGGGTCTATTTACATCGCCACGCAAGCTGAACAAGGAAAGTGCATTGAGGTCCGGCTGCAACATCAATGCGATACTCACCAAATCTTCCAGCGCTTGTTCCGCATCGTCTGTCGCGCGGCCGAGTTGGCCACACCCTGTGTAAGCGAGAAGGACCGGTTCATTTGCTGCCGTTCTGGGCTCAGCGTCTGGCGCTGGCATCCACCAGGGTTTGTTGCCCTCCATTGTCAAGGGGCGTCGCCCTGTCTTTGTGCGTATACGTTTTTCGAGGCGCGCGAAAGGTCCGATGATCAATGGACCAACTTCGATTATGTCCAACGGCTGCGCGATATTCGCGACGGGTAGTACCACTAGAGAGTCTGGAGGATTAAGAATGCGTTTGAGTCCGCTCTCAATCGCAGTGGCCAAGTCAGCTGGAGAAGCCTGCATGGAAAGAGTACCGACGAGCGAGGCCACTAAACTCCAGAGCTCATCTTCCTCGTAACTTCGCCTAATCAGTTGGAACTGCAGCAAGACGCGCATTGCTTCCTCAAAGCCTTGGACAGCCTCGGGTTGTAAGGTCACACTGTTGTCCTCATCATGGACGATAGCAGCCGTTGGACACCGGCGATAGTCCGGCTGGGACCAACCGTAGTTCCAAGGTTTGAGGCTCGCGAACGTACGTCCATTCGCGGCGCAAACCAGCGCTTTGACTATTTGCGATAGGTCTGGTGTCTTAGTCACGAAATTTCCAATTCATCGCCGGGTGCCCCGGCCAAGCGCAGTAGATACACACGACACCATAAACCTGGGTGCCCCGTTCTAGCCCGATTTTGGCTAGGGCGGGGCAAATTCCAATACAGAATCCTGTGTCGTCCCCGGGGGACTCGACTCTCTTTTTCATTCTACCCACCGTTGAAACGGTGGGCTATCATCTCTCGCGCCCGAGGCGCTGGCGTATGCGTCCAGATGCCGCCATTCCCGTTCCGGGAGGATGCGCAAAATAGGAGCGGCAATTGCTACTTTCGTAACTTGACCGCATTGCCGACCCGACCCATACTTTGCTTGTAGGGCAGGATCCGCCGCGCCCGGCGCTCCTGCCCATTTGTGTCTATGGAGGAGCAGTTGTCAGCAGTTAGTAGCCAGTTGCCAATCGTCGCGTTCTCGCCGGAGGATAGTCGGCGCCGACTACCGGAAATCGATTACAAGTCCTTATTTCGCAATACTTTGCCTGCAAGTTACCGGAAATCAATACTTTACATGGGTCCGCTCAAGGTATTCAAAACAGGGAACTTACGGATTGTAGTAACTCTAATGCAATCAAAACTTTGCAGGCAAAGTACTCATACTAAATACTTTACTGGAGGGGGAGGGGGTAGCACTTATGGGTCTCACAGCTATTGAGGATGTCACGCCGGAGAGTCCGGCCGACGGTCGAGAGAATACGCCAAGTCTGCCACTGGGCGACGAGGCTGAATTCTCGCTGGCAATCTGCGAGCACATCAGGCCAAGCGGGACGCGCTGCGGCATGCTCGCCTTACGCGATCAGAAGTTTTGCTATTACCACGCGAAGGTGCGCAAGACCGTACCCAAGAACAACCTGTTCGTCTTTCTGGCCAATCCAGGCCGTAAAGAGAATGACCCTTGCTACGCGTTCGAGTTTCCGTATCTGGAGGACGCGGCCGCGGTGCAGATCGCTTTCATGCAGTTCATCTACGGCGTCTCGCAACAGCGGATTGAGGAGTGGCGAGCGAGGATGATTTTGTCGGCTTTGCACGGCGCCGCGGCCAACCTGAGGCAGATGGATGCGGCGACGGCATCGTGCGAGAAGGTTGCGAAGAAAACTCCGAAGAGCGTGAGTGTTAGTGAGAACAAAAATGAGGAGAGTGCATGAGGGTCCGGATGCCCCAGAGAAAAGCAGGTCCCTCAGTCGCGCTCAGTCGGTCGCCGCGGCGACCTCCCTCGCGCTCCTTCGGGATGACAAGGCAGCTAGGGGTCAGTGCGAAGAGCGAAAGACGAGAAGCGAAGAGCGAACAAGCGCAGAGCGAAGAGCGTTTCCCTACCTCCTGCTCTGCCAGCGCAGCCCGATGCGAGCCAGAATCGGCTGGCCCAAAGTCGCCACCGGAGTGCGGCCAACATCGTACTGATCGTTGGTCAGGTTCTCGCCCTGGAAAAACACGTCGAATCCCTTCGGCAGCGGACGCGACACGGTTGCGCTCAGCACGAAGTAGCTGCCCAGCGGCAACAGGTTCTGATCGTCATCGAATTCGTTGCTGGCGGTGCGGCCTTGTAGGGCGACGAAGATCTTCTGCGGCGCGGCCCACGTCCCCTGGAAGACGAACTCGTTCTTCGGCACCAGCGGAACCTGGTTCCCTACCAGGGCCGGGTTCGCAGAAAACGAAGCGACGGTGGAATCGATGAACTGATAAGCGCAGCTCAGCCAAATGCGGTTGGTGATTGTGTAGTGAACGCCGGCCTGCATTCCGGGCGTCTGAATGCGGCCCAGGTTCTCGCGCATGCGCACGATGAGTTGCGGCGTGGTGCTGAGGGTCACGTTGGAAACTGGATCGGTGACAAAGCCCCAGAAGCCGGCCCCGTAAAGCGTCATGCGGTCGTGCAACATGGTGACGCGCACTCCACCTTCGCCGCCGGTAAAGTGTTCGGCGCGCAAAAACGGATTGGCGAGCGTCTGCACGTTGCCCACGCGAAAGCTGCGATAGAGTTCGTTCAGCGTGGGCGCGCGAAACGAACGATAGGCCGAAGCGTAAAGCACGGCATGTTCGCCGGCGTGATAAGACGTTGTCAGCCGCGGGCTAAAAGCATTCTGGCCGCGGTCGGGGTAAACAATCAGTGTCGGTTTGCCCTGAGTTGGAATGCGCGTCGAGCTGGCGTCGAAGTTGCTCCACAAGTCTTCCCTGCCCGCCAGCGTCAACGACCAGCGCGACGTGATCTGCACGATGCCTTCGGCGAATGCGCCCAACGATTGCTGCGTGCCCCCATTCGACAGTCGCGCCGTCTGTTGGCCGCGCGAAAATGTAGTCTCGTTGCTGAATCCCTGCACATAGAGGCCGTCGAGTCCCGCCAGCAAAGTCAGGCGGCTCGCGACCTGCTTCGACCATTGCGCCAGCAATCCCATTTGGTGCGAAGGAACGTGCTGAATGTTGGTCAGCGATTCGCTGTTGCGGTCGGCCGCAATCGAAGAGAACGTCTGATGATAGTTTTCCGTTCCGCCGTACAGACGGAGGGTGAACAATCCGGCCGCGGGACTGTCGTAGTCCGTGCCAAACGCCAATTGCCGGATGGTGGTGTCGTTGACTTGCAGCGGCGTGCCATTCAACCGGTCCTCGCCGTAAAGCGAGCCGCTGAGGAAAACGCGCCCGCGATTGCCGAACGTGCGTTCCACGCGCAAGGTCCCGCTGCCATACTGCGATGCGACCGGCGTGTCTACCGGGCCCCGCACAGCCTTCGGCACGGCGGTGTAACCGTCAGTGCGGAAACCTTCTCCGCTGGCCACCACTGCCCATTGCCCAAAGCGCATCGCGCCCCAGCCCGAGCCGAACGGCGAGCGTTCATTTCCGTACGACCCTTCAACAAGAGCATCGGTCTGCACCGCATGACGCGTCTCCAGGTTGACCACCCCGCCCAGCGCATCGTTTCCGTAAAGCGCCGAGACGCCTCCCGGTATGAGCTGCACCTGGTCCAGCGACGCTTGCGGCACGCGCGCCCAATAGATCCAGCCACCAAAGGGATCGTTGAGCGGGATGCCATCCGCCAGGACCAACGCCCGGCTCGCGCCACTGGCGCCCAGTCCGCGCAACGACACGCCTTGCGATGTGGGATTGGCCGTCTGGCTGCCCGATCGGCGCAACAGCGAAAAGCCGGCGACGTTTCGCAATTTATCGTCGGTGGCGAGTGCACCCCATTGCTGCAATTGTCGAGAAGTGACGCTCACAGCGTCGGGTTGCGCCTCCACGTCATCCACGTCGGTTGGCAGGATGGCGGTGCGGGTCGCGGTCACGTCGAGACTTTGTTGCACCGCGGCCGGAGCCAGCGTGATCGTGAGTTGGTTCGCTCCCGCTTGCCACGCGATTGTGCTGGTCGCGAAACCGGATGCGCTCACCACGAGGGTCCCGCTGGTGGCCGTTACTCCAGGGAATACGAAACTGCCATCGGCTTGCGTCGTCCGGCAGACTTCCGGCCCATCAGTGCGCAGCAGGACCTGCGCCTTGGCAATCACCGCCCCACTGCGGTCCTTGACCACGCCGCGCAACTCCTGCGGCGGCACAGCCCAAAGACGTCCGTGCGTCGCCAGGAATATGAGCGCCAGAACCGCGGCAATCGGAAGGCGGGGCGAGCGCAACATCCGTATATCTTCGCACACCGCACATCGGAGCCGCAGTTTTTGAGACACAGCCCATGTAACAACAACGAATGCCCTGTCTCGGATTGCCCCGTGATTCCCCCACCAACGTTCTGGAACGCGTACCCAATAATTACGTCAGCCGCTACAAACGCGATCGTCTTATACTGGTAGGTTGTTAAGTTAATAGGAGAAGCGCAATGATTAGCTCCGATGAAAGAACTGCCCTTCTAGAAGAAATTTCCATCCATCCACCCATGCGACTGTTGTTTGGTCCGGGTCCAAGTCAAGTGCATCCGCGCGTGTATCAGGCGCTGGCTCAACCCGTCGTCGGCCATCTCGACGCCTATTTCTTCGAGATCTCCTCCAACATTCAACGGCTGCTTCGCACCGTATTCGGGACCAAGAATGAGTTGACCTTCGTCATCTCGGCCACCGGCAGCGGCGGCATGGAAGCTGCGATCTCCAACTTTGTTTTGCCGGGGATGAAGGTAGTGTCGTTCGCCAACGGGTTCTTCTGCGACCGCATGTCGGAAATGGCGCGCCGCCAGGGCGCCGAACTGGTGCGCTTCGAGAAACCCTGGGGAGAAGTCTTCGGCGACCAGGAAGCGGCTGAGTTTATCCGCCGCGAGAAGCCCAAGGTCGTGATGTACGTGCAGGCCGAGACTTCCGCCGGGGCCTTCCAGCGTGGCGACGCCATCTGCAAGGCCGCGCATGAAGTGGGTGCGCTGGTGATTGCCGACTGCGTAACTTCGCTCGGCGCCATGCCCGTCGAAGTGGACAAGACTGGCATCGACATCGCCTACAGTTGCACCCAGAAAGGTTTGAGTTGTCCTCCCGGGCTGTCGCCCATCACGGTTTCACCGCGCGCCGCCGAGTGGCTACAGGCGCGCCCGACGCCCAATCGCTCCTGGTATTTCGACCTGAAGCTGATCGCCGATTATCTGACGGTCTCGCATCGTTATCATCACACCGCATCGGCGACCATGTTCTATGCCCTGCACGAAGGCCTCACGCTCATCGAAGAGGAAGGCTTGCAGAATCGCTGGGAGCGCCATCACCGGGCGCACCTGGAGTTCGTCAAGACGCTGGAAGCCATGGGACTGGAAATGCTTGTGGCCCCCGAGCATCGCATCTGGAACTTGCACACGCCGAAAGTCCCGCAAGGTGTAGACGACGCCAAGGTGCGGACCACGCTGCTCAAAGAGCACGGCATCGAGATCGCCGGCGGCTTCGGTCCGCTCGCCGGAAAGATCTTCCGTATTGGCGTAATGGGCCCGCTGGCGACGACGGAGCACGTTCACGATTTTGCCGATTGCTTTGCAGCGGCGTTACGTGGCGCTGGCTACAAACGCTGACGCGGGCGCTCATCGATTAACGGCCCCGCCCTAGCCAAATGAAGGCTAGAACGGGGCACCCAGCTCCAACGAAAATCCCCACCCAAGCGAAATCAGCTTGGGTGGGGCACCCTCAGGGCTCTAGGCTGGGCCACCGGGCCCTTATCTATTACAAGCTAGGCAAGGGATTGTCTTACCCTGCTTAGTATTCGTAAAACTTCACTGCTGTCCGGGGAAACTTGCGTGAGGTTGACGTAAGCGGTTGTTTGCTCGCGAGATAAGCGGCCTTGACGCAGGGAATGATTTGAAGGCGGATCATCCAGGTGTCAGGCCGCTGGAGATTTCAGGGAATTTCAGTTAGGGCGTGATCTTCCAAACCACGCCGTCAGTATTCGTGCCACCTCTGCTCGCGGTGCCGTAAAAGTTGCCGTTTGCGTCCATCGTCAGATCGCCGGAGGGCAGCGCCCCGTCCGAGCAGGGCCAGCCATCGCTGCAAAAATCATACAACGATGTGTAGGTCCATTGTCCGCTGGCAGGTGTCAGCTTGAAAACCGATCCGTAGCCATAAGCTCCATCGCTATAGGTAATGCCGTAGAGGTCTCCCGCGGCGTCCATGACAAGATTGCCGTATGGCCCGCAGTAATAACCTCCGCCGCCGGGGAAGGGAAAACTGTACAAAACCTTGAGAGTCCAATTGCCGCCTGAAGGCATCAACTCAAACACGGTTCCGCCGCCACCATATCCAAATGGCGGTCCTCCGCTCGATGCACGTGCAGATGTTGCCCCATAGAGATTACCCGACTGATCGATCAATAAGCCGGCGAACGGAACGCCTCCCGCACTCCCGCTCAGGGAAAAACTTACTAGAATATTCTCGGTCCAACCAGAGCCCGACGGCACCAGTTGAAAAACTACGCCGTAACCATTAGCGCCGCCATACGAAGTGGTGCCGTATAGGTTACCGCTGGTGTCAAGGATCACGTTATGCAGAGGCTGGGCGCCGTCGCCGGGGGCCCCAAAAGTGTGAATAACGCTCTCTGTCCAGCCGCCGCCTGAACGCGTGAGTTTATAGACCGTACCCTGTCCATAAGCGCCACCGCTTACGGTCGTACCATAGATATTGCCCATTTGATCGAAGATCACGTTCGTGCCTTGGGTTGGCTCGGATCCGTCACTGCCTCCCATGAAGTCGTAAAGCACGGTCTCCATCCAAGGACAGAGTACGCTCCTACAGAATGTGGCTGGAGGTCTCAGGGTGAAGACCGTGCCGCAGCCGCTGCCTCCGCAGCCGCTGCCTCCGCGCGAATAGGTGCTGCCGTAAAGGATGCCATACGAACCAACGATTACTCCATTGTAGGGATAGGCCCCATCTCCGCCTCCGGTGAAGCTATACAAGAGGCCAAGGGTGTAGCCTGCCGGGGAATACTTGAGTTTAAAAACGGTCCCATAGCCTCGCCCACCACCGGACGCAGTGCCCAGTAGATTTCCCGCTCTGTCGATGGTTATTCCGGCGTAGGGATAGGCTCCGTCAGCTCCACCCGAGAAGTTGTGGAGCACGGTGTAAGTCTGGGTCTGAGAGTATGGGGAAAAACCACACACCAGCGTTAACAAGAACGCGAAGTACACTTCCCGAGTGACGGCACCTATGTTCATGATCGCTCCCCCTCCTCGAATTCCGGCCAAGCATGGCATGTGATGGCGAAAATCCCCACCCAGGCAAAAGAGCCTTGGGTGGGCACCCTCAGGACGGTAGCTTTGGGCCGCAGCCTTATCAATTATCACAAGCTAGACAACGAACTTGCTTACCACCTCTCTGAGTGTTCGTAAAACTCACCACGGTAATGCCAGCTCCGATGGTGGTTGTCATACTGGATTGGGGCAGATTTATGCTATACGTACAAGCATTACATTCATCCGTGACGTTCGTCAGTGGATAGGTAGGATTGGGCGTTTCCGCAATCGTCACCGGCGTGTTAACCGGGAATGTGCCAGCCACCAACTGACAGAAGCCACCCTGGCTCGGCGGCCCCGCTTCTACCTGAAATGGGGGCATACCGGTTACCGTAAAGGTGAACTCCGTACCGACTGGAGTACCCAGACCCGCAATCTTACAGACCTTCAACTGACTAGGCGAAGCTGCATAGTTGGTAAAGGTTGCGAGGGTTTCGAGCGAGACGTCGCCTGCCGCGACCGGTACGTCGGTGGCGTATAGGTCAGGCAGCGTCCATGAAATCAGGTCAGGAACGCACTGTCCAAATTGGTTATACGAGCATGCGGTAACGTTTGAGACCAAGGCGCCGATCGTCGGCGCTTCGGTAAGAGCGACCACACCGGAGGGAACTTGGACAGCTCCTGAGCACTCGCCAACCGGAACCTGAATCGTACCGCTGCTAAAGAGTGGAGCGGTCACCGTGAAATCGAATATCCCACTGACCGGGTACTCGGGGTTTGACTGCTTGCAAATCTCAATGTAGCCGTTATTGTCAGGGTTCGAACAGTTCTGGTTGTAGATGACATATTTCGGACGGCTGAGTCCCGAGGTAATGAAATGTGACTCATTACAGGTTCCAGGAGTCCAGGGACTCCCCGATGGGTGCAGGCCGGTACAAGTGATCGGGTCGATGATGTCGATTGTCCCCGCAAGGTAATTAGCAAGCAGGATCTTGCCGGGGTTGAGGGGGTCGGTGGCGGGAGCGACGGTCAGGCCTATGGGCAGGACACCCGCCCCACTGAGGTCGGGTATAAAGTTCAAGGGGCAGAAGGGAGAGCCGCAACTTCCGCCGGGGGCAAACTCAAAGGTGCCGGTGTCAAGAGTGGGTGAAGTGTATGGGCTGTTGGCCCAGAGATTGCCGTTGTTATCGAAGGCGAGCCCCGACAAGTGCTCCCAGCAATGGGTTCCGGCGACGCCAAAGTTGGCGCAATTATTCTGCGGGGGCGGCGGCGCGTGCGGCAGGATCTCCCCCAGCGGCGGCAGCGGTAGATTGAGATTGGGGTTAGCGGCAAACTCGTTCACGCCCAAACCGCCAAAAATGAAGTGGGTGGTGAAGATGTTGCCGCCATAGGCGCAGGCAACACCCGGGGCACAAATCCCCAGCCCAAGGTCGTGGGTGGTATCAAGGGTGGTCTGCCCCGGATTCAGCATGAGCCAGGGAGAGGCTGACAGGGGAGTCAGGGAAAAAATATCACTACCCCCAGAAGCGTAGAGCAGCGAGCCCGTTCCATTGACAGCCAGACCGGCGACACCTCCGCCAGCGGTCACAGCGTTTAGAAACGGTGCTTGCTGGTTCACCAGGTTCATGCTGTAGACTTGGATAGCGCTCGAATTATTTGCGACGTACAGCACATTCTTGCTGCCTGAGAGACAGGCGACTCCTTCGCCCCCGCCTCCTCCGCCGCTACCAAGAAGGGCCGGATTTAGTTCCGACGTGCCGCTATCGGAATACACCTTGATCTGACTGCCATCACTCACCAAAATACAAGGAAATTGCCCTGGGGGGCAGGGTCCGCTTTGAGCATGGGCGGCTCCAACGAAGAGAACCAGACCTACGGCAATGACGAACATCTGGGGAAGAGTCTTCCTACTCGCCGCAGCCATTTTCATCGTCAGCGATTTCAACTTGAGTGTGCATTGATTGGTCATGTCTGTTCTCCAAGGCGCCAAACTCGGGCGCAGATTTAAGGGGCAACGTACCGTCGCCGAGTTAACCCAGGTTGCCGTGAAGGTCGGGTCGTCAGTCCGACGCAGCAAACCTGCGGTCGATGCTTTCGTCTCACCGTCTGTGCGAGTGGCGTACAACGAAATCATGCCCGCACGAGGGCGCACGCGATTCTTCAGTGTCGATGGGGCCCGACGCCTTGGCTCACAAAGAGAAAAGTGGCGACATGGCGCCGCGGAGAGCCAAGGACGGCGAGAGCGGCGCCAACTTCAGTAGGGCCCCAGGGGAAAGGCTTCTTTACTCCTGCCGCTCCGCGAAGGAATCGGCGGATACCATGCGGGAGTTCCCTGCCTGAGTTCCTAAACAACTAAATGCTTGCTCACCCACGCCTCGAACGGGGTCACGAGGTGTCGTACGTAAATGGGGCCGACTAGAGGAAGGTCTCGGCCAAGAGTGGAGACATAATGTTCCCGATTTGTCAAGATGTCAAGCACTTTGTTGACAAAATTTTAATAAATCATCGGTGGGGGGTGGAGTCTCCAAGCCTCGCCTCAAAGAAAACCAGGATGGGGCACCCTCTATAACCGTGTCGGCGTTGTCAAGAGACACGACCAGCGGCCGAAGGTTTTGTTTTTTTCCTTCGTGGAAAGGTTTTGTTTTTCCCTTGCATTGCTCATACCCCAAGGCTCGCGATTGAGAATCAGACGGTGGAACTGATTCCACCAGCCATCTATTCGGTCACTGACTCCCGACCATGATTCGTTGTTCGAACTTCCCGGCTTTGCGGGAAGGCAAGGTGCCCAATCAGGCGAACGATGACTTACGACTCCACCAGGGTGCCCCGCGGGCTGCCGGGTTCCCCATCCTAGCCTTCCTTTGGCCAGGGTGGGGATTTCGTTTGCCCTGAGCTTGTCGATTTGCTCAGCGTCCGGCTGACCCATGCGCCAGTCCCGCCTTGCGGGACGAAACAGCTTAGCCCAGGGCGGAAGCCCTGGGTCAAGTGGGAAATAAAACCGAGTCCCGTAGGGACGGCACATGCTCTGGTACCTTCACCAACACGGCAGTGACCCAGGTTAGCCCAACAAAGGGGCGAATCCTGGGGCACCGGGCGCCAGCCTCGTACTGCTTCCGGCGCAGCGAGACAAATCCGGCTTTCCTTTTTTGCCGGAAATAACCCCACGGCCCGCAGCAGAAGACGCCAGAATCAACCGCGTCACTTGAAGGCAGGTCCTTGGAAGGCTGGTACTCGGAAGGCAGGTCCATGGAAGGCAGATACTGGGAAGGCAGGTCCCTGGAAGGCGGGTACTGGGAAGGCAGGTCCTTGGAGGGCGGGTACCCGGACGGTAGGTCCTTGGAAGGCAGGTCGTTGGAAGGCAGGTACGCTCAGGTCGCTCAGGTCGCTCAGGTCGGCACCGCTCGCGTCGGCAAGGGTTAGGTCGGCATCAGGTGGCGAGATAGCCTTTGGCGACGCCTCTCTCACTCTCGGTGGAGCGGCTTGGCTCTGGGTCGCTTCCTTCTTTGCCTTGGTGATCTCGCCAGCCCTCTTTCCTTCTTCTACTATTCCTTTGAAGCCTGGAGTCGCGTAGCTATCCAGTGTTGCGAGGGGCGGGGATGTTCCGTCCAAAGCATAGCTAGTTCCGCATGGAACTGCCTTGCATTGAACTGCCGGCTGCTCTATGTTCGCGGATTCTGGAGTCACGTAGCTATCCAGTGTTGAGAAGCGGGGCGGTGTTCCGTCCAATGCATGACTAGTTCTGGGGTGAACAGCCGGGTGCTCTGTGTACGATGGAGGCCCGTCGAACCCAATACCGGGACCCGTGCAGTAGGCGACAAAGGATGCAATTGCGTCCCAAAAATGGTTAGTGCCGCCGTGGTCTGCCGGGTGCTCTATGTTCGCGGATTCTGAAGTCGCGTAGGGATCCACTGTCGAGCGGGATTCCGAGGGGAAGGCTCGGCCCCCACGCGCATCGAATTCCTCGGTTCTTGAGGGCCGAAGCCTTTGCTCGTATGCAGAGATACCCATCCAGTAGACGACAAAGGATGCAACGAAGAGCGCAGCACAGGATAGAATCTTGATCGGTGCTTGCGCCCTTCTGCTTCGCTTCGATGCTGCCATATAGCTTATTCTTACGTTGGAATGTCCGTTTTGGCTCCCAACAGCCCCAATATATACCCGTCGAGCGATTCCAGCGCACTTTTTTCTTTGGCTGGGCCCGTGTTGCGCCAGATGGATCCATCGCTGTGCAGTTGAAACAAGTCTTTGCTGCCGGGTGCCCCACCCAAGCTTCTTTTGCTTGGGTGGGTGTGTTGACTTTCGTCGGCACGCGAACACACGGCGTGATACAAAATTCCAGGTCTCTCTCCAAGCAAGACAAAATCCCCGCCCAAGCAAAACCAGCTTGGACGGGGCACCCTCATCTGAGTAGTATCACCGGCATCCTTGGCTGGGCCACCCGTCCATCCGGCCCACTAGTCAAATCTTGTCAACCCAGGTCGGTGGTGGTGGATCAGACACCTTCACCGTCGCCAGATCGTGACGTTTGTATCTGTGAGTTGTGCCGCACTCACCACACTGAATATCAAACCATCCCGGCATCGGATCAGGGAGTGGATAAATTGGCTGACCAGAGTACGGACCAGCGTACTTGACGGCTATACTCGCGGTACAGTTCGGAGTCTTGCACTGTAGAATCCAGTAAACGTATTCTTGCATAGCGGCCTAGTTTAACTCGCCCAAGCCCATTTTACGAGACGAACAACTCCAATCACGGCACAAATGACTCCGACAAGTCCGGTAAGAATTACCGCTGGAATAGCCAATGGGCCGGGGAGCCATTCTTCGTCCGCTGCTATTGTCTCGCCAGCTACTAGAATCCAGCATCCGATGGCACAAAGTATCCATCCCCACCACGGAAGGTCTGAGGCGCTTATTGGGAAGTCCATAGCGCCGCGATTATACGCCTTGTTTTGAGTATGAACTCCTTAAATACGCCGGCACTTCCTCTAATAGCGGTTCTATTCCTGCTTCATCAAAAAAGGGGAAATCGTGAACACTGCGCGCATGTTTCAGTAAGGCTCTTAGTCTTGGATGAATAGGCTGTTGTGCGACCGCTTCCACCCCTCTAACCTTTCCGAACTGATACATCTCGTAAGCAAGTAAATCAGCCGCTTGCAAACCAGCGGCATCCTCGCTGGGCAACAGAGATAACGCGCCTAGTCGGTCGCGGAAACCGTATGTTTCGTCTTTTTTCATCAGCTTGAAAATATCGCTCGCATGATTCTTGAACTGCTTGTTTAGATCGAAAGCGTAATGAACTTTAAGATGTTGTTTGCAAGTCCGAGCAGGGTACAGTATGCAGGCTTGAAATGGTAAGTAATACGTTTGGTTAGGCGCGCTGGGGGATATCCACTTGCTTGAAGATTCATCGTATCTCCCCCCAGTCAGAAGCATCCTCTCGTGCTTGTTTAGTTTCTTCCAAGCAGACACTTTCAGAGTCGCTACCACTGGATAGAGGCGGAAAGCGCGTATGCACTCCACGAGATCAGCTAGGAACTTATCCGCCTTTGCGTCCGTCCAGTTAGCATACAAGCCTTTACGTTTCCCATCCTTTGTGCGCGCCCAAAACTTACAAGAGTGAAATTCCTTCAAACCTGGGGTCTGTGCGTCTTTTAGTATTTGCCCCCAGCGTCGTTCAAATCCCCTCCATTGTTTTCGCTGCCCCAATAGCCGCCCACAACGCAAATATGCGCTCCATCTTGAATTCCGCTTTCGTCCATGTCGGCTTCAAGCATACAAAACAGTTTCCTTCCATCTCTCGGATGAACATGACACGGGCGGGTGGCACGCCCTAGCGCCTCTCAATAACATGGGTGCCCCGCTCTAGCCTGGTTTTGGCTAGGGCGGGGCAGTTATGGCTCAACTCCTTCACTGCAGCCGTGTAGCAGCGCGGCTAGCGGAGCGCGTCCATGGGAGAACTAATCTCCTGCTTGGCAGGAAACACATAGCGCGCGACTCCCTGCAACGATTCCGTCCCGCGCACTTCGTTATCGAGCAGAGGCACAACCGCCCGCACATTGTCGAAGTCGCGCCAGATTTCCTGCATGTAGCCGTCTTGCATGGCCACCCGGTTGCGGACGAACTCGGGCGAGTCGGGCCGGACCTGGTCTTTCTGAATCACCATGTTCACGATGACCCCGCCGACGGGGATACCGAAATCGTGGAACCAGTTGATGAATCGCTTGATCACGGCGATGGGTAACGCCTCCGGCAGGGTGACAAAGAAGAAGGCGGTTTGCTCGACGTCGGTCAGCAATTCTCGCGCCTTCAAGATCCGTTCGCGAAAACCGACCAGGTACTCCATCAGCGGGTCGGTTTGCTTCTTCTTGGTGAAAGACAGAAGTTCGCGCAGGGTCTGCGCCTCGGCGCGCGATTTCACCATCTTGTTGACCCAGAGCGAATACACCTTGCTCATGCCCAGCAGACGGCGGGCATTGGCGGTGGGCGCGGTGTCGAAGACGTAGGCGTCATATTCGTTCTTGAGCATCAGGTCAACCATGTTCTCGAACATCGCCGATTCTTCGAACGCCGGATTCATGGTGGCGCTCTCGACAAAGGCGTCGGCCTGGGTGGAAATTTCGGCGAACTTGAGGAACCAGCGGATCTTGGTCTTGATGTCCTGCTTGGAGCGTTCGATGGTCTCCTTGGTGTCGATCTCGTACGCCCACAGGTTGGGGACGCCGGTGACCTGGGTCGGCGCTCCATAGACGTTCTGGTCCAGCAACCCGCTCAAGCTGTGCACGGGGTTGGTGGAGGCCAGCATGGTGCGCTTGCCCTCGCGCGCCAGGTGCAGGGCGGTGACGCCCGCCATGGTTGTCTTGCCTACGCCGCCCTTGCCGCCAAAGAACATGAACTTCATTTTGGGATGCGCGGTCACAAATTCGGTAAAGCTCTCTTTTATCTCAGACATATTCCGCTCACATTTTTCCGTTGCCATACATGATGTCGGCCAGTCTCTCGATCATCACCAGCCCGGTAATGTCACGCTCAAGTTCTGGAACGCGCCCCACGACCTGCTTGCCGAAAATCTTGTCAATCTTCCGCAAGTAGTCTCCCTGCATGGTGAGACGCTTCTGGAGATAGGGTGGTATTACCTGTCCGGCCAGGTCCGCCGGAAGCACACGGTTCACCACATACCCGACAATGGGAACATCGAATTTGGCGAACAGTCCGGCCGCCTTTTCGGTGTCGAGAATGATCATCTCCTCCGGCACTATCACGAAAAAGAACGCTGTCTTGTCTTTGTCCGTCAAAATACGCGAGGACTGGTTGATGCGGTCCTTGATGTATTGCAGCTCGGTCAGGATATGGTCTTCTTCGGTGGTCTTCTGGCGTTTTATGCGCGCCACCATCTCTTCCTGCTCGCGCATCTCCTGGCGAAGCTTGGTGATGCGATTAATCCACTCGTCGTACACCTTCGCCATGGAAAGGTAGTAGAGCGCGTGCCCCAGCGGCACCAGATCGTAGATGTAATAGTCGTACTCGCCTCCGACCACGATATCGACCACCGCATCGAAGATGGCGGACTCCTCCATGGCCGGTTCCGCCGACGCCGCCTGAATGTACTGCTCGATTTCCTCGGGCACGGCATCCAGGCCATACATGTCGCGGATCTTTTTGCGGATCTGCTCCTGGTAATCGTGGATGTGGCGGTCGGCATCGACCTCTTGCGCGTAGAGGTTGGGCATGATCTCGACCGCGCCCTTGCCAAAAATGTCGCGCTGAAAGATGTCGCTGAGCGACGCCTGGGGATCGACGGAGAAGACCAGCACCTTGTGCCCTTGCTTCGCCAGCCAGTACGCCGTGGCCGCGGAGAAGGTGGTCTTGCCGAGTCCACCCTTGCCGCCGAACATGATGTAGCGGCGGTCCTTGTGGGTTTCGAATGCTTCTCGCAATGACATGAAAAGTCCTCGTATGAATTGCTGCTATTGGTTGGCAGTGCTGCCGGCTCAGAACATCGCGTCCGATACGTCCTTTTCCCGCAACATGCGGCGCTTCCACGTCGAGATGTTGGGAACGACGTAGGGCAAAAGCCGCAGTGAGTAATAGGGCGGAAGTATGGGGACTCCGATAAGGTCCCCCATGGTAATCAGGATGAACAGGTGTTCCATGCTGGCGCGGGTGCGCAAGGCGTAGCGCGACATATCATGCGCGCTCATGCCGTAGGCAATTTCCTTCAGCTTGCTGAACAGTCCCTGTTTCTCTTCTTTCGCTTCGGTTTCTTCCTTTTTGGTTGGATCGTCTGGCATAGTCATAACTCCATTCCGTGTCCGTTATTGGCTCGGGGCGTCACACCCCGTGCAGATGAAACTCTTCCCGCTCGGAGAGGTCACGCTCGCGCCCGACCCGCCGTTTCCAGGTACTGATCATAGGTACCGCATAGGGCAAGATGCGAAGCGCGTACAGCGGCGGCATCACGGGGACGCCAAGCATGTCACCCAGGGTCAGGAGCATGAACGCGGACTCCAGTTCTCCGCGCTGTTCCCGGGCCTGCTGCTCGAACTCGAAAGAGATCATGCCGTAAAAAAACTCGCGGACGTTGTCAAGCCAACTCCGCGCGGCCGGCATGGTGATTACGCGCATGTCAGCGCTCTTCCGGGGCGAGAGTGTATGCCATAATGGTCGTCGGTCCTTTGACTCAGCCACAAAACCAATGTCACCCGAGCTAGCCATCTTCGTGGTGGTTGTCATCGCCATCGTCGGATGGTTTGCGCTCGGTACGCACCTGAATGTCCGCAAGGGCCATCGCTTCCTGGAATGGCTGCAGAGCGGCTTGCCGCTGGTCGGAGAAAAAACCACTCTGCGCTGGCTGGGCTCTTCTGTCGTCCACCTCCAGATCGAAAACGCCCGCGAGCCTTTCCGCCGAGTCGAAGTCCTGGTCGTTTTGGAACCCCGGGACGTTCCGCCATGGTGGCTGCTCTCGCGCCTGCGCGGCCGACGCGATCTGCTGATTGTTCGTACCGAGTTGCGTTCTGTCCCCAAGATACAGGTCGAAATCCTCGATCCGCAAGCCTGGTCGGTCCGCGCTATCGAGAAAGAAGTTCGACAGCAGCAGTGGCATCCGGTTCCCTTCGAAAACCCAGGGCTCCAGGTTTACGCTCTCGCTCCGGTTGCCAACATCGCTGAGCTGGTGGCCGAAGCCGAACGCCCAGGTCTCTCGCTGGTCCGCATCGGAGTGCGCCGGGCCAAGAACAGCTTCGAGATGCAGTGGCGACTACCTTCGCGGCCAGCATCGGCGGCGCGCGCCGTCTTCGAAACCGTCCAGCGCCTCGCCCGCCAAGTTTGAGGCGAAGCTTCTCAGTCCGCCGCCATCGGCTGCACCTGCGCCGGCCCTTTTAACCGGCCCCAGGCATGCCAGGCGTCGTAGGCGATGATCAGCGCCGCCACAAACAGCAAGACCGCAACCACTATCATCGCCACTGCGCCGAACAAGTTGATGGTCTGCGAGGCGATCTGCTGGTTCGACAATATGCTGGCGTACAGGTTGTAGGCGGTCACAATGATGGCCGCCATGGTCGTGATGTACATGAACAGCATGGGCCAGAACGCATATCGCGGACTGCGTCCCACCGACTTTAGCCAGAGGCTGACGATCAGCAGACTCAGCGCCGCCATCAACTGGTTGGAAGCCCCAAAGAGCTGCCACAGGTAGATCCACGTTCCACTCAGAACCAGGAGCATGGTCAAGCCCATGGAAATGATGGCAGAAATGTGCGGATTCTTGAAGCCCAGCCACACATCGCCCAGCCATTCACCCAAGGTGACGCGCATGACGCGAAAGACCAGTTGCACCATGGTCAAGACGATCACCACGAACACGCCGAAGCCCAGCGCGGTCCCGTAAGCTTGCTGGATCCCGCCGAATGTAACCAGTCCCAGCAGCTTGCCGACGCCGCCGGCGAACGCGCCTGCGCCCGCTCCGCCCGCGATGGAAACCGCCACCAGCGCGAGCAAGGCCAGCGCATTTTCCGTGAACATGCCACCGCCGCCCACCGGCAACGCATCGGTCTCATATTCCAGTTGCCGCGCGGTGCCGATGGAACCGACCAGCGAGTGCCAGCCCGAGATAGCGCCGCACGCGATGGTCACAAACAGCATCGGCCAGATCGGTTGGATGGCCGGCAGGTTCTGCAGAACGTGGCCGGCGGCATCCTTCGCTTGGGTCATGGGAATCCAGGTGCCAAATACCTTGGTCTGGAAGGTCACGGCCTGGGTCATCACCGTATTCCCCAACAGTCCGCGGAGTCCAGCGACGACTGCACCCAAGGCCGAGAAGCCGATGGTGAGGAAGGTGATCCAGAAGCCTATATAGTTGGTGGGCTGGGCGAAGCGCCAGATGGGCAAGACCGTCCCCAGATACGAGAAGGCGAAGATGAACAGGCACCAGAAGATGAACGAGGGCAGCATCTTGATGGCGCCGCCGCCCGCCATGTACTTCGGCACAATCTGGCCTTGGGCATCGACGGTCATCGCCGCCAGACGCGGATCCGATTTCGTAGGATCGACTACGGTGTACAAAGCCTTCCCGCCCGAGAGCTGGTTGATCGCGCCATTCAGCTTCTCCACCAGAGAATTGATGGGGCCGCCGAATACGACGGCTGCGCCAGGCTGACCGGCCGGAGTTTTCCCCTTCACGATGGACATGCCACGCGCACCCCACGCCATCGCACCCATGGTCAAGCCAACCGCGAGGACGGTGACAACGATCAGGTCCATCTTCCAGCGATAGAGCATCTGCCCCATTACCAGACCCATGATGGCCAGAATGAAGATGCCAAACGGGACATCGGCCCGCGGGTCGAAGATACCGGCCATGATTCCCACGAAGGCCCCAGCCAGCAACAGCAGATAAAAGAAGATGAACACAAAGAGGATGACGCGAGCTCGCGGCGCAATCAGCCGGTGTGCAATCGCCGACAGCGAGTTGCCGTCGTTGCGCACCGCCACCATGATGGCGGAGTAGTCGCTGGCCCAGCCCAGGAAGGTAACGCCCAGGGTAAGCCAGAGTAGCGAGGGCAGCCATCCCCAGAGTGCGACCGCGGCAATCGGGCCCACGATGGGACCGGCGGCAGCAATGGACTTGAAGTGGTAGCCGTAGAGCACGTTGCGGCTCGTAGGCATGAAGTCAACCCCGTCCATGTACATGCGCGCGGGAGTAGCCTTCTTGGCATCAGGTTGGATGACGTCTTTGTCGATTCGGCGAGCGTACCCTGTGTAGCCTAGCCAGATCATGACCGCCCCGAGGATCGCAATCACGGGAGCGTTCATGGGCCGTTTGGCGAGGGCAAAACCGCCGCCTACCAGGATGGGGAGGAGAATCAGAACCAGGATCGTGGCCCGATATTTCATATCCAGCCTCCTTCGGCGAGAGGGCCTGAACGTAGAAGATTGACGGACGAAGTAGAAGGCCTTCTTAAGCCTTGTTTCGAATCCGGCCCGGACGAACGCCAAAAGCATTATAGACTCTCATGTCTACCCATGTACCATTCCGTGATCCGTGTCACCGCTTAAAGTGACGGACTTTGGCTAGAGCAGACGTGGTGTCGATACAAACGGTAAACGTTGCTAGGGAAGGTCTGATTGAGTCCGTTGGACATCCCTCAGGGGGTAATCGTGGCGTACGTCGCAGACGATCAAACAATTCGACAGTTCAGCCTGGTTAATTCTTCCGTTGCCAGAACTTTCGAGCCATCGGTGAGACGTTCGCGCCGGAATCGGTATAATCGTGGTTTGCGCACTTCATTCCCATCACCACAGGAACCCACGTGAGTCATCAGCATTCGCACATGCCCGGCCAGCCGCAGGCTGGGCCGCAGCCGCTTCCGGGAGTCAACAGCATCATCGCCGTAGGCTCAGGCAAGGGTGGTGTTGGCAAAACCACTCTGGCGGTGAACCTGGCCATCGCGCTGGCGCGCCTGGGCCACAAAGTCGGGCTACTCGACGCCGACGTGTACGGCCCTAACGTCCCAATGATGCTGGGCACCACCATGGCCCCCAGCGTCGTCGGCGAAGACCGCATTCTGCCGCCGGAGCGTTACGGCCTGAAGGTGATGTCGGTCGGCTTTCTCAGTCCAGGCGACAAGCCGCTGGTGTGGCGCGGCCCCATGCTGCACTCCATCGTCAAGCAGTTTCTCGGCCAGGTGGATTGGGGACAGCTCGACTACCTTATCGTCGATCTGCCGCCGGGCACGGGCGATGTCGTGATCTCGCTGACGCAAACTGTGCCGCTGACGGGCGCGGTCGTGGTCACTACGCCAAGTGACGTTGCCTTGCAGGACGCGCGCAAAGCCCTCGAGATGTTCCGGCAGGTGAAGGTGGACATCATCGGCATCGTGGAGAACATGAGTTTCTTCATCTGCCCGCATTGCCAGCACGAGATTGACATCTTCTCCAAGGGCGGCGGGGCGCGCACCGCGCAGCAGTTCGGGGTGCCGTTTCTCGGCAGCATCGAACTCGATCCCGACATTCGCAAGGGCGGCGACAGTGGCCAGCCCGTCGTGCTCGAGGGCGACCAGTCCCCACATGCCAAGTCGCTGTTCGCGTTCACCCAGCGCGTGATCGAACGCACCAAGGAATTGCAAGAAGCGGACAGCGGCAGCGTGATTGAGATTCAGTAGAAAGCCGCCCCGCCCTAGCCAACATCAGGCTCGAACGGGGCACCCACACACAATTTTCCAGACGCACTCGGGACTTAGAGGCAAGGATGGCTGATCCTACTCCGCAGCAAAAGATCATCGACACTTGCGAAGCACACTTTGACGCGTACAGCCACGACTGTAGCGGCTTTTTGAAGGCCGTGGCAAGCGATCTGGGAATCGCGATGACTGGAATGGCAAACGACATCGTAGATGAGATCCAGACGGCGCCGTGGACCACGCTGCCCGATGGCGTCGCGGCAAAGGCCCAGGCCGATCAAGGCTTTTTCGTTGTGGGAGGACTGAAAGATAATCCGCATGGCCACGTCGTCGTGGTAGTGCAGGGACCACTGGCGCACGGAAAATATCCCACGGGATACTGGGGCCGCTTCGGCGCGACGGGAATGAAGAACACCACCATCAACTGGGCGTGGAACGCAGCTGACCGCGATCGGGTGACTTACGCCTACCTGGCGCTTCCTCAGCAATAAGATTGGCCGCCCTGATGCAGAGCACCTTACAGAAACTGGCCCATCTCCGCCCTTCTACCGCGTCGCTTTCTCCAGAAGGTACATATACGAACGGTAGATCTGTCCGGTGGCGCGGCTCATGCCAATCTCGCAGGTACGGCTGCTGGAATAGCACTCATCCGGCTGCTTGGCTTTCACTTCAGCGGCCTCATGCTTGGTGGCCGCCTGGGTCAGCTCAGGAAATAGAAATCCGCGATCGCCCGCAAAGCCGCAACAACCGGCATCCGCCGGAATCGTCACCTGCTCGCTGCAGGCGCGCGCAATGGCTTCCAGCTTCGCCCCGATGCCCATTTTGGTGACCGAGCACACGGGATGCAGGGCCACGGAGCGCGACTTGGTTTTGACCGGCAACTTCGGCAGCAACTCGTCGTGAACGAACTCGATGGCATCCACAAATGTCATCTGATCAAAGCGTTCCTGGTTCTCTGGCGTTAGATACGAACGCGCAGTCTTGAATCCGTAGGTGCAGGGACTGGTGTCAATCACGATGGGCAGACTTCCCTGCTCCGACCACATCCAGAAGTGCTCCACGGCTGCATTGATGGTAATGGCGTGAGCGCTGCTGAATCCTTTCGACGAGAAGGGCGTACCGCAGCACGTTCCAGCCACGTCCCGCGGGATATGGAGCGGAACTCCGGCGCGACGTCCCAACTCGACGGTCAACTCCATCAGGGAACGCTCTTCGGGTTCGCCGGGCAAGCGTCCCATCACACGCGAGATGCAGGCGGGAAAGTAAATGGCCTGCGCACCGGCGCGCTGCGTCTTCGGCACCGGACCAGCCGCATGAGGAGTGTCGGGCATCCATTCCGCCAAGCTGTCTCCGGCGAAGCGTTGCAGTGTCCGGGTCAGGCGGCGCATTCCACCCAATCCAATGACCGCCTCGGCGGCATGGCCCAGCCGCAGGGCCCAGCGCAGTGTCCATTCCGTCAGCTTGAAATGCTGGCTGATGCGCACCGCCCACTGCTTCGCGGCGGCCGAGGAACGAATCCCACGAAAGCGCTTGACCAGTTGTCCGGTGTCGATGCTCACCGGACATGCGGTGGCGCAAAGTCCGTCGGTGGCGCAGGTGTCGAGCGCCATGTAGGGAAATTCTGCGTCGAGAGCGGCATACAGAGGGGAGTGGCCTCCGCCCTCCTGCAGGCGCACCATCTCGCGACGCACTACGATGCGCTGCCGGGGCGTCAGCGTGAGTTCGCGGCTGGGACACTTGGGCTCGCAGTAGCCGCACTCGATGCACTTGTCGACCTCGGGCTCTACCGACGGCAACTGTTTCAGATTGGCCAGGTGGGCTTGCCGGTCGGGGTTGATAATCACTCCCGGGTTTAGCAGGTTGCCGGGATCGACCAGCTCCTTCAGCCGGCACATGATGGCGTAGCCGTCACTTCCCCACTCGGTCTTGACGAATGGGGCCATGTTTCGCCCGGTGCCGTGTTCCGCCTTGAGCGCGCCGTCATAACGCTCGACCACCAATTCGACAACGTCGTCCATGAAGCGTGCGTACTGGTCAATCACAGCCTGGTTGTTGAAACTCTGGGTGATGACGAAGTGCAGATTTCCGTCCTTGGCATGACCGAAGATGATGGCGTTCCCGTACTCATGTTTGCGGAAGAGCCGGGTGAGATCGTGGGCCGCGTCAGCCAGGGCCTCGATGGGGAACGCAACGTCCTCGATTATGACCGTGGTGCCGCTCTTGCGTACCGAGCCCACCGAAGGGAACAGGCCGGCACGTATTTTCCACAGCAGCGCCTGCTCCGTCGCCAGGTGCGTGAATTGGGCCGGCGCGCACAGTTTCAGGCCGCCTACGGAGGCCGCAGCAATCTTCTCTAATTCTGCGCGCTCCTTCTCGTCCGCCGATTGAAACTCAACCAGCAGGCCGGCAGCCGCGTCGGGCAAGGTGCGAAGCGCGGGCGGTACACCGGCCTGATTTTCCACCGAGCGCAGCGAGGCGCGGTCCATGATCTCCAATGTCTTGGCGCCCGCTTGCCGCAAGGGCACGATGGAATCTGCGGCCGCGTACAAATCCGGGTAGAGCAGCAGGCCGGTGTACTTCACGGGAAGATCGGGAACGGTGTTGAGCACGGCCTCGGCGATGAAGGCGAGCGTGCCTTCGGAGCCAATCAGCACGTGCTGAAAAATATCCACGGCCCGGTCGAAGTCGAGAAACGCATTCAGCGAGTAGCCGGTGGTGTTCTTCATCCGGTACTTGTTGCGCACTCGCTCGCGCAAGCCGGGGTTGTCTTGCAACTGCGCTTTCAGGGCGAGGATGCCGCGCGCCAGTTCCGGTTCGCGCGCATGAAACTGCTCATCGGCGCCGGGCAACGCCGTATCGATAACGGTCCCCGAAGGCAACATGAACTTCATCGAGTGCAGCGTGTGGTAGGCGTTCTGCTCGACGCCGCAACACATGCCGCTGGAGTTGTTGGAGAGTATCCCGCCTAACGTGCACGTTGCGATGGATGCGGGATCGGGGCCGATCTTGGCGCCATACGGAATCAACGCCTGGTTGGCACGCGCGCCGATGACGCCGGGCTGCACGCGAATTTTTCTGCCGCTCTCCTCGACTCGCAGTTCGCGCCAATGGCGCGCCACCTCCACCAGCAATCCATCGGAAATCGATTGCCCCGACAGGCTGGTGCCGGCAGCTCGAAAGGTCATCGGCACCTGCGTCTGTTGGCTGAAGGCAAATAACCCGCGGACCTCATCCAGGCTCTGCGCCTGTACCACGGCTTTGGGGATCAGCCGGTAGAAGCTGGCATCCGAGGCACAGGCGATCAAGTCGATGGGACGAATGAGAATGCGGTCGGCGGCAATCATTCCGGCAAGCGAAGACTTGATCTCTTCCGATGAAAGTTGGGCGGGAGCGAGGACGGATGCAGCCATTTTTCTCCTTTCTATTGTTGGCTGAGCCATTGGGTTGAACGCCAAGCGGATGCAGCGGACAGAATTCCTCCGCGGAGTTACGCTTGGCCAAAATGTAAAGCAAGCCGGCAAAGTGGGACGCGGAAGTGGGTCACAAGCAGTTGTGACATATGACCCACCGGGCTGCTTCGGGCACTGGACACCTGCTCGTCGGGAGCGCTTCCTGGGAAGGCAAAATCCTACCCAACAAGCAAAAGCGGCTTGGCTGGGGCACCCGCCGCGGGCGCAAAAAAAAGGGGTGGCACGCTGCTGCGGCCACCCCCGTGTTGGTTATACAAGTGGTTCTTAGAAGGTAAACACCGGTCCGAACTCGGTGCGCCAATCGATCGACGTGCAGCTTGGCAAGCCGGCGATCTTGGTGGTGCAAGCACCTTTGGTGTCCGGAACAGCGTAGCTGGCGTAATGGCTCTCTTCAAAGCCGAACTGGACCCAAGGATTCATCTTATAGAAGATGGTCACGGCGTTGAGGTTGCTCTTGATCGGCCCGCCACCGGCCTCCGCGCTAATGCTCTTGGCGAATCTGAAGTCATTGGCAACAGCCGCATCCAGGCCGTATTCGTAGTACGCTTGCCAGCCCGCATTCCGGCCCTTCGGGTTGGCATTGAACCAGCGCGAGAGCGGGAAACCAGCCTGGATGAAGCCGCCATAACCGCGCACTGGCTTTTGTGGGGCGATGACAGCATTGCCGGCCGAGTTGGTTCCAAAGACTACGGTGGACGAGCCATCCACCGAGAGGCCGTTCGCCTTGTTGGTCAGGCCCGCCGCCTGGTTGTAGTTGGATAAGAGCTGGCTCCCGAAGAAGAATCGCAGGTCAGCTCCCATGTAAGCGCTGGCCACGACAGTTGCCCAGCGGGTGGGCAGTGAGACTGCTATCTGATTGCCGTACGAATTGCTGTTATTGTCAACGCCTCTGGGAAAAGCATCTTTATAAAAGGCGGATGCTAGGGGGCTGGGCGCGTTCGGTACGTTAGAGAACGGCACCGTGGCCTGTCGTCCGCCATAGAAGCCGCTCCAGAGGATCTGCGCAGGAACTACGCCCGGAGCTTTGTCGAGCTGGAACTGGAGCACGACTCTGCCTTCAAACTCGGGCTTCCCGTTGTCGGCGCCCTGGCGCTCGCCGTAGCCCAACTGGTTGCTGGTTCCGTCGAGCACGACGTTGCTGCAGGTCGTGGTTGCGGCAAAGGTTGTATGGTTGACGGTTGTGGTGCAGGTCGAGGTTACGGCATCGGCGGGGACATTGCCTTCGGATGGCATCATAATGGCAAATTCGGGCGAGAGCTTCCAGTTACGTGAGCCGCCCAGTTTTTCCACGAAGCCGAGACGCATCTGCGGAGAGCGTTCGTAGGTGTTGCCCCAATAAGCGCCGAAGAACGTGGTCTCGAACAGGTTCATCAGTGCGCTCGAGCCGTAAATCGTCCAGTCCTGTCCGGCTTCGAAGAAGATGTCTGTGTTCGGACTCACGGCCCAGTCAAGTCTCCCGAAAGCCAAACGCAGTGAGAACATACTGCTGCGAATGCTGGAGACGTTGCGGTTGTCGGCGCGGCTAAAGTTACCCTCGTAATCGCCTTCGATTTGGCCGGTGACGGTCACATTTTTCGAGATATCAGGCCATTCGAACTTGAAGCCCATACGGGTTTGCCGTGCCTTCATATGGAATTCGGGGTTGTTAGTTGGGCCGGTGTCGGCGCTCACGAAACCAGGAACCGGAAAATCGTCTCCACGGGGAGAACTGGTGTCATAATCCGCGGTGGCCTTGACGAAGCCATAGGGCGTCATTCTGACCGCACCCAACTTCAGGGCGCCCGCCAGACCTTCCTTAACTGGCGCGTCAAGCGGAAGTACCCGCACCGGCGCGATGGCAGGAATTACGTCCGGAGCTTTGGCCTCTTTCGGTGCAGCAGCTTGCCCCGCGCCCGGAGTGGCGAGACTGGCATACTGCGTGGGACCGGATTCGGTATCAACCAGTGAGTGCAATGTATCTGCATCCGCGGCACTCTTCAGCTCTGCCGCTTCCGAGTCATTGACAACGCCTTTGGCCTTCAGCAGCAGCAGCAACTGCTGCATCCCTGCGGAGCCTGACATGCTTCGCAGACTGTTGGCTTCCGCTGTGGTCAGGATTCCCTTTTTTACCAGGAGATCGACCAAGGTTGGATTGATAACGGCTGCCGCTCCTACATTGGCGCCGCTGTTCGTGGTGGCGGCGCTGGTAGCCGCGTTGGTGGGATCCGCCGTGGTCGTGGCACTTGAGTCAGCAGCACAGACCGCCACTGGGAACAAGAGACACGCGATCGCGAGCAGGCACACTACCGATGACCGGAAACAATCTCGCATCTTCGCCTCCAAGCAAGTTAGCGCAATTCAATACCAGACGGGAAAGCCTGGCGTCATCGGGATTCCTGATCGGTAAATCCCATCTGTGAACTGGCCTTGGAGGGGAACTGTAAGGGACAGTATGGGGAAGGCAAGCGGACATAGCTCACGCCTGAATGTGACGTTGATCACATCGCGGCTGTGAGCAATGAGCCACTCCCCTTGGTTTTTGACTAGTAAGTTTAAGATTCTGCGCTAGTTAGTGGAACAGGAAGTGGCCCACGCAGGCAACGTGCACCCGGTTGCAACTTTTGTGGGAGAACTCGCCTCACCAGCCGCGGTAGCCAAGGCCCAAATTATGGGTCTCAAGTCTAAAAGCGCGAGCGCGCGGGCTTGTCTCTTTGCAGGAATGAGCTATAGACGAATTCCTAAAGTCCCAGATAGGCTCGCCGCACTTCGTCCATGTTGGCGACCTCGCGCGAATCGCCTTCAATCTCCACCCGGCCTTCGGCCAGCACATAGGTATAGTCGCTCAGCGCCAGGGCGAGGTGCACGTTCTGTTCGACCAGCACAATGGTCAGTCCTTGCTTTCTCAACTTTTTCAGAGTGAGAAACAACTGCTGCGCCAGCACCGGCGCCAGACCCAGCGAAAGCTCGTCGATCATGAGAACGACCGGCTCCTGCATCAACCCGCGGCCCATGGCCAACATCTGCTGTTCGCCGCCGGAGAGAGTGGACGACCTCTGCTTGCGGCGCTCCTGCAAGCGCGGAAACGTATCGTACACGCGCTCCAGATTGTCCTTCTGCCGCTTGCGCGCGCGATGCGAATACGCGCCCATCTCCAGGTTTTCTTCCACCGACATATCGGGGAAAAGCTGCCGGCCTTCAGGCACCAGGACCAGGCCGCGGCGGGCTTTGGCGTGCGGCGACATCCGGGTCACATCTTCTCCGTTCATCAGGACGCGGCCGCCCCAGCAAGGTATGCTGCCCATGAGGGTGCGCAGCGTGGTGGTCTTGCCCGCGCCATTGGCGCCTATGACCGTGGTCATCTTGCCGGCCTGCACCTGCAGCGATATGCCCCATAGCACCTGCACCTCGCCGTAGCCAGACTCGAGTTTTTCGATCTGCAGAACGGCGTCCATCAGTTGTTCTCCTTGAGTTTTTCCGCGATGTCCGGGTCGCCCAGGTAAGCTTCAATCACCTGGGGATCGCGCGCCACCTCCTCAGGCCGCCCTTCGGCGAGCTTCTGGCCGAAGCTCAACACCACGATGCGATCAGAAAGGCTCATGATGGCCTGCATGACATGTTCGATCATGAACACCGAGATGCCGCTGTCGCGGATGTCTCGCACAATGCCGATCATGTGAGTGATTTCGGTGGGATTTAACCCGGCCAGCACTTCGTCCAGCAGAAGCAGCTTGGGACGTGCGGCCAGTGCGCGGGCAACCTCCAAGCGCTTCTTGCCGGCGATGGTCAGGGAACGGGCCGACATCTCGGCGCTCTTGGCAAGTCCGACGCGTTCCAGCACTTCCAGCGCCACTTTCCGCGCCGGCTTCAGGGCCAGATATTCGCGGCCGAAGCAGGCGCCAACGGTCACGTTTTCCAACACCGTCATGTCCTGCAGCGGCTTCACAATCTGGTGGGTGCGTGCCAACCCAAGGTGGACCACTTGGTTGGGAGAACACTTGGTGATGTCCTCACCGGCAAACTTTACCGTTCCTTTGTCCCCCTTGTACACGCCGTTCACAACGTTAAACAGCGTGGTTTTACCAGCGCCGTTGGGGCCTATCAACCCCAGGATCTCGCGTTCCCCGAGGCTGAAGCTTACATCGGAGACCGCCAGCAGTCCGCCAAACCGTTTGCTGACGCCGCTCACTTCCAGTAAGGGAGTCATTCGATCACCTTGCGGGCGCGCGGCACCAGGCGATAGAGCCAGCCGATCAGGCCGCCGGGCGCAAACAGCACCACCAGCAGTAAGAGTCCGCCGGCAATCACCAGTTGAAAATTAGAGAGCTTGGGAGACGTCAACAGATACGAGCGCAGTTTCTCGTACAACCCTCCGCCTAACGCCGCACCAACCACCGTACCTTTGCCGCCGAGCATCAGCATCACGATTCCCTCCAGCGAGAGCATGAATTCAAATGCAATCGAGGGATCGATCATGCCGTTCTTGTAGAACATCAGCGCGCCCGCTACCGCCGGAAGAAATGCGGACACGCTGTAAATGATGGCCTTGAACACGGTGGTGTTAACGCCCAGGACCACGGCCGCATCTTCATCTTCGCGGATGGCAAACAGACCCAGGCCGAATTTCGAGATCTTGATGCCCAGACTCAGAATCATCGACAGCGCCATCACGCCGATCACCAGGAAGTAGGTCATCCAAAGAGCATGACGCGCTCCGCCCAGCCTCTCGTATGCGGAGAAGTCCACGTACAGGCCCGTGGATCTGCCCCAGGGATCGAAGTTGGCGACAAAGGATTGCACAGCGAGCAGCACCCCGATCGTGGCCAGCGCGAAATAGGCGCCCCGCAATCGAAGAATGCCCATCCCTAACATCAGCGCGAACAGGCTGACCACCACACCGGCAGCCAGCGAGGCTGGCACCAGGTTCCAATTTCGCACCGTGGCGAGATAGAGTCCGACGTAGCCGCCCAGTCCGTAAAACACAATGTGGCCGAAGTTCACATACCCGGTATAGCCGATCATCAGGTTCAGGTTGCTGGCCAGAATGACGGCAATTGCAACCAGGATGAGGTCTTCGCGCATGGACACATCGTTGGCATGGAACGGAATGAACGCCATCAGCGCAGCAAAAATCAGGATCAGCCAGAAGACCGGGCGCCGCAAGATCATGCCGTGGCCCTCGTGAAAATGCCTTTGGGAAAGGCAACCAGCACCACCACAAACAGTCCGAACTCAATCAGCGGGATCCAACTGACGGCGATGAAGGGGGTCACCGCTCCCTCCAACAAGCCCAGTAATACGCCGGCGGCGAGGGCCCCGAGCGGCTTTCCCAGCCCAGCCAGCACGGTCACCACGAAACTCTTCATCTGGTAACCGGCGCCGGAAAGAATGGTGAAGGGAAACAGGGTCGACACCAATGCGCCCGAAGACGCCGCCAGGGCGATGCCGATGGCAAACGCTAAGGCCAGCACCATGGTCGAGGAGATGCCCATCAACTCAGCCGCTTCGCGGTTGTCGGCCACGGCCCGGATGGCCTTGCCGGGCCGAGTGCGATACAGAAATAGCTCCAGCGCCAACGCAATGATGACGGCAGCGGTGGCTGCGGCAATGTGGTTCCCGGTGAAAGTGTAGGCGCCCACGGTAAAGCCGCGCAGGGTGAAGTTCACGTTGTAGGGACTGGTACTCCAAATCGCGGTGCCGATCCCAATGATCATCATGTTCACGGCGAAGGTGGACAGCAGGCTCGACAACTGGGAGCGCCCGATCACCCAATGCACGGAGATCCAATAAATAACCAGACCGAGCAGCAAACCCGCCACGAGGATGGGCAGCAGGAGGAAGTAGGCATTCACCGGGAAGGCGGCAAACAAAATGTACATGCCAAACATACCCAGCGCGATGACCGAGCCATGGGTGAGATTGATGACATCCATCACTCCCCAGATCAGACTGAGGCCCATAGCAGCCAGCCCATAGACCGAACCAATAAGCAGGCCATCAATCATGGAAGCGAGAATGCCAGACATTTCTCACCCTTTGCGCCGCATCGTTCGCCGGTGTGGCGCGCAACATTCGTCAATCAATGTACTGCAAAATTAGTGGATCGGATACACCAGATTGGCGCTCTTGGCAGCCAGCGGCCAGACCACCTGCTTCACCAGCTTGCCGGACTTGTCCTTCTGCCATTGCGCCAAGACCATGGCATGGCCCACCTGCAAACCATGCTGATTGGCCTCGGTCGCAAACTTGCTGCGGCCATAGAACGTTGTGATGTCGGTGGCATTCAGCGCCGCCGCCACTTTCGCCGAGTCGGTGCTGCCTGCCTGTTCAATGGCGCGTTGCAGGATCAGGCCGGAGGCGTAGCCGCCCGCCGATTCGTAGCTGGGCGGAGCATTGAATTTCGCTGTGTAGGCTTTAGCGAAGTCAGCGCCGCTGGGCCCGTATTGTGGCTTGAACGCCGACTGGGGCTCCCACTGCGAGGGCACGATCACGCCCACGGCGGCATCACCCAGTTCGGTCCACTTGTCGCTATCGGGCGCCACCAGCAACGTGATCATCTTCAACTGGACCTTATGTTCGTAGAGTTGCTTGGCCAAGGTCGAGCCATCGGCATAATGGCCGCCGCCCAGCAGGATGGTGGACTTCGACGCAATCACCTTGTCGATAATGGCGCTGAAGTCGGTGGTGTTGGGGGCGTAGGCTTCGCTGAAGGCCACGTTGAAGCCAAGCTTTTGGGCATACTCCTTAGCGGGATTGACCACCGACACGGAGAACGAGGCGTCTTCATACACGAACGCAATCGCCGCCTTCGGGTCCTTCGTCTTCAGCATGTCCAGCACCCCCTTCAGGTATTCCGCTCCTGGGGTGAACATCTGGAAAAGGTAGTGATTGCCCAGCGTATAGGTCTTGCCTTCGGCAGCGCCGGTAGTCAGCATGATCTTTTCATACTGCTCCGTCACGATGGCGGCAGTGGCCGTCAGACTGGAAGAGTACGGGCTGAACAGAAAATCGGCTTTGTCCTGCAGGATCAGGCGCGAGTAAAGCTGCTGCACGCGCTTGGGGTTGGATTCGTCATCGTAGCTGACGAACTGGACCTTGTAGCTCTTGCCGCCCGCCTTGATGCCTCCGGCAGCGTTCACCTGATCGCGCCACAGTTCGAAACCGCGCTTCTGCTCCAAGGAATCCACATTCATGGCCCCAGTGTTGGAGGCGGTGAAGCCAAGGGTAAGGTTTTGCGCAAATCCTGTGGTGACGAAGAGGGCAACAACCAGAAAGATGGGGAGTACAAGTCGTTTCACGGTTCACCTTCTCGGATAGTCTAGTCTTAGGGTGGTTGAAAGCGTACGGCGAAGATTGCCCAACCCCCTATGACAACAGTCACTTGCAAATGTGATTCTCCTCACAATAGGGCCGGACAACGGCAGACGGCGGCTGGTAGAGCTTGGGCGGAAACCAAGCGTGGTATTTACCAGCGGCGTCCGCGGGGCGAAAATCCAGCGCCGTAGGCGCGAAATAGTCTAGCCCAGCACGTAGCCGCGGGCGGAGTGCTGGGTAAAGTGGGGAATGGATCTGAGTCCCATCAGGGACGGCACAACTCGCACACACCTCTGCTGCCAAGAAATTTGGGAACTCTGGGTTCTCGGTCCGGCAATAGTCTGTAGACCGGTGGTTTTGGGTAAGTCAGGTTGTGGCGATGCACCGCAGCACAAAACTTAACACTTGTGTTACCAGACTTTACCGTCGAAATCGAATTGCCGGGGTTCCAATACATGACAGCCGAACTGTCAAGGAGGAAGTGAGAAGATTATGAAAACCAAGTTTTGGAGCGTTGCTGTGGCGTTGTTAGCGCTGGTGCTGTGTGGCGCGGCGGTGCTCTCGTACGCGCAGCAGAATGAGGCGGCAGGTGCTTCGGGATGGAGTGGGCACCGGCACGGCCACATGGGCTTTATGGCCCGCGAGCTTAACCTGACCGATGCTCAGAAGCAACAGATCAAGACCATGATGCAGTCGCAGCACGCGACCATGCATCCGCTGATGCAGCAACTTGCGGAAAACCGCAAGGCCATGCTGGCCGTCACGGCGAACGGAGCCTTCGACCAGGCCAAGGTGCAGGCGATTGCCAATCAACAGTCGCAAGCGATGGCGCAATTGATGGTCCAGAAAGCGTCCATCCAACACCAGATCTACACCCAGGTGCTGACGGCCGATCAGCGCACCAAGGCCGACCAGATGCGCGAGAAGCAGATGGCCCGCATTGACCAGCGTCTGCAGAAGTTCGCGCAGCCCGCAACGGAAGCGACACAGCCGCAGTAACGTCAACAACGTTTGTGGCGCCCCATAGCAAAGAAAGTTAACCACGGAGGCACGGAGATCACTGAGATGAAACTCCGTGCCCTCCGTGTCTCGGTGGTGAATGATTTTCGACGGACGAAGCCGCAGGCCCGCTGTCCGAAATTCAGTGCACCACCGCCGCTCCTGCTTTGCCAGCCTTCGGCTTCCTCAGCAGGAACAGGAACGGAATCATGGCAACGAACATCATGGACATGAAGAGAAACGTGTCGTTGTAGGACAGCATTGCCGCCTGCCGTTGCACCATACCCCACATCGACTGATAGGCCTGCTGGGTCGCCGTGGCGGCACTCGAACCCTGGCCCATGAATAATGCTTTCAGACTTTCGAACATCTTCTGGGCTGCGCTATTTTGCGGATACACATGCGCGCTCAGTGTGTTGATGTGCTTCTGCTCGTTGCGGAACTGCAGGGTCTCGACCGTGGCGATCCCGATGCTGGCGCCAATGTTTCGCATCAGGTTGAACAAGCTGGTGGCATTGCCCATGCGCTCATTCGGGATACCGCCATTGGTGATGGTGGTGAGCGGCACGAAGACAAAACCCAGCGCCGCACCTTGAATCAGGAGCGGCCACCAGAAATCCACAGAAGCTACGTCCAGGCTGAAGCGGGAGAGCGACCACATGGCATAGGCGGAGGCTACCAGACCGACCCCAAGCAACTTCCGCTGATCGAATTTGCCGATCAAGCGGCCCACGATCGGCATGATCAGGAACGACGCCAGGCCGCGCGGCAGGTTGGTGATGCCGGCGTGCGTCGCCGTGTAGCCCAGCAGCACTTGCATCAGCAGCGGCAATAACACCGTGCTGCCGTACAGCACGAAGCCGATCAGCGTCATCAGGAAGGTGCCGATGGCAAACGAGCGATACTTGAACACCGTGAGATCCAGCACCGGATGCTCCGCTTTTAGTTCGCGAATGATCAGCGCAGTCAGTCCTCCCACCGCCAGGATGCAGAGCGTGACGATAAAGCGCGAACCAAACCAATCGGCTTCCTGCCCCTTGTCGAGCATGATCTGAAGGCTTCCGATGCCCACCGCCAGCAGGCCAATTCCCCAATAGTCGATGCCGGTTTTTTGGCGCCGCAGATAAGGCGGATCGAAGATGAACAGTTGCGTCAGCACCAGGGAGGCGACACCGATCGGCACGTTGATGTAGAAGACCCAGCGCCAACTGTAGTTATCGGTGAGCCAGCCTCCCGCCACGGGACCGAGCATGGGCGCCACCACGATGCCGAGGGCCCAGAACGCCATTGCCTGGCCGCGCTTCTCCGGCGGAAACGATTCCAACAAGATGGCTTGCGAGAGCGGTTGCAGTCCGCCGCCGCATGCGCCTTGAATTACGCGACACAAAATGAGGAACGGCAGCGAGGGCGCCAGCCCGCACAGAAATGACGCCACCGTGAATCCGGTCACCGAGAGCATCAGCAGCCGTTTTCTGCCGAAGCGGCCCGCCAGCCAGCCGGTCATAGGAAGGATGATGGCGTTGGCGACCAGGTACGAGGTGAGCGTCCAGGTGGCTTCGTCATTGCTGGCCGACAAGCTGCCCGCGATGTGCGGCAGCGAAACGTTCACCACGGTGGTGTCCAGCACTTCCATAAATGTGCTGGACATGACCGCGATGGCAATCAGCCACGGATTGATGTCCCGATGTTCCCTGCTTCCGATCAGCCCCATTGCCGTATGTCAGTCTCGTTTTCCCAAGATGATCAGCCAATGTAATAGTTCTGTCATATCAACCAGAACGTGGCATAGATCACAGAAACGATATCAGAGCTTCCTTAGCATAAACTCATGGCTTCGACCTCAAACTCTGTTTGGATTACCCCACATCCCAAAGGGACTCAGGCGCGGGTGCTGCTGAGCTCGGTGTTTGGCCCGTATGCGCAGGATGACGAATTCGGCAGCCGCTCCATCAATCCCATGGAGCTGTATCACAACCAGGTCACGCGCGCGCAAGGCAGCTTCTCTTTGCGCATGTTTCACCGCTCCTGGGGACTGATGATGATCCAGAAGAACATCTCCGCGCCCAGTACGCTGCTCGACTTCCCTACTCTCGACGACTTCCAGCACGAACTGACCTCCTCCGAATACGACATTGTTGGGATTTCTGGAATCATTCCGAACTTCGGCAAGGTGCGCGAAATGTGCCGCCAGGTCCGCCGCCTGTCGCCCAACTCCATCATCGTCGTGGGCGGACACGTGGCTGCCATCCCCGGACTGGATACGTTAATTGATGCCGATTACATCGTTCGCGGCGAGGGCATCTCCTGGATGCGCCGTTATCTAGGCGAAGATCCCGAAGCGCCGATCGCTCACCCGGAAATCGTCTCCGGCTTTGGTTTCCGCATCCTGGGAATGAGCGTGCCCGACAGTAAATGCGATACCGCCGCCACCATCATCCCTTCGGTGGGATGCCCCCTGGGATGCAACTTCTGCACGACGTCTTCCTTCTTCGGAGGCAAAGGCAAGAGCGTTCACTTCTACGAAACCGGAGACCAGCTCTTTGACGTCATGCAGCAGATGGAGACTGCCCTGGGCGTGAGTTCGTTCTTCATGATGGACGAAAACTTCCTGTTGAATCGTCCGCGCGCCATGCAACTTCTAGCGCGCATGAAGGAAGCCGGCAAGAGTTGGGCGCTCTATGTTTTCTCGTCGGTGAATGCCATCCGCAAGTACAGCATAGAAGAACTGGTGCAACTGGGCGTTTCGTGGATCTGGGTGGGACTCGAATCGCCCAATTCCCGCTATGCCAAATTGAAGAATTCCGATACGCGAGCTCTGGCGGCGGAGCTGCGCCAGCACGGCATCAAGATCCTTGGTTCGACGATCGTGGGCCTCGAGCACCACACGCCCGAGAACATTCATCAGGAAATCGAATACGCGGTCTCGCACGGCACCGACTTCCACCAGTTCATGCTGTACACGCCGGTGCCGGGCACTCCGCTGTTCGCGCAAATGCAGCAAGAAGGCCGCATGCTCGACGACGTGGACCTGGCTGACATTCACGGGCAGTTCAAGTTCAACTACAAGCACGCCGCCATCTCGCGTGACGAGTCGAAGGTGTTCCTCGACTGGGCCTTTCGGCATGACTTCGAGCGCAACGGTCCCAGCTTGTTTCGCATTTGCGAAACTACCTTCCAGGGATGGAAGCGCTATCACAACGATCCCGACCTGCGAGTGCGGCGTCGCTTCGCGCAAGAGGCTAGGAAGTTGCGCACCACCTACAATGCGGCGCTCTGGGCCATGGAGAAGCGGCTTCGCACGACGAATCCGCCGATATCGAAGCGGATTCGCGAACTGCGGTGCGAAATCGAGAGCGCCTTCGGGACGTTCACCCGCGTGGTGCGCCGCGTGGTCGGCCCGGTTTTGCTGTGGACTTCGAAGCGCGAAGATAAGCGCCTGGCGAACGGCGTGACCTACGAGCCGCAGACATTCGTCGAGCGGCGCAACTGGATAGCCGACAAACTACGCCACACCGCGGATGTCATCACCATGCATCCGCGCCATAGCGAGCAGCCGCTGACCAACATCGCAGCCGCACGCGTTGCGGTCGATAGCCTCAGCCAGGTGACCAGCGGCGATTAGGGCACCCTAGATCGCGGCGCAAACCGCTTTCACTTCGGTGTAAAGCTCCAACGCTTCGTGGCCCATCTCGCGGCCCCAGCCCGACTGTTTGTAGCCGCCGAAGGGCAGGGCTGCGTCGAACACGTTGTAGCAGTTGATCCACACCGTGCCGGCGCGCAGCTTCTCGGCAATCCGGTGGGCCTTGCTGATGTCGCGGGTCCACACTGCCGCCGCCAGGCCATATTCGCTCTGGTTGGCCTCGGCAATCAGCTTGTCCACATCGCGGAACGGCATGGCGCAAACCACCGGCCCAAAGATCTCCTCACGGACCACTTTCATGTCGGGCTTGGTCTTGACCATCACCGTGGGCTCCACAAAATATCCCGACCCCGGCCGTTTGTGTCCGCCCACAATGGCTTCTGCGCCTTCGTGCAGCCCGCTCTCCAGATAGCTGCAGACGCGATTCATCTGCTCTTCAGACACCAGCGGCCCCATCGAGGTTTCAGGATCGAAGCCGGGTCCTAGTTTGATCTTCTTTGCCTGCTCGGCCACGCCATGCACCACGTGGTCGAAAATGCTCTGCTCGATGTACAGCCGCGATCCCGCGCAGCAGCACTGACCGTGGTTGAAGAAGATGGCGCCCGCCGCTCCGGGGATGGTCGCCTTCATGTCGGCGTCCGCGAAGACCAGGTTGGGCGACTTGCCACCCAGTTCCAGGGAAACCTTCTTCAAGTTGCCGGCCGCCGCCTGCAAGATTAGCCTGCCGACCTCGGTGGAACCGGTGAAGGCGATTTTGTCCACGTCAGGATGCGCCGCCAGCGCCGCGCCAGCGGTTTCGCCATAGCCGGGCACCACGTTCACCACGCCGTCTGGAAAACCCGCCTCCGCCATCAATTCCGCCAGCAACAGCGCGCTCAGCGGAGTCTGCTCCGCCGGCTTCAACACCACGGTGCAGCCGGTCGCCAGCGCCGGACCCAGCTTCCACGCCGCCATCAGTAGCGGAAAATTCCACGGGATGATCTGGCCCACCACTCCGACGGGCTCGCGCAGGGTGTAGGCAAAGTACTTCACGCGCCTCGACGCGGCCGAAATCGGAATAGTGTTGCCCTCGATCTTGGTGGCCCAACCTGCCATGTAGTGGAACAGATCGGCCGCCAACGGCACGTCGGCGACACGCGCCACCGATAGCGGCTTGCCATTATCGAGACTTTCGAGCTGAGCGAATTCTTCCAGGTGCTCTTCAATCAAGTCGCCCAGTTTCCATATGATGCGGCCACGCTGCGAGGCCGTCATCTCATGCCAGGGGCCGCTCTCGAAGGCCCGGCGCGCCGCTTTCACCGCGCGATCAATGTCCTCGCGGTCGCCTTCGGCAATCTGCGCCAAAACTTCGCCGGTCGCGGGGTTATAGGTCGGGAAGGTCTTCCCCGAGGCCGCCTCCACCCACTTTCCGTCGATGAACATTTTGCGGGGTGTGCTGACAAATTCCTGAACATGATTGTGCATTTGCACCGTGCTTACTGCGGTTGACATAAAGAACCTCCTCAGGCCCAGCGTCGCCGCCGTAGATCCGCGCTATCCATCGGTATTGGAGTATTCGCGAGGGAGCGGCAGACGTCGATCCTACATGCCGCAAAAGTTTATCAGAGGTTGGACCTGGGCGCTCCAAATGCGGAATTTACGTGGCGAATCGCGGGAGATGGGAAGCGATCCCACAGATCGTTTTGTATCAGGGCACGGCTTCAGAGGCTGCTGAAAAACTCCGTGTGCGGATGCGATTTGAAAGGGCACGGCTTCAGCCGTGCCGCTAAGGCTTTTATTTTTGTCATCACGAGCGGGCTTCAGCCCGCGAGGGATCTGCTTTTCCGACTTTTTCAGCAGTCTCTTCAGTCGTGCCGCAATTGGCCCGTTACGGACTGGGCTTCAGCCCCTGAGGTACTTCGCTTTGGGCCGAACGGCATTTATGAGATGGCTTCTAGTTGCTAATTTGCTAGTTGCTAGTTGCTGGTTGCTTCCTGCGGCGTGACCGACACGAACTTGCCCATCTGCCCGCGGTCCTTGAACTGGACCACGCCCGTCACCTTGGCGAACAAAGTGTCGTCTTTGCCGCGGCCAACGTTGACTCCCGGCTTGATGCGGGTGCCGCGTTGCCGCACGATGATGGAGCCGCCCGAAACCATCTGGCCTCCGAACGATTTCACGCCCAGCCGCTGTGCATTCGAGTCGCGGCCGTTCCGGGAACTACCTAAACCTTTTTTGTGCGCCATTGCAATGTCCTCAAAAAATTGGAGCCGCGACTCCCACGGAGTGGGACAGCCGCGTTTGTCGTCTAAGTTTCCTGCAAATCAGATCCGCCCTCGCGAGCCCGCGAGACCACCCGCCGTATTCGCGCGGGAAGCCCCAGCAACACCGAATCGAAGCGCTTGGCCAAATTAACCAGGGCCGGGATCAACTGGTGTAGCAGCATCAGCCGTTAGCCTTCAGGTCCTTCCCGTCCACGTTGATGCCGGTGATCTTCACGGCAGTGTACGGTTGGCGGTGTCCGTTCAGCTTCTTGTATTGCTTCTTGCGTTTGAAGTGGAAGACCAGGATCTTATCGGCGCGGCCCTGCTCGACCACCTGGCCGCTGACGAACGCCTTAGACGGCTTGCCGAGTTCACCCTCGGAGCCGCTGACGGCCAGCACTTCATCGAACTGAATGTTTTCGCCGCTGGTTTGCGGCACCTTCTCGATCTTGATTACGTCGCCGGGTGCGACGCGATATTGCTTTCCCCCGGCGCGGATCACCGCGTACATGGCAATGCCTCCAATGAACTTTTCCGGTCAGGGCGCTTGGCTGCTTCGCCCTCACCTCGACGGCTCGCAATGTAGCGAGTGTCCTTGGCTTCGCCGGCCGCGCATAGCTGTGGCGCGGGCGGCGTTAACCTCTTTGTGCGCTTGCACTTCCCCGAGCCAGGAAGGAGACCTTCACAGAAAGGCGGGGTGCCCCTGACGGGGCCTGCTAGTACAGGCAAACCATAGAAGTGTAACGTGTTTGGGCAGTGCAGGTCAAACGGGATAATAATCCGGGATGATAATCCGTGGTGATAATCCGAGCCACAGGTTCCTGTCAGCCGTCGGCATTCAGCATTCAGCCGTCAGCATTCAGCCAAGAAGCGAACGTCGACTTGCGGTGCCCCCATCCCTTCTGGCCCGCCTTTGGCGAGAGGGTGGGCACAGGTCTGTAACGCCCGTCACAGCGCAACCCCGGAATGTCAGATATCCTCGTTCTGTGCTGCGAGGACTCAAACCGAAAGGTAGGCCCCGCGCCAACGAGTTCTAAAAGAGGTAGAAGTTCGGAGTCGGTCATACGACCCCCTCTAGAAGGGGTTCGTAATCGGGAGAGCAAAATGAACTCATCTATCGTTCGGCTCTCAGATGCGGACCTCGCCAACTCCTTACATCGACGCAGGCCCGAGGCTCGTCTCGTGAGCCCTGAACCTTCATCAAGCGCAGACTTCAACCTATGCCACCCGAATGCTGAAGCCTATGTGCGGGAGAATCCTGATTGCACTGTGATCCGAGGTTGGCTTTTCGAGGACTCTGACGGGTTCACATACATCAATGCTCACTCGGTTGTTCGCCGGAAAGACGGTTCGCTTTTTGATCCCACGCCCCTGAGACTACAGTGCCCATTCATCGAGCACGAAGGAACGGAGAAGGACTTCGCGATTCAAACGCATAATCGTTCACGAGTACAATTTCCCCCAATCGACCCAAAGGACTTCGACTTCGGCGCTCCGATTGAAGAAGGGGGTAATGAGTTTAACCTGTAGCGAAGCGAAAGAGACACGCAGTCCCCGCGTCCTGCGTATATATTCGCTGGCAGGCGGGTGAGGTCCCGATTAGCGGCCCGGCGCAGGTGGCTATCGGGTTGCTCATCAGGGCGCAGGAGAACGCCCAATGACACGCACGAATTCTACGGGCCAAGCCGTGAGGCTCATTCGGACAAATACAAGCGGGTATCAAGGGGTAGGTTGGCACAAAGCCGCTCAAAAATGGGTGGCTCGAATTGCTGTAGGGGGTGTGCAGCACCATCTTGGACTGTTTTCGACAGTGGAAGACGCACACGCTGCATATACCCGTGCTGCCAGAGAGTTTCTTGGGGAGAGTATTCCGCTTGATCCTAATAAGGTCAAAAGCGCTCTTCTTGATACCGTCCGGGCCCTATATGTTGCTCAAGGCATTAGCGCTCTTTCGACGCCATTCTTGGAGAAGCAAAAGGGCCGACTTTATCACTGTCTCCTTGCGGCTGGTCTGAGGCAGCCAGTACTTTTAGAGGAGCTTGGGCTTACTGAGGAGTATGCAACTTGGAGAGCGTCGCATCGTAACTACAGGGGCGTGACCAAGCCGAAATGGTCATGGCAATCCGCTATTGCAACAGCAAAGGAAATCAAAGAACGTGACGGCGACTTGCCGACCGTAGAGTGGTGTCGTCGCAACGGGCATAGTTCATTAGCATCCGCTGTATTCAATTCTGGTCGTACTTGGGACGACTTGAGGGAGGCAGTGGGAAGTCTTACCAGCAGCACCTTCTATCCATCCAGGAATGGAATGCGCTGGCGTAGCCGTCCAGAGGCGTGCTTGTCCAATTTCCTTTATGCCCGAGGCATTGAACATAAGCGCGGGGAACGTTACCCCCAAGGTTACTCGGAGCAATCGGGGCGGCGCTATGGCTGCTTCGATCTACATTTTGTTTCCGCGACCGGCACTTGGATCGACGTAGAAGTATGGGGCGATCCGCAAAATTCATTGTCCGGTGGAAGGTACCAAGCAACACGATCATCCAAGGAGAAGTGGCTCAAGGGCAACGCAAATTTCCTCGGCATTCCTTACCGTCATTGTCTATCGGACGCGACGTTGACGGAAATATTGAGGCCATACATAGGCATCGTCGAGGCCTTTCGGTTCGACAAACCAGTTGACCACATCATCCAAACGTCGCATTGGTCAAATGCCGACGAATTGCTCATAACCTGCAAGGAATTTGCGACCCACATGCCTGACGGTATTTTCCCTGCCGAGGATTGGCTCCGGAAGCGTGGCAAGTATAAGGGGCGTCCAGGACCGACATACAACACTTTGGCAATCCGCGTGAATCAATGGCTCGGAGGCACCCGCAACGTGCGCGAAATCTTGGGCCACGGCTTTGCCAGTACAACCGCATGGACGCCAGAGAAAGTGATGACAGCGTGGCAGGATTTCCAGCAGAAGCATGGACTAACCCCGTCACAGTGCAAAGGAGGCAAACGGCGAAAATCGGTGTCTGGCGAAGTACAAACTGAGGCCAGCCGCATTTATGAAGTGGCGCGAAGACTCGGCGTATTAACAGAGGCCCGGAAAGGGCGATCTGAGAGAAAGATCAGGTGGACTCCGGAAGGAACAATTCAGGCATGGCGAGAGTTCACGAAGAAGCATGGGCGAACTCCGTCTCAATGTATGAGTTCAGCGCAACGGCGATCTCTACCGCGTACCGTGACCGACGAAGCAACTAACATCTATGGGGCGGCGCGGCGACTTGGTGTGCTCGCAATCGCGCGCAGTGAAGAGCAGCTTCCCTTCGACTACGCTGTTCTCCGCTCGGACTGACGGCATCGGCCGGGCTGCTACGATAGGACTTGTGTCCCCGCTGCTTGAGGTCCGCAATCTTACCGTCGAATTCGTCACTACTCAGGGAAACGTGACCGCCGTCCGCGATGTGAGCTTTCAGATTGCGCCGGGCGAGGTGCTGGGACTGGTGGGGGAGTCGGGCTCAGGGAAGTCGGTCAGCGCGCTGGCCATCTTGCGCCTGCTGCCGCCACAAGCGCGAATTCACGGCAACATTCAATTTCGCGGAGAAGACCTGCTCACCAGGCCGGAGCCGGAGATGCGACACATCCGCGGCGCCGGCATCAGCATGATTTTCCAGGAACCGATGACCGCGCTCAATCCGGTGATGCGCGTGGGCGATCAGATTGCCGAGGCCGTGCTGGCACACGCGGGATCCGCAGCGGGAAGCAAAGAGCTCAAACAAAAGCAGATCCCTCGCGGACTGAAGTCCGCTCGTGATGACAAAAATATAGGGCTTAACGGCGCGCCTGAAGGCGCGCCCCTTCAAAACGAGCTTGACGCGGGCCTGAAGGCCCGCTTTACCCGAACGCCGAACTCTCCTCATGAGAAAGTCACCAAGGCCGAGGCCTGGCGGCTGGCAGTCGAGGCCTTGCGCACTGTCGCCATTGCCGACCCCGACCGGCGCGCGCGCGACTATCCCCATCAACTTTCCGGCGGCCAGCGCCAGCGCGTGATGATTGCCATGGCCGTGGTGAACCGGCCGTCGCTGCTGATTGCCGACGAGCCGACGACCGCGCTCGATGTCACCATCCAGGCGCAAGTGCTCGACCTGCTCAGCGAGCTGCGCGTGAAATTCTCCCTGGCCATGCTGTTCATCTCCCACGATCTTGCCGTCGTTTCGCAAGTGTCGCACCGCATCGGAGTGATGTACGCTGGCAGCCTGGTCGAAATGGGAACGGCGCAGGAAGTTTTCTGTCGTCCGGCGCATCCCTACACCCGCGGGCTGTTACACTCTGTGCCGACGCTGCGCACCGAGCGCGGCCAACCACTCCAGACTATCGAGGGAACTGTGCCTGCCATAACGGGCCTGCCACCGGGCTGTGCCTTCGAGCCACGCTGCTCCTGGCGCATTGCCAGCTGCTCGATCGAATTGCCGCCGCTGGTCGAAGTTGCGCCCGGCCATCTGGCCCGCTGTCCGGTTGTCTCCGCGGAGGTCCGCTGACCGATGCGCCTTCTCGTGCTCAGCGACGTTCATGCCAACCTCGAAGCCATGGAAGCTTGCCTCGCCGCCGCTCCTGCGCACGATCGGGTCGTGAACCTGGGGGACGTGGTCGGCTACAACGCGTCGCCGAATGAAGTGTGCGAGCTGGTGCGCGCCATGGGCGGTCCGGTGGTGCGGGGCAATCATGATCGCGCCTGCACCGGGCTGACCGACCTGTCCGAGTTCAACCTGGTGGCGGCCCTGTCGGCGCAGTGGACCCAAATCGCGCTGGTGCGCGGACATCAGAACTGGCTGCGGAGCTTGCCGCAGGGGCCGGTCCGCCTCGACGAATTACCCGAACTCGAGTTCGTGCACGGCTCCCCGCGCGATGAAGATGAGTACCTGTTAAACGCTTCCACCGCTAGCGCCAATTTCCGGGAGCCCGACCATGCCGATGTCATGATGTTTGGGCACACCCATGTGCAGGGTGGCTTCGTATACCAGGAGGGCAAGACGCATTACTTCGCGCCTGGTTACGACACCATGGAGGGCGTTGCGGAGTTTACCCTCACGCTTACGCCGGGTGAGCGTTACCTCATTAATCCCGGCTCGGTCGGCCAGCCTCGCGATGGTGACTGGCGGGCGGCCTTCGCTCTCTATGAGAAGAACGGGAAGGCACCCGCGCGGGTTACCTTCTACCGCGTTCCTTACAACGTAAAGAAGGCGCAGGATAGGATTTTTGCGGCGTCACTGCCTGAGCGACTGGCGCTGCGGTTAGCGACCGGACGATAGTATCAAGCAAATCCGCCGCCAGAATGGGCTCCGCGATGGCAGGGCGGCTCACCGCATCAAAAAGTTTTGGGATAAACTACAGGTCATGCCCGTTCGCCCATTTCCCACGAAATCCCAGTATCGCTCGCAGGAGTTCGACGGCGGCGCAATTGATAGTTCGGACGAAGGCTACCTGGTCGCCTACATTGATGGCGGCGCCCGCGGCAATCCCGGCCCCGCGGGATATGGCGTTGTTATCGAGGACGAGATTGGCCGTCCCGTCGCCGAACTCAGCGAGTTTCTCGGCCGCCAGACCAACAATTACGCCGAATATTCAGGCCTGCTGGCCGTCCTCAACTACACCCGCGGGCACGGTTTCAAGGCCTTGAAGGTGGTCAGCGATTCCGAGCTGATGGTGAAGCAAATCAATGGCGAGTACAAAGTCAGCAATGCCACGCTGAAGGAGCTGCACGCCCGCGCGATGAAGATGATCGACCAGCTTGACTACTTCGAGATCAAGCACGTGCTGCGCGAAAAGAACCGCGACGCCGACCGCCTGGCGAACCTGGCCATGGACCGCGGCATCGCGAAAAGAGCGCCTGCGGTTAGCGCCACGGATGTCGGCGGGGTTGCGTCGGTGATACCCGAACTCAATGGCGTGGTGCGCAATGGCATAGTCGAATTCCTGGGGAATCCGCTCCCCGACGGGACTCTGGTCAAGGTCCGCGCTGCTTCACCTGCGGCAAGGAAATAGTCATCTAGGCTGAAGCCTTGGCTTGGGTCATCGCTCTTATCGCTTTTTCCGGGTGAATATGCACATGCCGGTGTCATTATGATTCTGTCATGATTCTGTCGCTGGTATGCCACTTGCTGGCCGATGCGATTGCGCTTCCGGAGTGGCTTTCCTATGTTCGTTGACGAAGCAAGAATCCGGGTGAAGGCGGGCGATGGCGGCAACGGCTGCATGGCCTTCCGGCGTGAGAAGTTCGTGCCGCGCGGCGGTCCCTCCGGCGGCGATGGCGGTCATGGTGGCGACGTGGTGATGGAATCGAGCGAGCGTCACAACACCCTGGTGCACTTCCGCTTCAATCCCGAATACAAGGCCGAGCGCGGGCGCCATGGCGAGGGCTCCAACAAAACCGGCCGCGAGGGCGAAAGCGTCGTGCTGAAGGTGCCTGTCGGGACCATCGTTTACGACGAGATGACCGGCGAAGTGGTGCATGACTTCTCCCATCCCGACGAGCGCGTCGTAGCGGCGCACGGCGGTCGCGGCGGCCGCGGCAATGCCCGCTTCGCTACCTCGACCCATCAGGCCCCCCGCGAGCACGAGGAGGGACACCCCGGAGAAGAGCGCGCACTGCGTCTGGAATTGAAGCTGCTCGCCGACGTCGGGCTCGTCGGATATCCCAACGCCGGCAAGAGCACGCTGATCTCGCGTATTTCGGCGGCGCGGCCCAAGATTGCCGATTATCCCTTTACCACCTTGCAGCCCAACCTCGGCGTGGTAGCGGTCGGGGAAGCGCCCGAAGAAATCAGTTTTGTGGTGGCCGACATACCTGGACTGATCGAAGGCGCCAGCCAAGGCGCGGGGCTGGGCACGCAGTTTCTGCGGCACATCGAGCGCACCCGCTTGCTCGCGCACCTGGTGGACGTCTCGGACGCCAGCGGCCGGTCAGACCCGGTGCAAGATTACGAGGTGATCACCCGCGAATTGGCGACCTTCGGCGCAGGATTGGACTCGAAACCGACGATCGTCATCGCGTCGAAAATGGATGTGGCGAACAAAGAAAAACTTGCCAAGCTGAAACGCTACTGCAAGCGCAAGAAGCTGCAGCTGTTTCCCATCTCGGCGGTGACCGGCGCGGGGATTGACGACCTGAAGTGGGCGATGGCCGAACGGGTGGAGAAATTGCGGCGAGGAACTTCTGCGCCGCTCGCGGGTTCATAAGCATTCCAGCTAAACGGTTTCATAAGAATCCAAATCCCAGGAAGCGAGTCAGCTTGCCAACTCAATCGCGATCGCACGCGCCAAGATGCTGGATTTTATCGGCGACACTGACATCTCTCCTGGTGTCATATCTGCCATTGCGGGGCCAGCAGACGCCGACCTTCTCATCCGACGTCAAAGTGGTTAATGTGCTGGCGACCGTGCGCGACAAGCACGGCCAAATCGTCAGCAACCTCACCAAGGACGATTTCAAGCTGGAGGAAGACGGCCGTCCGCAGACGATTCGCTACTTCGCCAAAGAAACCGATCTTCCGCTCACGCTCGGTCTGCTGGTGGACACCAGCCCGAGTCAGCGGCGCGTGCTGGAGCAGGAGCGCATCGCCAGCTATGCCTTTCTGGAACACCTGATGCGCGAAGACAAGGACAAAGCATTCGTCATTCATTTCGACTGGGAGATCGAACTGCTGCAGGACCTGACCTCTTCGCGTAAGAAGCTGAACGCCGCTCTGGAGAACTTGGACAATCCGAAGTTCGAGCAAAGCGGCGGCCCCGGTTCATCCGGTTCAGGCGGCCATCACCGGGGCGGAGGCACCACGCTCTACGACGCCGTCTTCCTTGCCTCGGACGAGCTGATGCAGAAGCAGCAGGGCCGTAAGGCGCTCATCATCCTCTCCGACGGCGTGGACACCGGAAGCAGACTGACGCTGACCCGAGCCATCGAGGCGGCGCAGCGCGCCAACACGCTGGTCTATTCCATTCTTTTTTCCGACCGCGAGGCCTATGGAAACGGGGGCTTCGGCGGTCACATGGGCGGAATGGGCGGCGGCATGGGTCGCCCCGGCGGCATGGGTCGCGGCGGACCTGTGGGGTATCCCCAGCAATCCCATCCCGATGGCAAGAAAGTTATGGAGCAGATCTCAAGGGAGACTGGCGGCCGCTTCTTTGAAGTTTCCAAGAAGCAGTCGATCGATCAAATCTACGCCAGCATTGAAGAAGAGCTGCGCAACCAGTACAGCCTGGGCTATTCGCCCGACAAGGCTGACGCCGCACCTGGCTACCGTAAGATCCATCTGACAACCACGCAGAAAGATCTTGTGGTGCAGGCCAGAGACGGCTACTACAGCGGCGGCAATGCGGCCCAGCCTTAGTTTTGGGTTGCCGGGCCAATGCTTTTGTAGAGCGGATAGCCTAGAGACTACATTTCCTCGAACCTCAGTAATGCCAAGGCCAAGCACCAAAGAAATGCCATGGCCAGATTCAGGCGACGGCCTCGCAGGCGCCATTCTGGCTACTGTGAAATGGCCGGCTGTTCTCGACAGTTAGGCTGGCAAGTGTCATCATTCAGCGACACATGACAAACCAGACTCAACCAAAATCCAGACGCCCCGTGCTTCTGGCGATCTTTTCCGGCATTTTGCCGTGGTTCGCAGGATTGCTCGTGATCTTAACGCACAGTGTTCTCTGGCTCGCGCTGGCGGGCGTACTAGTCTGCGTCGTATCTAGTACCGGAATGTATCTGTTGCGGAAGTCTCGCGACCGGGTTAGCGCCAAGCACTGGCTGATCGTCGAACCCATTCTGTTTGGGTGTTATTACACTTCGTCAGCCGTCCTGATTCGTTACGTTTTCCTTCACAAATAGTCTGCTGCTTGAAGATATGGCAGGGCTTGATGATTAGTGAAAAATCGCCGCCGCGGACACAACCCTGGACCGCGCCGGTTGTCGGGGGCGGTCCGGGGCCACCAGGATGTTGTAGGGAAAACCTGGAGGCGCGGGTGGGAATCGAACCCATGCATAAAGGTTTCGCAGATCGCTCCCTTACCACTTGGGACACCGCGCCGCACGGATACTTTACCGTGACGCGTTCGACAGTCTAAAATTCAGTTTGCTTTCCACTGCTGGCCAACGCCCGCCCTGCATTTACAATCCATACACTTTCCTGTGGTCAGGCAATTCGAAAGCCGCACATCGTAAGCGTGGGTAAGATTGCATGAATGTCCTTGAATTCAGCGCGCTGATCGGGCTTGGTTCGTTGCTGGCCGGATTTCTGGGAGCCCTGACCGGCCTGGGCGGCGGGGTCGTGGTGGTGCCCATGCTGGCGTTGTTGTTCCACGTGGACATCCGCTACGCCATTGGCGCCTCGCTGGTTTCCGTGATTGCGACCTCTTCCGGCGCGGCGGCCGCGTACGTGCGCGAAGGCTACTCCAACATTCGCATCGGCATGTTTCTGGAAACCGCCACCACAGTTGGCGCGCTCGCCGGAGTCGGCATCGCTCTGTATGTTTCCAGCAACGCGATCGCGATTGTGTTTGGGGTCGTGCTGCTGTGCTCCGCTTATCTGTCGAGCCGCCACTATGTGGATGGCGCTCATCTGCCTCCCTCGAAGCTGGCACAGCGGTTGCGCCTGAATGGCGCCTATCCCGGTCCAAACGGAAAGGAGTCTTACAACGTCACCGGTGTTCCCGCCGGATACGGCCTGATGTTCGTGGCGGGTGCGCTCTCCGGATTGCTGGGCATTGGCTCGGGCGCAGTGAAAGTGCTGGCCATGGACCGGGCGATGAAGATTCCGTTCAAAGTTTCGACCACCACCAGCAACTTCATGATCGGCGTGACCGCGGCCGCGAGCGCCGGACTGTATCTGCACCGCGGCTACATTGCTCCCGGTTTGGCCATGCCGGTGATGCTGGGCGTGCTGGCGGGCTCGCTCATCGGGGCGCGGGTGCTGATGAGGGCCAGAGTCAAGGTATTGCGGTACTTGTTCGCTACGGTCATCGTCGTGCTGGGATTCGAGATGATCTACAAAGGAATAACCGGGCGAATATGAGCACGCATGATTGGGGCGATCAACGCATTGAAATCATTGTCGGCGCGCTGCTGCGTACCGGGGTGACGCTGGCCGCGGCTGTGGTTTTCTGCGGGGCCGTCGTGTACTTCGCTCGCCATGGGACCGGGGTGCCGAACTACGCCGTGTTCCGCGGCGAACCTGAGAACCTGAAGAGCGTGAGCGGCATCGTTCACGGCGCCCTGGGCATGAGCGGCCAGGCGATCATCCAACTCGGATTGCTGCTGCTGATCGCCACCCCGGTGGCGCGGGTGCTGTTTTCCGCCATCGCCTTCGCCATCGAGCGCGATTACCTGTACGTGCTCATCACCTTGCTCGTCCTGGGAATTCTGCTGTACAGCCTTTTCGGAGCGGGCGGGTGAGCTTGGGAAAGAGGCACGCTTGCCAAAGGCGCTGCCACCCGTTATTGTCGAAAACCGCCGCCTATGCGGCACGTGACTCATGACTCACTACGGAGGAAGAATGGCGGGAGTAAATCTTGCAGACGCGCGCCGCGTGATTGCGGCCGCCGAAAAAAAGGCACAGGAAATCGGTCAACCCATGAACATCGCGGTGGCTGACGAGGGCGGCAACATCGTGGCGCATGTTCGCATGGATGGCGCGTGGATCGGCAGCATCGATATCTCCATGAAGAAGGCCTACACCGCGCGTGCCTTCGACATCGCCACTAGGGACCTGGCCACGCATTCGCAATCGGGCGGACAATTCTTCGGTATTCATGTCTCCAACGACTGCAAAATCATGATCTTTGCGGGAGGCATTCCGCTGAAACGCGACGGAAAAGTTGTGGGCGCCATCGGCGTGAGCGGTGGCTCGGGCGAGCAGGACCACGCCGTTGCCGAAGCCGGAGCTGCGGCATTCTGAGCAGGAGGCTGAGATGGAAGAAGACGTGTTCGCTGCGATTACCGCGAACGACAAAGGGCGCATTGCGCAGTTGATTGCGGCAGACCCAGATGTGGCGCATGCCCGCAATGCGGCCGGCATTTCTGCGCTGATGCAGGCGCGTTACGAAAACCGGATGGAGATCGTTGACCTGTTGCGTAAGGCGGCGGGTGACCTCGACATCTTCGAGTCCGCTGCCTTAGGCGATGTCGCGCGGCTCAACCGGCTGCTGGCGAACGATGGCGAAATGGTCAAGGCGGGCAGCGCCGATGGCTTTACGCCTCTGCATCTGGCGTGCTTCTTCGGGCAGCTGGAAGCGGCGGAAACCCTGGTCCAGCACGGCGCTGACGCCAATGCAGTGTCGCCCAGCCGAATTGCGGTGATCCACAGCGCGGCTGCGTCGCGCAATGCAGCGCTCCTGAAGCTGGTCTTACGCGCTGGAGCGAATCCCAACTCCCAACAACAACGTGGCTACACTGCGTTGCACGAGGCGGCCATGCACAACAGTGTGGAGCGGGCGCAGGCGCTGTTGGACGCGGGCGCTGATTTGGCCATTAAGACCGATGAGGGGCAGACTGCGGCCGATATGGCAGCGCAAAACGGCAGCCAGGAAGTGGTCGAATTGCTGGCGTCGAGGAAATAGAACGGTGGCAGCGATTGGCTAGTGCGTTTCCACTTGGCCGGTTTCAACGGCGGAGTGGTTGCGCAGTATTACGGCGCCAGTGAGCACGGCGCAAAACAGCAACAGCACCCTCGCCACGTTAGCGTGCAGCACGGGGTCGCCCAGCAGGATTCGTACCAGTCCAAAGGCCGCGCCGGCGGCGCAGAAAGCGAAATAGAGCTTCTCCTTGGCGCAATGCGAGTAGCGCAGCAGGACCAGAAGGATGGTCGTAACGATCACATAAACAGCCAGCAGAACGATGCTGCCCGCGATCTTCTCCCGGTGAATCGAAAATGCCTCGGCGTGAGAAATGGCGAGTTGCAGTCCAGCTACTCCCAGAAAAAAGACAGAATGCACCAACGCGATGATCGCCCGTTTGCGGTTGGTGATAATGGCAAATCGATCCATAAACACTGTTCTAGTGTGTCGCGCCGATTGAACAATTGGCTGTGACCGAAATCACACGGGGATGGGTTTTTCTTTGGGACAGCCGAGAGCTGAAGGCTGACAGCTGAATGTTGGAGGCGCGGGTGGGAATCGAACTTGAGCCGTTTTGCGGGCGTGAGCGCAGCGGGAGCCCGCAGGCGAAATCCCGAACGCAGTGAGGGACCCCGGACCCGCAGGATTACGTATGGAAATGTTGGAGGCGCGGGTGGGAATCGAACCCACGCATAAAGGTTTTGCAGACCTCTCCCTTACCACTTGGGTACCGCGCCTCGAGGATAGGTGGTGCGAAAAACCCTCGCGCACGGCGAGGGCGACATATCCTGGAGCGGGAGACGGGATTTGAACCCGCGACTTCGACCTTGGCAAGGTCGCACTCTACCACTGAGTTACTCCCGCTCGCCGCTTTGAATTATAGCGAAAGCCTGAACCGCCGGGCAAATGAGAGCGAGGACACACCACTGCGTGGAAAGTCATCATTCATGGGCGAGGCTCCATTGCGAGTCCTTCGCGGGCGGCACAATGGAACCATCGCGCATGTGAATGATGCGATCGCCATAGGTCGCCGCTTCGGGATTGTGCGTAATCATCAATACCGTCTGTCCCAGTTCCTGGTTCGATTGCCGCAGCATCTTCAGGACAATTTCGGAATTCTGCGAATCGAGATTGCCGGTGGGTTCGTCGGCCAGCACGATGGCGGGCTGATTCACCAGCGCGCGCGCCAGCGCCACCCGTTGTTGCTCGCCGCCGCTCAACTCGGAAGGGCGATGCTCCAGGCGCTGGTCAATGCCCAGCAGTCGCGTGATTCGATTGATGTATTCGTGGTTGCCTTTTCCGTTGCTTTTGCCGGCGATGTCGCGGGCGATGTCGATGTTGCCTTGCGCCGTCAGCGTGGGCAGCAGGTTGAACTTCTGGAAGACGAAGCCAATTTTCGATTTGCGCATGCGGGTGCGCGCCGAATCCGACAAGGCCGTGAAATCTATGCCGTCGATCAGCACCCGCCCGGAGTCGGCGTGGGTCAGTCCCCCCAGGATGTAGAACAGGGTGGACTTCCCGCTGCCAGACGGGCCGACAATGCTGACGAATTCACCCTTCTCGACCTCGAGGGAAACGCCGCGCAAGGCTGGCACATCCACTTTGCCGATGTGGTAGGTTTTGCGAACATTCTCAGCTTGGATCATCCACGCCATGCGAATCCTTGATCTTACACGAAACGATTGCGCGGCCGGTGGCTGGCGCGAGGTAGCTGTAGCTCGGGTAGTGCCGACCTTCACCTGAATTATTCATGAGCATTTCACGTTTTGAAGGGGCACGGCTTCAGAGGCTGCTGAAAAAAGTGATGGTAACTCAGAAGGCACGAGCCTTTCCACAGGTAAGTAGGGTATGTAAGTAGCATGCGTGGAGATGAGAAGCAGCAAGACGCCATGTTCAGCTACATCAACCTGGAGCAGCGAGTTCCCGCCGAGCACCCGTTGCGGGCGATCCGGCAGATGGTCGACCAGGCCTTGCGCG
>PLXE01000049.1 GCA_003151335.1 Acidobacteriaceae bacterium
GGGTTCCACCTTCGACATCTATCTGCCGCGCGTGGATGAAAAGGCCCGATCACTACCGACGAATTCAGCCTCCGAAATGCGGAGTGACTATCCCAGGTGTACGGAAACCATTCTACTGCTGTAAGACGAAGAATCTGTGCGGCAACTGACCTGCATCGCTCTTAGAGGGAGCGGCTACAACGTCTTGCAAGCCCGCCAGGGTGAGCATGCCATCGACCTGGCCAAGCAGTACGCGGGACAGATTCCTCTGATGATCAGCGACATTGTTCTGCCTGACATCAATGGGCCCTCAGTTGTGAAAAGGGTACAAGTTTTGCATCCCGAAGCGAAAGCCTTGTACGTCTCCGGCTATGCCGAGGCCCCAGTAACTCAACAGCTGATTTCCGAGGGAGCAATCTTCATGCAGAAGCCGGTATCGCGAAGCGACCTTCTGAGAAAAGTGGACGAAATGCTTCATCCTGTACTCCACTCGACTCCCGATAAGCCCCTGCCGGTGTAACGGGTCATCCCGGCAGAACTCCCAGAATACTCACAACGCAACGCGACCATGGGATCGACCCTGGACGCTCGGCGTGCCGGAAGATAGTTGGCCAGCAAGGCCACGGCAGCAAGCGTCAAGCTCACAAGGAGCGTGGTTACCAGGTCTAACGGATGGACTTGGAAAAGCAGAGAAGACAGGAATCGCGTCATTAATAATGATGTGGCAAATCCGGTGACCAGGCCAACCCCAACGAAGGTCAAGCCCTGCCGAAGCACCATGGCAAGCACGTCTTTCCTGGCCGCACCAAGGGCCATGCGAATTCCCAGTTCGCGTGTGCGCAAGCTCACGGCGTAGGAGATCACCCCATGACTCCTTTAACTCTTTGCGCGCGAAGCGGCGACCTGCACAACCCGTTTCTAGACCGCGTGCTTGGTTATTGCTTCGGTCTGTCACGGCGCCATGCGGCAGGCATCACTGACAAACAACTGTCGCAAGAGAAAAAATTTCCGTTGTTCCTGCTGGCGGTCAGTCTTTCCATCACAGTTCCGCCGAAGCGGCGCAAGCAGCCATCGCCCCCGGCGCCGATGCTGGGTCAAGTATCCCGAAAAGGAGTCCTGCATGATTCGCCGAATGGTTTGCCATCCTGTGGTAAGTCTGTGTTTGGTGATCGCCGCGATTCTCGCCAGCGACTACTCGTTCGCGCAGGCGCAGGAGACTTTGCCGGCGCCGGGGACACCACAGCTGATTTTTTCCACCTACTTGGGAGGGCTGACGCCCTGTGCGTCTTGCGCCGATGACCGCACCTTCGCGCAGAACGCCGGCAGCGACGCTCAGGGAAATACCTATGTCACCGGGGGCACCCGGTCCTCCACCCTTCCGGTGCTGAACGCCTGGCAACCGCGACCCGCCCCACACAGCAGCATGTCGGCTTTCGTGGCCAAGTACGACCCCGCTGGCAGCGTGCTCTGGACCACTTATTTGGGCGGTAACAAGCAGAGCATGGGTGTGGGGGTGGCGGCCATGCCCGACGGAGGAGTTGCCGTCGCTGGCATGACCACTTCGGATGGGTCGGGGTCGGAATCATTCCCCATCAAGAACGCCTTTCAGGACCATAACAACGGACAGTCGGACTACTTCGTGACCGTTTTTGATGCGAACGGCAATCTGCGCTACTCGACGTACCTGGGCGGGAGTGAAGTGGATGGATCAGGCTTTACCGATAACAACAGCAACGGCAACAACGTCGCTGTTGATGCAAATGGTCTGGTCTATGTCACAGGCACCACCAGTTCCGGCGGCGGCGACGGGGGGACCAAGTTCCCGGTGACCGACAACGCCCTGCAGAGCGAGCTCAAGGGTTCAACGGACGCTTTCCTGTGCATCTTTGATCCCGCGAAGAGCGGCGCGGACTCGCGGATTTACTGCAGCTTTCTGGGAGGTGAGCGCGACGAAAAAGGGCACAGCGTAACCGTGAACGCCCGCGGCGACCGCATCACCGTGGCTGGCTATACCAATTCCTACCATTTCCCTACCACCAGCAACGCTTATCGAAGCCAGGCTGCGCCCTCGGGTTACACCAGTAACGGATTCTTGTCGGAGTTCAAATCCAGCAAGCCCGGCGATCCGTCCTCGGAGTATTCCGCGCGTTACTCCACCTACCTCGGCGCCAACTCCAAAGAGGCGCGGGATGACGCCTACGCCGTAACTCTGGATGTAAACGGGCTCATCGTGGCCACGGGCCGTACGGAGTCGGCCGACTTTCCCATGAACGGGCCGACGGTGCCCAGCGTTTACAACAACGCACCTTTTCTCAAGCCGCTCAAGTCCGGAGACGAGCCCTTTCTGGTGAAGATTGATCCTTCCCTGGAAGGCGAGGCATCGCTTGTCTATGCCACGTTTCTGGGAGGTGGATCGGCCAAGAAAGGCGGCCTTACGACCTTTTGCACCGGCGTGGTAGTCGATTCGAACAACGCAGTGTATGTGGGCGGGGAAACCTATTCTCCTGGCATCGAATACGTCCCTTTTCCAATTCCCCTTACGGCTCCTACGAAGTTTCCATACACCAACAACGCCTTGATCACCACTCTGGGCGGGAACTCCGACGCGGTACTCATGCAAGTCAGCCCAGGCGGTAGCTGGTTGGGCTACTCCACTTTCGTCGGCGGGAACGGAGTTGACCGCGCTTATGGACTGGCGGTCGATCCCGACGGCAACGTGGTGGTGACCGGACTCACCTCCTCGTCTGATTTTCCGCTGAAAAATCCGGCGCAGACCTACCCGGGGAACAACGCGCAGAACGCCTTCATCGCCAAGTTCTCTTTTGCAGCGGCAAGCGGAAATGGGAAGCGCTGAGCTTCCAGTACACGTTTCCCCATGACCCTGGCGCCATGACGGAAGCTATCGTGATCAGCGAGCTGGCGGTGGGCCTGCCCATCTTCACCTTATGCCCGCTGGTGGCCATGCATTTTGGCGAAGCCTCGAAGACGGCGGGCTCTCCGCTCGGCACCCTGCTCCAGTACTTCCGCTCTCCCATCTTCATCGCTGTGATCTTGGGCTTTGCCGTGGCCCGGTTTCACCTACCCCTCGAATCTCCCTTCGTCGTTCCCATTCTCGAGGCAGCCAAGATGATCGACGGGACACTAGCGGCCCTCGCATGTCTCATCCTGGGCATGCAGATCAAGGTCGAATCCCTCAAACGGCTCCTGCCCATCGTGGCCATTTCAGCCGTCCTGCAAATGGGCTTGCAGCCGCTGCTGGCATACTGGCAGGCTGTTGCCTACCACCTCTCGGGTTTGGAGCGTCAGGTCCTGGTTCTGATTGCTGCCATGCCATCGGCCGTTTTGGGACCCGTATTCGCGGTCCGCTACAAATGCGATGGGGAATTGGCTTCGACCGTGACCTTTATGAATATTCTGTTGGCTGCTCTGGGCAGTCCGGTCGTCTTCTGGCTACTGGGGCGGTAGGGTTAGGCCCTCGACGCGCGCCTGTCCGGCTTCGGACACTGCTCCCTGTTTTCGAACAACCGTACCCTGTCGAAGAGGAGCCGGCTGCTCGCAAGTGTCGCAAGATACGACCCTTCCAGCGCCTTTGTTGTGGCCAACAGGGTGCCGCACTAATAGAGACTATTGGTGTGTCTGGGGAGGTTGCAGGTATGCGCGGATTTCTCGCAGGCTGGTTGACCGGAATTTTGACGCTTCCCGTGCTGGCCGTGGGCATCGCTTGGCTCGGTTTCTGGCCAACTCACGCCAACGCAAGCCCCCCAGGATGGGAGAAGGCTTTTGCGCAAATGGCCTTGAAAGCTTCTGCGGCGCGACACGCTCCTCACCTGGCGAACCCAATCCCGGCGACCGACGAAAACCTGCTAGCAGGGATGAAGACCTTCAAGGACGCTTGTGCAGGTTGAAATTCATGGGCATTGAACGCCGGAACGAACGGCGTAAACTTGAGGCATGGCAAAGCGAAAACTTCGGATCGTCCGGCGGACGAACAACATTCCAGTGCTGGGAGTCTGCGAGTTCTGCAATATGCAGTTCCCAGCACACCAGCCGCTCAGTGGGCCGTCGGAAGCACAGGCCGCTATCCAACAGCAGTTCAACGCGCACAAGTGCAAGCGCGAAGATGTGAACCAAGCCGCCGCGCCGACCGTCAGAGAAGCAACTACTGAGTGATTTCGAGATTCCTGGTCCTTTTGAAGGTCGATCCTCGACTGGACAGCGTCCGCTCCGAACCGCGATGTCAAACTCTGCTGCGGCGTGTCGGTCTGGGCGACTAGGCATTGCGGAGGGCGCGGACCTCTTGCGGCGCCTCACCCGCTGCTGCGACCATAACGGCCGGGTGCACCATCAGTCGGCCATGGTACCACCCGATCAACTCTCCGGCTGATACCACTCCGGCGAGGGGCCGGTCACCGCTTCGATCTCGGGAACGAAGGTGCGTTCCAACTCCGCCACCAGGGTCCCCATATTCTCCACGATCTTCTGCCACTGCTCGGCATCGCCGATCGGGTACTGCCCTCCGGCTACCGCCTTCTCGGTTGGGGGAATGGTGAGCGTTGCCTTCCAGCCCAACCCCCAAACCTTGAAGATGGCCAGCAGGCTATGGCTCCATGTGCCGCAGTCCAAGGTGAGCTCCAGCGTTGAATTCGCCGCGGTCCGCCGGCGCAGTGAGAAGCTGCCAGTTTCGCCGGCAGTGCCGCCGCGAACGCTGTATCCCAGGGGCTTGAAGACGCGCTCCAAAGCCGGCTTTTTCGGTCCGGCGTGGACGCCGAACGGGGCCAGCCGGTTCATCTCCGCCAGGCCCGGAAGGTCGTGCGGCAACCCAATCTGCTTGACGATCTCCGGCAGCCGGTCCCGGTATTTCACCGCGATGGCTTTCACCGCCACGGCGAGTTCAGGATTGACGCTCGGGCTGTTCCATCCCGAGGGCAGGCGAACCGCAGGCACCGGCCCTGGTCCGAGCTGCCCGGGATAGGGGGCCTGTATGGTCTTTCGCGCTTTGCCACATGCGGCCAGGACCGTAGCCAGCGGTCCCGACGGCATGGGCAGCTTCTTATCGCCGGGCTCGACCTCGACCACACTGCACGACGACAGCGAACGCTGGCGCCCGTTGACCCACCAGCTATCGGTGATCAGAACACCCGACATCATCTTCGCGGCGGGGGTGGGGATGGGCATCACCTCGCCGAACTCCGGCGAATGAAAATGGATGGCGATGCCGTGGAACGGGAAGGAGCGGGGAACTCCGGCTGTGATGGCTTGCAACGTCGAGTAAGGCACTCTCTCGCCTGCACCGGATGACATGGGCCCATTGGAGATGCGCCGTGCCCCGGGGATTCCCGGCATGGGCGCAGCCTCGGTGACAAATCGCGCCAGCTCAGGGTGACGTTTCAGCACGCGATCGACACTGGAGACGCCGCCTCCTATCAATCCGTCGCCGAAGTTGAATTGAATAAACGGTTCGGCTATTCCGGCAGCCAGGAAGCCCTGGTGCACTCGGTCCATCATGGCGACCAGAGGTTCTTTCCGGCTGGCGGCGAAGGTAGTAAGAAGGGCAACGCGCATGGGCAGAGTTCCAATCCGAGTGAAATGTGCAGATCAGCTAACGACATTTGAACACGGCGCGACCGATTGGCAGTAGGCTTTTCGTGCGAATGAGCCAGCTGACAATCCTGTCCGGTTGTCCATGGCCGATTGCTTCCGGTTTTACGTGTTATCCGACCGGAATCGAGTGGGGTAATGCGCCCATCCCAGCGGCAGGGCGGAATTTCCGAGTGAGCTCAGCGGCCCAGACTATAATGCGCGCATGTCTTTGACCTCGGGCACGAGACTGGGGCCGTACCAGATCCAATCGCTGCTCGGCGCCGCCGGCATGGGCGAGGGTACCTGGCCCGTGACACCAGGCTGCAGCGCACGGTCGCAATTAAGATCCTCCCGGCTCATCTGTCTTCGAACCCAGATCTGCGAACGCGCTTCGAGCAGGAAGCAAATCCATCTCCGCCCTGCAACATCCCAACATCTGCGTAATCTATGACATCGGTTCTCAGGGCGGCGATACCGCGGGCCCAGCTACGCCGTGGAATCGAGGTGGCGCTCTGCCGCTCCAAGATTGTCGAGCTGCGCTGGATCTCCTGGACTTTCCCCTTGGCGCTCAACTGCTGAGCAGGTATACCGCATCGAACCACCCGCGACCACGCCATGTCGCGGCCAAATTAACCGACTGAACGGGTTTGCCGCCCTACGGCGCAAAGTAACTGGAGATGTCGAGGATCAATTGTGTGATCCCGGATGCGTAGGCATCGACCTTTCCATTGGTGCTAGGCACGATCGCCATGTTGTTGGTGATCGATCCATCCAAGGCGTTCAGGGTCGAGACCGTAGGCCGATTGGTGCCGTCGGGCCACAGCGTCAGATACCCCAGGCCGCCTGTCGGGACAACCGTCGCGTTGAAGACGTACGCCTGCGCCGTGGCGGGCGGTCCACAAAAACTCCCCACCACGTCCACCGGAGGACTCAGCGTCCCGCTGAAGGGCGGTCCGATCTGGCGCGTGTCGATCACCCGGCAAGGCGCTACCGCATAGAGCGACAGCCCGCCCGTACCCGGCGGCGCGAAGTAGCCGTTAATATCAATGATCAAGTCGGTGTCGCTGCTGGGAAAGACCGAAACCTCGCCACTGCTACCGGCGGGCACAATCGCCGCATTGGCGATAATCTGCGCGGGAATATCGTTCAAGGTTGACACCAGCGGCCGGGATTGGCCAGTGGGCCAGACCGTCATGTAACCCAGCGGGCCGTGGGGGACCACGGAGAAGTTCAGCGAATAGGCGGCCGCGCCGCTCGAGGGAATGTTGCAGCTCGTGGCATTGAGTATGGGGAAGGCGCGTTCGTGGCCGCCCGTTAGATACGGCGGTCCCAGGCCCGGCGGATAGGTGCTGTGACGCGTGTCGGCGACTCGGCAGGGCGGCAGAGGATAAAAGGCCAGCGTGGAACCAGATGCCGGCGCGAAGTAGCCATTGATGTCGAGAATCACATTAGTCGTGTTGGTGACGTAAATGCTAACCGCGCCGCTGTCGCCCGCTGGCACGATGGCGGCGTCGGCTTTGATGCGACCATCCAGCGAGTTCAGAGTGGCCACTACGGGCCGGCCTTCCCCCGTGGGCCAGATGGTCAAGTAACCCAGCGGACCTTGCGGCACCACGGAGACATTCAGCGAGTACGCTGCCGCAGTGTCGGGAATGTTGCAGCCGCCTTCTTGCGGAATGGGGAAGCTCCGGTAAGTGCCCCCTGGAATTGGACCGCCGGTTAACCGCGTGTCAATCAGACGGCAGGGGGTGACGGCGACGAATTGCAGGGGCGATGGAATCGGGTTAACCAATTGCGCGAGCGTGCCGCTGCTGCCGGAATAGTTTGCATCGCCGGAGTAGGTGGCTACGATCGCATCCGTGCCCACCGCCAGCGTCGAAGTCATGCAGACTGCCGTAAGCGACGAGGTCAGCGGCACGGCGGTGCAGCCGGAAATCGCGGTGCCGTTCGAGGTGAAGCTCACCGTCCCGGTCGGCGCCGGCGGTCCCGCAGGACTTACCGTCGCGGTTATGGTCACCACATCTCCGAACGTGGAAGGATTGGGCGAACTAGTCACCGTCGTCGTGCTGGGCGGGGGCCCCGACAGCCGGAAGACTGTGCCACAGCCGTGGAGGCCGGCAGTGCATGCAGGGTTTGCGCCAAACGCGGTTGTCCCATAGAAGTTCCCATCGGTGGCGTGCACCAGCCCGGCGAAGGGCGCTTTGCCGTCATCAGTGTCGTCGAAGCTGTGCATCGTGGTCAGCATGCCGCTTGGGGTGATTTTGAAGACCGTGCCACAGCCGCTGTTGGGTGTGCAGTAGGCCCCGCCTCCGATTGTCGTCCCATAGAAGTTCCCATCGGTGCCTTGTAGCAGTGCAGCCAGGGAGTCGGCGCCGTCGGAACAAGCGGGTTGTGAGCAAAAGTTGTAGAGCGTGGTCAGGGTGCCGCTTGAGGTGATTTTGAAGACCGTGCCGCCCTGGTGGTAGACCCCGCCGCCGCCCTCGGGGGTTGTCCCATAGAAGTTCCCGTCGGTGGCTTGCACCAGCCCGGCTTGAGGGTATTGGCCGTCAGCGCAGTTCATTTGAGAGCAAAAGCTGTAAAGCGAGGTCAGCGCGCCTGCCGGAGTGATTTTGAACACCGTGCCATAACCGTTGACCCCGCGCCCGAAGGTTGTCCCGTAGAAGTTCCCGTCGGTGGCTTGCACCAACCCGGCGTAAGGGTTGCCGCCGTCAGCGCAGCCATGTTGAGCGCAAAAGCTGTACAGCGTGGTCAGCGTGCCCCCTGGCGTGATTTTGAAGACCGTGCCGCAGCTGCCGCTGCCGAGAGAACAGCCGGTGTTGGACCCGCCCTCCAAGGTTGTCCCGTAGAAGTTCCCATCGGTGGCTCGCACCAGCCCGGCGTAAGGCATAGCGCCGTCAGCGCAGTTCGCTTGGGCGCAAAAGCTGTACAGCGTGGTCAGCGCGCCCGCCGGGGTGATTTTGAATACCGTGCCATAGTGCGGGTCGGCCCCGCCTCCGTAGGTTGTCCCGTAGAAATTCCCGTCATTGCCTTGCACCAGCGCGCCGGTAGGGCTGGCGCCGTCATACCAGTCGAAGCTGTGCAGCGTGGTCAGCGTGCCCGCTGCCGTGATTCTAAAGACCGTGCCACAGCCACCCTGACAGTTGCCGCTGGTCCCGCCAGCATAGGTTGTCCCGTAGAAGTTCCCGTCGGTGGCTTGCACCAGCCCTGCGTAAGGGCTGGCGCCGTCCGTCGGATATCCCGCGAAGGCGTGCAGCGTGGTTAAGGTCTGGGCAGACAAGCTAATTGCCGTCGCGAAACAAAACAGCGCGAGAACCGCAACCGCTCCCCAAAAGCTAACTCGGTTTGGCATTGACGATTTCGTAGGGCGCATTACTCCTCCAATGGTCTTCCGTGGTGGTCGACTGCCGAGCCTTGAAACGGATTCGTAACTAAACGTGCATGGACGGGCGCTGGCACGTGGGAGCGAGGAAGGCTCGCGTTCTGCCCGACTCGGAGGTCCTGAATGCAGCGGATTGTGTATCGCTAAGTTAGGTTGCGTCAACAGCTTTGTCCGTAAAAAGTGACGGCCGCGATCGGGGATCCCACTCGTTCGCGCTTGCCGTCGTTACCCTGCACCAGTCCTGCCCAGGGCTCGCCGCCATCGCTCCCCGGTTGCTGAAACCATGCAGAGTCTGGAAGCTTTGTGCGGACGAGGTAATTGCTGTCGCGGCACAAAGCAGAACGACGATGCAGGCCATTTTCATGAAGCGGCTTTTGGAGCCGGGCGTGATCGGTCCTTCGGGGGTGGGGATCTGACGGATGAAGTGGGTGTGCGAAGTTGACATACCGCTGCCACAGAACTTGGCGCAACAAAGTGCAAGCAGCATAGGATTTTCCGGATTTCCGTTTAGACCCCAGGCGAGGTGGCACGGACTATATCCGAGATCGTTCCTGACAGCAAGCAGATACTTCAAGCGGGTAACTTCGAAGGCGGGATGGCCGGGCTTAGCAGTCCGGCGGTGCCCACCCAACATTCTTGTGCTTGGGCAGGGTAGTTCTGTAACTCTCTCGGACCAGGGAAGCCTGGTCCGGCGAGAATTCATTTCGCTATGCAGTCACCCGAGATGGTAAGCGACTTGTAGCAATCGTCTCTGGGCAACCCCGCCGGGTCTTGGTGCGGAACCGGACCGCCGAACTGAAGAAGCAATAAATTCGGTCCACGGTAGCGCTCGCTTTCTGCAGGAGGATGCCATCGTCAAAACTTGCCTGGCCTCGACCAACCTCAGCAGACTTTTCAGGTCGTTATTGCCGGTCGTGAAACCCGATAAAGCTGCCAGGCAAAGGCTCCCAACCCCAGGCAGACCACACCCAAGCGGACCAGCCCGCCAAGATACGGGATGAACCCGACGATGGTGAGGATCAGCAGGCCCACCAGTAGTCCCAGCAGCCAATCGCTCTTAGTCGTCCCAGGTGATTTCAGAAGCATGTGGCCCAGGAATGCTGCAACCCAAATCTTTGCCAGGTAGATGGCAACCAGATACACCGCGAGCAACATGAGCGAAGCCGGAAGGCCAACCAGCGTGATGGCCATCAAGATCATGGCCACGGGCACGCCCGCCAGGACCCCAACCCCAAGCCCGAGGCTGCGCCAGCCTGAGCCCACCGCGTGCGTGCTGGCCTGGAAGAAGCCGGGAAACAGAACCAGGCCCAACCATCCCACCAGCATGGCGGCAGCCAGCCAGACAGCTTTGTAGAAGTAGAATCTGGGGCGCGTGAAATGGCTCTGCCGCGCGCGCACCTGGATGTCACGTGCGCCGGTAATCGTCGCGCCGTCGGCGATGTGTACGTTTTTCAGCTTGCGCACGCGAGCGCTCAGGTTGCCGCCGATTCGGGCCGTGTTAGTCAGGGTAAGGCTGTCCCCGGTCATGGCCAGTTCGCGGCCGATGCTGCCGCTCACGTCGGCATTGCCGGCGTACACGGTCACGCTGCGATCCACCCCGCCCTCCAGGCTGACATCGCCGGCGCCCACCAGGATACCGCCGCCCACCCGGCCCCGGTCATTCACCCGCAAGGATTGCATTCCCCCGTAGATGTTGTGGCCCAATTGCCCGTCCAGGTCGAGGGAATTCGAAAAGTTGTAGATGTTGCCTTCCACGGTCCCGCTCACCACGGTTCTCTTGGCAAAACTCACCAGGTCTCCCTTGACGGTGCCGCGCACTTCCACCGACCCGCCAAAAGCCAGCAGGTCCCCATTGACTACGCCTTCCACGCGCACGATGTTGCCGGAGGCCAAAAGGGTGTCGTCTACAGTCTGGTTCGCCGCTACGGTAACGATCTCACCGTGACGCCGCTCCAGGGCAAAACCCGGCAACGACAAGGCAAGCAGCACGATCAGCAGGCGCAGGCCAGGTTGGCGTGGCCGCCAGCGGCGTCCCAGCAGCAGTGCGCTACCGCCCAACAGCAACAGCAAAAAGAACTTCCCAACCACAGCAGCATAATCACCCAGCATGGCAGTACCTCCGTGTGCAAAGTAATAAGAAAGGTTAAAGATCAGGTTCGTGCGGCCGTTCAAACTGAAGGGATTTAACCATTGCAGCGCTTCCGGAATGCTCAGCTTATCGATCCAGCCGACAACGATTGAACCTACCGCCAGCACCGCGGCCACGACCGCTACTTCACCCCACCCCAAAGACCACGGCAAATGGGGGGAGCCCGCCGGGCTGGCTGCTTCGTCCGGAAGCTCTTGCAGGCTTTCGCTCAGCACCCGGTTCTCTGCGCGTAATGCGTCCAACAGTTGCCGGCAGCGCCGGCAGGTGGCCAGGTGGTCGCGCAGGCGCTGCGCCTCCTCCACCTCCAGTTCACCGTCCACGAACATAGAGACGATCTGTTCCGAATAACATTCCATGATCACTTGCTCCTGTGGCCCAGTTTCCGGCGCAGCTCCTGCTTGGCGCGAAATAGCAACGCCGCCACGTAGTTCTTCTGCAGGCCCAACTGCTGTGCGATTTCGTCATAACTCAATTCCCCGTAATAGCGCAGCACCAGCGGCACGCGATAGTTCTCCGGCAGATGTGCAATGGCATCCCGCACCTGCGCCCTCGCTTCCGTGCTGAGGACGGCACCCAGCGGCGACGGCTCCGAGCTGGCGGCCTCGATGACCGCGACTCCTTCTTCCGCTTCCACAATCACCTGCCGGCCACGCTTGCGGCGCCGCAGAGCGTCAATGCATTGGTTGCCCGCCACCCGCAGCAGCCACCTGGGAAACGGTATTGACCCGTCGTAGCTCTCGATGGCGCGCTGCAGCTTGAGGAAGACTTCGCTGGTGGCATCTTCTGCGCTCTCCCGTGAGTCCAGCATGTAACGGCACAGGCCGAATACGCGCCGGCCATAGAGGCGATAGATCTCCCCCAGCGCCTCGGCATCGTGGCCTTGTGCGCGCTCGATTACGCTCTCCAGATCCGGCCCCTCCATTTGCGTGGCTTTGCCCTCCTGGAGCTGCGGTCCTTTCGCATTGTTTCTCTTGGCGTCCATAAAGCAGTACGCTGCAGATCGAACAAAGTTACACGGATTTTAGGGATAAGGGGAACGCAAGCCTGGACGGCTCACGGTGGTTCTTGCAGGATTCGAGTTGCCCACAAGCGCCGGCGGGAAAGACTGCGAATTGAATATCTTTCCGATCACGCGGGTTCGTGATGCAATGCGCGATCACTTGTGTAATGGCGATTTTTCGTTAGTAACCGAGGTTGCCTTCGCAGTCAGCAAGCGACTGGCTCTGCCCAGAACTCGACCATCGTTTGTTCGGTCGCCGCACCACAGCTCTGGCAGATAGGGACGGCAACAAGTCGATTCGTCTGACCCAGAAATCGAGCCTCATGAAGCCCTGTAATCGGTCACTGGACACCCGGTTCCGGTTCAATCGTGACAAGTGCCGCACCGACGTTCGGAAGGGACACCGTGTAGACGCCATCGGTTGGTTCAACCGTTTCCGAACAGGGAATTCCCTGGAGAGTCCCGTCTGGAGTGCCGTCGAACGTTTGGCCGGCCGGTTGGCCGTCCTCGAGACAGCCAATCGTCAAGCCTTTCTTGGAGGAGTACGAAGGAGCCATCAGGCGGGTAATGGTCGCATTACCATATCTGGTCAACGAGACAGTCACGTTGCCGGATGCGTTCACGTCCTTGTTGAGGAGCAGGAGGCGTATCGTGTTCCCAGAATCGATAGTTGCCCAAGCTGTGATGTTGTAAATGATGGTTCCGTTTTGGCTCAACGTGATCGGCAGCAACTGCGCGCTGTTCTGCACCGTTTGCGCAAACATCAACATTCCGTAGTACAGAGGGTTGACGACGACGCTGTATATTCCCTTGGTGTATGTGAGATCGAATGGCGAGTAGTAGTGTGGGTCTGTCGTGGGATTGGTGGTAGTGAAGAAGTTGACGCCGGAGACGCCGTCCTGCGCATAGGCGAACGAGATATCCATCGCCCAGAGCGCCGAGCTGAAGCTATTGCTCACTCCGTCCTGACCCTTGTTGTTGATGGAGTTCAGCTCCCCAATTCGAAGAGGAAGCCCATACTGCTGGGCCGTTGGCACATATTGCCGAACATCGCCTATCTGACCTTGGCACCCCCCAGGACCGCTATACGGCTGTGTGTCGCCACAGACCGCTGCTTGCGTAAGGAGATAGTCGGGATGTTCCCCCGGCGGGTTGCCCGAATAGTGATGGATCACAACCATGGACAGCGTGGGCGTGGGCACTTCTAGTGAGGGCACTTCTGCAAAGGTGACGAAGTCATTGAGGGAGGGCATGAAGCCAGCCTTGACCGAGGAGGACCATACTGGAGCGGCGAGCTTGACTCCTCCAGAAACCGCGAGGATGGCCGAGGCAAATGCTGGGTACTGGCCTGGTTCAGTGTATTCGTTGTAATCCCATGTCGAGTCCCTGCACGGGTTATTACTTTGGGGGGGACAATTCTCATATTTGTACCGGTCAGGCTCGTTTCCGAGCTCGATGCCTTGTAGAGCGTCCCCCGGAAGGACTGCAACTAGAGCAGCGGCCTCGTCGTGTGCTGTTTGCGTATCATTGTCCTTGAAGTCCACGCCCGCGAAGAATCGCACCCCGAGGTCCTGATGGAGCTGCCAGAGCGGGGCAAGGTGGGGTCGGTCGTAGTGGTCGGGATCCGAAGAATCCCCAATATCCCCGAGCAGACGGATCAACATGGGTCCGTTCCCGTACAGCACGAGATTGCCGATGAGCTGCTTATAGATGGGGTTCATGTTGGACGTGCATGTTTCGTTGCACGTGGCTGTTCCCACGAGATCGGAGGTCTCCGCGATGTCCTGGGCGATGCCCATGAAGTTCGGTGAGATTGCCTGAGCTGGCGCCGAAGGGTTGATCGGGACATTGGCGATTGGGGTGGGTGAATTGCCGCCAGTTGGAGGGCCGGAAACCGGTCCGCTACCGCCGGAGCCGCATCCTGACAGGCCGGCAAGAAGAAGCGAGAGACCCATCCAAACCATGCACCGCTGATACAACCGTGGGTTTCTCAATAGCGAAGGCGTCGACTGCGCTGTGTTGCGCCCGATCTTGCCTTCAAATTCCTGCGGCGGCGGTGGGAGTTGTCTCCCGTCCATGGTGGTAGTGGCACAAGGCGAGCCTGGGCCGCAGTTGGCCTGTTGCGCCAAAGACGATGCCGATGCAACCAACAAACCTCTGCCAAACAAGTGCGAACTCTTGGAGAACGATTTCATCAAAAGCTCCTTCCTGTTTCGGTAAGCCGCATCCAGTACGATTTCACGCATGCGAGCCGTGGTTTGTCGGTGACGTACGCCGCAGGGGCGAGTGACAATGGCAAAACGGAAAACGGACCGACACCCAACGACATTCCCAGCGAACCACGACAGGTGTTGTAATCAGATGGGATGAGAAGGCC
>PLXE01000083.1 GCA_003151335.1 Acidobacteriaceae bacterium
CCTTTTCCTGCGATTGTTCCAACGAACTCTGTTGGGCGTCCTTTGTCTTCTGCTGGGAACAATGGCGGCTGCGGATGGGATCAGGGTGGCGGCAGCTGCCGACCTAAATTACGCATTCCGCGACATCGCTGCTCGGTTTGAAAAGGAGACCGGCCATTTCGGATAGTCGCTAATCGCTCATCGCTTGGTCACAGTAGCCTCGGCTGACGCCGATTTTCGCGGCTCGGCTTTGCTGGTCGCCAGCAGATGATAGGTTCCTGGCGTACGCGGCGCGATGTAGACGGCCCTCGACGATAGCGTGCCGCCTTCGGCTTTGGCTCCGCGAGTCACGACGCGGCCGCCGGCGTCGCCCTCCTGCACCGTCCAAGTCACTTGGGTATCGTCCGTGCCGCGGACGGTAGCAGAGAAGTCGAAGGCCTTTCCCGCTACCACCTGGGCGCTCCCCGGAGAGATCGTTACAACGACGGACGAAGGCGCCGCTGCGGGCTTGCTTGGCAATGAGGAACGCAGCATCCACACGGCAGTGCCAGCACCCGCCAGGAGTAGAACGATCACCAGGATCCCCAGCACCGGCAGGCGCGACTTCCGCCGGATCCCGCCAGTTTTGGCGTACCCAGCAAAGGACGGAGGCGCAATATTCGCTGGCGCTGGAGTATCTGCGGGCAGCTCCGTTCCACACCAGTAGCAGGACAAGTCGGTTCCTGTGTTTAATTTGCGACACCGTGGACAGCGGCGGATTTGCCGAACCGTCGACCTGGCCTGCCGGTGCGGTGGCAAGGGCTTTTCCCGCGTGAGATCGGATGAAGCATCCGAGCTTCCTGTGACGCCCTGCTCTTGCGTGGAATGCGGCGGCATGTTGGCGGAATCCTCTACGTCATGAACTTTGTGGCCTCTAGCAAGACCGCAAATCCTACAGGTACGAAAGCCGGCGATTGGCTTGAACGAATGTGGATTGTCTGACCCACGCCGAGCCAGTTGCTCTCGCACGACCTTTGCCTCTTTTTCGCTCATGTTAGGCCAGACTATCTCCAAAACGAGACCGCAAGCAATTCCCCAAAGCAGCGGGTCGGCAAAACGGAAAGGCAAGTCTGCACCGAAAAGGTTACACCGGTCTCCAAGAAAACCACCGGTCGCAAGCCGATGAGTGCAGCCATGCGGAAGAAATTGTCGGCGATGATGAAGGCGCGGTGGGCGGAGCGCAAGGCCAAGGCGTAGCAGGGAAACTCGCGGAGGGAAACGGGTCAGGGCAGATTCAGTTTCCTGGGCGGATCACATCGAACACGACGAACTGTACTACCTCTGTACTACCTCTGTACTACCTCTGTACTACCTTTCCGGGCGGCCGGACGGTTCATTTGGCCCAAGGTGGCGCGGACCTTTCCGTCCGAAAGGATGTTGAGGAAAGGCGATTGACTTAAGCCTACAGCCAGGGCCTGCTTCAACGTGTCGTCGAAGACGGGATCGCCCGTTTTATTGGTGAAGTCGGCGAGAATGATCGTGTCCTTTTCGGTCAGGGTATGCGCACGTCGCGCGAAAAGAAGCCATCCGCCAATGGCAAGGCCGACTACAATCGCCGAAAAGGCAATCCAAATGTAGCGCCGCTTCGTCTTTCCGACAGCTTGCGCAGCCGGGACGAAAGGAATAACGACTCCCGACGCTTCAGGCTTTCGCTGCGCGTCGACGTCGTCCAGAATTTCCTGCGCGCTCTGGTAGCGGTTCGCGGGATCGCGCTCAAGGCACTTCATGATGATGTTGTTCAGCCAATCGGGAATGTTAGGAGCGATGGTCTTTGGCGCCGGTGGAGTCTCGTGTGCGCGCTTGTACATCAGCTGCAACGTCGTCTCGGCGGTAAACGGAACGTCGCCGGTCAGCATCTCGTAGAAAATGAGCCCCAGCGCATAAATGTCGGTGCGCGCGTCCACATGCTTGGCGTCCACCTGTTCAGGAGCCATGTAGCGCGGCGTACCCAACATGTCGCCACTCTGCGTCATGCCGCCAACTTCGCCCAGCGACTTGGCGAGCCCGAAGTCGGAGACGAATACGTGATCATCCTTGCCCAGCATGATGTTTTGCGGCTTCAGGTCGCGGTGGACGACGCCCTCGGACTGGGCGGCATCGAGAGCCGCGCAGAGCTGACGCGTGATGTTCAGCATGCGATCGAGGGGAAGACTTCCCTCCCGCGCGAGGAGATGGTGCAAGTCCTCGCCATCCACGTAGGCCATCGAGATGAACTTCGTCCCGCCGGCATCGCCCAGGTCATGAATGCGAAGAATGTTGCGGTGAGAGATCTTGCTGGCAAGCAGCAATTCGTGGCGGAAGCGTTCCATCGCGTCCGGATAGACCATCAATTCAGGTCGAACCAACTTCAGCGCGACCTGGCGGCCCAGCTCCTGGTCATAGGCCAAGTACACTGCGCCCATACCCCCTCTTCCGAGCAAGCGTTCGACGCGATATCGAGGACCGAAATCAACTGAACCGGCGGAATCATCTGGAGTTAGAGGTGGCGTGGACTCCGGAACGGGCGGTGGAGTTAAGACATCGCTTCTGACATTGGTGATTCTTCGCGCAGCAGTTGCGGCTGCTATAGCATCGTCCGCCCTCCCCAACTTTGGCGGCACAGAGCCCGGGTTCATGGTAACCGCCGCATCACGCGGCTCCAGAGCGGTGTCGCATGCAGGGCACCGTTTTGCTCGGTCAGGAACTGCGATGCCGCAATTGGGACAGTTCATATCAGGAAATGCACAAACTCACGTACAAGCGCTCCCTATGGCTTAGAACCCCTAACTCTATCAGGGCTGGATTGAAAGGCCGCCAAAATAACGGGAGGCCATCTAAGCGTGCGCTGAACGAGCGCGGCGCCCATGGGCGCCAAGGAACCCTGGAAATAAAAAGGACGATCCTCCTTAAGGCATTCGCAAGCACATCGGAAATTTCGCTTCGACGGGCGATAAGCACCTGCTCCATTCAGCCTACAGCCCGTAGGCAGCGTTGGTGGAGGTGCTGTTGTATCGCTGCCAAGGTGAGGCTGAAAGCAACATCGGATGGCGGCCGCTGCTACTACGCCCTGAAGAGCTTATGCGGAGCGGCCACTTGCATCCTTCTCACTGCGAGCGGAACCACGTAGCCGAGCAGTCCTCTCTTCCAGCGTTGCCTCTTCAAATGACGATCCAGCGTGCCGAAGCTCAAACCCCGACTCCGACAAAACGCGGTGCGTTTCATGCCGCTGCTTACAAACTCCGCTACTAGCTGCTGAACTTCCGCGCGGGTGCGGCGGCGCGCTGACATTTTCTGTTTCTGTTTTCCATCCAACCAGCCACTTCACCACACACCCTTCTCGTCGAAAAGGTGTGTTGCCCAGACGCTTACAGGCGAATGCTGCTCGGAGCATTATGACCAGTGCAGTTAGGCTACGACATGGGCTGTTATCACTCGCTAGCGTACTAAGCATGGAATGCTCCTATAAGCGTCCTGAGGCGACCGTCGTTTCCCCGCTCACGCGAAAGCGATTTTTCACCAACTGACCAAGGCAGGTAGCTTCTCCCAATTTCCGGCTAATTGACCATCGGTCAACTGGGAGAAGTCGGCAGTTGGTTGCTCAATCAAACCCTTGATATAGAATGCTCGTCGAGATCGCAAGAAGGGCGGTCCTTATGTCGGAGCAAGAGAGTAGCAAGGATGAATCCAAACCCCGTTCTGTCTCGCGGCGCGTCATCAATGACGTGATGATTCTGCAACTCGTAGAAGGTGCAGAACCTTTCGAGACTGCTCGCATCCTTAATGATGCTGTAACCCTCGCAATTCGAGACGGGTACAGAAAGGTCATACTCGATCACGCCCATGTTAGGTACGCCAGTTCCCAAACGGCGGGAGCTATATGTAGTGCCTACACAGGCTTGAAAAACATGCAAGGTGAGTGTGTCCTGACATGTTTGCCGCGCAGCGTGTCTGAAGCTTTCAGAATGAATAAAATGGATCAAATCTTGCGGATTTTCAAGACTCTGCCCGAGGCCCTCGAATACTTCGGTGTGCCGCAATCCGATGCCGCGGCACCGGGTGTGGAAGGATAGTTGTGAGGATAGGCGCCCCAGTACGATTTCGTGCGATGCGGCGAAAAGCTGCCCGACAAACCACCTTGGCCATCATTGTGGGCGCAGCTCTTACCATGGCGGCCTTTGCCGGATTCCTCGCATGGCGACTGCCTCGCTGGTATGCCGAACTGCAAACCATCAGCGATCCAAAAGAACGCATCTCACTCGAAAACGAGATCTTCAAAAACGTCATGCAGGCGGTGGGAGGTGCGTTCGTCCTGGGAGGGCTTTATTTTACGGGCAGGACCCTGGCTCTTAACCGGGAAGGGCAAATCACGGAACGCTTCAGTAAGGCCGTCGAGCACCTGGGATCGGAGCAGCTCTGCATAAGGCTCGGCGGCATACATGCTCTAGCGCGAATCGCGCACGATTCCCCCAAAGACGCCCGCCCCATCATGGAGATCTTCTGCGCTTTTGTTCGAACTGCTCTGGCAGGCCGCACATCTCTTGCCAAGTTGCCTCTCGACGCGAGTGCTGCATTGCTGTTGATCACTACTGGCGAAAAAGACTATCCGCTGGACCTGTCTGGTATCGACCTTTCAGGCGCCGATTTTCGGAATTGCGCACTCGACCACGTGAATTTTGAGGACTCGAACCTTCAAGGAGCAGATCTCTCGCTGGCATCGTTGCGTAGTTCCCGGTTCCGAGGCGCTGACTTGATGAATAGCAACCTGCGCGATGCAGACCTGGAAGGGGCAGACCTGGTCGCGGCAAATCTTTGCCAGTCTAGCTTCCGCGACGCGAACCTGAGCGGTACCAATCTGCTGGGCGCCAATCTGTCAGAGGCGACACTGCTGGGCGCCGATCTAAGCGGCGCAAAGTACGCCACTCGAGAACAATTCGAGACGGCCATAGTGGACCAGGCGACTGTGATGCCAGATTTTCCGGAAACTCCAATCGGCAGGCCCGAGAAGTTCGCCTAGGCTACTCCACCGCGAACTCGAACTCATACCGTTCCCTGCCCACCGGCACCGTCACCTTCACTTCTCGCGCAGCAGGCGGATGACGGGCAATACGGAAGTTGAATGTCAGTTGGCGATAACAGGGCTTTGCGTGAGTTGATGTCTGCAACTCCTGGTTCGTCGGCTCGACGGACATGGCGTTTTTCCCAATTCTTCGGATACTTGGCGTGAAATCGCCATCTGGTAGGTAATCCCGGCTGGTCGCCCCTTCGGATAGGCTACGAAATGCCCTTGAAAAGGACCGCAAGTTGTTGGAATAGAAAGGGCCAACCTCGGCCGCTTTTCATGCTTGATGGTGACGGGCACCGGCATGCTGACCCTGTTCGCAACAACTGTCCTGTCGGACGGGTGGCTGGTGCTGCCACGCAACGTCTCCTCTACAGCGTCTCGTGCGAGGACGCCGCGCGATCATTGAACGTCTTGTAGAAAGTGTCGTAATCACCGCTCGCCTCGGCGCGGCGCAATTGCTTCACCCGCTCCACACAGATCTCCGTCACCTCGGGGGAGTGCTTCAGGATGTGCATCGCTTCGGTAATGAAATCGTTCAGCGGCTGCGCGTTCGGATCCGTCAGCTGCCCCGGTCCCAGCAGTTCCGTTTGCACATACGGCGGGATCAGTTCCAGAACCTCCACCGATGTGTGCTGCAGTTGATACCGGAGCGATTGCGTATAGGAATGAATCGCGGCCTTTGTGGCGCAGTAGGTCGGAGTCACTGCCAGCGGCACGAATGCCAGCCCGGAAGACACTGTGTCATGATCGCCGCCCGTGGCTTCGACAGCAGCATAGGCAGCAGCGCCGCTGTCAGACGGATCGGGCCCAGCAGGTTCGTCGCCACGATCGCCTCCGCATCAGCCAGGCCACCTCCTTGCACCAACTCCGCCCGCATAATGCCAGCGTTAAGAATGACTACATTCAGGGCAGGATAATCACGCTTCATCTGGTTGGCGAAGCGAACGATCGCGTCGCCGTCGGTGACATCGACCACGGCAGCCTTCATGCCCGGATTGGCCGACACCGTTTCTTCCAGCGCCTTCTTTCCACGGCCGGCAATAATCACCTTGTTCCCCTCGGCGTGAAAAGCCTCGGCAAGACCGCGGCCAACCCCCCTTCCGCCGCCGGTAATCAGGATAGTGTTGTCCGTCACTTGCATGAGGCCCTCCCTCTCTCCACTACGCCACCGCATCAGGATACCAACGCTACTGGCCCAACTTCCGTATGACACGAAAGTCGATGCTACACGTTCGCGAAGGCAGCCATCTTGCCATTCGTAAAACCTGCGGCTTGACGAATGGCGGCTCTCGATTCACCGCCTGCCCGTTCTCTCTGTCTTCACGGAATCACTGCCAGCAATTCCGCAACAGATGCGGTGTCGCCGAACGTCTTGCTCACATGCGCATAGAGGTCGCGATTACCGGGAGCGAAGACGAAACTGCCTCCCAGCTGAAAAGGGTTTTTTCCCAACTTATGTTGGCGATGGCCGCTCGCACGGGCGCGTTTGCGGGCTACAGCGTTATCGCTCCGAAGAAGGTGGAGCAGCGTAGCGCTGCCTAACCCGGCAGCGCGATACGCTTGGCGTTCCTCATCGATAAGCAGCGGAAACGTGATTCCGGTCTCTTCCCGGAAGAACTTGGCGTAGTTCCTATCGCCCAGTCCAATTGCCGCGATGCGGGCTCCTCGGTGCCTGAATTCCGTTTCGTGTTCGCGCAACTGCGCGACGTGCTCGCGGCAGAAAATTCAGCCATAGTGCCGCAGAAAAGCCACCACCGCTGGCGCTTCTGCCCAGATAGATCCAAGCGTGAACTGATTGCCTTCGGAATCCGGCAAGCTGATGCCTGCCAGCCTTGCGCTTAGAGACTCCATCGCCCCGCCATTCTAGCTTGCGGGCAGGGCCGTCTCAACTGTAGATGAATAACGCCGATACCTGCATTCAGAACGATACAGACTCGAGGCCGCGTGGCGGGGCAGGTCTACCCGCAGACTGTTGCCCAGAAACTTCTGTTTGTGGGCAGGCGAACTGCATGGTCTCGCGTGCCACAATATCAAGCACTTAGCGGCCCAGATTCACTGGGGCGATTGGGCAAGTCGGAGAATGCCAATCTGAGCAAAGGTCCTTGCTGGCATTGAGCGGACAAAGTGGATTACTTCCGTGTTGGCCGTCGCTCGGGAGGACTCTCAGCGATTGTCAGCGGCAGATTTCCCACAACCGGACTTCTGGACAAGTTGGCGATCCGACTCCGGACGACAGCCGTTCTCCTCTGCAGGCCCTACGGCGCAAAATAGCTGGAGATGTCGAGGATCAGTTGCGTAAGCCCCGACGCATAAGCATTGACCTTTCCGTTGATGCTGGGCACGATGGCCATGTTGTCGGAGATGGATCCATCCAGCGCGTTCAGCGTCGAGACCAACGGTTGGGTGGCGCCGTCCGGCCATAGCGTCAGATAGCCCAGCATACCTTGCGGCACCACGCTGGCGTTGAAGACATAGGCCTGCGCCGTGGCGGACGGTCCACAAACACTACCCTCCACGTCCACCGGAGGATTCAGGAGTCCGCTGAAAGCGCCGCCCTCGCCTGGGCTACGCGTGTCGATGACTCGGCAAGGCGGCACCGTGTAGAGCGAAAGCCCGCCCTGCCCGGTTGGCGCGAAGTAGCCGTTAATGTCAATGATTAAGTCGGTGTCGTTGGTCGGGTAAACCGAGACATTACCACCCGTACCGGCGGGCACAAGCGCGGCATTGGCGATGATGGTTCCCGGGATGTCGTTCAAGGTGGAAACCACCGGCCGGGTTTGCCCCGTGGGCCAGGCGGTCATGTAAAACAGCGAGCCGTGGGGCACGACCGAGAAGTTCAACGAATACGCAGCGACGCCGGTCGAGGGAATGTTGCAGGTCGTGCTGGCATTGAGGATGGGGAAGGCCCGTTCCTGGCCGCCGGTCAGAAATGGCGGTCCCAGGCCGGGAGGATAGCTGCTGTGGCGCGTGTCGGCGACGCGACACGGGGTCAGCGGATAAAACGCCAGAGTGGAAGCCGATACCGGCGCGAAGTAACCGTTGATATCCAGGATCACGTTGGTCGTTTGGGTTACGTAAAGATTGACCGCTCCGTTGGTTCCCGCGCCTACAATGGCCGCGTTGGCCTTGATGCGGCCATCGATGGAGTTCAGGGTAGCAACTAGAGGTCTCAGGGTTATGCCCGCGGGCCACATGGTCAAGTAACCCAGCGGACCTAGGGGCACCACCGAGACATTGAGCGAGTACGCGGTTGCGGTCGCCGGAATGTTGCAGCCGCCCTCTAGCGGAATGGGGAAGGTTTGGAAGGTGCCGCCTTGAATCGGCCCGCCCCCGCCATGTTCCGGCCGTGTATCCACCAGCCGGCAGGGAGGTACGGTGACGAATTGATACGCGGTAGGAGGCGTATTTGTGATCTCGAACACCGTTCCCTGATTGGAAGTGCCGCCTGCGACCGTCGTGCCGTAGAGATTGCCGGCGGCATCGAGGATCAAGCCGGCATAGGGATTGGCCCCGTCCGTGCCGCTGAAGCTCTGCAGCAAGACCTCTCCCTGGGTGTTAAATCGAAATACCGTCCCTCCGCCATAACTGCCGCCATCGTTGGTGGTGCCGTAGAGATTGCCGGCGCCATCGAGGATCAGGCTGGCTTGGGGAAGAGATCCGTCCGTGCCGCTGCCGAAGTTATGCAGCACCTGCTCCGTCCAGGTCCCGCCCGCTGCGGGCATCAACTCGAACATCGTCCCATGGCCGTAAGTGCCGCCACCGCTGGTCGTGCCGTAGAGGTTGCCGGCGCCATCGAAGATCAGGCCGGCCCAGGGATAGGCCCCGTCCGTGCTGTTGCCGAAGCTCCACAGCACCTTCTCCGTCCAGGTTCCGCCCGCTGCCGGCGTCAACTCGAACACCGTCCCTAGGTCGTTAGTACCGCCATATGCGGTCGTGCCGTAGAGATTGCCGGCGGCATCAAAGATCAGCCCGCCATAGGGAATTAGTCCGTCCGTGCCGCTGCCGAAGCTATGCAGCACCTTCTCCGTCCAAGTTCCGCCCGCTGCGGGCGTCAACTCGAACACCGTCCCGTAGCTGTTGTAAGCGCCGCCTTGGTACGTCGTGCCGTAGAGATTACCGGCGGCATCGATGATCAGGGGGGCCAAAGGCTCAATCCCGTCCGTGCCGTCGTTGTTGAAGTTATGCAGCACCTTCTCCGTCCAAGTTCCGCCCGCTGCGGGCGTCAACTCGAACACCGTCCCGTAGCCGTAAGCGCCGCCTAGGTCCGTCGTGCCGTAGAGATTGCCGGCGGCATCGAAGATCAGGCCGGCGTAGGGATGAGTCCCGTCCGCACCGCCGCTGAAACTATGCAGCACCTTCTCCGTCCAGGTTCCGCCCGCTGCGGGCGTCAACTCGAACAGCGTTCCGCTGTTGGAAGTGCCGCCATCGGAGGTGGTGCCGTAGAGATTGCCGGCGGCATCGAAGATCAGCCCGGCGTAGGGATTTTCTCCGTCCATGCCGTCGGCGTTGAAGTTATGCAGCACCTTCTCTTCGGCAGTCGCCCAGGTGCTGGTCACAAACAGGATCGCAGTAAAGATCGTCAGGGTCGCCATCCATCGGATGGAAGGTCTCTTGACTCGCATAGTAGTCCTCTTTAGTACCGCAGTTACGGCGCAAAGTAGCTGGGCATGTCGAGGACCAGTTGGGTGATCCCGGACGAATAGGCATCGAACTTTCCGTTGGTGTTGACAGATTATGCTGTCGCTCCTGTCGAAAAACAACCTATTTTTCTATTTTCTTATCGAAAGGGACACCCTGAATGGTCGTGAATGCCATGTCAGAGACACCGAGTGCTTGGCCCCTCGGTCATTCTGTGCAAGGTGCTCCACCCTTCCGCTCTCGTCTGGCAGAAGGGTGGAAAGCGAGGCTCGTAGGCTCACAAAACGTCCCTGTCTAGGATGGATGACTCTTCCTACGGCGCGAAGAAGCTGGAGATCTCGAGAATCAGTTGCGTGATCCCCGACGGCATCAACGTCTACCGCCGATCATCGCTGATCGGGGTTGAAACGAACTCCGATAACAGGGCGAGCGTAACGGGCAATTAATTGTTGCTAAGTTCGTCATTCAACAACCACCGGCCAATCGCAAAACCATAGTTGGCCAGACGGGGTTCGAGGAGATCGGAGCGCAAGCGACGCACCGTCGCGCCACGTTTCCCCGAAGAGGACTTCTGGACAATCTTCGGGGAGGCGGACTCGCCTATCGGCTGTGGCTGAGGATTACTTACGACTTGGCGATTTGTCGCTCATTGGTTATGTCCGTGTCCTTGCTGCGCTCGCCTGCACCCGCCACTTCGAGGAGTTCACTCCGGCGATGATGAGCCACAAGGTCAGTAATCCCTCTGCCACCCCGGCCTGCAGCATTATCCATGGGAACAAATGAGCTCTCACCGTGGTTGGCATTACGTTAGCGAAAATGTTGATCAGATAACTGACGCCTCCGATGGCCAGCAGCACGCCGAGGATTCGTGGGAAGAAGGTTGATTTGAACAAAAGATAGCCGACGATGACACAATGAAGCCCGAAGAACACCAACGCAATGTCGAAACCGATTGTGCGGAGCCTGAAGAACAGGGACGAGAGCGCCTGCAACTGATCGGGGTTAAATGCCGACCGGTACTCCGCGCGGTCTAGCAGTACCAAAGGTGCAAATTGGTTAAGCACGTTAGCACCGGCAATGGCCACGAAAACCACTCGAAAGAAGGCCGCGAGCAGGGACAGGTTACGACCGACCGGCTTGAGGAGTTCATAAAGGAGCAGCGCCACGCACAGGTCGCAGGTAAGTATCGCTAGCTGGGCGATCCCGCCAAACAGACGGTGTGATCTCGAAGCCAGGACTTGATCGGCCGCGGGTAACGCCGCGTTTGGTCGCATCATGCCCGAAGGAGCGGGGACAGCGAATGGAATGAAAAGTGCCCCGACGATAATCAGCAGGTATAAAACGCCCGCTAATCTCGCCATGGTACTCGGAGAGGCGTCCGCTACTGGATTCGGCGCCGCAACTGTGCCCATGCTCATTTCTCCACCAACCAATGCGTGATCGTAAGCGCACTTTACTCCGTGGCTTGAATATGGGCAAGGATCATTGGCGATAACAGGCCATATCGTAACCTATTTGAACTGGACATAATGCTCCGAACAGCATTCGCTTGTCACATTGGCCAGAAACCGGCTTCGGGGAGATCAAAGCGGGAGCAGAATTCAGCAGCAGCACACTTCCTCGAACAGGACTTCGGGACAAGTTCGCGATCCGACTCCCCCCGTTCTCCTCTGCAAGGCCCTACGGCGCGAAGTAGCTGGAGATGTCGAGGATCAGTTGCGTGAGCCCCGACGCATACGCATCAACCTTCCCGTTAATGCTGGGCACAATGGCCATGTTGTTGGTGATTGAGCCATCCAAGGCGTTCAACGTCGACACTGTTGGTCTGGGTTCGCCATCAGGCCACAGCGTCAAGTAGCCCAGCGCGCCAGTCGGCACAACGGTCGCGTTGAGGTCATACGCTAGCGCGGTGCCGGGTACGCCACACGGGCTGTTTACCACGTCCACGGGGGGAGTCAGGTTTTCGCTGAAGGGCAGCCCATTGCCGATCTTGCGAGTGTCGATGACCCGGCAAGGCGTTGCGGTATAGAGCGACAGTCCGCCAATTCCCGGCTGTGCGAAGAAGCCGTTGATGTCAATGATCACGTCGGTGTCGTTGGAGGGGTAGACCGAGACGTCTCCACCGGTACCCGCGGGCACAATGGCCGCGTTGGCGATGATCGTTCCAGGAATATCGTTCAAGGTCGAGACCAGCGGCCGCGTCTGGCCGGTGGGCCATACAGTCATGTATCCCAGCCCGCCGTGGGGCACGACGGAGAAGTTCAGCGAATAGGCTTCAGCGCTGGAAGGAATGTTGCAGCTGGTGGCATTGAGGATGGGGAATTGCCGTTCCGTGTGGCCGGGCAAATACGGCGATCCCAGGCCCTGAGGATAGCTGCTGTTGCGCGTGTCGGCGACACGACAAGGCGGCAGCCGATAGAAGGCCAGCGTGGAACCAGAGGCCGGCGCGAAATAGCCGTTGATGTCGAGAATCACGTTGGTCGTGTTGGTGACGTAAATACTGACGGCGCCATTCGTTCCCGCCGGCACGATGGCGACGGCACAACGTACTATGGTGGAGAAAGTGGCTGCACTGGGAAGGGCGGTTGCGGCACGATTTTCCATCTAAAACCACCGGCGGTATTGCAAAGATCGGCTGTTAGTCCCTGGAACGAAATCGTACTCTATCGGTTTACCGGGGGAATTGATGGAGCACATCCTTTCGGGGATCTCATTTTCGACCAAATCTACTTCCCGCCCAGGGTGAAGTTAATGCCGGCGAAGTACTTGAAGTTGTTCTGGTTGGCGCTGAAATTCTTGAAGCCGAAACGCGTCAGTTGGTAGTCAACCTCGACCGGGCGGACCTGCACCGTCCTCGACAGCACAATATCCAGGCCGCCGCCTATCTCCATGGCGAAAGCATTGTTGTTGCTGCCCCCGCTCTTCAGCTGATAGGTACCGTCCCCTTTCGCACGTAGGACCGCAGCATAGCCGTTGGAGTGTGCCACGCCGTAGAGGGTCTCTCCAAACGGCTGCAGCTTACCCGCGTGCTTCTTGATCTGCGGGCCGAACTGGTAGGTAAACAAGTTGCCGCTAGTGGAGCCGAGGTAGCCCAGCTCTTGCAGTTTCCTGTTCCAGCCGCTTCCAAAGGTGTATCCCATGAAGTCGGCCCTGACTCCGAGCCAATCCGTGATGTTATACACGAACGCACCGCCTCCGCCGTTCAGGTTCTGGCTGGTTAATTGGGGAACGTTCGGATGGAAGTTGATATACGAATAGCCACCAGCCAGTTCGACTTTGGGGAATGTCTGAGCTGCCGCGGCCAGGGTGACCAAGAACACGAACCAGACGACACAGACCCAACTGCGGTTTCTCACTGAAAACTCCTCGAGTGCTAAACTTCGAATCTCTTCCTGCTCAACTTTGTCCCACAATGGCGTTCCAGTGTGCAGTCATGCTGGCTCTGGTCGCGTTGTCGTCAAGACATCGACCCTGCAGCCAGTCTGGAGATGGCAGACCCGCGATGCGGGCATCTCACCCACCCGTGGCCGGGAAGTCGCGTTTGGCCGGCTCCAATTGCCTACTTGCTCAGCGGAACAACCTGAACCGGAACCACCGCTGAGTACACTGTACCGTCAGCACTTGTGCCTTGCACCAAGACGGAGTACAACCCAGTCGGCGTAAGTTGCCCATACCCGCCACCACACCCAACGCCCATCAGCAAAGCCAGGATGAGCAGCAACATTGCCACTATTTGCAACATCCGCTTGCGGGAAAGCCTCTTATTGCGCACAGACCCCAGCAACACCATGGCTGGCATCCCCAACCAAAATGCTGCGAGGATTGTCGTTCGGGTCCTCAGCCCGGCAATGGTGCAACCGGAGATAGTGACGATAACCGATCCGGGAAGGGTCACCGATCCCGGACTGAAAGTGCAGACGCCACCGATCTTGCTGAGGTCTTCACTGCCCGTGATTCCCGTGCCGGAAACTAACGGACAAGAGAAATTATTCACGATAGTGCCGGGGGGGGCCGGCAAAACAGACGGGTGCCCTACCAGCACCGCCGGGAGGCATTTGTATCGGATCTGTGTAGCAAATCACGGTAAGCGCAAGGGTAGCGAAGCGCATTAATCCAATTCTGTCTTGCGCCGTTACCGTGACTGTGTAGGAGCCGATCGGAGTCGAGCTGCCCGCGCTGATGATAAGCGTCGTATTGAGATTGCCCCCCGCCAGCGATCCTGAGCTTGGTGGATTGACCATGCATGTCCCATTTATGAGGACAGGATTCACGCTGCAAGACAGTGTCACTGTGCCGCCATAACCGTACAGGGGCTGCACCGTCAGATTGATGGTCTGGGCGAAGAACGGCTCATTGGTGTTGTTGAAGCTTTGGATGACCGTTACCGCGCCGGGGAAAATTGACAGTAAGGAGAAGTCCTGTACCATCTGCGCCAGCGTGGCGGAGCTGGGACCGTAGAAACCTTGCGGGTCATTGAAGGTCGCCAGAATGGTGTCGGTGCCGGCAGGCAGTGACTGGGTGGTGCAGGTAGCCACACTGCCGTTGCCCACCTGCCTTACCGGCACCGGGTTACGACACTCGGGAATCGGATTGCCGTTACTGGTGAACGTCACGTTTCCCGTGGGAAGTTCACCAACCGAGGTAACTGTCGCCGTGAAGGTAACGAACTGGTTCACCTCCGATGGGTTAAGAGAAGAGGCGAGCTGCGTAGTGGTGGCGGTGGCGACCCTGTTTGTAAATTCCATCCATCGGACACCGGTCTGTCCGCCCGAGGCTTCCACGTCAAAGTTCACATACCAGTGCTGCCTCGGAGCCGAGCCGCCGCCGCCGTGACAATTTGAGAACTCCGCCGAAGCGATCTGCGTGCTCCAGTCGAAGCTCTGGGTCACCATGTAGAACTCGGTGGTGTACCAGAAGGTGCAGTTGTCAACCGGATCAATTCGCATGGCGCTGTAGTCGCCCCAGCGGTCTGAGGTGTCCGGCTGTGAACCGTTGCCCTGAACTACCAACAACTCTGATTCCAGATTGTTGAGGCCAACCGGATCATTGTTGGTCCGTCCGGCTACGTAAATTGCTGGGTGCGTAGTTGCGCTGGATTGGCTGTAACCTAACAGGATGTCGCCTGCCTTATCCTGGGCAACAGAGCCCATCCAACGGTAAGTGTTGTCGGGAGCGTACGTGCCCGCTTGGAAGACCACCAGATCGGCGGCCTCAATCCCCCATAGGAGCGCGCTGTCATTCCAATAGGCGAAGCGGTACATCAAGCGATCACCCAGGGAATCCATGGGAGAGCCGCCAAGGCTGGGAACGCAATCGCCACCAAATCCACCACTGCAGGAACCGCTATACGTGGGTATCGGAATGAGGATTGTGTTAGGGCTGCCTAGGACAAACGAATTGGCGGGAGTCGTAAAATCCGCGTGGAACTGATACAGAGACAAGTGAGAGTTGTCCACAGCGGCTACACTGCCGATGAAGAATTCATCCTGGGGAGTTCCATCGGGCTTGTTTGGCGGACCGATAGGGGAATCGAGGTCGCCGGGCAACAAGCTGTCTTGGCACCCTATGCGCTGCAAATTGCACCCGGATCCAGTGGGGAGCTGGAAGCAAATCTGCGTAGGACCGGCAGCGCCGGCCAGCATGGCGGCGCGATCATACGCGCAGATTTGGGGACCTAAGAAGCCGCTGCCGCCGGGGCCGAAGTTGTTCCAAGCCTGGTAGTAGCCGTTGTTGACGCCGCTGGTTGGCCAAGTACCGAACTTCGGGTAGTCAGGGAAGCCCGCGCCAGGAACCGGGAACTGCCAAACATGCCAGGTGCCAGTCGCGTCGTTGGTGTCGGAGATAGCAAAGCAAACAGCGTACGGTGAAGCGAAGACGTTCTGTGACAGGAACCAGCGATCGGCCTTGCGGTCAAACTGGGCGAGGATGTCACCATCGTTGCTGTTCGCGCACATGGTCCCAGGAATGCCGTTGTGCCAAAGCGTGTTGCCAAGAATGGCTGGCCCGCAGGTGTAGGGTGAAGTCTTGGAGCAGATGGTGTAGGAAACGTTCACCCATTGCAGCACCTGGGTGTCGCCCACCGCCATGTTGGTATCGGGAGGAGCGTCAGGAACGCTGTATCCCGGAAAGCCGTTGCCGACTCCAAGGAAATTAGCAATGATCGAGTAATTGGTTGAGGGAGCAGCGCTGCTCTGTTCCACTGGATCCACGGACTCTCCAAAGTTGCGTTTTGCAATGCGGCGATAGGGCTCCGCTGTGTGGAAGCCGTATTGCGTCGGCTGTGGCAGCTTCGCCAGATCGCCAAGGCGCGCAGTGGCACCAGACGCCGTCGCGGAGTTTACGGTTGGTTTCAGGTCCTGCGCAACGAGCGGCTGCCCACCAAGGCCACTGGCTGTGAGCAGGGCCAGCGCCCACAGCGGGTAACGACACACCAGAAAACGGCGACAGCGCGCCATTTGATCTCCGAAAGTCACAATGTGCCCAAGAAACGGGGGCCTGAGTGTCGTGCTTGGATGAATCATTGAGAGATGGGTCAAGCTAGCACTGTCCTTTGTGGGAGTCAATCGGAATTTAGTCCGAAGGTGGCATTCGGTAGCCAATCGCCAATGCGCGTCTCCATTAACTGAGAGCATCCCGCGCGCTGAAGACCCCTAGCCAGGCACCCTACTTCGATTTCATCTCATGGACGCCGTCCCAGTCAGCAGCAGGAGGTTCCTCCATGAACTCCATACAGCGTTGCAGGAGCACCTGGGTTGGGCCGTCATGAGGATGGGTAGCCAAGATCGGGCCAAATTTCTCTGCTGCGACTCGCCAGTCGCGGGTGCGGTAGCAGGCCAGCGCCGTGTTGTATGCCGTAAGGAGTGCTTCATACTTGCCGCGTTGCGACAGTGGCGCCAGCAGTTCGTAGATGGTGACAGGTTGTTTCTTCCCTTTGACCCGGATCTTGTCGACCTCGCGCGCAACAAACTGGCGTGAGACCTGCCCATAGGTGCTTTCGCTGATGATGATCTGGGTCCGGTACTGTTTAGTCATGCCCTCGAGGCGGGAGGCAAGGTTGACATTGTCGCCCATCACCGTCCACGCCAGGCGCTTGTCCGATCCCATGTTGCCGACGTTCACCGGCCCCGTATTTAGGCCGATGCCGATCGAGATTTCAGGGCAGCCACGGGCGCTCCAGTCGTGATTCAGCTCCGCCAGACGCGCGATCATCTCCGTGGCGCAGCAACAGGCATGATAAGCGTGGTCTTCGAGCGGGTAAGGCGAGCCCCAGAACGCCATGACGGCGTCGCCGATGTACTTGTCGAGTGTTCCGAGATGCCGGAACAGGATGTCGGTCATCGCGCCTAGATATTCATTCAGTAGGCGCACCAGTTCGTCCGGACTCATACCCTCGGAGAGGTTCGTGAAGTCCCGGATGTCACTAAACATGACAGTAAGATCCTTGATCTCTCCTCCAGGCCGAATGTACTTCTGCGGGTCTTTCTCGATGAGAGCGATGACGCCGGGCGAGAGATATTGCGAGAAAGTCTTGCGAATCTTCCGTTTCTCCCGTTCTTCGAAGAACACACGGAAGCTGATGGCCGACACATAGGAGCCGACCAGCGTGGCTGCGGGAATCACGAAGCTGAACCAGCGCCCCCAATGGACAAAACTGAAATACACGAAGCACGCGAAGGCCGCTATAACGAGGAAAACGGTGGCAGTGGCCACGAAAGGGCGGCACCGACCGAACCAGAACCCGGCCCCGAAGAGGATAATGAGGCCGATGTCCACCAATTCTTCGCGCGAGCCCCGGACTAGGAAGGTACGGTGGGGCTCGTTGCTGTGCAGGAGGTTATCGAGGATATTGGCATGCACCTCGACACCCATATAGCCGGGATCATGAAAAGGCGTATTCCGCACTTCGCCACTTGCAAGTGCCGTGGCGCCAACGAAGACAATTTTGTCGCGAAAGCCATCTAGAGAAAGCGGTCTGTACAAAACATCAACCATCGAGTAGTACGGATACGAGTGAAATGGGCCAGCGTAATTGATCAGCGCGGTCCCGTTTTGCCATGGCCGTATTTCGTGCGATCCAAACTGGATACGCTCGATTCCATCAATCGCGATGTAGGCCGCGATCTGCTGGTCCGGAATGTCTTCGTACTGTCGCAGGACCTGCAGGTCAAGGGATGGGAAAAAGTCGCGGTCCTGGTACTGAATCATGAGCAGCGCTCTGCGCAGCGTGCCGTCGGCGTCAGGAACGATATCGAAGGAGCCAGAGGATGCGGCAGCCTCAGCGAATTGCGGGAGATTAGCCTCGACGCCCTGAGCAACCGGGCCTCCACTGTGAACCCAAGCTTCCTCAAGATTGAAATCTTGCTTGCCGGACTTGGCTTTCAGCACTTGGGGAAAATCTTTAGCCCAAACGATGTTGTAGTATGCCTCGGCCAATTTGGGATCGGCAGGAGCGCGGTCAGCATTAAGAAAGGAATGTCCGAGAACGACGTTGCCCGCCTCCTTGAGGGCGGCTGCAAACTGGGCGTCGACATCGGCTTGCTGCTGGAGTACCTCGACCTTTTTCTCGAGGCCCGAGCTTGCTTTGATCTCCGCTTCCTGGCGAAGCCGGCTCAACACTGCCAACGCTTCGCTGCTTTGAGGAGTGGGGAAAGTCATGTCGAAGGCGACAACGCGGGCGCCTTCCTCCTTTAGCTTGCGGACGAGAGCAGCGAAAGAACTACGTGGCAGAGGATAAGAGCCGAGCTCCCGCAGCGTCTTCTCATCAATACCGACGATCACAATTCGGGGGTCTGGTGTGCGCTTACCCCGCAAGGCAAACCGAAGATCCAGGGAGCGCTGCTCAATGTCCTGCAGAAAGACAAAGCCGGCTCGGCGGTTTTCACCGATTCCAGAATAGGCAAACAGAAACAGGCCGATGGCAGTCGTCGCGAGAGCTATGACCAGGCTAGCGTGTTGCGAGAGCCATTTGCCTAAGATTTTCAAAAAGCGCATCGTTCCGCCGGCCTACTTGCACCCGCAGGGCTTCGAGCTTGAATTGATTTGCGTCAGAGCGACGGTCAAGCCAGCGGTGGCAAGCAGTGCGGTGATGACAGCTATCTTTGTTCGGTGGGACCTTGCTTGGTGGGACTTCTCGCCCTGAACAGGTACGTCTGTGTCATGCATGCTGGCCTGCATCGTCGCAGGAGGAACAGAAATAGCTTGATACGCAACGGCTTGGTCTTTTGGGCCGATGACGATCATTTGACCTGCGATAAGCGTTATAGCTGCGCTGGTTCCCGCGCTGGCGTTGTTGCTATCCACCGCCTGAGCGCCTGGTGCAGGCGTAACTACCAGCTGCCCCTCATAGCAGATGACGGTGGTCCGGTTGTTAGCATAGGCGACATAAAAATCGGTACCTATCACGCCGATTACCGCGTTTGGGGTCTTTACTTCATACTTTCCCCCCGGTTGCGTCATCTTCACGACTTGGTTTCGCAGCTTGCCATAGTTCATCTCAAGCAACGTCTGCTGCGAACTGGCGTCGTGTTGCACGACCTTCAGCTCACTGTTCGAGCCAAGACTCAAGATCGAGCCGTCCGTGAGCCCGGCTCGAACGCGTCCTTTCGCATTGGTTTTGAGCAAGTCGTTCCACTGCAGCGTATCCTTCACCGCGAGTGGGTGTGCGTTACGCGAAGCATCCGGGATCAGTCGCTGCACCTCGCCTGCGGGCTGGTCGCCGCTTGGCGCACCTAACGCCGGTACCACCAAGAGAAGCAGAGACAGAAAAAAGGAAAGCAGTGACCTGAGCATTGCACCTCTCCGGTTAGCTCTAGTTTTTACGGGTAACGCTTGCTGCATTGTCTCTCAATTGCAGCGCAAGTCAAGGGGCTTTCCACGAGTCATACTTGCGGCGCACATGGGGACACGATTGCTCGACACTTGCTGCTGTATGCGTTGACCTGCCCCCCCCCGGAAAAATAGTCCAGCGGAAATGTGACTTCTCCATTTACGATGGCCCGCCAGGGCCAGAGGAAGAGTCGTGAGAAAGAGTCGATTCAGCGAAGATCAAATTATCGCCATCCTGAAGGAGTCGGAAGGCGGAGTCGAGACGGGGGAACTGTATCGGCGGCACGGGATCGCGCGGGCATGTTTTTATCGCTGGAAGAGCAAGTACGGCGGAATGGAGCTGAGTGAGGCGAAACGACTGCGGCAGTTGGAAGAGGAAAACCGGCAGCTGAAGCACATCGTGGCCGAACAGGCAGTGGACATTCGGGCATTGAAGGCGGTGGTCGCAAAAAAGTGGTGAGCCCGCAGTCGCAGCGAGAGGCGGTGCTGGTGATGCAGGTAGAAGGAGAGCTGAGCCAGCGACGCGCCTGCGGGCTGATAGAGATGCATCGTGCCACCTGTCGGTATCGGCGGCGGCGGCCGGAAGAAGGAGGATTGCGGGGACGGCTGCGTGAACTGGCGGAGGTCAGGCGCCGGTTCGGCTATCGGCGTTTGCAGGTCCTGCTGCAGCGGGAGGGCTGGCAGGTGAACCACAAACGGGTGTACCGGAGGAGAAGCTATCGTTGCGGCGCAAGCGCGGGAGAAAGCGCAGCACGGTGCGCCAGCCGCTGCGACAACGGACCCGAGTTCGTGAGCCGCATCATGGGAAGGTGAGGATTATCCTGAAGGCACGGGCGGAGGGCTAACTTCGATTGAGGCCAAGTCGGTTCGCACGCAATTCCCCGCCGATGCCAACATCATTGTTGGCCAAGACATTTGATATGAGATGCCCTAGATAGCAGGGGCTTTGGTATGCGATTCTCGTTCTCGGACACCACCGCTACAGACCGGGGGCACCCGAACACCATAAGCCTGAAACTGCGCGACACGAACCAACTCTTCAATTCGATGGACCCTTCGCCGTTCATTGAAAAGGATCTCGACGACGACGCAGAAGAATTCATCGTAAGCTGGGCCCAAGAATTTCCCCCGAACACTCCGATCAGATTGCGCATCCACCTGGACCAGTGGCCGGCGGAAGACCCCAAAGAACTGATCAGGACGGCTGTCCGCAACCATTTTGCTCACCGTGCCAAAATCACCGACCTGGAGTTCAAGCGCCTCCTAAAACAGGGCCGCACCAGTCTCTTTATCGGGCTGCTGTTCTTGGCTGCGTGCCTACTCCTCAGCAGGATGTTGTTAGGTCAGGAGGCAGGAGCGTGGCGGCCGATGCAGATCTATCTTTACGATTGGTGGCCTCTGTTGCGACTGAGGCGGACTTTTACCAAGCTGAGCCATATGCCCGTGGAAGTCGTCCAAAAGGGCAAACCCTTAGTGGCCTCCCTGTTCGTTAGCTACTCACTGGCGTGCGAACAATCGCCGCTGCGGCCCTGCCCCGCAGAGTAGGTCGGACAAACTCTAACCACACGTATAACGGACTACACGGAAATTGGGTGTCAGCTGATGAAAACAGCACTTCGCATAAATTGACTGTTTGTCGTCGCGAAAAGAAGACCTCCCGAAAGCCGACCAATGATTATGGATTTGCGGTGTGCCAACACGAAGTTGGCCAGAAACCGGCTTTGGGGACATGAGCCGCAGCAGGACCTCCTACGTGATGGACCAGAAGAGGACTTCTGGGCCGCGTCGATTGGAGCCCGTCCTCGCCTAGTTAGCGCGCTCGGACAGAGGTCGATGCCCGTCCTGCTACGCCACTCTTCGGCTCAATAGAGCCATGACCACCAAGCTGTCCACATGACTATTTGGGAAAAGGAGCCCGACCCTGTAAAGTAATAATCCTCGCTACCTCTCATGGCCCTCATTTCGGGTACCAAACTCGGACCTTATGAAATTCAGTCTCCGCTGGGCGCAGGCGGCATGGGAGAGGTGTATCGTGCCCGCGACACGCGCCTCGACCGCCAGGTGGCTATCAAAGTCTTGCCGGAGTCATTTGCGCGCGATGCCGACCGGTTGCGGCGCTTCGAGCAGGAAGCACGAACGGTCGCGGCCCTGAATCATCCCAATATTCTCGGCGTGTACGACATCGGGCAGCACCAGGGATCGCCGTATATGGTCTGCGAGCTTCTCGACGGCGAGACCCTGCGCGAAAAAATGAACGACGGCCGGATGCCTCAGCGGCAGGCGATCGAATACGCGTCGCAGCTCGCCGAGGGGCTTGCCGCCGCGCATGACAAAGGCGTGGTGCATCGCGACCTGAAACCGGAGAACGTGTTCGTCACCAAGGATGGACGGGTGAAGGTGCTCGACTTCGGGCTGGCAAAGCTCGCGCGAATAGAAGAAGCCCGCGCGCAGGGCGCAGAGGGAGCCACGGCGACTGTCCCGGCTCACACCATGCCGGGTATGGTTCTGGGCACCGCGGGGTACATGTCGCCGGAGCAGGTACGCGGCAAGGAAGTAGACGCGCGCACCGACATCTTTGCCTTCGGCGCAATCTTGTACGAAATGCTCAGCGGACAGCGCGCGTTCAAGGGCGACTCGTCCATCGAGACGATGAATGCCATCCTGAAGGATGATCCGCCAGAGTTGGACACGGACAAACTGGAACTATCGCCAGGGCTGGAGCGGATCGTGCGGCGGTGCCTGGAGAAAGAGCCGGCGCGAAGATTCCATTCGGCGCGCGACGTGGGATTTGCGCTGGAGGCGATCTCGGGCACCTCCAGTTCGAGTGTGGTGAGCCGGCACGCCCTGCCACCAGAACGCCCGCGCTGGATGAGAGTAGTGGTGCTGGCGCTAGTGGTCGTCGCAGCCGTGCTGGCGGCGTATTTCCTGGGCAAGAGGAATGTGTCGTCCTCCACCGCCTCCTACCAGCAGGTCACCTTTGAGCCGGGGTATGCAGGTCCAGCGAGGTTCACTCGCGACGGCAACACCGTCGTGTACTCGGCGTCATGGAACGGCGGAGCCAGGCAGCTGTACGCGCAGCGCAGCAACAGCGTGCAGGCCACACCGCTCAACCTCGACGCGGATGTGCTCGGCATCGCCGACAACGGCGATATGGCGGTCATCCTGAAGCGCCGTTTCCTGGCGACGTGGCTGCAGCGCGGGACGCTGGCGCGATTGCCGCTGGAGGGCGGCGCCCCGCGGCCCATCCTGGAAGACGTTTACGAGGCCGACATCACCCGCGATGGCAAAGAATTCGCGGTGGTGCGACGCGACCGCGGCAAACAGCGGCTGGAATTTCCTATCGGCAAGGTGCTGTTCGAAACGTCGGGATGGATCACCGACGTTCGCATCAGTCCGGACGGGACGCAGGTCGCATTTATGGACCACTCTGTTCTGCCCGATGATCGCGGTGCGGTGGCGCTGGTGGACAGGCAAGGGAGCGTCAAGCGCCTGACGCCGTATTACGCCACTGGCCGCAGCCTGTGCTGGACGCCCGACGGCAAAGAGGTGTGGTACACGGCAAGCCTGGAAGGTGAAGATCCCGGTATGTACGCAGTCACGGTAACCGGAAAGCGTCGTACTGTACTGCGGTCCCCGACGGAACTGATCGTTGAAGACATCTCGGGTGCGGGCAAGGTCCTGCTGGAAAGCGTGCGCTTCCAGATCGAGATGGGCGTGAAGCGGAGCGATGAAAGCAGGGCGCGTGATCTCTATACCGGGGTCGATATGGGATCCTTGTCCTCCGATGGGCAGTGGATCGTCTTCAACCGCTACGAGGGTACCGACTACCAGGCATACGTGAAGAAGGCGGACGGGGTGGGGGCGGTGAAACTGGGCGACGGATACGGCGCGGGCATCACCTGGGACGGGAGTACGGTAGCGGCAGCACAAAACTCGCAGCCCCACAAACTCTATCTGTATCCCACCGGCGTCGGCGAGCAGAGAGTGATCGACCTGGGAGACCTCAGCGCCGCATTCGGTACCTGGGAGAATGATCTGACGTTTTCCCGCGATGGACGATGGGCGGTCTTTTCCGCCTTCGACCCCCAACAGCAAATTCGCGATTACCTGCTCGATATGCGCGATGGCAAAGTGCGTCCCGTCACCCCTGTTGGCACCAGGGCGGGCAAGCTGTCGCCTGACGCAACGCGGATCGTCACCCTGGATGTTGCCGCGGAGAAATATGTGCTGGTGGATGTCGCTTCCGGCAAGGTAAGTGAGATTCCTGGCCTCGAGAAGGATGACGAGGTGGTGGGATGGAACCTCGATGGCCGCATGGTCAATGTATGGAACCAGGATCTGCCGGCGCGCATATCGCAGGTGGACGTGACCAGCGGGCGGCGGCAGCTCGTTCAGACGGTTGAGCCAATGGCGATGCTGGGCTCCATGTATGCACGTATGGTCACCTCCGCGGATGGCAAGACGGCAGCGTACCGGCACAGGCGCGGACTGTACGCGATCTACATCGCCGACGGGCTGCATTGAAGTTTCAGCTTTAGTTTTGGATGACTGTCGCCACTCGCCCTCTGACAAGTGATCCTGGGCAGCGCCATTGCAGGCAGGCAAGGCGTTGTCGCCTTCTGGGAAGTTAGGTGCACTACGGCTCGTATGGCGGGCTACGGGCTATTTGGAAGTGGACTCAGTTGGCGAAAATAGGGCTTCGCGTGAACCGAGGTCTCCAATTCCCCGGATGGCCAACCGCCATTGGCCAGAAACCGGCTTGTGGGAAGTGCTGAACGGGGGCGGAGCGTTTGCCGCTAGCCTTCCCTAATCCGCCTAAGTGCCGCTGTGTTTTTCGGTAAGCCATGCAACCGATCGCTGGGCGCTCCCCTTGCTCACATTGAGGGTTCGACATACCTGGGACCACGAGAGTCCGTCACCGCGTAGCTCACTCACGCGAACAGCGTCAATCTTGACGCGCGGCCTTCCGAACGTCTTGCTCTTAGCCCGAGCGTTCCGTAGGCCGGCTTTCACGCGCTCCTGGATAAGCGAGCGCTCAAACTCGGCCATTGCGCCGATTATCTGGAACATGAGCCGGCCGGAAGGCGTGCTCAAATCAAGATTGTCGCGGAAGCTGATGAACGCAACACCATACGCGCCGAGGTCCGCGAGGGCGTTGACGAGATGCTTCAGCGAACGACCGAAGCGATCGATCTTCCAAACGAGCACGGCATCGAACTTTCGCCGGAGAGCGTCGGCCATGAGTTGATTCAGTTCAGGACGTGATTCCTTCGAGCCGGACACGCCCTGATCGATGTACTCGCAGGTGATGGTCCAGCCGCGGCGAGAAGCGTATTCCCGGAGTTCGGAAAGCTGCATCTCGGGATCTTGGCCGTTCAGTGTTGAAACGCGCGCGTACAAAGCGACGCGAGCAATTGTGAGGGGTGGTTCTTGAGTGAGTGAAGATGCGGTGTTACGGTGATGTACAGCCATTGGGTGCCTCCTTAGTAGGTGCCCTGGTTAGCGTCGTGCCGGTGTTTCCGCACCGGCGCGGCGCGTTCTAAAGTTTGGTTATCTTCTGCTCCTTGCGCGGTCGCCCGCCCTTCTTCCCATTCTGACGGGCAATTTCTCGTATCCGTTCAATGCCGAAATGCTGCACTCGGGTCGCATAGCTACGTCTCCCCATCCACGACATCACTTCGGCAAGCTGCAATTGCTTCACGCACATAATCTAAACAGTTTAGGTTTATTTGTCAATAAGAAAACTGACCGCCGTGCCCTTTCCGAGACTTCTTGTGTCGCCGATTAGGGGAACTTGCCGGCTCCCGATGACCACGGCGACTGTGCCCAATTTTGTGCCCAGTGGCTGTTTAGTTACGCTTGTATCTCGAAGGGCAGCGGAGCGGGAAACCCGCATAAATACTAGGGAATCTTACTGCGTACAAGCCGCGCTAAACCGTTGATTTATCGTGCGGCGAGTCCTCCGGAGCAATAGGTCGGGAGTTCGAATCTCTCCGGGCGCGCCAGAGTTCTTCTTGCCGTCAGCAAGTTGCAGGGTTGCAACCGGCGGCAATCTCCTCAGTTTTGGCGCCTGGCGAACGGCCGCAAGGGTCTTGGGCTCTTCCTGCAACTTACGTAAGCGCTCCAGCTCGTTCTGCACGGCGTTGGTACCGGCGGCCACAAGCTCTCTGGCTTTGGCAAGCACTTGCTCGGCTGAAGGGCCTAATCCCCAATCGATTGATAACAAACCAAATCCATTTCTTGACATTGCATATTGCAATATTATAATTGCTAATCGTAATATGAAGCTCGGCGAGAAACTTCGGTATCTGCGTTTGGTGGAGGCCACCCTGCGCGGACTGGACCGCGAGATGACGCAGCAGGACCTGGCCATCGCGCTTAAGAAAGAAGTGGGCAGCGGGTTGAGCCAGTCCTATCTCTCGCAGATCGAAAGTGGAGCGCGGCCGCACCTGACCAACGCCTCCCGCATGTTGCTGGCGCGTTTCTTCAAAGTGCATCCCGGATACCTGGTCGACGATCCCGAGGGCTATCAAACCGAGCTGACCAGTGATTTGCGCGCCATGGAAGACCGGCTCGATCTTTGGCTGATCAGTGGCGCCGAACAGTTTTCGACTGATCCCGAGTTGAGCCAGGCGCTGGTCGAAGTGGCCAAGTATAAGGACTCGCGCAAATGCCTGGTGCTGTTGGGCGCGATCCTGGAGGCGCCGGAGCTGGTGGAGCGATTGACGGAAGTTCTGAAGCCGAATCTGAGCGAGTCCGCGCATCACGGCGCACGGAAGAAGAGATTGGCGGGAGGGAAGCTATGACCTGGGCGATGTTTTATCTGGTGTGCTTTCTGGTGGGAGTGACGCTCAGCGTGCTGTCGTTCCTCAGCGGAAGCTTTCACTTGCCCCACCTCCTCCATCTTCACCTGCCCCACGGAGGCGTGCACGCCGGCGTTGGCGGCGATATGCCGTTCCTGAACTTCGGCACAATTGCGGCATTTCTGGCGTGGTTTGGGGGAGCAGGGTACCTGCTGACGCGCTACTCATCGCTGGTAGTCGCAGGAGTGCTGACGCTGGCGATCGTCGCCGGACTGGTGGGCGCGCTGATCGTCTTCTGGTTTGTAGTCAAGCTGCTGCTCAAGCACGATCGTGAACTCGATCCAGCCGACTACGAGCGAGTGGGAGTGGTGGCCCGCATTAGCAGCCCAATTCGCGAGGGTGGTACCGGGGAGATCATTTTTTCGCAAGAAGGCACGCGGCACACCTGCGGTGCGCGTAACGAAAACCGGGATGCCCTGCCGCGCGGGACCGAGGTGATCGTCACCCGCTATGAACACGGCATCGCCTATGTACGGCGCTGGGAAGAATTGGCAGAGAAAGAAGTAGCCAGCAGTTAATTGTTCAAGGAGGCGGTATGGGTTTTCACGTTCCAACAGAAGCGTTAATTGTCGCCTGGACCGCGGTAGCGGCGGTAGTGCTGATCATCGCAGTCTTTGCCCGGCTTTACCGCAAAGCCGGGCCCAACGAGGTCCTGGTGGTGTATGGCTTTCGCGGCACTCGAGTCGTGAAGGGACACGGCACGGTCATCTTCCCCATGGTTGAGACCTTCCGTGAGCTCTCGCTGGAGTTGATGTCGTTCGACGTGGCGCCGCAACAGGACCTCTACACCAAGCAGGGCGTTGCCGTCACGGTGGAAGCCGTCGCCCAGATAAAAGTGAAGTCCGATCCGGAGTCGGTTTTGACCGCCTCGGAGCAGTTCCTGACCAAACCGCCGCAAGACCGGGAAGCCCTGATCCGACTGGTGATGGAAGGACACTTGCGCGGCATCATCGGACAGCTCACGGTGGAAGAGATTGTGAAGCAGCCCGAGATGGTCGCCGACCGGATGCGTTCCACCTGCGCCGACGACATGAACAAAATGGGGCTGGAGGTGATTTCGTTCACCATCAAAGAGGTGCGCGACAAGAATGAGTACATCGCCAACATGGGGCGGCCGGATGTGGCCCGCATCAAGCGCGATGCCGACGTGGCCACCGCCGAAGCGGAACGCGACACGGCCATCCGGCGCGCCATTGCGCTGCGCGAGTCGGCGATCGCCAAAGCGCAAGCTGACCAGGAGCGCGTCGCCGCCGAAACTGCGTCCCTGGCGCGACAGGCCGAGGCGCAGCGCGATCTGGAAGTGAAGAGGGCAACCTACACCGAAATGGTCAAGCGCCAGCAGGCACAGGCTGACAAGGCGTACGAGATCCAGACCAACGTTATGCAGCAGCAGGTCACCACGGAAGCGGTGAAGGTGCAGCAAGTCGAGAAGGAACAACAGGTGAAGGTGCAAGAGGCCGAAATTCTGCGCCGCGAGAAGGAATTGATCGCCACCGTGTTAAAGGGCGCCGAAATTGAGCGCCAGCGAATCGAGACCTTGGCCGAAGCCGAACGGCAGCGGCTGACGGTGGAAGCCGAAGGCCATGCCAGCGCGATTCGCGCCCAGGGCGAGGCGGAAGCCGAAATCATCTTCAAGAAGGGTGACGCTGAAGCCCGGGCGATGAACGTGAAAGCCGCCGCCTACCAGGAGTACAACCAGGCCGCGGTTTACGACAAACTCATCACCGGCTTGCCCGAAGTCGTGAAGGCGCTGGCCAGCCCGTTGGCCAATGTCGATCGCATCACGATTGTCTCCACCGGCGACGGCAACTCGGCGGGGATGCACAAGATTACGGGCGACCTCACGCAGATGGCAGCGCAAGTACCGGCGCTGTTCGAGGCGCTCTCCGGGATGAAGATGTCGGACCTGCTAGGGAAGATCAGGACCATTGGGGACAAGTCGCCTGAGCTGCCGCCAAGCGATGGCGGAGGCGATGGCAAGTCCAAGGCAACAGGAGCAGGGAAGTGAAGTGACGCGGGTTCCCGCCCTGTCGCAAAACCGGCGACCAGGGTGGGGAACCCAAGCATCTGGGATTGTCATTACGAGCGAAGCGAGGAATCTGCTGTTGTTTTGTGCTGCGAAGGACCTGGGGAAACAGCAGATCCCTCACGGCTAAAGCCGTTCGTGATGACAACTCAAAGATTACGAGAATGGACGTTACGTATGCGGCGCTCTCTCTAGGACCTTCTTGAAAACTATCGTGCGCGCTGAACGCACATCATGACATTCAGCAAGGAGCTGTTATGGCATTACTCGATCGCGTAGCAACCCTGGTGCGGGCCAACCTGAACGATCTCGTCGATCGGGCGGAGAACCCCGAAAAGATGTTGAAGCAGGTCATCCTCGACATCGAAAACCAATTCGTACAGGTGAAGACGCAGGCGGCCATCGCGCTCGCCGACCTTCATCTGTTGCAGAAAAGGAAGAAAGAAAACGCCGAAAAGCACGCGGAATGGATGCGCAAGGCTGAGCTGGCCGTGGAAAAGAAGGATGACGAACTGGCCCGCGCGGCTTTGGAGCGAGCCATGAGCTTTCAACAACTCACGGAAAGTTTCGATGAGCAGATTGCGGACCAGGAAGCGCAGGTCGAATTGCTGAAGTCAGCGCTGAAGAAGCTGGAAGTCAAGCTGGCGGAGGCGCGCGGCAAAGCGGAACTGCTGATCGCGCAGCATCGCCGCTCGCGGGCGATGAATCGGGCGGCCGATGCCCGGCAGACTCCGGGCGGGGAGAATCGCACCTTCGAGCGCATGCGCTCCAAGATCGCCGGCGAGGAAGCTCTGGGCAAAGCCAAGAGTGAACTGTTGGGCGACGACATTGATGGACGGTTTCACACGCTGGAACGCGAGCAGAAAATCGATGCGCTTTTGCAAGAGATCAAGGCAAGAAAACGTCTGAGCGCCTAGCCTCGGAATAGCGTCTCGCCGCGGCTGGCAATCAGGACACCTTACCTCAGCTTCTCGCGGAGCAGATCGTCAACGTCCCCAATCTTGTCGGACAGCAGATTCAGTTTGTCCGCCAAGCCTTGGATCTCGGACTCAGCGCGGCGATTCACGTCGTAGTCCAGCTCGCCGCGCAGCCGGTCCTTGGTGTCCTGGCGATTTTGGCTCATCATGATGACCGGCGCCTGGATGGCCGCCAGCATGGAGAGGAACAGGTTCAGCAGAATAAACGGATACGGGTCCCACGCCTGGCCCCGCAGCGCCACGTTCAGCCCTGAGTAGGTCGCGATCGCAATACCGAACAGAATGATGAATGTCCAGGACCCACCGAATTGGGCGACTGAGTCGGCGATGCGCTCTCCCAGAGTCGATTTCTCCTCAATCACCTCATTGGGATTGCGGCTGGCCCGCACTCGCACCAATTGCTGGGAAGCATGGAACTGGCGGCCGAGCACCGTCAACATATCCATACCGGCCATGGGCTTGCGTTGCAGCAGAATGGCAATGTCGTTGCGGTCCACCTCAAGACAGGTGGTCTCTTCCATGGCGATGGCGTTGGTCTGGTGGGGCGTCTGCTCCAGCATGGAGGCGAAGCCGAAGAAATCGCCGTGACCGGGCTGATCAACCACGACCTCCTGATGTTCCTCGTCCACGGTGGTGACGCGGACGCTTCCCGACATCATGACGTAGGCCTGATTGCCCGGATCGCCGATCTTGTAGATGCGCTGCCGCGGGGCGAATCGCCTGAGCTCGACCTGGGCGGCCAGGACCGCAGCTTCCTCATCGTCGAGCAACGCGAATAGTGGAACGTGTCTCAATTCTTGTGGGTCGCAGGCCATCAGTCACCTCGGTGGTAGTCTATGGATCGCGCCCATTCCGTCTTGAGCGCCTGATCAATCTGCGAGAGACAATAGCAGAGGGCACGGGAGATGGGTACTGGGGCTCCGCACATCGGCATCTCACAACGCCCTGGCGCATTTCGCTTACAATGAACCGTTGCGCAAGTAAGTATTCGGCATGCAACAGCCGGAGGCCGGGGCGGCTCTAGTCCATTGCGCGGCGCCCTGCGTCGCATCGCTCGAGGTGAACCATGCAGAGTTGGAAGAAGGCAATCGTATTTGGCTCCATCGGCGTCGGCGCCGTGCTGGTCATCACCCGCCGCCGTCCTCTCGGAATGGCTTTTGCCGCCGCCGGTCTGGCGGTCCTGGCCTCAGAGTATCCCGAGAAATTCGAAGCGGTGTGGGAAAGCGCCCCGGAGTACCTGCAAAAGGGCCTGCAGATTTTCGCCGCGCTGGAAAAAATGGGAGAAGGCTTTGCCGAGGAGGCCGAACGGCGCAGCGTCAGCGCCTGGCGCGATCTGCGCGCCCACAGCTCGTGAGGGTCGTCCTAAAACTTCACTCAATTCCCAATTGCTTGCGCGCCTCGGGACTGAGCCGCTCGGGCGTCCACTGCGGATACCACACGATGTTGACCGTGGCGTTGCCCACGCCCGGCATTCGCAGCAGGCGCTGCTGCACCTGATTGCTGATGTCCTGGGAAGACGGGCAGCCGGGCGTAGTCAGCGTCATTTCCACTTCGATATCTTCAGCTTGGCCCTGGAGGTTGGGAACGTCCGTCGGCTTCATCCGCACTTCATAGATCAGGCCGAGATCAACGATGTTCACTGGGATCTCGGGGTCGTAACACTCTTTGAGCGCTGTGATGACATCTTCCTGGGTCAGTGCCATGCGAACCTCTGGCTCTAGTCTAACGGGAAGTGGCGGGGTCCGTCTTGCGGCTCGCCGCCGTGAAAACAGGTGTGGGGCTGGCAAGCTTTGAAGGGGCACGGCTGCACAGGCTGCGGAAAAACTCTCTACAAAACCCATGGCGTGCATTGCTTTGGTGGCAGCCCCCGCATTTATGCGGGGGAAGGAGCGCTTCAGCGCTCCGGAAAAAGTGCGGCTTTGATCACGCGCTTTAGCGGCGGGGCAGCGGGAAATCCCGGGGCTAAAGCCCATTTCAAAATCGACTCCTTTTCCGCTGGACTAAAGTCCAGATCCCCCTGCTAAAGCAGGGGGCTTCCACCAAGGCGCCGCACTACGCATACAAACCGGATCCATCTATTGTGGTACCGCTCTAGAGTTTCGTCGCCTTGGACGCTTGGCCTCTGCCGCCTCCAACCCTGCCTGACGATTCCTGGAATCGCGGCCCGGGGTGGATGGTTTCAATGCGGCGATGGTGCTCGGCATCGCTGGGCACCGTCCAGCCATTCTCCTGTTCGACGACGCGTACGATGGCCAGACTTTGATTGTGTAGCACCAATCCGCCTGTCGTCACCGACACCTCGTTGCGCTCCCAGGTCCGGGCCAACATGCTGTTCTTCACGTGCGATACCAGCCGCGGAGCATCGCTGGAGGCGATTACGACGCCGCGGTCAGCCTGCCCGGCAGGGGTCAGCACGATGAAGCGTGCGCTCAGGACCTTTGCGTCGAAGCGCCCAAAAACAAACTGGAAAACTTCCGGATGCTCCGGAATCCCCCCATCGCCGGCGTAGTTCACCAGGTATTCTTCATCGACCGTATCGCCGGGCGAGAGAACCGGCAGCGAGTTGCGTGGATTCGCGGGATCAAGTTTCATCGCAGTGACACTGCCATCGGAATGGAGGATGCGCAGTTGCAATATCTGCGTATCGTGGGGAAGATTAGTCTCTGCGAAACGCTCGACGTCCTCTGCGCTTGAAAAACGGGTAGTGGTGTGAACATACAGCGCAACGCTGCCATCGGGCCGCGCAATGGCAACGTGATCATTTACCAGCAGGATGGGGCGCCAGTGAATTGTGCGGCCCTGGCCTGTATGACTTGGACGGCATCGCGGCGATAGGGAGCGTAGAACTCGTTCGCATCGGCAGCCGGATCGTTGCTACCAGCGGCGGCCAGGCGACGGTACTCGGGAGCGTTGGGAGCAATCCGCAACCAGGCGGCGGCAGCACGTTCCGCGCCGGGACCGTCACCGGCCAATTGCAACTCGCGGACCAGCATCAGCCGCGCGGAACGATTCAACGGGGCCGCCGCCAGCAATTGCTGCAGCGCCCTTGCACCTTCGCCATGGCGCTCCTGGGCAGCCAAGGACTGCGCATACGCCAGCGATTCGGGAGCGCACCCGTCCAGCTTCTGCTGTGCTGTGGCCGCCTCGGCAAATTGCCGCCGTGTGCGATAGAACATCATCGCGTTGTTGGACGTCTCGCACGCGGGATGCTCCGCCAAACGCCGCGACCAGATCAACGCCGCTTGGCCTTCGGAGTCGGCAAGCCCCGCATCGCCAGCGATTGCGCCGCCTAATGTCTCCAGGGCCCGGATGTCGTTGGGTCTCGCTGCCAGGACACGCCTGGCAAACTTGGCCGCCTCAACCAGATGACCGTCAGCCGACGCCCGCTCGCCGAGTGCCTGATCGGCAGCCAAGGCTCCGGGCGCGAGCGACCGAACACGGTTCCACGCTTGAAGGCCTTCGGGCGCCGCGGGATTCTTGCGCGCCCACGACTGGGCCAACAGAAACTGCAGTGCAGCCGAATGTGCAGCCGATGGCAGCGCGCCGATTTGCTCAATCGCCGTTCCGAACTCCCCGTCGGCGTAGGCAGTCGCAGCCAGATCGTGAGTCAGCTCTTCCACGGACAGCTTGGCCCTTGGTGGAGTGGATACCTCCGAGGCCGAAGGCGATACTGCAATCCTCAGCGGGGTGGCGGCGCCGGCAAATTTCGCCATCACGCGGTGCGGACCAGCCGCGAGATCGACGGTGGCCGAGCCATGAACACGAGTTCCGCGCAGGCCGGCGTCTTGCCGCAACACCCGCTTGCCGTCCACGTAAATTTCCAGCGCCCCGGCACTTTCGAAGCGCACGCTCCAGGCTCCCGCCGCAAGCGAGGCAAAATGTCCGGCCGCATAGAAGGTCCTCCGATTCGGGAGATAGGGAGGCAGGCTAATGATGCCGTCGGGAAATTCGAAATTCTCCACCGCGCGGTTGTCATAAGACGCCTGCGTCAAATCGTCATTCGGCGAGATCGATGACTGGTCGAAGTCGAGCAACGGGTGCCGGCCCAGCGGGCCCACAATGCGCCACTCGGTTAAGACACCCGAAGCGCGCGCGAGGGCTTGGGGACCCAGCCCCGGAGCGCCATCCATCACCGCATGAAGCAAGGCGGCGTTCAGTTCCGGCCAATCCTCGCTGAATTTTGCCAACAGGGTTTGCACGCGTGGGATGACTGCCCGAAACTCGGGCGTATTGGCTGCCGACTCGCGCAGACGAGCCGCCGCTAAGCGCACTCGTGGGTCCTGCCTGGCCGCGCCCCCGATTTCGCACAGACGCAGAGCGGCGTTCACCATGGCCGCCTCGTCGGCTGCAATGGCCGCCGCTTCCATCTGCACAAATAATGCCTCGGCGTCGCGATGGTCGCGTCGCCAGGCACGCTCGGCAAGTTGACGCGCACGGACGAGGGCGCCGTTCACAAACATCGCGGTCGCAGCCGAGCGCGAAAGCGCCGATTCGGACAGCGGTCCCGTGTGAGGCGAGATCGTTCCGTGTGGGCCGTCGCGCGCATCGACGCGAGGTTGCGTGACCGCAGGTACACTGTCGCGTTCCAGGCGTGCGAGCGTCCGACCCTGTGTGAACGCCGGCATGGCAAGCGCCATGGCAGCCCATAGGACCGATATTGCAGATGTTGCTCTCACTCAGTAATCTCGGGAGTCATGAATCGCCCTAGACCGCAACGGCCGCCCGTCGCAGCGATTTACGGATCTTTTTCTCGGAGGAGTTAAGGAAGACTAACCGATAGAGTCGGGATTGTGAAACAGAAATTGCGCAGCCGCACTACCACTTCCAGGTAGTGGGCTGGTGTACCGGCTCCGGATGCGCAACCTCGGGCAGAAAGCTTAATCAAGCTTGGGGGATAGACTTAGACGATGAATTTTGGCATCCAACTCTGCTTGTAAACGCTATGTCGAAAACCAGCAAGATCATTCAGGTCGTGTTGCTCGTGGCAATCATAGCCGCGGGCATCAACTTGTTTTTCTACCTGCGCGAGCGTCGCTCCGGCCTGGCAGAACCGAAAAAACCGGAAGTTGCGCTTGATCCCGACTACTACGTCACGCCCAAGAAACTGCATCCGCAGGACCTGAAGGACGCGAAGGAATTGACCCGCCAGCCCGTTTGGATTCGCGAGGGCTATCGCTTTACCTACTATCCTTACACCGGGCACACGGACTTCCAGCACCCCGCCGGAACATTGGGTCCAATCGAGAAGCTCGATATCAAGGACGTTGTCATCGATCGCGCGCCCGGCTCCGGCAGCGACAAACAGGTGATGGCCATATTTGAGAAGGACGGCAAACGTTTCGCGTTTCCCATCGGAGTCGTGGCGAACGGCGATTACAAGATCTACTCCGACGATATCCTCTTCATTCAAGATCCGCACGAGTTGTACAAACATTGGCCCGCCGACGTATGGAAGCTGATCGACACCCATCAGATGCAGCCCGGAATGAATGAATTGCAGGCCTCCTTCGCAATTGGAATGGGAGTGCCCGAGGGATCGGGATTGTCTAATCCCCGCATCGTCGACTACCCGAACCATGGCCATCCCCTGCGCGTGACCTACACCAATGGGAAAGCGACGCAAGTTCAGCCCGGTTCGTAGGGACCGCGCCATGCAAACCTGGCCGGCTCTGCGTAAAATCTGAGAGGAAATCTGTGCGCAGGAGGAAATGATGAAAGCTATCCGAGTCCATGAATTCGGCGGTCCTGAAGTTATGAAATTGGAGGATGTCCCCGATCTTCAACCCGGTCCCGGACAAGTTGTGGTGCGCATCCATGCTGCTGGCGTGAACCCCGTGGAGGTTTACGTCCGCACAGGGACCTACGCGATGAAACCCAATCTTCCCTACACTCCGGGCACGGATGCCGGTGGCGTCGTCACGGCTGTGGGACCAGGCGTCAAGCGAGTGAAGGCCGGCGACCGCGTTTATACCACCCTCCCTAACAGCGGCACTTATGCCGAGCAGGTCCTGAGCAATGAAGCCCAGGTGCATCGCCTCCCCGACCAGGTGAGCTTCGAGCAGGGCGCGGCCATGGGCGTTCCCTACGGCACGGCGTATCGCGGATTGTTTCAGCGTGCCGAGGCGCAGCCTGCTGAGACTGTGCTGGTTCACGGCGCGAGCGGCGGAGTTGGCAGCGCAGCCGTGCAACTGGCGCGCGCTGCAGGCATGACTGTCATCGGTACCGCGGGCAGCGAGCGTGGCCTCGAACTGGTAAAGAAGGAAGGCGCGCACCACGTTCTCAACCATGCGTCCGATGGCTATCTCGACGAGTTAATGAAGCTCACCGAAGGCCGTGGCGTGGACGTCATCCTGGAAATGCTGGCGAACAAGAACCTGGCCAAGGACCTCACGGTGCTCGCCAAGAAAGGCCGCGTGGCGGTGATTGGAAGCCGCGGCACAATTGAGATCGATCCGCGTAATGCCATGGGCCGCGAAGCCGACATCCGTGGCGTGACCCTCATGAACACTTCCGAGCAGGAATATAAGGTCATGCACGCCGCTCTGGTCGCAGGTCTGGAGAATGGAACGCTGCGTCCGGTGATCGGGCAGCGGATTGCGCTCGCCGAAGCGCCGCGCGCCCATGTTGAGATCATGAAGCCGTCAGGCGCGCATGGAAAGATCGTGTTGGTGCCGTGACGGCGGGAGAAGCTCGCGACGGAACCCAGTCCCATGCGACAGACACGGGAATTCCCCAGAAGAAATTACGGTGGCTCTATCAACACAGCTTCAGGCCGCTGCGTGTACAGGCGCCTGCACCTTATCGAGGATTGCCTCCAGCATCGTGCAGCGACGACGCAATCCGTCTCTGAATTCGTGGTGGTCGGCCTTAGCGATCTCTCGCAATAGATGGGTCTGATGCTCTTGCAGGAGATCCCGAAGCAGGTCTTCTTCTTCCGCGGTCAACCGGAGTTCCATCATGGCAACCTCCACCTACTTAGATGTTGACAAGTTAATTGTAGGCTCTCGCGTCCAAATTGCAACGGCGCAGCTAAGTCCTCCGCGCTCGCCCAACGGGGCCGCATCTCCTTCGTGCTGTGGACGTACCTAGGGGTATCAGCCCCGGTTCGCCGAGGATGCACATGCGGCCGCGTTTGCGCTGCGCCGTTACAATCGAGGCATGCCCCGCCTGAACCTGGCCTGCCGGTGCTTCGCAGCTATCCTTGTGTGCGCCGTGGCCTTGCGCGCCACAGCAGGAGGGTCAGATAATTCGACGTTGCAGAAAGCGGCTGCGCACGCGATGGCAGGCCGTCGTGGCACGGCGGTAGTCGTCGATGTCCAATCTGGACACGTCCTCGCCGCTTACCACCTCGATGTCGCCGCTCGTCGCGTGGTGCATCCCGGCTCCAGCATCAAGCCCTTCACCCTGCTGGCGCTGCTGCAAGCGGGAAAGCTCGATGCGCAGACCGCGCTCATGTGCAAGCGCACAGTTTCCATTGGCGGCCACAAGCTCGACTGCACCCATCCGGCAACACGTGGGCCGCTGGCCCCGGCGAGCGCGCTGGCGTACTCCTGCAATTCGTACTTCACCAGCGTCGCAACCCGCCTGACGCCCGCACAATTGCGCGACAGTTTTGTGCGCTCCGGTTTCAGCTCTTCCACCGGATTGTCGCCACAGGAAGCCGCCGGAAGTGTTGCCCTCGCCCACTCTCCGGAGGAATTGCAACTGCAAGCTGTCGGCGAGTGGGGAATCAGCCTGACTCCGCTGGAACTGTTGCACGGCTATCGCGATCTGGCAGCGCTCGCTAACAGCGATCCGAACGGCAAGCTCTTCCCAATTTTTGCAGGCCTGCAACAATCCGTTGCCTACGGCATGGGACGCATGGCGCAACCGGATGTGCCGATGAAAGTTGCGGGCAAGACTGGGACCGCGATGGCTGACGAAGGTCCATGGACGCATGCCTGGTTTGCCGGTTATGCGCCGGCTGAGAATCCCCAGATCGTGCTGGTCGTCTTCCTGGAAAAAGGGCACGGCGGCACGGACGCTGCCAGCGTCGCGAGAGAGATCTTCGCGGCGTTCGCGGTTGATCACGGTGCTGGGATCGCCGCAGCCGCAAAAGGAGCGCGGAAATGAAGCGCCGGTTGGCGGCTCTCGGTCTGCTGCTCCTGCTGTGTGCGGCGGGCGATGCTGAGTTGGGCGATCACGCCACCGCCAAAGCTTCCCACGCTGGATTTCCGCAGACTGTGCGAGTGCGGCTCTGGTATCTGCATCCGCCGCGCGAATTGCGGATTCGCGCCGACGCCGGGCGGGCCCAGATGCGAACCTGCGCAACTTGCACAACATCCACCATCACCGCTGCCGCCCTGCGCGCCACGGGACCGAAGATTGCCGTCGCGGGAAACAAATCCTCCTTCTCCGAGCTTCGCGTGAGTGGCGCCTATCAAATGAACGCCACCGGTGACCCGCCGCTGCGTGCCGATTTTCCCATTGAGATTCGCGCCAGCGACAGCCACCTGCTCATCACCGCCTTGCTGCCGATGGAGGAATACATTGCGGGCGTGCTCGCCGGGGAAACCGGAAACTTCAAGTCCGATGAGGCGCTGAAGGCGATGGCGGTTGCGGCGCGCACTTACGCGATGCACTTTGGCAGCCGCCACGCCCTGGAAGGGTTCGACTTCTGCGACACCACCCACTGCCAGGACTTGCGCATAGCCGGCATTGACGCCCATTTGCGCAGCATCGCCGAGGCGACCGCGGGCGAAGTCCTCTGGTACGACGGCGAACCGGCGGCCACTTACTATCACGCCAACTGCGGAGGCACTACCGAAGATGGGCGCTTTGTCCTCGGCAACAATGAGCCCCCCGCTCCATTTCTGGTGCAGCATTCCGATCAGTACTGCTTGCGCAACGGGAGTACCCAATGGCGTACAGAGGTTGCGAAGCGCGAGTTGCAGCGCGCTCTCGTGGCCGATGGCATCGTCGTTCCCGGAGCCCTGCGTACAGTATCCGTTCTGCATCGCACGCCCAGCGGGCGCGTGGAGTTTCTGCGCGTCACCGGTAACGGCGCGATTACGGTGCCGGCCCTGGCTTTTCGCTCTGCCATCGGCCGGCACATTGGATGGGACCGCATGAAGAGCAACTGGTACGACGTGAGCGATGCCGGCGACCGCCTTACTTTTCATGGCCGGGGCTCCGGGCACGGGGTCGGTCTGTGCCAGGTCGGCGCCGAGGTCATGGGCGAGGAAGGCCATTCCTACCGCGAGATCCTCAGCTTCTACTACCCGGGGACGCGTCTGGGCGTCAGCGCGCAGGGCATACCGTGGCAGCAGCTCGCTAATGAGGATGTCACGTTGCTGACCACTCGTCCCGATCGCGATCGCCCGCTGCTGACGCTGGCGACCGGGTTTGTGCATGAGTCGGAAGAAAATACTGGACTGCTCTATCGCGCCTCTCCGCGGCTGAAGATTTATCCGACGGTTGCAGCTTTCCGCAACTCAACGGGCGAGCCGGGATGGGTGGCAGCTTCGACTCGCGGGCGCACCATCCAGATGCAACCCTCCAACGTATTGCGCGAGGCGGGCACGCTGGAGAGCACAATTCGCCACGAACTTCTGCACATGCTGATCGACTCGTACGCGCTTCCGGGAACGCCGCTCTGGTTCCGTGAAGGGCTGGCGCTTTACCTCACCGCGCCCAACGCCTCCTCGAAACAAAGCGACAGCGTCGATGATTTGAAGGGCCTGGAGAAGTCACTGCGGTCTCCGGCAAGTGAAGAAGAGTTGCGGCACGCTTACGCCGGCGCCCGTGCGCGGGTGGCGCAACTGGCGCGACAGCACGGTAAAGCCGCATTGCTGGATTGGGTGCACAACGGATTGCCAGCCAACCTGGCGGTGAGTGGGGCTCAGCGCCCAGAAGGCCGTTGAGGCTGAGCAGGCGTTTCGTTGACAGGTGGTCACAAGCCATGCCAAAATGCTGTATGCTCTGAACTAACTAATTAGTTCAGAAAAAAGAAATGAGGAGTGCCATTAACCACAAGGAACGCCGTAACATGCCAATGGTGATCTCAGCCTTGGCGGCTCGTACCCAGTTTGGCCAGATTATGCGCCGAGCTAGCCAGCAGGAGGAACGATTTGTGGTCGACAAGAGGGGCGAGCCACAAGTGGTGATTATGGGAGTCAAGGACTTCTTGAAGGCCGTTGCTCCGGAGCCGAGCGTCATGGCGGCAATTCGGGCCGAAGCCAAACGCAATAAGAAGTCAACTCTGACCATGCGGCAGATCGACCAGGAAATCGCGGCATTCCGTCGAGAAAGAAGACTCAGCCATGCCACGTCCAAGCGTCGTGCTTGATACGAACGTGGTTGTCTCCGCCCACCTCAGGTCCGACGGTTTGGAAAGGTTCGTTCTCGATCTGGCCCTTGCCGGCGCCATCAAACTCTACATGTCGCACGAAATTCTCGAGGAGTACAGCGGCGTGCTGCGGCGAGCGAGGCTTGGAATTTCCCCTGATCTTGTTGCCGATTCGTTGGACCTTGTCCGGAAGGTAGCGAAATTCGTACGACCCAAGCAAACCCTCAGTATTTCTTCCGATTCAGACGACAATAAATTCCTGGAGTGCGCCGAGGAGACAGGAGCCGATTATCTCGTGACCGGCAACAAACGCCACTTTCCTAAGGCTTGGGGCAGAACTCGCGTGGTCAGCGCTCGCGAGCTGTTGGAAGAAATTATTCCCACGCTGAAAAGCTGAGGTTGTTTGCAATAAGCCCGATCGTCTATCTCATAGCTCCTCGGGAATGGCGGAGTTCACCATTGCCTTCGGGTCAGGACGCAGCACAATGGGCTCGGAATCTTCCCTTTCCACCCGCGTACCGATGATCAACAGCAGAGCCACCCACGCCGTAATCAGGATCACGTAAGCCAAGAAGAATCGGGACCCCATGCTCCATGCCTGTTTGCGCAGGTCGCTCAGGTCGGGTATCCACCAGACCAACTTGTACGGAACATACGCGCCAGCCAGCATCAGCGCGCAGAACCATAGCCAATACGCGGGCCGCCGCAAGACACGCAGGGAGCGCGTCATGCGCTTCAATCTGAATCCGACGGCTGCAATCGTGCTGGCGATCGGCAGCCACATCACCGGCATAATCAGCCACACAATGAGTATGATCGTCCAGTTGAGATCGCGCGTGACATTTCGCGGTGTCGGACCTGCGTTCAGCTTCTGCCGAATCCAGACTCCCGCCTGTGGCGTATAGGTACGGAGATTCCAAAGCAGCCAAACCAGCATGGCCAACGCGGCAGCCCATACGGCCAGCGCGACCATGTGCCGCAACGCATGGCGAAAGGCGCGCCCCACAGTTGCATTGTCTCGAAACTCTGCAACCCTGAAGTAGGCGAACGTCCCTGTCCGCAGCCACAATAGACAAAAGATGACAACAACTGCGGCCAGGGCGGAGCCTCCCACCTGCCAGCCATGCGCATCCGGCATCAGCAGCCAGAAATAGACGGCAGTGAGCAACGCGGCGTTGCCGACCAGGTTCAGCAGCCACAACTTCGCCACGCCACTGTGTTTCGCGCTCATTTCACCGTCACCGTCAACGCGTCGCTGGTCGAAAGATACTCGGGCTGATACATCGGTTCTACGCTGGTCGGGCTGACGCGGAAGACCCCGGGGTCCACCACCTTCAGCAGGTACACGTATTCATGCTGCCCTTGCGGGAAGTACATATTGAAGAAGGTCGTGCGATCGTCGCGCAGTTCGCGATTGCTGAACCAACGGCCCCCCCAATTAGGACGCTGGTCCAGTTCATACAAGTCGTCACGCGCGATCGACTCGGCCCCTGACGGGATCGGATCTTCGATCATCAAGTACCTCCAGTTGTTGCCGCCGACGCTAAGGCGCACCGCCAGCGTGTCGCCCACCTGCACCTCTCCCGCGAGCTTATCGAGGTGATACACCACACGGCCGTCCTTCTGCTGCGGCGACAGGCGATAATATTCGCGCACTACGCTCAGCTTGAAGCTGCCCGTGTTCACCACCTTCGACTCGTTCGAGTAGTACTCTCCTCGCGCCGACCAGTACAGCCGCCCGTCACCCGACTTCGCGATCCGAATCTGGTTGGTTCCCTGCGACAGTTGCGACTCATTCAGCACCACCGTGGTCGCGGGGGCCAGCGCATCGGCCGCGGTGAACCTCTTGGTCGCCACCGTCTTGCCATTCACCTGGACCTCGACGCTGTAGTTGGGCTGCAACTCTTTCGTGCGCTCCAGGTAATCGGTGAGTCCGTAGATCACCATCGCCGTCTGCTCGGTGGATGCCCAGTAGTAGCCTTGGTCGCGATGGTTCACCAGATAAACCGCAGCCTTCGACAGCAGCGGGCTCGCCGCATCGGTATGATCCAGCAGCTTCAGGGCGTACGCGGTCGTCTCGGGAGCCGTGTCGCCGTAGAAATCCAGCAGATAGTTGTTGTTGCTGGGCCACCAGGCTTGCGAGTCATCTTGTTTTGCCTCAGCTTCAATTTGCTTGCTCAACTCGTTCGCCCGGCTATCGTTCCTCTCCAGCATGGCCAATCCCAGCAGCGCCTGCCCGTAGGCAGTCAACGTCGAGCGCTGGTTCCACACGGAATCAAGCACCGTCGTCTCCTGCGTTCCGCTCAATACCAGCGCGTAGGCCATGTAGGCGCGCAGATCGGTCTTCACTTTTTCCGAGCGATCGAATTGCGGGCGCAACCAACCGCGTCCGCGATCAATCGCGTCCTGCTTGATCTCGAATCCCGCCGCCTTGGCCTGGCTTAGCCCGGCGAGCACGTACGCCGTCATGAACGCCTGGCTGTCGTCGGTCTGCCACCAGCCCCAGCCGCCATCGGGATGTTGATAGTTGTACAGCCGGTCGAGGCCCGCCTGCACCTGCTTGTTCAGCTTTTGCGGATCGATGTTCGACTTCACTCCCAGCTTCTTCAGCGAGTTTGCCACCAGCACATCGGGCAGGAAGCTCGACATCGTCTGTTCGGTACAGCCATAGGGATACGAGGTCAGGAACTCTAGTGCGGCGAATACCGTGCCCGCAATCGAGGGCGTCACGCCAATTGTGAGCTTGCGAGTTCCCACCTCGGCGCCCGCCGGGAAGGTCAACGGCTGCAGCGTGTCGCTCTTGCCCGGGACCGCGACCGATCCCGACTTGGCCACCGCCAGCTTCACTCCGAACGGAACCACCGGCAGCGTCAGTTCCATCGCGTCGCTTTCGACGTCGGTCAGCGCCTTGCCCAGCACGCGCGCTGAATCCACATCGAGCACGCGCACCCGATAATCCACTTTCATCAATCCGCGGCTGGGGACGCTGACATCGTGTTGACCGCCATCCAATACCTGGAGGCCTGCAAGCTCCATCGAGACCCGCGCAACTTTGGCGGTGGGCAGATAGTTCTGCACGATGGTCGAGATCGTAATCTCGTCGCCGCGGCGGAAGAAGCGCGGCACTACCAGTCGCACCATCAGGTTCTTGCGCACGATGGTGTTTACCACCGTGCTGCCGACTTTGGTGTCTTGCGTGACGCCTCGCGTGGTTGCGCGCCACGACGTGATGGCGTCGGGGTAGTCGAAGCGCACCGTGGCTTGTCCGTTGCTGCCGGTGCGCACGTCCGCCATCCAGTACGCAGTGTCGGGGAATGCTTTGCGGACCTTGGGCTGCACTAGGCGCTCAGGCTTCAGTTGCGCCATCGCTTTCGGGGAGCGCACGGTGGCCAACTGCATCGCGCGTTTTCCCGCCTGCCCGCTGAAGTAATAGGTCAGCGAGGTCTCCGTGGTCACCCTCGAATAGACATGGCCATAGAACGCGTTGACGATGCTACCCACGGTTTCCGGTTTGATGGCGTAGATGGCCTCGTCCACCACGCCCAGGCTGAACTCCGCCGCCACCGGCTTGCCGCTGTTGTCCGTCGCCTTGATGGTGTAGCTGGCCGCTTCGCCCGGCTGGTACTGCGGTTTGGAAGGCAGCAACTGCACATTCAGTTCGTGCTGTACGGGTGGCACGGTGAGACTCTTCGATCCTTGATACAGTTTGTTGCCGCGAATGAAAACCGCCGCCACATAGAAGTTGGGGGCGTACTCCGGCTTGATGGGAACATCCACCGCGATGCTGCCGCCGCTGCTCTTGATCACCTGGCCGGAGTAGAGCCCGTTGCCTTCCACCGTCACCAGAACTGAAGTCGGTTCCTTACCGGTGACGATCAGCACATGCGCGGTGTCGCCAGGCTGATAGGTCTTTTTGTCTGGGACAATCTGCACGCGCTCCTGCGCGGGACCGCTCCACCACGGACTTTCGCCCGGGGCCCATAGGAATGCGGCGGTCTCAACGCTGCGATTCTCTGGAGTGGTGGCGGTCACGCGAATGCGGAATTCGCCGGCATCGGGGATGGTGAGCTTGATCTGTGCTTTGCCGCTGGCGTCGGTTTGGCCCTGCGTGGCAGTGACCGATTGTCCCGCGCCTTTGCGCCAGTCCCAGCGAGTCATCTCCACTCGGAACGTCGTCTGTACTGGTTTCTTCTCGTAGTCTTGCGCGGTGATGGTCACGGTGGCCGTGCCGTCCTTGCTGTAAACGTAAGAATCCGGCGCGGCGGCCAGGAAAAAGCTGCCGTAAGTCGCGAGTGCAAAGCCGTGCCCGGCGATCTCGCGATTGCCTGCATCGGTCACGCGCGCCTCGATGCGATAAGTCAGGTCGCGCTTCTTGCCATCGACCTTTGTCGGAATCGTGATCTGTAGCTTGCCGTCGGCGTCGAGCGCGCCGCTGTTCTCGCTCTCCTGTTCGCCGCCGTAGGTGTCATCGCCCTCTGGATTGTCAGCGTCGGGATTGTCGCCCTCCTGCTCTGCGCCGGCCTCTTCGTCCTCTTCGCCGCGCCCCATCGGCCAGTACGTTGAGGTGTGCACTACCCACTTCACCTTGGCATTCGCCACGGGCTCGCCAAAGTAGTAGCGCGCGTCGATGGTCGCCTTGATCGGTTGCCCTTGCAGCACGCGCGGTGTCTGTGCCGTCACCTTCACCTGGTACTCCGGTTTCTTGTAGTCCTCCACCGAAAAGCTGGTGCCCTCGATGTTGCGCTCGCCCATCTGCATCGTGAGGTAGTAGAAGCCGAGATTGGCCTCGGCGGGAATCACGTAATTCCATTCCGCCGTGCCCATGTCGGAGAGCTTCACGGTCTGCGTCCAGATGGTTTTGTAGTCGCGAGGATCGCGCATCTCCAAGCGCAATTCACGGTCTTGCGGAATGATGTAGCCGCTCACCGTCTGGGCGCGAACGATCGATTTGAAATGCACCGTGTCACCGGGCCGATACACCGGCCGATCGGTGTAGGTGTAGCCGCGCAAACTGCTGCCAGGATCGTTACCCAGGTTCCATGCGCCGGGTGTGTTGATCGCGAACTGGTCGGCGTTGGCCGCCACCACCGCAACGTTTTCGGGCTTGGCCTCGATTAGGTAGGTATCCAACAATCCCTGCGGGCCGGTGGTATCGGCGGCAACTTCTTTCTGGTCGACCCACACCCGCACCATGGCTCCCGCGATAGGGTCGCCGCTGCGGCGATTGACCACCCAACTCATCAGCCGGCCCGGCGCCCCTTTGGTGACGACCGCGATCTCGGTGACGACGATGATGGTGTAGGCGCGAAGCGTGCCATTGGTCGCCTCCACCAGATACACTCCCTTGTCGCTTACCGGGACCGCGACGGTCGTGCTCTCCCATCGCTCATGCGAGGGCACCGTCCAGTTCCAAACCGAAACCACCTGCTGCTGATTCAGCACCGGCACTTGCGCGTAGCTTTCAACCTTCGCTCCCGATTTCTTCTCGCCGCCGCCCATCTGCCACAGCCGAATCTGCTGGCGCGACTCGGGCGAAAACTGCGCGCGAATGAAGTCGCGAATCCGCGCCCACAGGCGGTGCTTCCAGGCGTGAAACTTTTCCAGCCAGGTGCGCGCCTGCTTCGGCAGGCTGGGCGCGCGACCGCCGAAGTTATGCAACTCCTGCATCTGGCTGAAGAACTTCACCGGATCGTTCACCCGATAGACCCGGAACTCCAGCGCATTCACGTTGTGGGAGTAGACCGAGACCTCCGGCTTTTCTCCGGGCAGGTAGGTGCGTTGGCTGGTCAGCGAGAACGATTGCTCAGTGTTGGCATCGTCTTGGGCACACAACGGCAGCACCAGTGCGTGACACAGAAGAACTGCAACGAAAGCGGATTTCAGGCGCATCAGTCCGCCCCCCGCAAGATGTTCCAGCGATAGACACCCAGAAAGCCGGAGTTGGCCGAAATCGGCCGCCAGCGTGCGTCAGGATAGTTTAGAAGTTGCGCAACTGATAGACGGCGGATTTCCCCAGACGAGCGCCCACTTGGACCGGTGTGATAGACGACGTATTGCTCGCTGCCCAGCTCGATCTGGCTTTGCCCGAGGAAGATCATCGCGTGGAATGGCATCCTGTGACCATCCTGGCGGAAGAACAGCAGGTCGCCCGGCCGAGTCCGCGATAGATCACGGCCAACGAAATGGGTGTTATGCCGCCAAAGGGTTTCCACATCCGCGAATTGCGCAAAGGCGCCGTCGCCGAGATCGCTGGCCCGAAGGCTTCCACCACGCACCCGAAACAGTGCCGCCGCCAGCGGCGTGTAGGGGTATTGATATTGCTGGATGTCGCTTGCCGAAGCCGGAGCCGGCAGTGCCATCTCGCGCGCCCAAGCGGCGTCGTGCGGGCGCAAGGCTTCACGGTAAGCAAAGCGCAGGAGCGCCGCGCAATCGTCGATCTCGGCCGGAAGTACTCGTCCGCGGAAATACTGCGCCTCAGCGAGCAAGGTAAACCAGCGGCGGAAAGCAAGGCGGTCGGCCGGATCGTGCAAGCGCAGGAAGTCGGGAGTGCCGTCGCCGACCGTGTCACTGCCGTCGAGCAGGGTGCTTAACGCGATCTCCTGGGTCGGGAAGCCGCGGCCCGTGACTCGCACCTTGGTCTCGCCCGGCAACACGCCGGCACGCAGCGACGCGGTCGCCCTGTCGCCCTCACCGTCAATCATCACCGCTTCCACCGCCGCGCGATGCGGATCTTCCACCGCGACCTGCAAGTCGCGCAGTGGACGGCCATTGGACGGCGTGATTTTGAGCTCTGTGGAAGTGAAACCGTCGGCAGGAACCGTAGTTGGGGAGAGTTGCAATATCAAGGATGCGGGCGCCATCGCGCGTCGAACGGTGAAGGCACACACCACCGCCCCGGTCGCGACCACAGCCAACACTGCTACCCAGCGAGGCACGCCGCGCATTCCCGCCCTCTCCTTTTGGGTACGGGCGGATTATAAATCAACCGCGAGAATGTCGATGTGACATTCAAAAGGTTAGTTGCTAATTGCTATTTCCCCAGCCCGCGCAGCTCCGCCAGCAGACGCTCCACTTCTTCAGCGGTGTTGTAGTGCGCCAAGCCAATGCGCAGCATGCCTCCCGAACCCTGCACGCCCAGCCGCTCGGCCAGATCGATGGCGTAGTAGTTTCCGTCCCAGGTGAAGATGCCGCGCTCGCCAAGGTGCGCCGCCAATTCGCGCGGCGTGTGGCCCTCCATGCGGATGGCCAACGTCGGGGTGCGCTGGTCGAACTTCGCTGCATCCTTGATGCCGTAGAAGGTGAGTCCCGGAATCGCCAGCAATCCATTGATTAATTGCCCGACCAGTTCGCGCTCGTGCTGCTGGATAACCTCATACGCCGCGAGGATGGCCTCGCGCCGCGTCTTCACTTCAGGAACGTGATGCCGACCAACATCGGCGATGTAATCGATGGCGGCGATCAGTCCCGCCAGGCATTCGTGGTTCTGCGTTCCTGTCTCCCAGCGGTCAGGTAAGTTCTCGGTGCAGGCGCGAAGTTTGTAGGGACGCAGCCGCTGCAGTTGCTCGCGTTTGCCGAAAAGAATGCCGAGGTGCGGGCCGAAGAACTTATAGCTGGAGCACGCCAGGAAATCGCAATCAACGGCGCGGACGTCAATCGGCCCATGCGGCGCGTAATGCACCGCATCCAGGAAGGCCATGGAGCCTGCGGCATGGGCCAGCCGCACGATCTCGTGAACATCGTTGATGGTGCCCACGGCGTTGGCAGCCCATCCGATGGCGACCAGGCGGGTGCTGCGACGAATTTTCGCCGAGAGGCCGAACATATCCAGGGTGCAATCGCCCGGCGTGACGTCGGCCGTGCGCACCTTCACTCCGCGTTCCTCCAGGCACACCCAGGGCGAGACATTGGCGTCGTGGTCCAGGCAGCTCACCAGCAACTCGTCTCCGCTCTTCAACTCGCGGCCAATGGCGCGGCTCAAGGCGAAGGTCAGCGTGGTCATGTTGGCGCCGAAAACCACCTCGTCGCTGGCGCAATTGAAAAAGTCGGCCATCGCGGCGCGCGCCCCGGCGATCATCTGATCGGTGCGCTGGCTGGTGGCGAAGGCGCCGCCGCTGTTGGCGTTGCTGGTAGACAGGTAACCGGCAATCGCATCAATCACGCGTTGCGGCACCTGGGTCCCACCCGGCGAATCGAAGAATGCGGCCGGCTGACCGTTTACCGCCTGATGCAGCGAAGGAAACTGTTGCCGCACCCACTCCACATCCAGCTTGCGCGTTCGTATGACGGCTCTTGCACTTGACGACATGTTCAGGTACTCCTGACCGCGGCCTGGAAGTCTGCCAGCAAACCGTACGCTGTGGCCTCCAGCCCGGGGTCCTGCTCGGTAATGATCAATTCCGGGAAAACATCGGTTTCAAAACTGATGACGACCTCTTATTGTAAACACCCGGGGCGGCGCTGCCGAGGCTGAGGAAAACCCTGGCTTGCGGTGCTCGAACGTCAGTTATAATTCCGAGTTAAGCTGATTCCCTGATGCTTACCGTGGTCGAGCGCGCTGGCGTTGGTTTTTTGGGTGAGCGTCGTTTGTATCTGTATCCTGCACGTTCGGCACAACAGCGTAACAAGGTGTACCACTCCGATTCTTTGAAGGAGCGCCAGAATGGCTATCAAGGCAAGTGACTACGTGTGGCATAACGGGCAACTGGTCCCCTGGGATGACGCCAAGATCCACGTGATGGCCCATGTGGTCAACTACGGCTCGTCGGTGTTTGAAGGAATCCGCTGCTATCAGAATGGCAAGGGCCCCGCCATCTTCCGCCTGCGGGACCACATGTTGCGCCTGCTCCAGTCCTGCAAAATCTACCGTATTGAGCTGGACTATGGCCTCGACGAGTTGTGCCGGGCAGCGGTGGACCTGGTCGCCGCCAACAAAGTGTCGCCGTGCTATGTCCGCCCGATCGTGCTGCGCGGATACGGCCAGGTCGGCGTCAACCCGTTCAACTCGCCCACCGAGGTTTACATTGCCAATTATGAGTGGGGCAAATATCTGGGCAGCGCGGACAGCGACGACGGTGTGGACGTTTGCGTTTCCTCGTGGACGCGCCTGGCGCCCAACACCATGCCGACCATGGCCAAAGCCGGCGCCAATTACATGAATTCGCAACTGATCAAAATGGAAGCCATCGTCAACGGCTACAGCGAGGGCATTGCGCTCGACGTCAACGGTTATGTGAGCGAGGGCTCGGGCGAGAACATCTTCGTGGTGCACAAGGACCGCCTGTACACGCCGCCCCTGGGCAACAGCGTTTTACCCGGCATTACCCGCAACTCGGTGATGCACATCGCGCAGGAGCTGGGAATTCCAGTGATCGAGCAGATCCTTCCCCGCGAGATGCTCTACATCGCCGACGAACTGTTCTTCAGCGGCACGGCCGCCGAGATCACCCCAATCCGCTCGGTGGACAAGATCACGGTGGGGCAAGGCGTTGCCGGTCCCATTACCAAGACCCTTCGCAAGGAGTTTTATGCCATCGTGAACGGGACCGCGGAAGACCGCTTTGGCTGGATGACGCCGGTCCCGGTGAAACAGCCTGTCAGCGTGTAGCATCGACAACACACGGAAGCGAGAAGGGCGTAATGGATGCGCCCTTTTTTATTGCTCGACCGGACGGTGCGAGTAAGTGACTGGGGTGGCAAACGTCAGCGCGCCAATTCCATTATTTCTGGTCAGAACTCCATCGTCTTTAGCTCCGGGCTAACGACAAGCGGAGCCTCGGTTGCGCGCTGGACGTCGTCCGCCGTCAAACCGGGCGCGATCTCTTCCAGAACCAGACCGCTCTGTGTCACCCGTATATACGCCATCTCGGTGACGATGGTGTTGACCACGCGCAGTCCGGTGATCGGCAACGTGCACCGCTTCAAGATCTTGGGCGCGCCACTCTTGGTGGTATGCTCCATGGCCACGATGACCCGCCGGGCGCTGGCCACCAGGTCCATCGCTCCGCCCATGCCTTTCACCATCTTGCCGGGAATCATCCAATTGGCCAGGTTGCCCTCTTCATCCACTTCCATGGCGCCGAGCACGCTCAGGTCGATGTGGCCGCCGCGGATCATGGCAAACGATTCGGCGCTGGAGAAGAAAGCCGTACCCGGAATTTCCGTCACCGTTTCCTTACCCGCGTTGATCAGGTCGCCGTCTTCCTCGCCCGCCAGAGGATACGGGCCGACGCCCAGCATGCCGTTCTCGCTTTGCAAAATAACTTCCATGCCGGGAGGCACGCAGTTGGCCACCAGGGTGGGCATTCCGATTCCGAGATTGACGTAGAAGCCGTCGCGTAACTCGCGGGCCACCCGCTTCACGATGAGATCGCGCTTTTCGGTGTCTTTCTGCTTAACAGCGATTTCGGCCATGGGTTTCTCCTGTTCGCCTTTCGCGAATCACGCCTTGCGCACTGTTCGCCGCTCGATGCGTTTCTCGTAGTCGGTCCCCTGGAAGATGCGCTGCACGTAAACGCTGGGGGTATGCACCTGGTCCGGCTCGATTTCTCCGGGCTCGACCAGGTGCTCGACTTCGACGATCGTCACCTTGGCTGCGGTTGCCATCATGGGATTGAAGTTTTGCGCCGTCTTGCGGTACACCAGATTGCCCCAGCGGTCGCCCTTCCAGGCTTTGATGAGCGCGAAATCGGCTTTCAAGGCCATCTCCAGCACATACGGCCGGCCATCAAACTCGCGCGTGTCTTTGCCCTCGGCAACCACCGTCCCAAATCCCGTAGGGGTGTAGAAGGCGGGAATTCCCGCTCCGCCGGCGCGGATGCGTTCGGCGAAGGTGCCCTGCGGAATCAGCTCCAGATCGATGCGCCCGGTCAGCACCATCTCTTCCAGCAGACGGTTTTCGCCGACGTAGCTTCCCTTGTGCGACTTGATCTGGCCGGCCGCGAGCATGAACCCCAGCCCAAAGTCATCAATTCCCACGTTGTTGCTGATGGTGTGCAGGTCCTTCACGCCTTTTTTCACCAGCGCACGGATCAGGTTCTCGGGGATGCCACACAGCCCGAAGCCCCCGATCATCAGCGTGTCGCCATCTTTAATGTCGTGAATGGCCTCGTCTGCGTTCGCAACTACTTTATGCATTGCCATAGGATTTTGCTTCCGACCGGCGATTGTACCGGGGCATGGCGATTAGCGCAAAACGATGACCGTATTGAACTGCGCCATGGAACCAACCCAGCGATAAGCCCGAAACGATCGGTCGCAATGACTAACAACCGACAACTGGCAACTGGCTACTCGCTACTGCCTTCCCCGAACTTGTTGGCGCTGTCGAACAACTCCCGCAGCCCCGGCCCGCGCAGGTTCTCACGCAGATGCGCCAATTGCTGCTCAAATCGCAGCAGCGCTTCGTCGATGTTCTGGCTGTTGGTAAGCGCGATGTCGCGCCACATCGAGTAGGGGCTGCTGGCAATCCGCGTCATTTCCCGCAAAGCCCGGCCGCCGATTTCCTTAATCGCTTCGTCGTCTCCCAACTCATCGCGCAGGGTCGAAGCCAGTGCCGTTGCGATCATCTGCGGCAGGTGGCTGATCCACGCGCACAGGCGATCGTGCCGTTCCACATCCATCGCAACCACTCGCGCGCCTATGGACTCCAGCAGTTCAATGTACTCTCGCTGCCGCTCTGTGTACTGCTGTTCAGCATTGATTGGCGTGAGCAGCCACACCGCGTCGCGAAACAGATCGGCATCCGCATTCTCGATTCCGCCGTGTTCCTTGCCGGCCATGGGATGTCCGGGGAGCACGCGGATTCCCGCCTCCGCGCCGAGTACCATGCGCGCGCGTTCCACGAACCGCAGCTTGGTACTGCCGGTATCTGTAACCAGCGCGGAGGAGGGAAGTGTGGGGGCCAGCTTTTCGAAGCTGGAAAGTATGCCGCCAATCGGTGTGGCAAGGACCACGACGTCGCAATCCTGGGCCGCTTGCCTGACGTCGGTCTCTCCGCGATCGATCGCGCCGCGGACGAGGGCAGCATCCAGCACCTCACGACGGTCGCAGCCAACCAGAACTCCCGAGAATCCTTGCTGGCGCAACGCAAGTCCGAAAGAGCCGCCGATCAGGCCCGTTCCCACTATCGTGATCTGCCGAATCGCCATGGCTAAAGGGGTTTAACTCCTGCATAGCGCGGGTGGAGCACGCCTTCAGAGGCTGCGGAAAATATGGCTCGTGCATTGCACTTCTTGGTGGAAGCCCCCGCATTTATGTGGGGGAAGAAGCGCTTCAGCGCTCCGGTAATCATCATGCGCTTCAGCGCTGGGATCGAAACATCCGGGGCTAAAGCCCTTCTCAAAAGCGACTCGCTTAACGCTGGACTGAAGTCCAGCTTCCCCCTGCTGAAGCAGGGGGCTCCCACCAAAAAGCCTCCGCCGGAGTTGCTCAAATCGTCCGCCCCACCGCCGGAGCAATCATCCGCAACTGCTCCATCAGTTCGGCAAACTGTTGCGGATACAGCGACTGCGCGCCATCCGACAGCGCCTCGTCGGGTGAGGGATGCACTTCGATCAGCAACGCGTCGGCCCCCGCAGCCACCGATGCGCACGCCATAGGCGCAACTTTGTCACGCAATCCGGTCCCGTGCGAAGGATCGGAGGTAATCGGCAAATGCGACAACTTGTGCACAATGGGAATCGCCGATATGTCGAGCGTGTTGCGGGTGTAGGTCTCGAAGGTGCGAATGCCGCGTTCGCACAGGATGACCTGGTAGTTGCCGCCGGACAGGATGTACTCGGCCGAAAGCAGCATCTCTTCGATGGTGGCCGCGATGCCTCGCTTCAGCAGCACCGGTTTGCGCGCCTTGCCCAATTCGCGCAGCAGATTGAAGTTCTGCATGTTGCGCGCCCCTACTTGGAAGATGTCGATGTAGGGCAGCATGATTTCGATTTGCGAGATCTCCATGACCTCGCTGATGACCGCCATGCTGTAGCGGTCGCCGGCTTCGCGCAGCAGTTTCAACGCCGCTAGTCCGAGGCCCTGAAAACTGTACGGCGAGCTGCGCGGTTTGAATGCCCCGCCACGCAAGACCTTGGCGCCGGATTTGCTCACCGCCTCGGCCGCAGCAAACAGTTGCTCCTGCGAGTCCACCGAGCAGGGGCCGGCCATGACGACCACTTCTTTGCCGCCGATCTCGACCCCGTTGGGAAGCTTGACGACGGTGTTGTGCTCATGGAACTGGCGCCCCGCGAGCTTGTAAGGCGCGCTGATACGGTGCACGCGCTCCACGCCCGGCAGCACCTCGAGGTCACGCGTGTCAAAGTCGATACGCTTGCCCACGGCAGCAAGCACACTCTGCCGCGCGCCAGTCGTGCGATGCACGGCAAAACCCATCCTCATCAGATGATCGGTCACCCGCTGGATCTGGTCTTCGCTGGCATGTTCCAACATCGCAACAATCATGAATTCGCCTTTAGCCCTTAGCTCTTAGCACTTAGCCTTTATCCTTTTGCAATCCGAACCAAACTGTGACGGTTCAAAACTAACCACTAGCCACTATCCACTAATCATTTTCCCCTTCGGGAGCCATCTCTTCCCGCTGAATCTGCCGCATCACGTCCACCAGGCGCTCATAGACCTGGCGCAGTTGCACGTCTGACAAGGGCCCCTCGTTGACGCGCGCGATGTTCTGGAAGATGATCCGCTCGCGGTCCGGCTCATAAATGGGCATGGCTGAGTTGTGCTTGAGCCTGCCAATTTCGTGCGCGCATTGGGCGCGCTCGTTTATCAAGCGCACCAGTTGGCGGTCAAGATCGTCGATCTTTCTTCGCCAATCCTCGATGTCCATGGCCTATTTGCCTCGTGCTACTGCGCACTGCCGCAGCCCTAACCTTTGCCCACGGCCCCCTGCGCTGTTCCGGTCAGGGATGCCAGGAATTCTGATACAGCCGCTGCTTCCCGCCCAGGATTTTGTTCGATGCGCTGCACAATCGCGCTGCCGACCACAGCCGCGTCGGCGAAACTGCCGACCTCGGCGAATTGCTCGGGCGTCGAAACTCCAAATCCGACAGCGATCGGCAGCTTGGTGTGAACTCTCAGCCGCTCGACCAACGAGCGCGCGTCGCCCGCAAGCTCTTGCCGCGTGCCGGTAATGCCAGTGCGCGAGATGGCATACACGAATCCGCGCGAATGTTTGGCCACATCGCGCAAGCGCTTCTCCGGACTGGTGGGAGCCGCCAGAAACACGGGCGCGAGTTTGCGCGACTTCATAGCGCGCAGATATTCTGCAGCCTCTTCCACCGGAAGATCGGTGACCAGAGCGCCGTCCACGCCAGCCTCGGCGGCAGCCGCGCAAAACCGTTCCAGGCCAAACTGCAAAATGGGATTGAGGTACGAGAAGATAATCAATCCGGCGTTCGACTGCTGCCGCAGTTGCTTCGCTACCTGCAGGACACCGGCCAGGTTGGTCCCATGTCGCAAGGCGCGCTCGCTGGCGCGCTGAATGACCGGGCCGTCGGCGACGGGATCGCTGAAGGGAACACCCAGCTCGATCACGTCTGCGCCGGCGCGAATCGCCGCCAAGGCGACCTCGCGTGAGATATCCAGGCTCGGGTCGCCGCAGGTGATGTAGGCGACCAGCCCCGGCCGTTGCTTGAAGATGATGGCCAAATTGCTCCTAGAACGCTACGTTCTCCCGCAAAATCCCAATATCTTTGTCGCCGCGCCCCGACACGTTCACGATCACGATGTCCGACTTGTCCATCTTCGGCGCTCGCTTGATGCATTCTGCAATTGCGTGCGCCGACTCCAGGGCGGGAATGATGCCCTCCATCCGCGCCAGCTTAAGACACGCGTCGAGCGCCTCTTGATCGCTGGCCGACACATATTCGGCGCGCCCCTGATCGTGCAGCCACGCATGTTCAGGACCGATCGCCGGGTAATCGAGTCCGGCGGAAACCGAGTGCGTCAATGCGATCTGTCCGCCCTGGTCTTGCAGGACGTAAGAATACGTCCCCTGCAACACGCCCGGGCCGCCGCCGTCGAAGCGCGCTGCGTGCTCTCCCAGCGAATGGCCGCGCCCGCCAGCTTCCACGCCAATCAGTTTCACTTCGCGGTCCTTGATGAATTCGTAGAACACGCCAATCGCGTTGGAGCCGCCGCCCACACATGCGATCACCGCCGAAGGTAGTCGGCTTTCAGCCTTGAGCACCTGTTTGCGGGCCTCCTGGCCGATGACGCGATGGAAGTCGCGCACCATTGTCGGATAAGGATGCGCTCCCAACACGCTGCCCAGAAGGTAATGCGTGGTGCGGACATTGGTCACCCAGTCGCGCATGGCTTCGTTAATAGCATCCTTCAAAGTGCGCGAACCCGAGTCCACGCCGCGCACCTCGGCGCCCAGCAGCTTCATGCGGAAGACGTTCAGTTCCTGCCGCCGCATGTCTTCCGTCCCCATGTAAACCACGCACTCCATACCGAAGAGCGCGCACACGGTTGCGGTCGCGACCCCGTGCTGGCCGGCGCCGGTTTCTGCGATGATGCGATGTTTGCCCATGCGCCGGGCCAGCAGCGCCTGTCCGATGCAGTTGTTGATCTTGTGCGCCCCGGTGTGCAGCAGGTCTTCCCGCTTCAGATAGATCCTCGCGCCGCCAAGCTCCTGGGTGAGCCGCTCGGCCAGGAACAGCGGTGTCGGACGCCCCGCGAAATCGGCCAGCAGGCGGTGGAATTCGTTGCGAAATGCCTTGTCTTTGCGCGCCACCGCATAGGCAGCCTCGAGCTCCTGCAGCGCCGCCATCAAGGTTTCAGGGACGTAGCGCCCGCCGTAGGAACCGAATCGTCCCGGGATGGCACGCACACGCGGCTGCTTGCCCGGCTTGCCGAGCGGTGGACTCGCTGTGGAATCTTGCCCGTTGCTGGTTGTCTCTTCCATGGTCTCTTCTACCGCAATGCCCCCTGTGTTTGACGCGCTGCCCCGACGAAGCTGCGCAGCCTGGCTTCGTCCTTCCTTCCTACTTCGCGTTCGACGCCCGAAGCCACATCCACTCCCCAGGGCGCAAACAACCGGATGGCCTCGCCGACGTTTTCGGGGTTCAAGCCTCCCGCGATGATGACGGGCATCTGTGCGCGAACCCGGGCCACAATCGGCGCTGCGGCGGTCCAATCGAAGGTGTGCCCCGTCCCGCCTCGCTGGCTCGGCGAGCCCGCATCCAGAAGGATTGCGTCAATGCTTTGCCGAGATCGCAGATAACCATTCAGACTGTCTGGCGAATTCAGCAACTCTCGCGCTTGCAGCGTCTTGATGATCTTGCGGTGCCCCAGCGCCTGCCGATATTCCGGCATCTGGTCGGCCGGTTCATCGCCGTGAAGCTGGACGCCGGTCAATCCGGCCCGCTCGGCAACCTCGGCGACCTGGGCGGGTGCCTGGTTCACGAAAACGCCGATCTTATCAATGTCGTTCGTCAGGCTGGAGATGATCTCCGCCGCCTGGTCGATCCCGATTTGCCGCGAACTCGGCGCAAAGATGAACCCCAAAGCATCGGCTCCGGCAGCCAGGCTGGCCTGCGCGTCGGGCAAATTCGTAGTCGCGCAAATCTTTACCCAGATCATCGGGCTGCGACCGCCTGTGCCAGCAGCGCTTGCAATGCGTCTCCGGGACGCGGCGCGCGCATTAGCGATTCGCCGATCAGAAAGGCATCGAATCCGGCGGCTCGCAGGCTGGCAATGTCATCTCCAGTTTCGATACCGCTCTCAGCGACCTTGACCACTCCCGCCGGCATCAACCCGGCCAGTTGCAGCGACGTGTTCAGGTCAACCCGAAAGGTATGCAAGTCCCGGTTGTTTACGCCGATTGTCTCGCAGCCGGAGTCAAGGGCGCGCTGCAATTCCACGCCATCATGCACCTCGCAGAGCACATCGAGTTGCAACTCACCCGCGCGCCGGTGCAGATTGGCCAGCTCAGTCTGCGTGAGCGCGGCGACGATCAGCAGCACGGCGTCAGCGCAATGGGCCCGCGCTTCCAGCAACTGGAACTCATCGAGAATGAAGTCCTTCCGCAGACACGGCAGCCGGGTCGTTTGCGATGCGATCTCCAGACTCTGCAGCGAGCCCTGAAAGAACCGTTCATTGGTCAACACGGAGAGGGCTGCGGCTCCAGCGTCTTCCAACTCCTGGGCCAGTTTGGCCACTGGGAAATCCCCGCGAATCAGCCCTTTTGACGGCGAAGCCTTCTTCAACTCGGCGATCACCGCAATGCCTGACTCGGCCGCCGTTCGCAAACCTTGGCGGAACCCGCGCGGCTGATGCTCCTGCGCCGCCCGGCTAAGCGCCCGGAGATCAGCCGACACCTTGGCAGTGGCAACTCGCTCGCGCGTAGTAGCGACGATCTCTTCCAGCTTGGTGGGCATGAGCGTAGCAAGAGTATAACCGCTGAAGACGGGTGATAGTTCGACAGCAATCGGCCTTCCCATCATCCCTCGCACCATCAAGTCCTGTTGCCGTGACCACCCAGCCGCGCTTCTGCTTGACTTACGTCTCAGCCTCCACTACTGTCTGCCTGAAATCGAAACCAAGGGAGGACTAGCCATGCGCCCGACCGGAATTGTGCTGATTGCGGTGTATCACTTGATTAGCGCGTTGTTCCTGGTGTTTCTTGCTGTTTCGCTGGTCGTCGGCGGCAGCGTTCTCGGCGCCATGTTCGGCGCCGGTCACGAGAACGCCATGGGTGGCATGAACCTCGGCCTTTTAATTGGGATGGTGGGGGCCGTGTTCTTCGTGGTTCTCGCTCTTATCGCTGCCGCTGCTGGCTACGGAATCTGGAGCCTGCGCGAGTGGGGACGCATTCTATCCATCGGGCTGGCCGCCATCTCGCTGCTGTTTTCTCTTCCCGGATTGTTCTTCTTGGGGCTCCATTTGAGCCTGTTTTTCGGCGGCTTTCACCTGTTCCGAATTGCCATTAGCGTCCTCATTATCTGGTATCTGATGCAACCGCAGATCAGAGTTCTCTTTCAAAAGCCCGCACTCCCGCCCGCCTGATCACCTTGGCCGGAGTTCCCTGGGTGGGGTCACTCCCCTGATTCCGTCCTCTTTCTTGCTTGTGCCCGCTTCTTCCACACCTATAATTAAGGTGCTCTGGACGACAAAGGCTCCGCCGGATCGCACCTGACCGTAGCCGCGCTGAGATCGCGGCTGTGGTACGCGGGTATCCGGAAGCATGTCCCTATGGCGACGCTCTTCTCCGCAGCAGGCGCCCTACCATCCGCCGGCCGCCTTTCCTCACTTCACCTTCGCCGCAAGAGGCGCTCTTTCAAGGCGTTGAGTGCCATGGTCTTGCTGTTACTGCTGGCCGGCGCGGAGCGGAACGCCTTCGCGTGGAGTGCGGCCAGTCGCAAGCAGGAAGCTGCCAGCCAGTTTGCCAAGGCGGAGCAGATGCGCGAGGCGCTAAACGGCCGCCCAGAGGAGGAACGCACCCGTCGCGATTACCAGCGCGTCGCGGACGCGTATCGCAAGGTCTATTACGTGGCGCCCGCTTCCAGCAAAGCCGACGCCAGCGTGATTGCGGTGGCCGAGATCCTGGCCGCCATGGGCCGCCAGTTCGAGCCCGGAGAGAAAGACCTGCGTTCAGCCATCCGCGAATATGAATTCCTGCGGCATGAGTATCCGGGCAGCAAGTACCGCTTCCAGGCGCTGTTCACCATTGGGCAAATCTACGCGGAAGACCTCGGCGATAACGCCGCCGCGCGTAAGACCTTCGAGGAATTTCTGCGGCGATATCCGCGCCAGTCCCTGGCCCGGGAGGCGAAACAGGCGCTGGCCGAGCTGGACCAACCCAAGTCGAGCAAGAAGCCTGTGGAGGAAGCGCGCGCGGAACCTGCGGAGATTCCAGCCACGGAGATCGTCTCGCAAGCTACGATTGGGAAGAAGTTGGCGTTGCCCATGGTGACCAGCATCCGTCATTGGTCCACTCCCGATTACACACGGGTGGCGATCGATTTGGACCGCGAAGTGAAGTATGAAGCTGGACGCGTTCCCGACCCCGACCGCATCTTCTTCGATCTGCCCGACACCAAGCTGGCGTCGGTCCTGGTGGGCAAGAGCTTCGACGTGGAAGACGGCTTTCTGAAGAAGATCCGGGTCGCGCAGTACCAGCCGGGATACACGCGGGTCGTTCTCGAAGTTGCCGACGTCTCCGACTACTCGGCGTTCCTGCTGCCCAACCCCTACCGCCTCATCATTGATATCCACGGGCGCCAGCCTCACTCCAAAACGCAGGTAGCTCAGTTGGGCAAGCCCACAGTCAGCAACGAGGAGCAGGCTGCACCGGCTGGCCGCAAGGTCGAAACCACGGCGAAGTCTTCCCGCGACAGCAACGCGACGCAGAATGCCGCCGCCAAGACGGCCGGCGACAACAACGCCAATACCAATACCAAAGCTGCCGCGCAGCCAAACCGGCCAACACTTGCCACGGCGGAGTCGTCCAACCCTCCCCATCGCAAAGTCGTCGTGCACGAAAACGATGAGGTCAGCACCGATGATCTGCCGCCGGCGATGGCGTCATCCGCAAAGCCGCGCACTGCGAAGGCAACCCAGGCAACGGTGGCCCGCGCGGTCAATCCGAACGACCCGCTGTTCTCCGGTCGGGGAGATAGCAAAGGTCCGGAACTGAAGGCCACAACCGAGCCCACCACCGCTCCAACCGCCGTGGCCATCGCTCCTCGCGCCAAGGGTCGCAAGAAGACAAGCAAAGTCGCAGCCCCGGATGTGCCTTCCACCCACGAGGCCGACCCCACGTCCGCGGGAGACCGCAGCCTGATCCGCGCTCTTGGACTCAAGATTGGACGCATCGTGGTGGATGCCGGGCACGGCGGTCACGATACCGGAACCATCGGCCCCAACGGGATCATGGAGAAAGACCTGGTCCTCGACGTGGCCTTGCGCCTAGGCCGCTTGTTGGAAACTCGGCTGGGTGCCGACGTGATCTACACCCGCGACGACGACACCTTCATTCCGCTCGAGACTCGGACCGCCGTCGCCAACGAGCACCAGGCTGACCTGTTCATCTCGGTACACGCGAACTCCAGCCCCGACCCGTCGGCCCGCGGGGTCGAGACCTACTACCTGAACTTCACCTCCGATCCTGGTGCGCTGGAAGTGGCGGCGCGTGAGAACGCCGTCTCCCAAAAGTCAATCTTCGAGCTTCAGGACCTGGTCAAGAAAATCACGTTGAAGGAGAAGATTGAGGAATCGCATGAACTGGCGAGCGACGTACAACACTCGCTCTACAGCGGACTGGCCAGCAAGCACTCCACTCTGCGCGACCGCGGGGTCAAGAAAGCACCGTTCGTGGTGCTGATCGGCGCCAACATGCCCAGCATCCTGGCGGAAATCTCGTTTGTTTCCAACCCTACCGACGCCGCCAAGCTGGAAACTCCGGAGTATCGGGAGAAGATCGCCGAGTCGCTGTACAAGGGCGTCGCGAAATATGCCGGTGGGCTCAGCGGCGTGAAAGTGGCCTCCAAGCTGAGCAAGCCCAGCGGAGAATAGGGGCCTTCCTCATGCGATGCCTTCCTGGAAACTTTGCCCCTGTCGCAGTAGTCTAATTCTGTAGGTCCGTGACCTTCCATGCTGTGCTGTCTCCTAAAACGCCTTCTCGCTGCCGCTGTTTTGTCGGTCGTGCTGGGAAGTGTTGCATTCGCATCCGGCGGCAACGACTTCCTGCCGCAGTCCTTCGCCGGCTGGACCAAGTCCGGCCCGGTGCAGTCAACCGTCGATCCGGCGAATGCCGATGCCGCTTATCCCGCGGTCCTGAAAGAGTACGGCTTCGCCGGCGCCGAGACGGCAACCTACACCCGCGCCGATGGACGAAAGCTGACCGTGAAGGCGGCAAGATTCAACGACGCTTCCGGAGCTTATGGCGCCTTCACCTTCTATCGCCAGCCGTCGATGGGGACGGAACGGATCGGCACCAAGGCCGCGTCGGCCAACCAGCGCATTCTGTTCTTCCGCGATAACGTTCTGGTCGATGCCAAGTTCGATCGCCTGACCGAAATGTCCGCCGCTGAATTGCGGGAGCTCGCGGGGATGCTGCCCGCCGCCAAGGCTTCAGCCGAAAACTTGCCGAGTCTTCCCGGGTACTTGCCGAAGGGCCATGCTGTGGAAAACTCGGCCAAATATATCCTCGGCCCGCAGGCGTTGGTGGCACAGAAGGGGCCACTCACTCCCGAGCAGGTCGACTTCAGTCATGATCCCGAAATTCTGATGCAGGACTATTCGTCCGCGAGCGGGCCTCTCACGCTGACGTTGATTCAATATCCGACGCCGCAGATCGCCGGTGAACGCCTGCGAGCTTTGCAAAGCGCTGAACAGTCGTCTCCGAACGCTCTGCTGGTAAGGCGCAGCGGGCCGCTGGTCGATGTCGTTACCGGCGCCGTCGGGAGCAGCGACGCACGTGCGCTTCTCAACTCCGTAAACTACGAAGCCGAGGTCACGTGGAACGAAGCCACCTCGATGAGCAAGCGCGACAACATCGGCAATCTGATCGTCGGAGTGTTTGCGCTGACTGGGATCGTTCTGCTGATCTCTCTCATCTTTGGGATTTTTTTTGGAGGCATTCGCATCTTGATGAAGCGTCTTTTCCCCGATCGCGTCTTCGACCGCCCCGAGGATGTGGACATCATTCAATTGCATCTGCAATGACAAGCTATCTCATGTAAAGTACTGAAAATAATACACTTATCTTCATATTACGCGAACTCGGCGGTTTTCGGTCAATTTCCTGCAAATACCTTAATACTTTGTAAGTAGTTGAAAATACAGCAATTTAAGTCCTAGAAATTACTTGACACGGGGTTTTCCGTGACCCTAGTATTTGTGCAGAAAGTTTTGACGGTTTAGCCTCCGTTGGAACTATTCTCCCTTGAAGAGAAGGCCGCCCCGTTGCCGGGTGGCCTTTTCGTTTGCGCCAAATCGCTCAGCGCTCGAAGTCGAACTCGCGATGTCGAGAAATATTCTGCGCGAAAAAGTTTTTCGATCCAGCTCTCTCAGCCAGCCACTGCAATCGCATTTTCCTTCAATACGATGTCTATCAGCGCGCAATATTGCTCCAGTTGCGATGCATTTTACTTTCGGTGAGGAATCCGATATGGCGATCAGGACCGTGTCGCAACCTCTGCCGTCCCTACGGGACTCGAAATTATTTTCCGCTATACCCAGCGCTTCCGCGCTGGGCTAAGTTCTTTCGCCCCTGCGGGGCTGGTTCTCGCCCGCTTCATTCCACTGCGGCGAATCGGCATCACGTCGCAACCCAGAAGCTGAAGGCCCCCTCTACTCGTACAGGCCGGATAGAACAACTCTTGGAACGGGAGCAGTCCATTCGTCTCCGCCAGTTCCGAACCCAATCACCCCGCTCGCGAATCCAAGTCTTTGACCCTTATCATGCATTTCATGCATTCCACATCGGCGAAGCCGCTAAAGAAAACTGAGATCTTCAAGGTGCTGCCCGAAGTCTGGCAACTGATTCGGCCGCGCCGCGCCCTGCTCGCGCTGGGTCTGGGATTGATGATCATCAACCGCGTCTCCGGGCTGGTCCTGCCGGCTTCCACCAAGTACCTGGTGGACGACATCATCGGCAAGCGGCATTTCAAGCTGCTCTATCCGCTGGTGGGAGTGGTCCTGGCGGCAACGCTCATTCAAGGCCTCACGTCGTTTGCGCTCACCCAGACACTGTCTAAGGCGGCGCAGAGGCTGATCGCCGAGTTGCGCCGTCGCGTGCAAGAGCACGTCGGGCGACTGTCCATTTCTTATTACGAAGCCAACAAGACCGGCACGCTGGTTTCGCGCATCATGAGCGACGTCGAGGGCGTGCGCAACCTCATTGGCACCGGTCTGGTGGACTTCGCCGGCGGGCTGCTCACCGCCGTCATTGCCTTTGCCGTTCTGATCCGCATCAGCCCGGTCATGACCGCCATCGCCTTCGGCTTTCTCGGTATCTTCGGATTCGGTCTGCGCAAGGCCTTCCGGACCATCCGCCCTATCTTCCGGGAGCGCGCCAAGATCAACGCTGAAGTCACCGGTCGTCTGACGGAATCGCTGGGAGGAGTGCGGGTGGTCAAGGGGTACCACGCCGAGCAGCGCGAGCACGAGGTGTTCAGCTCGGGGGTCGAGCGCCTGCTGCAAAATGTCTTTCGCACGCTGACCGCAACCTCGGTCATGAGCCTGTCGTCTTCCACGCTCATGGGCGTCATCGGGGCGATCGTCATGTTCATGGGAACGCGCCAGATCCTGGCAGGGAAGTTGACGCTGGGCGGATTCTTCACCTACACCATGTTCCTCGGATATCTGGCCGCGCCATTGTTTCAGGTGGTCGGCATCGGCACCCAGATCACGGAAGCGCTGGCCGGTTTGGAACGCACCCGCGAAGTTCTCGACGAGGTCCCCGAAAACGAAGAACCCAAGCGGACGGTCACGCTGCCCGAGATGCGCGGCGAGGTCACCTTCCAGGATGTCACCTTCGCCTACGAGCAGAAGAAGACCGTCCTGCACGACATCTCGTTTCGCGCCCGGCCGGGTACGGTGACGGCGCTGGTCGGGTCCTCGGGATCGGGCAAGTCCACCATCATCGGCTTGGTTGCCGCCTTCCATACTCCCAACCAGGGCAAAGTTCTGGTGGATTCGGTCGATCTCTCCACCGTCCGGCTGGAGTCGTACCGCACTCAACTAGGCATGGTCTTGCAGGATTCGTTTCTGTTCGACGGAAGCATTCGCGAGAATGTGGCCTTTTCCAAGCCCCATGCGACGGAACAGGAGATCCTCCGGGCTTGCGCCATTGCCCGCGTGGACGAGTTTGCCGAGAAATATGAGCTGAAGTACGACACCATCATCGGCGAGCGGGGAGTGAAGCTGTCTGGCGGACAGCGCCAGCGGGTCTCCATCGCGCGCGCCATCCTGGCGGATCCGCGCATTCTGATTCTCGATGAAGCCACCTCCAGTCTCGACTCCGAGTCGGAAGCCCTGATCCAGGAGGGACTCTCCTATCTGATGCAAGGGCGTACCACGTTTGTCATCGCCCATCGGCTCTCCACCATTCGCCGGGCGGACCAGATCCTGGTGGTCGAGGAAGGACGGATCGTCGAGCACGGCAACCACCAATCGCTTTACCAGTTCGGTGGCCGCTACTACGAGCTGTACACCAAGCAGCATGGCATCGAGCAGAACCTCTTCCTGGCCCCCGGGGAAGGGGACACGACCGAAGAGTCCCCCGCGGTGCTGCCGGACGGAGCGCCCGCCGATCCCGATCCGACGACGCTGCTGCGCTAAGGCAATTCCAGAGTTCCTGCATCCGGTGCTGGGTGGAGCACGCCTTTCACAGGCTGCGGAAAAAGTCCGCGCGCGGATCTGATTTGAAGGGGCACGGCTTCAGCCGTGCCCTTTCAAACCGGTATTGGCCCTCAATGCGAGCAGCCTGTTCCCCCTGCCGGCTGGCCGCATCTCTCTTCCGACAACCCACAGAGATGCGGTATCATCAGGACTTTCGCGCCGCGAACGTCCGCACCTTGACGAGTCGATATGGACCAACGCAAGTTCCAGAAGCTGCTCCGCCGCACGGTTCTGATACCGGTGGCATTGCTGTTGCTGCTCACTGCGACTCTGGTGGTTGAAATCGTTGGGCTTACCACCTCTTTTGGCTGGGTCGACCATAGCGATCAAGTTATCGCCGAGGTCAGGCAGTTGATGCGGTCCATAACGGACATGGAGTCCGGACTTCGCGGTTTCTTTCTGACCAGCGACCAGTCTTTCCTCGACGCTTATAACTCCGCCAAGGCAGGCGTGCCCAGACAACTGGCGGTCCTGGACCAGCTTACCAGCGACAATCCCAGTCAACAGCGTCGCCTGCGAGAACTTCGCGATCTCGACTTTCGCTGGGTCCAATATTCGGAGCAGTTGTTGCAGCAACAAGGTACTCGATCTCTTTCGCCCCAGGAATTCACCGCTGGCAAACAATTGATGGACCAGGTCCGGGCCAAGCAGCGAGAGATCCGGGAGGAGGAGCAACGCTTACATGAAGTTCGCCACCGCCGTGCCACGCTTCTAGGTAATGTTGTCATTGCTACCGCCGTGGCGCTTGCGCTCATCACGGTCCTGCTGTTGCTTACCCTGACCCGACGCGAGTTGTTTGCGCTTTCTTCCACCTACGATAGGCATCTGAAGGCCGAAGCGGAGAAAACGCGGCTCTTACAAGAGAGCCGGGAGTCGTATCGGACAACCCTTACCAGCCTGGGCGATGCCGTCGTGGCCACCGACGCGGCTGGAAATGTGTCGTTCCTGAACCCCGTCGCCGAAAAGCTCACCGGCTGGGACCACCAGGCAGCCAGCGGACGGCCCTTGCGCGAAGTCTTGCGCATCATCGACGAAAGAACCCGTACCGAACTGGAAGATCCGATCGCGCTGGTGCGCCACACTCAACCGGTGGTGAACGTTTCCAGCCACGTCGCCCTCCTGAGCCGTTCCGCACAGGAATATCCGATCGAGCTGACGGGATCGCCGATCCTCAATGATCGCGACCAGCTCGTCGGAATTGTGCTCGTCTTTCGCGATATCACGCAACGCCGCCAAACCGACCACACCTTACGCTCGAGCGAGCGCCTGGCGGTGGCGGGACGCCTGGCGGCCACCATTGCGCACGAGATCCGCAATCCGCTCGACACCGTTTCCAACCTCATCTACCTGCTACGCCACGAACCGGAATCCAGCATAGTTGCGAGTCAGTACCTGGAGCTTGCCAGCGAGGAACTGGCCCACATCGCGCGGATCACGGGACAACTCCTGACCTTCCACCGCGAAGCGCACGCTCCGGTGGAGGTGGATCTCGCCCATGTGCTGCAAAGCGTGCTGGTTCTATTTGCGCCGCAAATCCGCAAGGCCCACATCGACGTCGAGCAGTGTCTTGAAGCGGCGCCGCCGGTACGAGGATTTCCCGGCGAACTGCGCCAGGTATTCTCAAACTTTATCGGCAATGCCCTGGACGCGATGCCCAATGGGGGCAAGCTAATTCTGCATTTGCGCGAATCCAGTCTCATCTCTGATCCGGCGCGCCGGGGAGTACGCATTACCATACTCGACACCGGCGCAGGCATCCCCGCCGGAGTGCGCAAGAATCTTTTCGCCCCCTTCTTCACCACCAAAGGGGAAAAGGGCACAGGGTTGGGCCTGTGGGTCAGCCGCGGCATCATCGAAAAGCATGAGGGGACGATCCATCTCGCCAGCCGCAGGCGAGCGGGCAAAAGTGGGACCGCGTTTTCGGTATTTCTCCCCTTCGAGCAGGAACTGGGATTGCTCGACGTGCCGAACGCGCCACCGGCGGCGTAGCGATTCGCGACTACTAACTAGACGCTCTCCCAATCAAGGTCATCATTAAGCACGGAGGAAAAACGCAAATGTCAGACCCTCACAGCGAGGCCATCCACCTGCGCAGCGACGAGGACCCGCCGCTTCCCATTCCGCCCGGGGAGGAGCCGCCCCCGCCAATCGAGGAACCGCCCGACAAGCCGGTGGTTGGCCCACAGGCTCCGGTGCGCGAACCGGGGCCGCACCAACCCGCGAGGTTGTAGTTCCGCCGCCAGGGTGTAAGGCATTGCCCGGAATGCAACGCTGGTTTGGACTCAAGGATTCACGCGACGGCTTCGTCAGCTAAGTATCCTGCAATGCTACGATAGTAGTTTATGTCTGCCCCCGAATCCCTGTTCCTGCGCGCCTGTCGGCGGCTTCCGGTGGAAACCACTCCCGTATGGTTCATGCGCCAGGCGGGCCGTTACATGCAGCAATACCGCGACATCCGCAAGCACCATTCGCTGGTCGAAATCTGCAAGAAGCCGGAGCTGGCCGCCGAAGTCACCATCACCGCCGCCGAGTTCCTGAAGGTTGACGCCGCCATCATCTTCGCCGATCTGCTGCTGCCGCTTGAGGTCATGGGCCTGCCGTTCCATTTCTCCGCGGGCGAAGGGCCGGTGATCGAGCAGCCGCTCCGCACTGCAGAAGATGTGAAAGTCCTGCGCACCGATCGCGCCGCCGAACTGGGATACGTTAGCGATGCGATTGCGCTGGTGGTCAAGCACTTCGGTGACAAGCTGCCGGTCATTGGCTTCTGCGGCGCACCGTTTACCCTGGCCAGCTACATGGTCGAGGGCGGCGGGTCGCGGCATTATCTGGAAGTCAAGAGACTGATGTACAACACGCCCGAGGTTTGGGACGAGTTGGTGACCAAGCTGACGGACGTGCTGGTGGAGTACGCCGCCGCGCAGGTGCGCGCGGGGGCCGACGTGTTGCAGATCTTCGACAGCTGGGTCGGCTGCCTGAGCGTGGAAGATTATCGCCGCTATGCCATGCTGCCCACCACGCAGCTCATCCGGCGATTGCAGCAGGAAACCCACGTGCCCATCATCTACTTCGGCACCGACAGCGCCACCCTGCTGCCCTCCATGGCGGAGACTGGCGCTGAGGTCATCGGCTTGGATTGGCGAGTTCCCCTCGATGAAGGCTGGCGCACGGTGGGACGTACCCGTGCCGTGCAAGGCAACCTCGATCCTGTGTTGCTGTTTGCGTCGTGGCCGGAGCTGAAGCGGCGCGCCGAACACATTCTTCGCTTGGCGGACGGACGGCCCGGACACATCTTCAATCTCGGCCACGGCATTTTGCCGCACACCCCGGTCTCCAACGTGAAGGACCTGGCGCAATTTGTGCACGAGTTCGGCTTGACGGCGGCCAGCCCCGCGAGGAGCGAATGAGCCAACCGGCGGTGCTGCTCATCGCTCACGGCAGTCCGGAGCAGGTGGAGGACATTCCCGAGTTCCTGCAGAACATCTCGCGCGGCCGGCCCATGCCGGAAGCGGTGGTGCGCGAGGTGCAGCATCGCTACTCGTTGATTGGCAGCTCGCCCCTGACCAGGATCACGCGCCAGCAGGCCGACGCAGTGGCGCGCGAGTTGAACCTTCCGGTTTACGTTGGCATGCGCAACTGGCGCCCGTTTATCGCCGACACGTTGCAGCAGATGGCTACGGATGGCATTACGAGCGTGGTCGCCATCTGCCTTGCCCCCCATAATTCCCGGACCAGCGTTGGACTTTACAAGCAGGTTCTGTTCGGAAACGAGCCGCCGTTCGCCATCGATTTTGTCGAGGAGTGGCACGATCATCCCTTGCTGATTGCAGCTTTTGCCGAGCGGCTGCGGGCTGGCTGGACGAAGGCTTGTGCTGAGCACGGATCGCAGTTGCCGGTCTTGTTCACGGCGCACAGCGTTCCCCAGCGCACCGTTGCCGAAGGCGATCCCTACGAGACGCAGACGCGCGAGACCGCGGCGCTGGTGGCCGCGCAGGTCCCCGAGATTGGCGCGTGGCGCTTTGCTTTCCAGAGCCAGGGAATGTCGGGCGGCGAATGGCTGGGCCCCACTGTGGAAGAGACCATCGTCAGTTTGCGGGAGGCGGGCCAGACCGGCGTGTTCGTGCAGCCCATCGGCTTCGTCTGCGATCATGTGGAGGTCCTGTTCGACGTTGATATTCTGTTCCGGCAATTCGCCGGCGACCGCGGCATGAAGTTGTATCGGGCAGAATCGTTGAACGATTCGCCGCGGTTCGTGCAGGCGGTCGCCGATCTGGCGCGCAGCCGGCTCAGCCGCGCCGCTGCGCAGGGCGCCGCGCAGCCTCAACACTCGCTGAAGAAAACCCTATGAAGCGCATTGCCATTATCGGTGGAGGCATTTCCGGCCTGAGCGCCGCGTTTTATCTGCAGAAGGCGCGGGCCGCCGGCGCCGATTTGGAATACACCCTCTTTGAGAGCGGCCAACGACTTGGCGGGTCCATGTATTCCGACCAGGTGGAGGGCTGCCTGGTGGAAGCCGGGCCGGACTCTTTCCTCACCGAAAAACCATGGGCGCTGTCGCTGTGCAAGGACCTCGGCATCGCCGATCAACTGATCGGCTCCAACGACGCCCAGCGCAAAACCTACATCCTCGTGAACGGCCGGCTGGTGGTCATGCCCGACGGGCTTATGTTCATGGTGCCCACCCAACTGGTTGCGACCGCGCTCTCGCCCTTGTTCTCCTGGAGCACCAAGCTGCGCATGGCGCGCGAACTTCTGCATCCCCCGCGGCCCATGCAGACCGACGAGACGGTGGCGCAACTGGTGGAACGTCACTTCGGGGCGGAGGTGGTGGACCGCCTCGCCGATCCGCTGCTCTCGGGCGTCTATGGCGGAGATGCCGCAAAACTCAGCGCGCGCGCGGTGTTGCCGCGTTTCGTCGAGATGGAAGAGAAGTACGGCAGCCTCAGCCGGGCCATGTTGGCGGCGCACAAGAAAATGATGGCCACGCGCAAACATCCTCCTCCTCCGCTGTTTACCTCGCTGCAGGATGGCATGCAGCAGATGGTGGACGCCATCGCCGCCCGCCTGGACCCAGAATCCATCCGCCTGCGCACGCACGTCCTCCGGGTTTATCCCGAGGATGCGTCTTCTTCTTCGTCTTGGCGCGTGGCGGTCGAGATGAACGGCGAGGAACGTTTCGACGCCGTGCTCATCGCCACTCCCGCCAATGTTGCCGGGACTCTGCTGGACGGCGTGGACCGCGGCCTGGCGCGGAACCTCCTGAACATTACCTACAGCTCCTCCATCACCGTCACCCTGGGTTACTACAAGCAGCAACTGGCGGGGCTGCCGCCGGGATTTGGTTTCCTGGTGCCGCGCAGCGAGGGCACACGCATGCTGGCCTGCACCTTCGTTCACAATAAGTTTCCCCACCGCGCGCCCGAGGACAAAGGCATCCTGCGCTGCTTCCTGGGGGGCGCGCGCGATGAAGCCGTGCTCGGTCTCAGCGATGACGACATACTGGAGACGGTGCATCGCGAACTCAGGGATATCGTGAAGCTGGACGCCCGCCCAATCTTCTCCCGCGTGTACCGCTGGCGCGGCGCCATGGCGCAATACGAGCTGGGACACATCGCGCGGGTGCGGCGCATCGAAAAGCGGGCCTCGGAAATTCCCGGGCTGGCGCTGGCCGGCAACGCCTATCATGGCATCGGCGTACCCGACTGCATTCGCTCCGGCATGGAAGCGGCGAATGCGTTAGCGCAGGCTCCGGTCGCGTCGCTATCGCCGCAGTCGCGATAATCGTCGCATTCCCTCCTCGAATCTTCGTCACTCGCTGATCTGCCGGACATCACTGACAACCTGGATCGCAAGTCTTATCGTGAAGATAGTCACCTGCCTCAACTGACAGGTTTCGGAGGTGACGCAATGACCTATATCGTGATTGTCGTGTACTGTGTCTTGGCTGTAATGTTCATCCTCGGTGTAACTTTCCATCACGAATTGCATAATGAAAAGCTCAGAAAGACGAAAGGGTGATGCGGGGAGGATCTTGCGCCGAGCCAGGGCACTGAGGTGTCTGGTTTAGGATGTTCAGGGGACAGCCGCTCGACGGAAGCGCGTCTCGCAAATTCTGGAGAGGTTCTGCATGGCAGATGTGCGTCGAGGACTGATCATTGTGAACACCGGCCCGGGCAAGGGCAAGACTACAGCGGCCATGGGCACGGCTTTGCGCGCCGTCGGCAACGGCATGCGCGTGCTCATGCTGCAATTCCTCAAGGGCTCGTGGCACTACGGCGAACTGGACGCGGTGAAGGCCTTTGGCGACAACTTCATCATGAAGCAGATGGGGCGCGGCTTTGTGAAGGTCGGCGGCGCCGAAACCGATCCCGAAGACGTCCGCCTGGTGGAAGAGGCGTGGGCCGAGGCCGAGAAGGAAATACTTTCCGGCCACTGGGACCTGGTGGTGCTCGATGAGATCAATTACGCCATCACTTACAAGATGCTCGACCCGGCGAAGGTGGTCGCGACGCTGAAGAAGAGACCCGAGATGGTGCACGTCATCCTGACCGGCAGGAATGCGCACCCCGACATCATCGCGATCGCCGACACCGTAACTGAGATGAAAGAAGTGAAGCACGCCTACAGCAAAGGCATCGAAGCGCAGCGCGGCATCGAGTACTAGCAACCCGGCTGGGCTACCATGTCAGCACTATGTTTCGCAGGCCGACACTCGCCACCGTGCTTCTGCTGGTCGGCTGTCTGCTAACCTCCACTGCATGTCACACTCCGGCAGCCGACAACACACCGGGCAGCTTTGACTACTATCTACTTACGCTGTCGTGGGCGCCGGAGTTCTGCGCCACCCACGCCGGCAATGCACCGTCGAGCGAGTGCGGTCCCGCGCGGCACCTCGGTTTCGTGGTACATGGTTTGTGGCCGGAGAACGACGACGGTTCGTACCCGCAGGATTGCGCGCCCGCGCAGCCGGTAGCGCAGCCGACGGTCGAGCACATACTGGCGATCATGCCGTCTCGCGGACTCATTCAGCATGAATGGGCCACGCACGGCACCTGCAGCGGGCTGGGGGCGCAGGATTATTTTGCCGCCATCGAGAAGGCGTTTCGGCAGGTGCAAATCCCGCCGGAGTATCGTGCGCCAGGGCAGGCCATGCAGGCCAGTCCGGCTGACATCGAGCAGAAGTTTGCGGTCGCCAACCACGCGCCGGTGGGCGACTTTCGCGTGTCGTGCAGTAACTCGGAATTGGTGGCCGTGGAAGTGTGCCTGACCAAAGACTTGCAGTATCGGCAATGCGGCTCGCGACTGCGCGATTGCCGCGCGCCGCAAATCACGGTCCAGCCAACACCGTAGCGTGCGCGCTCATGATCTTTCGCTGGCGCCCTTCTACGTGAGAGCGGTCACGCTGGCTCAGACTTCGATAGTGGGACAATAATTGTCCCACTACCGAAGTCTAGGGTCTAGATAGATTTCGCGCGCATTGCGCCACCCTTAGTTCAACCTGTAAAATTTAGAGTACGTGGTTCGTCTCCCTCAATTTCCCCGAATCTTGATCTGGTTTCGCAATCCAGAGGCGAGTTGTGTGCGAATCTGCGCGGCCGTTCGCGCCCGATGCCGGGCGTCCGCAAATGGAGTACGAAGGTGAAAACTGGCAAAGCAGCAGTGATTGTCGGCGCACAATGGGGCGACGAAGGTAAAGGCAAGATCGTTGACGTTCTCTCCGAACGCTTCAACGTGGTGGCGCGCTATTCCGGCGGCCACAATGCCGGACACACGGTCACCATCAAAGGCAAGAAGTTCATCCTTCAGCTCATCCCCTGCGGCGTGCTGCGCGAGGGATGCCGCGGCGTAATCGGCAACGGAGTTGTACTCGATCCCTTCGCCTTCATGAAGGAAGTGGAGGCGCTGCGCGCGACCGGCGTGCACGTTGATGGCAATCTGTTTGTCAGCAACCGTGCGCACGTGATCCTTCCCTACCACCGCATGATTGAACTGGCTTCCGAGAATGCTCCCGGGCGCGTGAAAATCGGCACCACCTCGCGGGGCATTGGGCCGACCTACCAAGACAAGATGGCGCGCAGCGGATTGCGCGTGCAGGACCTGCTCGACAAGACGCTGCTGAAGAAGCACATCGAGAATGCCTGCCGCGAGAAGAACACCATCGCGCACGCCCTGTTTAACAGCGAGCCTCTCGATCCTCACCAGATGTTCACCGACTACGCCGAGATCGCAGACCGCGTCGCCCCCTTCGTGACCGACACCGCGCTGCTGCTGAACCGGGCTATCGCCGCCGGCGAGTCGGTGATGTTCGAGGGCGCGCAAGGCACCATGCTTGACATCGATCATGGAAGCTATCCGTTCGTCACCTCTTCCAGCGCTACCTCGGGAGGCGCCGCGATCGGCACCGGCGTGCCGCCCACGGCAATCGACATGGTGATCGGCGTAACCAAGGCGTACTGCACGCGCGTAGGCGCAGGCCCGTTCCCCACCGAACTGAAAGACGAGGTCGGCGAGGCGCTGCGCAAAAAGGGCAACGAATTTGGATCGGTGACCGGGCGTCCGCGGCGGACCGGCTGGCTGGACTTGCCGCTGCTGCGCTATTCCAACATGATTAACGGCACCAGCTGGCTGGTCGTGACCAAGCTCGATGTGCTGGATGAGCAGCCGGAGATTCGGATTTGCGTTGGCTATAAGGTTGACGGGAAGGAAACCCAAGAGATTCCCGCGCAGGCTTCGGGATACGAACAGATCGAGCCGGTTTATGCCAAGCTGCCGGGTTGGAAGTCGAGCACGTTTGGCATAGACAACTACGATCGGTTGCCGGCGAAGGCGAAACGATACTTGGAATTCGTAGAAAAGGAATCGGGCGCGAAGGTCGGCATCGTTTCCACTGGCCCCGACCGCGAGCAGACCATGTTCATTCTCGAGTTCGCGAAGACGCTGAACAGCATCAGCGGGAAAAGCAAATAGGAGCAAGGGCGTAACCTGGAGGGCGGAATGGTCGTACTGGCCGTAACCTGGATGGCAAGACCGGGGCATGAAGACGAGGTCGCTGGAATCTTCGGCAAACTTCAGGCCGCTTCCCGGCAGGAGCCGGGCTGCCTGATGTACATCGTCCACCGGCACCGCACCGACGCTACGCGCTTCTTCATCTACGAGCAGTATCGCGACGAGGCCGCTTTGCAGGCCCACCGCGAATCCCCGCATTTTCAGCAGTACGCCATCGCTGCGCTGCAGGACATCGGAGAACGCAAAGAGGGCGAGCTGTATTCTCCGCTCGCCGGTGAGTAGGGCTTCACGTGCCATCCGTTGCGGGCAATGTTTTCGCCTCTTTCAGTTCTTCGCGCAGAATGTCGAACAGCGCCACCAGAACTGACGCCACCACCGGCCCCAGAAACAATCCCAGGAACCCGAACGCTTCCACGCCGCCGAAGATAAAGAAGAGCAGGACCAGCGGATGTAACTCCACGCGCCCGCCCACAATCCACGGGCGGAGGATGTTGTCGACGGTGCTGACAATCACGACACAATAAACCAGCAGAAACAGGCCCTTCGCAATGGAGCCGGTCAACAGCAGGTAAATTACGACCGGGATCCAAACCAGCGCCGAACCTACCACTGGGATGATGGACGCAAATCCGGTAGCCAGACCCAGCAACAGGGCAGATTGCATGCCAAGGAAGCGCAGGGCGACACCTAGCAGCACGCCCTGCGCCACCCCCACCGAGAGGATGCCGTAAACATTGGCGATGATGGTGTCGGAGATATTGCGGTACAGCCGCGCCACCTGCTCGCGAGACAGTGGAAGCAGCGCTCCCGCGCGATAGGCCCACTGCGCTCCGTCGCGAAACAGAAAGAACACCACCACAAACGTGATCAGCGCGTCGAGGATGAAGCGAGCGATACCACTCAAGACATTGGCGCCGAAACCAACCAGCCACACACTGACTTTCTGCGTGTTGGCGCTGATCATGGCGTTCAGATCGTATTTGGACAGGTCGACCCAGCGGCCAACATAGCTGAGAGGGCCCTTAGCCAGGCTCATTACCAGCGATGCGAATCCGCCCTCTTCAACACTTCTGCGGCCCAAATAGTGCGCCGCCACCAGCGCTTCGTTGGCTGCCAGCACGGCGATGATGAAGCTCGGCACCCCAAACAGCAGGACCAGGAGCAGGGTGGAAAGCAGCGCGGAACGGCCGGGCCGCCGGTGATTCCGTTGCAAAATGCGTTCGTGCATAGGATAAAAGACGACCGCAAGAATGATCGCGAAGGCGAACGGCTCCAGGAAGGACCTGGTAATGACAAACGTGAGCCCTAGCGCAATCAGCAGCAGCACGGAAAGAAATATGATGGTGGCGCGTTTGCTGTTCATAAGGGCTGCTCAAGTTGTAACACGAACGTTTCGGGCAGGAACAGTCGAAGTGCAGCGTCGGCGCTAGCAGGCAGAGGGGTCGTCGGCCCGCAGGCGAAGAATTGGACAATCGTGCATCAAATGTATTCGGTTATAATACTTTGTATGCCAAGGGCAACAATTTTGACTCTCCGGGTAGATAGTAAGCTCAAGAAGAAGCTCGACCAACTGGCTAAGACCACCCAGCGCAGCCGTTCGTTCCTGGCGGCGGAGGCCATCCGGGAGTACGTGGCCCTCAACGAATGGCAGATTGAAGAGATCAAGAAGGCGATACAGCAAGCCGATGCGGGAGACTTCGCCACCGACGAGGAAGTAGAGGAAATGTTTAAGAAGTGGGCGAAGCGTGCGCGTTAAGTGGCTGCGGGCGGCGCTTGCCGACCTTGACGCCCAATTCGAGCACATCGCCAAAGATAACCCACCCGCCGCATTTAGGACCGTCCTACGGATCCGCCGGACCGTCGATCTGCTGGAATCACACACCGCGATCGGCCGTCCTGGGCGGGTGTCGGGAACACGCGAACTCGTCATTTCTGGAACGCCTTATATCGTCCCTTATCGTGTACGTGCCGGCGAAATCGAAGTGCTGAGGGTCTTTCACGCAGCTCGAAAATGGCCGACCCTGTTGTAGCTTCGCCGTTATCCACTTTTCCCCGCCAGTCCCAGTTCCGCGGCAATCCCGCGCATCGCCTCGATGCAGAACGCGATGTGCTCGTCCAGGTCAACGCCCAGGCCAGCGGCGCCGTTGATAATGTCCTCCCGGCTGACGGAGCGCGCGAAGGCTTTGTCCTTCATGCGCTTTCGAACCGACTTGGCATCCACTTCAGCCAGCGACTTGTTGGGCTTGATCAGCGCCGTCGCAGTGATGAAGCCCGCCAGTTCGTCGCAGGCAAACAGCGCTTTCTCCAGATTCGATTCGCGGCTCACGCCCGTGTAATCAGCGTGCGACATAACGGCCCGACGGACGTCCTCGGGATAGCCGCGCTCCGCCAGGATTTCATTTCCCTTGTAGGGATGCTCTTCCGCGGTGGGATACTTCTCGTAATCGAAATCGTGGATCAGCCCGACAATGGCCCAGCGCTCCTCGTCTTCGCCGAACTTGCGGGCGTAGGCGCGCAGGCATGCCTCCACCGCGAGCGCATGTTTGCGCAAACTTTCTGACTGGGTGAACTCAGTTAGTAAACACCAAGCATCGGAGCGAATCATTCCGTGTTTCTCCCCTGTTTCATGCGGTTTTCTTCCGCCTCGTTGGCGCGCGATTGACGGATTTGCACAGCTTTCTCGGTTTTCACCCGACAATCCACTTGACTCTAGCAGAGGAATGCCGCAAAGTTACGCTTGAGTTGAATGTTGTGCCTGCTCTGGCACTCGCGCAACCCGAATGGCCACGACTCTCGCGCCCGTAGATTCCCGGGAAGTGGTGAGATGCGACCAATGTCATCTCGTCCAGTTTAAAACTACTAACAATCTTTGCCGTCGTTGCCGCACATCACTGGATGAGGATGAGCCGGAGCCGATCTTCGCCCCTTCTCTCCAGATAGCAGTTCCGGCAACGTCCACTCACTGCGAAGTGCGGGTAGCGCAGGCCATTCGCAGCTTGCGCCTGCGCGGCGGGCTGAGCCAACGCCAGCTTGCCCTGCGCATGGGCGTGCCTCGTACTTACGTCTCCAAGATCGAGAACGACAAGGCCACGCCGACGTTGTCCTCGCTCAACCGGCTGGCGACGGCACTGGAGGTCAGCATCCCCGACCTGCTGCGGGCTTGCGGGCCGCCGCGCGAAGACGAGATCCACGAGCTGCTGGCCGATCCGTTCGTGGCCGAGCTGCTGGAGTTCACCTCCAAGCTCAACGCCATGCAGTTGTCGAGCGTGCTCGCCCAGGTGCGCGACATGGTCTTGCATCCACGGCGGGGTGCGTAAGAGCGCAAGAATCGCAGCCGTTAGGGTTTTGGAGAGCGTTGTCCTGCGCGGTGAGGCCCACCCTTAGCATGCGCAAATCGGTGTGTGCCGAGGGAAGGGAAGCCGCGTAAACCCAACCGACCGGAGAATGCCGAGGCTCGCCGCCTCGGCATTTTCCTGTTCGTGGGGTAATGGGGTTTTCAACGGCTACAAACCGTCGACATAGGAGTCAGTCTCCGGTTTGCCGACCATCCGGGAGTAAAGTGACGAGAAGCGCGTTTATCGTTCCTGATCGTGGTTGCTGCCCACTTCCCCGAAGCCCACTTCTGGGCGTCTGGTCATTGCGGTCGAACTTCGGATTTAACGTCGTCCGTGAATGTCAGACCTGAGGTGGGTCCTGGAAAGGCGGCTGGTCCTCAAAAGGGCGTCGTCACGAGTGACGGGCGTTCTATTCGTCTAGCTTCCGAGTTTGGGAAGGTGCGTGGGCCTTGGCCGATTCGGCGCGTTGCAACCCGGTCTCCCCGACTGTCACCGGAGGGTCAGATCACCGTTGGCACAACCCTCACGAAAAGTGCAGACTTTTTGCCACATATTTAATAAAATGGCGGGCTGACACAACGAAGTAAAGAGAGCTTCGACTCAGCATTGTGTATGTCCGCAGATGAAAACACTCTTCCTAAGCCATTCTTCGCGCGACAAAGCTGCTGTCGAGAAACTAGCTAGCGAATTGCGTGGGCGCGACATCTCTGTATGGCTGGATGAATGGGAGATTGATGTCGGCGATAGCATTACCGAAAAAGTGCAACAGGGTCTCAAGGAGGCTAGATTTGTCGCGGTGTGGTTAACTGCACATGCCGTAACCGATGGATGGGTGACTCGGGAATGGCAGACCATGGTCTACCAGGAGACGATGTCCAAGCAAGTTGTCGTGCTGCCACTACTAGCTGAGGAATGCGAGATTCCGACATTCCTGAGTGACAAAAAATACGCAGATTTTCGGCTTTCGTTTCGTGACGGATTTGCATCGCTAATGCGAACGTTGAGCCGCCAGAATCTGCATGAGACTGCCGTTCCCGCGCACACTAAGTTCTTTACTGTAGGGGACCACACGCGGGGCTTTCTTAAAGATCTCGAGGACGCACAGATCCCTCTTCCTACAATAGGCAATCTCAAAATAATCAACTCTCTAAAGGCCCTACCCAGGTCCGGGAAGCTTCTGCGCCTTGAAGGAATGGCTCCTCGACTGCCAATTAGATCAGTCTACGATCACTTATTGTCCATAGCACATTCAGCTGACTGCCTATTACCCTTGCTCGATCCGGAGATTTACGAGGGTTCTCGAATTGACCTCGCCCGCGTTATCGCCTACCACGATCTGTGTGAAGTAATTCTTGGCGACATACCTCAGTACACACGCTTGAATCGCGCCAAGCGCAATAGGGCACGGGTGTCTGCTGAGATCCGTCTATCGCAAATGAAGGCGGGAGATCCAGAGAGGATCACTAACAGATTCATTGCAATGTTTTTGCAGGATAGCGAGCGATACTCTCTCCAAAGAATGGTTGAGATCATGGCTGGCGATTCGGCCTTAAAGAGGGCCTTTTATGTTTTGGATAAGATAGATCCAATCATCGCTGTTTGGCGTTACATTCACAGCTTCCGTATCGATCAATCATTCAAGATCGATGAATTCTTAACTCGCATGCGCCATTTCTTTGAAAACCCGCGAGTGCGCCTTGCAGTGAGAGAAATGGGTTCCGACGCTCGGATGCTTCAGCTTGTCGCGCATCTGCAGGACCCTTCAAAAGCCCGGCAGTATTACGAAGACTCTTCACTCCTGCAAGATCAGCTGTTCATTTTTCCTGAGGGCGAAGTGCGTAAGCTGGTCGAAGGGCGTAAGCTCGAATTTACGGTTTCACGCCCTTACCGGACAAGACAGCCCAGAACCGTATGAAAACAAATATCTAAACGCATGGCTCAGGACCAGGCTAGCTAAACTAACACTCAGGCATATGGCTTCCGTATTCATCAGTCACAGACGTTCCGACGCAGACGAGGCTGAGAAGTTGGCACAAGAGATCCGTGCAGCCGGACACAATGTTTGGTTGGACGACTGGGAAATCAACGTCGGTGATTCGATCGTTGGCCGCATGCAAGAAGGCCTTCAGACGTCGGCGTATCTTGTCCTATGTTACTCAAGTTCTAATGTGCTTGCGCCTTGGATTAGTAGAGAATGGTTTTCCGTGCTGGCAAGGCAAATGAACGGCGCAAATGTCAAGATACTTCCGGTCGTCCTAACTGGGGGGATTCCGCCTGCGATCCTCAGCGACATTCAATTTGCGGACCTAACCAAGAACCGAGCACAAGCCATAAAAAGCTTGTTGAAAGCAATTCGTTAAAATTTCGCCACGCACAATGCAAAGCATGATTGCGGCCCGTGCATGCCACCAATAATCTACTTAGCTTCGCTAGCTGCTCAATCTAACTGTCGTATTGACCGCAAACATCGCCATGTATCAAAGTGATGCCTATCTGTCCGCCAGAACCAGCGGTTGCGATTCGCGTTGAATATGAGCAATGGTTTTCCATCCCTTGAATAAGTACGAACGGACGCCCGCGTCGCGAGCTCCCGATCATTAGCGGTCCGGAGGTTGGCAGGAACGGGCTTTGGGGGGATTACTCTCGAGAAGTCGGCATAGCGGAAGCGATCTGCGCGGATGCTCAAACATACGATGGATTACTCCCGGATCAAGGGCGAGCCGGAAGCTAGCTATGCAAGTGGCCCCGGTTTCGTTGCAAGCGCGCTGGGGCGTATGCTAATTTCAGTAGATTATTAGAGGTACGCCTTGCGCACTCAAGTGCCGGCCGGGCTGAACCGCAAAGAGGCCGAGATTTTCTCCCACCTCGATCCGGAGCGGCTGCCCCACCACATCGCCATCATCATGGACGGAAATGGCCGTTGGGCCAAACGCCGCCATTTGCCGCGCATCGCCGGGCACCGCTCGGGCGTGGCCGCGGTGCGCTCCACGGTTGAAACGGCGGCACGCATCGGCATCCCGGCGCTNNTGCGCCGTTACCTCAAGATGGAGCTGCCCACCTTGATGGAAAACAACATCCGGCTGCAGTACATCGGCCGCCAGCAGGAGCTGCCGCAGGAAGTTCAGGAGCGCATGGCGTGGGCGCGCGCGATGACCGAAAAGAACTCCGGCATGGTGCTCACCCTGGCGCTCAACTACAGTTCCCGCAGCGAGTTGGTTGATTCCTTCAACGCGCTGGTGCGCGAAGCCTCACGCAACGGCGGCGTCGAGCACCTGAAGATCGACGAGAGATCGATCGCTTCCCACCTTTACACCAACGGCTTGCCAGAGTTGGACCTGGTGATCCGCACCAGCGGCGAGATGCGGCTCAGCAACTTCCTGCTGTGGCAGGTGGCCTACTCCGAAATCTACGTCACCGAAACGCTGTGGCCCGATTTTCGCGGCACGCAGTTGCTGGAGGCCATCGAAGCGTTTCAGAAGCGCGAGCGCCGCTTCGGAGGCTTGGTCGGCGATAACGGGCATGCCTCGTGAAGCGCGTCCTGACCGCAGTCATCCTGATTCCACTGGTGGTGCTGGCGCTGTTCAAGGCGCCGTTGTGGCTGTTCACCTTGCTGGTGCTGGGCGTGGCGCTGCTGGCGGCAAGGGAATTTCTGGGGATTGTGGAGGCCGATGGCTTTCGGCCGTTTCGAGGATTGAGCTACTTATTCCTGGTTTGCGGCTTTCTGGTGCAGGCGTCGACTTTCGTCACTGACTGGAGATGGTTCCAGAACCTCGGCGCTGCCGCATTTGTCGCCGGCATGGGTGCCCTTGCCGTGCTGCTCGTGTCGCCTCTTGTCCTTCTCGTGGCAAGCATGCGACGCGATCCTCTAGCGGAGGCGCTGCCCGACGCAGCTATGTCATTCATGGTGCTGCCGTACGTGGGCGTTACGCTGTCCTGCATGGTTACTCTGCGCGCCATGGGAAATGGCGCGCTTTTCCTGTTGTATGTCATGCTGCTGGTCTGGACCGGCGATATCGCCGCACTCTACGTGGGCCGTGCTATCGGCAAACACAAGCTGGCTGTCCGTATAAGCCCCGGAAAAACTTGGGAAGGGACAATCGCGTCGGTGCTGGGCACCGTGTTCGTCGCTCATCTGCTGTTCCGCTTTCTCCCGGCCATCTACGAAGGCTTGATTCAGAGTCACCTAGTTTCACCGCACTCCGTAGCCACCGTTCCTGGGGAACCCGTGCCGATTTGGCTAGTCGTCCTCTTCGCGGTATGCATCAACGTCGCGGCGCAACTTGGCGACCTGGTGGAATCGGCCATGAAGCGCGGGGCTGGATTGAAGGACTCGGGATCGCTTCTTCCCGGGCATGGAGGGATGCTGGACCGGATTGACGCGCTCTTGTTCGCGCTGCCGGTCGCGATCCTGTTTTATTTCGCCGGGCTCGGCGTTTACCTCGGAACAAGTATCATTCGTGGCTAGGGAAGAGATGAAGCGTATCGCCATCCTCGGCTCGACGGGTTCTATCGGGAAGAGCACGCTCAACATTGTTGAGAGCTTTCCCGACCGCTTTTCCGTGGTGAGCATGGCGGCGGGCAACAACGTCGAGCTCGCCTTCGAGCAGGCGCGCCGCTGGCGTCCGCAGATTTTGTCGATGGCGACCGCCGATGCGGCCAGCCAAGTTCAAGACAAGCTGAACAAGGCCGGATTGGGAAGCGCCATTGAAACAGTGCAAGGATCGGCTGGATCGGTCAGGGTCGCGACTCATCCCGACGCGGATTTTGTGGTGAGCGCCATTGTCGGTGTGGCCGGACTCGAGGCCACCTACGAAGCGGTCAAAGCCGGCAAGACAGTCGGCTTGGCAAACAAGGAATGCCTGGTCGCCGCAGGCGACCTGATAACCGCTGAGGCCCGTCGCCAAGGCAAGCCGCTGCTGCCCATCGACAGCGAGCACAATGCGATTCACCAAGCCATGCGCGGTGGCCGCCGCAACGAAGTTCAGCGGGTTTGGCTGACCGCCTCGGGCGGCCCGTTTCTGCACACTCCCGCCAGCGAGTTCGCCAAGATCACGGTGGAGCAGGCGCTCAACCATCCGACCTGGAAGATGGGCAAGCGCATCACCATCGATTCGGCAACCCTCATGAATAAAGGCTTTGAGGTGATCGAGGCGTGCCGGTTGTTCGACATGCCGCCCAGCCAGGTCAGCGTTCTGGTGCATCCGCAGAGCACGATCCACTCCATGGTCGAGTTCGTGGACGGCAGCCTGCTGGCCCAACTCTCGGTCACCGACATGCGATTACCGATCCTGTATGCGCTGTGCTATCCCGATCGCATCGAGTCGGACCTGCGCTTTCCTGTGGAGGAACTGCGGCGGCTGGATTTCCTGCCTCCTGACCTGGAGAAATTCCCTTGCTTACGTTTGGCTTACCAGGCGGTCGAAGCGGGAGGCGCGAAAACGATTGCGCTCAATGCGGCGGACGAGGTGGCGGTGGCTGCCTTCCTCGAAGGTAGTATTGGATTTCCGGATATTCCGGCTACAATAGAGGCAGTTGTCAGGGAAACACCAGCGCGGATACCGGAATCGATCGAGGAAGTATTGGTTGTCGATGAAAATGCGCGTCTCCGGGCCCGCGACCGCATCCAATATGTGGGCTCCAGAGTGTGACTTCCCCGCCTAGCCAAAAGAGAGCTAGAATAGGGCACCCCCAAACTGATTTCCCCTTAGTCAAAAGAGGTTTATGGAATCGTTTCTAATCGCACTGGCTTCCATGGCGGTGGTGCTCGGCATCATGATCCTGGTGCACGAGTTCGGCCATTACGCGGCTGCGAAATGGTTTGGCGTACGGGTAGATGTGTTCTCCCTCGGTTTCGGCAAGCGTCTTACGGGTTTCCGCCGTGGTGGAACGGACTACCGCATCAGCGCCCTGCCGCTGGGCGGATACGTGAAAATGGCGGGCGAGAGTCCGATGGAATCGCGCACCGGCGCGCCGGACGAGTTCATGTCGCATCCCCGCTGGCAGCGCTTCGTGATCGCCGTCGCCGGTCCGGGCATGAACATCATCCTCGCCGTCGTCGTTCTAACCGGCGTGTTCATGGTGCACTATGAGCATCCGGTCTATCTCGACCAGCCCGCGGTGGTGGGATGGGTGATGGAGAACTCGCCTTCGGCCAAGGCCGGGGTGGAGCCGGGCGACCGTATCGTGCGCATCGATGGCCAGCAGAATCCCACCTGGGAAGATGTTCTGCTGAAGGTGGCGGTCACCGCCAAGGGACCGGTGGATGTCGCTATTCAGCGCGGCAACGAGGTGCTGGAGAAACAAATTCAGCCTGAGCGTGATGGGTCGGACCAATACGACACCGTGGGATGGATGCCGGAAGAGCCGATCACCGTGACCCATCTTGAGCCAGACATGCCCGCCGCCAAGGCTGGGCTGAAGCTGGGCGACGAAGTTGTCGCGGTGAACGGCACACCCATGCGATCGCTGCTTTCCGTGATCCACTATCTGCGGCAGAACGGCGACAAGCCGGTGGATGTCAGCTTGTTGCGCAACGGGCAGAAGTTAGAGATCAAGGTGATGCCCGTACAAACCGAGGACAACGGACAGAAGAATTATCGCCTGGGCTTCCAATCCAGGCCGATGCAAATCGACAAGTTGCCTTTCGCCCAGGCGCTCAGTCGCTCGCTCGCGGAAAACAAACGCTATTCGCTGCTGATCGTGGACTTGGTGCGCAAATTGGTCCAGCACAAGGCGTCCATCAAGCAAATGGAAGGCCCCATCGGCATCGCGCGCCTATCTGGCGAGGCTGCCCGTGAACCCGGATGGACACCCCTGCTCGGTTTGATGGCGATGATCAGCCTCAATCTCGGGATCCTGAATCTGCTGCCGATCCCCATCCTCGATGGTGGCATTATTCTGTTGCTGATCATCGAGGGCCTTCTCCGGCGGGAAATCAGCATCCGGATCAAGGAGCGCATCTATCAAACCGCGTTTGTCTTCCTGATCCTGTTCGCGGCGGTGGTGATTTACAACGACCTGATGAAAGCGCTGCCCGGACTGGCGCAACGGCTTCCTTGACGGAACAGTTTCCGGGATGATGAATGGGGCGCATCATGTGCCCCATTTTTGTTGCCGAACTTTCTTTGCACATTCCTATGCTGAGATTATGACTGTCATCCTGAGCGGAGCGCGAGTCCGGAGTGGCGGACTCGCGCGCGGTCGAAGGACCCCTCTTTCGGCCAGCGACGCGAACTTAGCCGCCGGGCGCAGAAACTAAACCAGGGTTCCTCGCGGCCAAAGGTCTACGACTGCGAGCCGTCCTTGCGCTTCAGCGTGGGACGGTCGTCGTCGGTCTTGGTGCCAGTGCCGCTTCCGCTATCGGTGGAAGGATTGTCGGCCGTGGCCCGCCGTAGCGTCGGCCGGTCTTTGTTGTCCTTGTCGTTCTGCACCTTATGACGGTTCTCGATGGAGGCCAGACGGCCCTTCACGTCTTCGAACTCCGAGGTGTCCACGATGTATTCAGGGCGTGCCGGCAGAACGGTCTTCATTTCCTGCTGCGCCGCCGCGACCCGGTCCGGCGTCATGGGGTGGGAAGCAAACGCTTTGGCCAGTGTGCCCGGCTTCTTCTTCTCCAGAGCCTCGACCTTCTCGAAGAACGAAATAAACGACTGCGGATCGTATCCCGCCTTATACATGTACTCCATGCCGAGGAAGTCGGCTTCACTCTCAAAGTTGCGCGAGAACTTCATGAAAGTCAGCGGCACGCCGATGCTCAAGGCGGCCTGCGTGCCTTCGTACACCGCCCAGCCTCCCGGCACGAAGATCAGCGGAATCGTCGCCAGGTTGGCGATGTTACTCCGGGTCTGCTCGCGAGCTACGTGACATGCGGCGACGTGACCGATTTCGTGCGCCATCACACCGGCCAACTCGGCTTCGTTGTCGGCGGCCAGAATCAGGCCAGAGTTCACGTAGAAGAACCCACCCGGCAGCGCAAAGGCATTGAGTTCGTCGGTGTCAATCACCTTGATGATGAATGGCACCTTGGCGTCCGAGTTGCGCACCAGGTTCTGGCCCAACCGGTTGATGTACTCGGTGACCACCGGGTCCTGCACCATCTTGGCGCCGTGCTCCACCTGCTGCGAGTACGCGCGTCCCATGGCCACCTGCTTGTCGAGCGAGTACCAGTTGCCCATTCCCTTGTTGCAGCCGACGTTGCGGTTGCCGATGGCGTCAATGTTCTTCATAGTGCTGAGAGTGGGGGCGTTCTTGTCGGGCTTCTCCGACTTCTCCGGCGCGGGCGGATTCGACTCCTGCGCGGGCGGACTCGCGGTGTCTGGCGCAGGCGGATTGGACGCGGCGTTCGGATCTTGCGGTGAGGAGGGCTGGTTCTGAGCAACGCCGAATGGAACCAGCGTGAGTGCAAGCACACAGCAGCCGAGCAAACGGGATAGGTAACGCATGATGTACACCTTTTCGGGCCCGATCACGGGCCAGATAGACTCCGGCCTCCGAGTGCCCTAAGCCCTGTTATAAACCCAAAGCGCGCCGATTTGTCGCCCGGTGGACCTTTTATTTTCGTGAGGTTACCGGTCAAAACCCAACCGCAATTCGAGGCTTTTACCAGTCAGATGAGCCTCTTCCATAAAAGGGTTCCACATATTGGACGGCTGAGTTCCGAAATCAGGGTCAGTTGGGAAGATCAGCCCGTGGCCATGCCAAGTGCCAGGCTCGCCGCCTTCGCCGTGTTAGACTTTTCAGCAGTCCTGTATGGCTCAAATTCAGCGCAGAAAAACTTACACAGCTTCGGTGGGCGGAGTGCGCGTTGGCAGCGATGCACCAATTGTGGTGCAATCCATGACCAACACCGACACCGCCGACATTGACGGCACCATTCGCCAGGTTGCAGCCCTGGCGCGCGCCGGTTCCGAGCTGGTGCGCGTCACCGTCAACAACGACGCCGCCGCGGCCGCCGTGCCCCACGTTGTGGACGGCCTTGACCGCCTGGGCATCCCGGTGCCGATCATCGGCGACTTCCACTACAACGGCCATATCCTGCTGAAGAAGTATCCCGCGTGCGCGCAGACGCTGGCAAAATATCGCATCAACCCAGGCAATGTCTCGATTGGGAAGAAGGATGACGACAACTTCCGGACCATGATCGAAGTCGCCATCGCAAACAATAAGCCAGTGCGCATCGGCGTCAACTGGGGCTCGCTGGACCAGTCGCTGCTGACGCGCTTGATGGACGAGAACTCCAAGCTCGACGAGCCCAAGGACGCCCGCGACGTGACCATGGAAGCGATGGTCCTGAGCGCGCTGCGCTCGGCCGAGCTCGCGGTCAGCTACGGCTTGCGCAAGGACCAGATCATTCTCAGCGCCAAGGTCAGCGGGGTGCAGGACCTGATCGACGTCTATCGCGAGCTGGGCCGCCGTTGCGAATATCCGCTGCATCTGGGACTCACCGAAGCCGGCATGGGCGCCAAAGGCATCGTAAGCAGCACGGCCGCGCTGGCCGTGCTGATGCAGGAAGGCCTCGGCGATACCATTCGCGTGTCGCTCACCCCTGCGCCCAATGGCGATCGCACCGAAGAGGTGACGGTTGCGCAACAGATTCTGCAATCCATCGGCATCCGCAGCTTCACGCCGCAGGTCACGGCATGTCCCGGTTGCGGGCGCACCACCAGCACCTTCTTCCAGGAGATGGCCGAGCAGATCCAGAGCTACGTGCGCGAGCAAATGCCAGTATGGAAAACGCGCTACTCCGGCGTGGAAGAGATGAAGCTAGCGGTGATGGGTTGCGTGGTCAACGGGCCGGGCGAGTCGAAGCACTCCAATATCGGCATCTCGCTGCCGGGCACATTCGAGGAGCCGAAGGCGCCGGTTTACGTGGACGGGCGCTTGATGCTCACGCTCAAGGGCGATCACATTGTCGAAGAGTTCATCAAGATCCTCGACGAGTACGTGGACTCGCACTATGCGGCGAAAGAACAGAAGCTGGTGGGAATTAGCAGTTAGCGATTAGCCTTTAGCTCTTAGCGATCGGATTTCAGCCCATTTGGTGGAGCGGCGATTCGTTCGACGCGCGTGGTGCGACATCTCTTTCTTTTGTCATCCCGACCGAGGGCGCCGCGGCGACCGAGCGGAGGGATCTGCTTTTCTTCGCCCGACAATTTTTCACCTCCCTCCGCATCACTCTCGGAATTACTCTAGAATTTCCCTATCGCATCACCTTCACCTTCCGTGAAATCGCGCACGAAAAACACGACAACCGGCCCCGGCGCCAAGCCCGTCTCCGCCGCCACCCTGAAGCTGCGCCTGCTGAAGAAGCTGAAGTGCACCCTGAAGTACGAAAAGCTGGCGTGGGACTCAGGCGCTAAGCTCGTGGCCGGGGTGGACGAGGTTGGCCGGGGATCGCTGTTCGGACCCGTGGTCGCGGCGGCCGTGATCCTCGACCCGAGCTATCGCATTCGCGGGCTGCGCGATTCCAAGCTGCTGGACCGCGAAACCCGCGAGCGGCTGGCGCCCAGGATTCGCGAGCACGCGCTAGCTTGGGCGATCGCCGCGGTCGACGTCGCCACCATCGATCAAATCAACATTTATTGGGCCTCGAAACGCGCCATGGAAGTGGCTGTCGCAAAACTCACGCTTCCTCCCGACCACCTGCTGATCGACGCCATGCGCATCAACTTCGAATGCGCGCAGACGCCCATCATCCACGGAGACGCGCTCTCGGCCTCGATTGCCGCGGCGTCCATCATCGCAAAAGTCGAGCGCGATGCCATGATCACTGCCTGGGACCCGGTGTTCCCGGAATACCGGCTTGCGTCCAACAAGGGTTACAGCACGCCTCATCACCTGAAAACGCTGCGCGAGAAGGGCCCAAGTCCGCTGCACAGATTGTCGTTCGCACCAGTGTGGACGTCGTCAGCGCCGCAGGAGGTGCTGGAATTCATGCTGGAAGGGGAAGAGAGCAACTAGCAATTAGCAATTAGTTGCTAGTTGCGAGAAGTCATCGCATAAATCGTTTTGTATCAGGGCACGGCTTCAGAGGCTGCTGAAAAATTCGCTTACTTTCATGGCAGCTTCTCGCCCTGGTCATTTTTTTCGGGTTGAACCGCCCTTCGGCATCGCATTTGTGGTCTCTGCCGGGCTGCTTTACGCCCCGCAGACACACTACTCCCGGCGCTTACTGCGCCGGAATTAGCGTTCTCAGCTTCACCATGCGCACCAGATTATT
>PLXE01000099.1:0-189 GCA_003151335.1 Acidobacteriaceae bacterium
ACCACGCCGATTCCGTAGAGCAACAACCAGACGCCGGGGATCAGCCGCGTGGAGCCGTCCCAGACGATCGCTGCCGTGAGCACTCCGCCGGCAGCCAGGGCGGGCAGCAGTCCCATCAGCAGCCGCCGTCCCGCAGTGGACAGCAGGTCCGCTCCCTGCCGGGAGGCTTTCCGGTTCATGCTGAACAGC
>PLXE01000099.1:237-31000 GCA_003151335.1 Acidobacteriaceae bacterium
ACTGTACGCTTGATTTGAGACAAATCGCCATGCCTGTGGAGACCACCTACACGAGTTTACGGGAACGGCTGGCTTCGGTGCTTGACCAGGTCGCCAACGATCACGACGTTGTCATTGTGCGCCGCCGCCACGCCAAGGATGTNNCGGGGAAAAGGCAAGCCGGAATCGGTGGACAAGCTGCGGCGGGAGATGGGACTTGGCCCGGCCCGTTGAGCGGCACGCGGTGTTCCAGCCAGAATTTCGCGAGGACTTAAGGTACTGGGTCAAAACCGACCGGAAAGCAGCGCTGCGAATTCTGGAGTTGGTGGAAGCGGTGATGAATGACCCGTTCACAGGTATCGGCAAGCCGGAGGCCTTGAAGTTTGCGCTGGCAGGTTGCTGGTCCAGGCGCATCACGCAAGAGCACCGGCTGGTCTACCGGGTCAGCGAGGGCCGCATCGATTTTCTGCAGGCACGCTACCATTACTGAGTCGCAAAAAATCCTCTGAGCGGCGCCGTGTCCACGCCGCTCTGCCCGCTCACTTCTTTGCCGCTGGTTCCGGCTCTCCCACCCGCTTCGCCACTTTGAACGTCAACTTGTGCTCCTTCTTGTCCACATCCACGACGACGTGATCGCCGTGCAGCACTTCGCCATCGAGGATCTTCATGGCGAGCGGGTCCTGCACCACGCGCTGGATGGCCCGCTTCAACGGGCGCGCACCGTAGTTCGGATCGTAGCCTTCGGTGAAGATCAGCTCCTTCGCCTTCGCGGTCAGCTCCAGGCTGATCTTACGATCGGCCAGCAGCCTGCGCAGGTCTTCCAGCCGCAGGTCCACGATCTTAGTCAACTGCTCCTTGCCCAGCGGGTTGAAGATGACAATGTCGTCTACGCGGTTGAGGAACTCGGGCTTGAAGTGCGCCCGCAGTGCCTCCATTACCCGCTGGTGCGCTTCGGAGACCTGCTCCGGCGAGCGCTCTCCGAGGTCCTGCAGATAACTGGAACCAATGTTCGACGTCATGATGATGATCGTGTTCTTGAAATCTACGATGCGGCCCTTGCCGTCGGTGAGGCGGCCGTCGTCCATGATCTGTAGGAACACGTTGAACACGTCGGGATGCGCCTTCTCGATTTCGTCGAACAGCACCACCGCGTAGGGCCGGCGGCGTATCGCTTCGGTCAGTTGTCCGCCTTCGTCGTAACCGATGTAGCCCGGAGGCGCGCCGATGAGCCGCGACACCGAATGCTTTTCCATGTACTCCGACATGTCGATGCGCACCATGGCGTGCTCGTCGTCGAAAAGAAATTCGGCCAGAGCACGCGCCAGCTCCGTCTTGCCGACGCCGGTCGGTCCGAGAAAAATGAATGAACCAATCGGACGGCGCGGATCGCTCAGCCCCGCGCGTGAACGCCGGATGGCGTTGGCCACGCTCTGAATCGCCTCGTCCTGTCCGATTACGCGCTGCCGCAGGCGGTCTTCCATCGTGACCAGCTTCTTCACTTCGCCTTCCAGCATCTTCGACACCGGAATGCCGGTCCACTTGCTGACGATCTTGGCGACGTCTTCCTCGTCCACCTCTTCCTTCAGCATGCGCGCCTGCTTGCCATCCATCGCCGCGCCCAGCTTCTTGACCTCGGCTTCCAGCTGCGGCAGCTCGCCATACTTGATTTGCGCAGCGCGATTGTAGTCGCCCTTGCGCGTGGCTTCCTGCTCCTCCAGCTTCAGCTTCTCGATGCGCTCCTTGGCCTCGCGCACNNTTGGCGATGGCTTCCTTCTCCTGCTTCCAGCGCGCCTTTAGGGCGTTGGATTCCTCCTTGATGTGCGCCAGCTCTTTCTCCAGAGCGGCCAGCCGTTCGCGCGAGTTCGCGTCGTCTTCGCGCTTCAGCGCCTGGCGCTCGATTTCGAGCTGCGTCGCCCGGCGCTCCAATTGGTCGATCTCAGTCGGCATGGAGTCGATCTGGATGCGCAGCGAAGCCGCGGCCTCGTCAATCAGGTCGATAGCTTTGTCGGGCAGAAAACGGTCGGAGATGTAGCGATGCGACAGCGTCGCCGCCGCCACAATGGCCGAATCCTTGATGCGGACGCCGTGATGAACTTCGTATTTCTCCCTCAGACCGCGCAGGATGGCAATCGTGTCCTCCACGTTGGGCTCACCGACATAAACAATCTGGAAGCGGCGCTCCAGCGCGGCGTCTTTCTCGATGTACTTGCGATATTCGTTCAGCGTGGTGGCGCCAATGGCGCGCAACTCACCGCGCGCCAAGGCGGGCTTCAGCATGTTGGAAGCGTCAATCGCGCCTTCGGCAGCGCCGGCGCCCACCAGCGTGTGCAGCTCATCGATAAACAGGATGATCTGCCCTTGCGACTGCTCGATCTCTTTCAGCACCGCCTTCAAGCGGTCTTCAAACTCGCCGCGATACTTCGCACCCGCCAGCATCGCGCCCAGGTCAAGTGACACCACGCGCTTGTTCTTCAACTGCTCGGGAACGTCGCCGGAAACAATGCGCTGCGCCAGACCTTCAACAATCGCGGTCTTGCCGACGCCAGGCTCGCCAATCAGGACGGGGTTGTTCTTCGTCCGGCGCGAAAGCACCTGCACCACGCGCCGCACTTCCTCGTCGCGCCCGATCACGGGATCGAGTTTGCCCTGGCGGGCGAGCTCGTTAAGGTCCTTGGCGTAACGCTCCAGCGCCTGATACTTCGCCTCGGGATTCTGGTCGGTCACCTTCTGATTGCCGCGCACTGCGGTCAGCGCGCGCAGAATGTTGTCGTAGGTTGCGCCCGCCTTCGCCAGGATCTCCATGGCCGGGTCGCGCTTCTGCTTGGTGAGCGCCAGGAGCATGTGCTCGGTGGAGACGTAATCGTCCTTGAAGTTGGCCGCCTCTTTGAAGGCGTTTTCCAGCATCTGCGAGGCGGCATCGGAAAGATGCGCCTGCGAGGCGCCGCTGCCGGATACCTTGGGCAGACGGTCGATCTCGCGCATGGCCTCGGCCTGCACCGTCGGCACATGCAGGCCTACGCGCTCCAGCAGAGGCGAGACGATGCCGTCGCGGTCTTCCAGCAGCGCCGCCAAAATATGTGCCGGCTGCAGCTCAGGGTTGCCGTGCTCGCTGGCGAGATCGTTCGCCCGCTGCATGGCTTCCTGCGCTTTTACGGTTAATTTGTCCCAACGAATTGCCATGGGTAACTCCAGTTGTCAGTTGTCAGTTGTCAGTTGTCAGTTGTCAGTTGCCAGCTGCCGGTGAGTTAGCCAGTCAGCTAATCCTAAGGCTACTCGCTTGCGTTTCGGAAAATCTCTAAAGCCTAAGATTTCTGCCAATTACTTTCCGACAGGCGCAACTGGGAGCTGGCTACTGGCAACTGCTCTCTGGCAAACAAAAAAGGAGGCGAGATTCCCGCCTCCCGATCGGGCCCCCAACGAGTGCCGGTTTTGCACTCGTTGGGGTGACTGAACTCCCCAGTTCGTCTCCCTCCAGGAATCCCACCGGAAGGGCGAAACTTTGATCAGGCAGCCTGCCCCTTGGTTGTGCCGTGGGTCTGGCTCTCGGGCTTCTTGCCCTCGATCGCCTTCTGGCTGCCTACGTTGACCTTGATCTGCTTCGGCTTGGCTTCGGCACGCTTGGCCAGTCGGATGTTCAGCACGCCGTTGTTGTAGTCGGCGTGAATGTCATCGGTGTTCACCGTGTTCGGTAGCGTGAACGAGCGGCTGAAGCTGCCATAACGGCGCTCCACCCGACGGAAGTTCTCTTCCTTCTCTTCCTTCTCGAACTTGCGCTCGCCACTCACGGTTAGAACGTTGTTTTCCACCCGGATGTCCAGGTCTTTCTCGTCGATGCCAGGAACCTCCAGCTTCAACTGGATGCTCTGCTCGTCCTCGTAGATGTCAACCGGGGGAGCAAATCCGCCAGCGGTCAGCGACTCTTCGCGCCCGCCGCCATACTGCTCTTCAAACAGGCGGTTCATGCGTTGCTGCAATGAATTCAATTCACGGAACGGGTCCCAACGGGTCAATACAGTCATGGTTCCAAAGCCTCCAAACAAAATTTTGGTCATTCCGACCATCGCTAGGTTTGATGCACAACTTAGCGTAAAGGAAGCATAAAATATGAGTGTATAACCATCAAGTATGTACTAACTAGAACCTGCCAGGATGGCTGGAATTACTCTAAGTAACAGATACTTAACAGGTTGTTAAATAATTGATTATGGCGTCGGTTTAAAGCCACACCCCAAAGCAAACCGCATTCTACCGCAGTACCTGGCCGATGACGCACTTCAGGTAAGCGCTCTCCGGCACATTGAGCAGGACAGGGTGGTCGAGCGACTGGCCGCGCTCTTCCAGGATGCGCACTCGGCGACCAGCATCCGCAGCGGCCGAGCCCAGCATTGCCAGGAACTCGCCCTCGCTGACGTGGAACGAACAGGAGCAGGTAACGAGAATGCCGCCGGGCCGGAGCATCTTCAGAGCGCGAAGATTCAACTCCTTATAGCCACGCAGGGCAGTCGCCACCGTGCGCTTGGTCTTGGCAAACGCCGGTGGATCGAGGACGATGGTATCGTACTGCCGGTCTGCGGTAGCGTAGTCCTTGAGGACGTCGAAAGCATTGGCCTCCGTCCATTCGATCTCGCCGCAGCGGTGCGCGGCGCGATTGAGCTGCTCGTTTCGTTCCGCCACTTCCAGCGCCGGACGCGACGAATCCACCGCGGCGACGGTGGCGCATACTCGCGCCAGGTGCAGCGCAAATCCTCCCTGATAGGTGAAGCAGTCGAGCGCGTCGCCGTGAGCGTAGCGCGCCGCGGCGGCATAGTTCTCGCGCTGATCAAGGAAGGCGCCAGTCTTCTGCCCACCGAGTCCGTCGAAGTGGAAACGGACAGCGTTCATGGTGAAGATGGTGCTGGACCGCTCGCCGCGTACCAGTTGCGACTCGCGGGCGGGCAATTGCTCCAGTTCGCGAATGTGGGCATCGACGCGCTCGACAACGCTGGCCTGGGGAAAGTGTTCGCCGATGGCGTCGAGGACCGCCTGGCGCAGGTCCTGGCGATCAAAAGCCTGGGTGAGCGCTTGCAGGCAAAGCACATCGTTGTACTTGTCGAGGATGACGCCGGGCAGCAGGTCTGCCTCGCTGAAGATCACGCGGTAGGAATCGGTGTCGCGCGCGACTTGCTCGCGAAAACGGACTGCGGCGGCAATGCGTTCCCGCAAGAGCGATGAGAGCTGCGGCTCGCTGATTTCGTCGGAGGTAAGAAGGCGGATGGCGATTTGCGAGGCGCTGCTGTAGAGCGCCGAGCCTAGCATTCGGCCGCGCTGGTCACGCACATGAACCAGCGCTCCGATGGGGGCCTCGCCAGGCGGCACCAAGTCGGAGCGATAGACCCACAAGTGGCCGGCTCGCAGGCGCGCAGCGCCCCGGTGGTTCACGGTTATTTCTGGAATGGAACTGGAATCGGCCAAGACATCCTTCCTGAAATCAAAGACTTATCTTACGCGGGAGCGAAGCGCTGAGCCTAACCTAGCTGTTCGAGCGATTGTATGTTAAATATATTTGACATATAGTATGTTTAATATTACATTATGTCTGCTGGATATTACTTCTGAGGAGAAGAGTCATGGACATGTCTTACCAGGAAAAGAGCATTTTGGGATCGCTGTTAGCCGTCGGCGTGGTCTTTGGATATTACTTCGCGACCGTCGTGCGTGATCTCAGCCGGCCTGAATTCGATGGTGCCAGCCTTCCAATGGGCCGGCTTGTGTTGGTGGTGGTCGCTATCGTTGTAATCGAAATTGTCTATCACGTCGTCCTGGCGCTGGAGTCGAAACCCGAGCCCAAGGATGAGCGTGACACGCTCATCGCATCCAAAGCATACCGAAACGCCTACTTTGTGCTATCAGCGGGGATTTTCGTGGTGATGTGTGCGGTCATGCTGGCGTTCAAGCCTTTCCTCACCGTCAACCTGGTGCTGCTCGTCTGGGTACTGGCCGAACTGGCGCAGTTTGCCACCCAGTTGTTCTATTACCGGCGAGGCTTGCGATGACCAAGGGACGCATCCGGAACAATATTCGCAAGCTGCGATTCCTCGGCTCGGAGATGACCCAGCAGGAATTGGCAGAAAAAATCGGGGTGACCCGGCAGACTGTCATCGCGATCGAACAGGACAAGTATTCGCCGTCGTTGGACGTGGCCTTTCGCATCGCGCGCGTGTTCGGAGTGCCGCTGGAAGAGGTGTTTCAGTACGAGACGGATGCAGAGTCTCAAACTGCGTCATAGTCGAGGCGGAAATCCTCAAGGATCCTTCTTCCTGGAACGGTCTTACCATGAGCCTACCAGGACTACTGCGCTGCGGCCTCGTCTGTCTCGACCGACTCCTCTTTGGCAGGTTTCGCTTTGGGAGCCTTCGCCGCCTCTTCTTCCGGCTGGGGCGGTGGGGGAACGTAGTACAGGATCCGATTGCAGTAAAAGCAGGTGACGATCTGCTCGTTGCTCATGACTTCCTGNNCGTAGCTTGAGCACGCGGTCGTAATGGGTGAGGGTCTCCTCGGCGACTCCGGAACGCAACTCCTTACGCGTCGCGCTCAACTCGGCGAGCTGCTTTTCGTCCTCCGCCGTCTGCGCTCGGGCATGGTCTTTCTCTTTCTCATTCGCAGCGGTGTCGGCTTTCAGAGCGACCTCAGACTGTTTGATCGCTTCTTTGCGCGTGTCGGTGGCGACCATGATTTCCAGGATCTTGTCTTCCAGCTTGCGGATCTCCGCCTCGGCAAACTGGATCTCGTGGTTCAGCGCCCGGTACTCGTCGTTGGTCTTGACCTTCAGCGATTGGTCGCGGTACCTGCTGATCTTCTCCTGCTGGTCCTTGATGTCGGACTCGTGCTTGCGGCGGGCGATCTCATCGGCCTTCATTCCGGCTTGCGCGGCCTCAAGTTGGGCTTTGGAACCGGCGAGTTTGGCCTCGATCTGCGCCACCTGCTGGGGCAGGGCGGCGACCTCCGCCTTCAGCGCGGCAATCCGGGCATCGACTTCTTGCAAGTCGATCAGCTTTTGCAGATCGGAATTCATTTGGACCCCACGGGAACCTGCTGGGATTCTAGCACGCAGAAACCAGGCCTCTAGCAGCCATCACCTTGGCGGACTAAGGTTTTCGGTCTATTGAGAGAATGCAGCGGGCGCGCCTAGCATCGGGACATGGCCATTGAAATTGCGCGACTTTGTGTGGGATTGCTGATCGTGGCTTTCCACCAACGCATTGCCGACTTCGTCCTGGAGGGCGAGCGTTCCCTGGTGATCGCCTTCCGCAGCCGCGGCGTGCCTCTACCGGCGGCCCTCCGCACGGAGACGGCGCACAATCTTTACTTCGGCATCGGCATGTTCATCGTGCTTGTCGAATGGCTGCGCATCTATCAGATCGGGCGCTGACGACCTTTGAAACTGCTGCTCCTCTGCACCTCGCCATACACGGAGGTTTCCACAACGGCCCGCAGGCCGCGGAAAAGGGATGGTGCGCTCTCCCGGGTTTCGCGATCTGGAACTCCGTAAAAAAGGTCTCAGGTCGTGCTGGGTCAGCCTCTGCCAAACCATGCCCTGACGGCACGACGGACATGTTATTGTGCGCGAAGGCGCGTTGCCGATGTTGCTCTTGGGAAGGGCTTGGAGGTATATGAGCGTCAATTTCACTGGTATCTGGAATGCGAATTTGCGCAAGAGCAAGTTTGCGGGTCCACCACCGAAAGCGATTTCGATCAAAATCGAGCAGTCGGACCGTGAACTAGAGGAGGAAGTGGTCGTCACGAGACTCGACGGAAGCCAGGAACGAGCCATCTTCAAGTGCTGGATAAATGGCGAGCAAGATCGAAACCTGTTAAACGGCAGCCCAGTTCGCGGAGCTGCAAGGTGGCAAGGCGAAGAACTGGTAATTGAATCATGGCTGCAGTTGGCTGCGCGCGAAATGCATTTCTGTGACTGCTGGTCGCTTTCGTCCGACGGGCAGACATTGACCATGGAGCACCGCAACGACGATTTGGCGGGACAACTCACAATTCTCGATCGAGTGGGATAGGGACTCAGAAACTCATTTTGATCTGCAATCCTGCCCATCACAGTGTTCTCCACATCCGACTAGCGCAGTCGCCGCATCAACCGCCTGTCCTGATATAGACTTTCCCGCTACAGATTTTCCTGGTCGGAGCTAACGTGAAATCACGGTTCGCTGCATTCGTCTGCTGTGTGCTGTCCACGTCATTCCTCGTTGCACAATCGTCCCCATCCCCTGCTTCGCAGGAATCACCCGCGAAAAAAGAGCTGACGATTGAAGAAATGTTCCAGCCTGGCGGCATCATGGGCCGCGGTCCGGAGGATGTGAAGTGGAGCCCCGACGGCTCCAAGGTTTCCTTCGTACAACGGGACGACAGCGGCCAACACGGAGCTTTGTATTACGTGGATGTAACCACGGGCAAGCCAGCGGTGCTGGTGGCGAGCGAGAAGCTGGCCTCGTTGGCTCCGCCCACCAGCGCCATCAAGGACGAACGCAAGAAGGAAGCGGCCCAGCGTTACTCCATTGGCGCCTATCACTGGTCGCCCGACTCCAAGAAGTTGCTGTTCGACTCCATCGGGCAACTTTGGCTTTACAGCCTGGACAGTGGCACCGCCGTGCAGATCACGAGCAGCTCAGATGCCGCCGTTGATCCCAAGTTCTCGCCGGATGGAAGCCGGATCTCGTATGTGCGCAAGCACAACCTCTATACGCAGCCGCTGGACGGAGGGAGGGAACGAGCTCTAACCAAAGATGGCGACGACAACCTGCTAAACGGGGAAGTCGACTGGATCTATGAGGAAGAGCTGTACACCCGCAGCAATTACTTCTGGTCTGCGGACGGCAAGCACATCGCATTTCTGCAGATGAACGAGAAGGACGTGCCCACCTATCCCATCACCGACTGGATGCCCACCCATGCCACGGTGGACCAGGAGAAATATCCTCAGCCCGGCGATCCGAATCCTAAAGTGCGCTTGGGTGTGGTTGGCCCCGATGGCGGCAAGATCAAATGGATTAACGCGGGAACGGGTGGTGACGTGCCGCTGTCAGACAGTCCCGATGCTCTGGTTCCCCGCTTTGGATGGGTGCGCGACGGCCTGCTGTGGGCGCTAGCTCTTAACCGCCTGCAAAACCGGCTGGACTTGTATTTTGTGGATGTCAAGAACAGCAAGTGGGCGCTCATGATGACGGAGACCACCGACGCCTGGATCGACATGCATCCCGAGGTAGATTTCCAGACTTTAACCTCTGGCGATCGCTACTTGTGGACCAGTTGGCGCGATGGGCACAACCATATTTACCTGTACCAGTTCGACAAGCACGACCCGCTGAGCGGCCCGGCCAAGCTGGTGGCCCAACTCACGCATGGCGACTGGGAAGTCGAGAGCATCAATGGCGTTGACGAAAAGCAGGGAGTGGTTTATTTCTCGGCCAACGAGGGCGATTGGCGACAGACGAACCTCTGCGCGGTGGGACTTGACGGGCAGAACTTCCGCCGGGTCTCCAAGGAAAATGGATCGCACTCGGCGGACTTCGCTCCCAGCGGCTCTAAGTACTACGTGGATCGCTATTCAGCGCTGACCACGCCGCCGACGGTTTCGCTGTGCGCCGTCGGCGGCGCCTGCAACACGTTTTGGACGCCGCGCAGCGTTGAGCCCTACCACCTGCTGACCCCGCGGTTCGTGGACTTCAAAGCCGCCGACGGCACAACCACGTTGCAAGGCGTGATTCTGCTGCCGGAGAGCGGACCGATGATCGTGAGCGGCAAAGCGCCGCTTATCGTCAATCCCTACGGCGGGCCGGCAGCGCAGACGGTGCGTGATGCCTGGGGCGCAATTGACTTGTTCGACCAGGTCCTGGCACAACAGGGATTCGCGATTCTGAAAGTTGACAACCGCGGCATGGCCGGACGAGGCAAGGCCTTCGCCATGGCCATCAAGCACAACTTCGGCGAGACCGAGCTCAGCGATCAGATGGCCGCTGTGAAGCAGGCGCTGCAACAGTTTCCGCAACTCGACGGGAGCCGGCTCGGATTCTGGGGCTGGAGCTACGGCGGATATTTCACGCTCTATGCGCTTGAGCACACAGACATGTTCAAGGGTGGAGTTTCAGTGGCACCGGTGACCGATTGGCGCAATTACGATTCGATTTACACCGAGCGTTATATGGGCCTGCCGAGCGAGAACCCAGAGGGCTACAGGAAAAGTTCGGCGGTGAACTTCGCGGCCAATTTGCACGGCAAGCTGCTGGAGGTGCACGGCACCAGCGACGACAACGTGCACGTCCAGAACAGCATTCAAATGATCAACGCGCTCATTAACTCAGGCAAGCAGTTCGAGCTGATGATGTATCCAGGAAAGACCCATGGCATCGCCGGGTACGAGGCGCGTACGCATCTGTTTCATCTGATCGAGGACTACTTCGAGAAGATACTCGCGCCGGAGAGAAGCAATTAGCAANNCCAAGTGCTAGGTGCCAAATGCTGTGTCTCTTCTGAATCACCTTCCGCTTGCTCTCACCCGGCTCTTTCTGTTTGAATCCTGAGGCACTGATTCCAGCACTCCTGGGAGCGTCACCCTGGCGAACCAAGTCTTCGCGCGCAAGTCTATCGACAAGCTGATCTCCGATTCCGAGGAGCCGGAGCATCGGCTGAAGAAGACGCTGGGGCCTTGGTCGCTGACCGGGCTCGGCATCGGCGCCGTGATCGGCTCCGGCATATTCACCGTGGTGGGAACGGCGATTGCCGGCCAGAAGTTCAACACCTCGTCCATCCTGAACGCACCCTTAGCCGACTACCTGGTGCACCATGCGGCCACCCTGGGCCGTCCCGGAGCGGGCCCGGCATTGGCGATCTCGCTGGTGCTGGTGGCCATCGTCTGCGCCTTCACCGGGCTTTGCTATGCCGAGCTGGCGTCCATGATCCCGATTGCCGGCAGCGCTTACACCTATACCTACGCCACCATGGGCGAGTTGATCGCCTGGATCATCGGCTGGGACCTCATCCTGGAGTACGCGGTCAGCAACATGGCGGTGAGCGTGGGCTTCGCCGCGCACATGGTCGCCACGTTCAGTTGGTTCGGCTGGCATCCCGCGCTGCGCTGGATCACCCCCGCGTACTTGCCTGGCGGTCTCACCGACTTGCAGAACAACGTGCTCTACGCTCCGGGCTGGCACTTTGGCTTCAACCTGCCGGCGTTTCTGATCGTCATGCTGCTGACGGTGGTATTGGTGCGCGGCATCCGCGAATCGGCCGAAACCAACAACGTCATGGTGATCTTGAAAATCGCCGCCATCCTGGCCTTCGTGTTCGTTGGGATGCGATTCATTCATCCCGCCAACTATCACCCGTTCGCGCCCGAGGGCTGGCCCGGCGTGCTGACCGGCGGCTCCATCATCTTCTTCACCTATATCGGATTCGACTCGGTCTCGACCGCGGCCGAGGAGGCGCGCAACCCGCAGCGCGATCTGCCGATCGGAATTATTGCCACGCTCATCGTTTGTACCGTGCTCTATATTGCGGTTGCCGTGGTGCTGACCGGCATCGTTCCCTGGCAAACCCTAATTGACGACGCCGCGCCCGTGGTCAACAGCATGAGCAAGCTGGCAGGCACCACGAAGTCCGCGCTGCTGCATTGGACGGAGCTGGCCGTCCTCTTCGGCGCGATGATGGGCATGATCTCGTCGCTGTTGGTGTTCCAGTTGGGACAGGCGCGGGTTTGGTTCTCGATGTCACGCGACGGCTTGTTGCCCAAATTGTTCAGCCGTGTGCATCCGCGATTTCGCACACCGGCCACCGCAACCTGGATCGCAGGATTTCTGGTGGGGATTCCGGGCGGCATTCTCGACATTGGCACGCTGTCGGACTTGTCGAATATCGGTACGCTGTTCGCGTTCGTCCTGGTGTCGATCGGAGTCATCATCCTGCGCTACAAGCAGCCCGAGCGCCGTCGCGGATTCCGCGCTCCGGGTGGCCTGGCCGCGCCAATCCTCAGCGTTGTGTTTTGCGTGCTGCTGATGTCGGGCCTGCCGATCTTGACCTGGCTACGCTTTTTCGTGTGGCTGATTATCGGGTTGACGGTGTACATGCTCTACAGCCGCCACCGCAGCGAGTTCAGTCCGCGCCAGCTCGGGTCCGTGCCCAACGCGCCGAACAAGCCGTAGCATCTCGGGTACTCGCATACCCCATGACGAAATTACCCCATCTTACTGATGCCGCCAACGACTTCATCCTAAAATTGCCCAAGGCCGAACTCCATCTGCACCTCGAGGGCACGGTTGATCCGCCGACGCTGGCGGAACTGAGCCGTCGCCATCCCACACCGCTTCCCAGCACCAACAATCGCTACAAAAACCTTGAGGACAGCGGCCGCGTCTTCAGCGAGGAAGAAGCGCGCGCGTTGTACGAATACAAGAATTTCACCGGCTTTCTGTGGGCGTTCAAGGCGGTCACCGAGCGGCTGCGCACCGCCGAGGATTACGAGCTGGTTACCTATCGCATGATGCAGAAGCTGCATGCGCAGAATGTTCTGCACGCCGAAGTGTACATCTCTGCCGGGGTGGTGCAGTGGCGCGGGCAGGAATTTGCTCCCTTATTCGAAGGGGCGGAGCGGGGGCGCCAGCGCGCCGAGCGCGACTTTGGCTTGTCGCTGTACTGGATCTTCGACGCGGTCCGGCACTTCGGCGTTGAGGAAGCGCGCAGGGTGGTCGACGAGGCGATTCGCTTCAAGAAAAGAAACGTCGTGGGCATCGGAATTGGCGGAGACGAGCGTCGCGCCGGGCCCGAGCTGTTCCGCGAGGTGTATAAGCACGCCGCGCAACACGGGTTGGGGTTGACCGTGCACGCCGGGGAAACGGTGGGAGCCGAATCCATTTGGAGTGCGCTGCGGGAGCTGAAGGTGGACCGCATCGGCCATGGACTGCACGCCGCCGCCGACCCCGAACTACTGCACTATTTGGCGGAGAAGCAGATTCCGGTCGAGGTGTGCATCACCAGCAACGTGATGACCGGGTGCTGCGCCACGGTAGAGGAACATCCGGTCCGAAAATTGTTTGATGCTGGTGTCCAGGTCACGCTGAATACGGACGATCCGGACATGTTCCACACCAACCTGTCGTGTGAATATCGGATTGCGCAGCAGGTCTTCGGCTTCAGCGAGGATGAACTCCGTGAGTTGGCGAAGAACTCGTTCCGCGCGTCGTTCTTGCCGGAAGAGAAGAAGCGAGAGTACCTCGCGAAGTTCTGAAAGCCCTGATCGCGGAGTTTGTTATTTCCCGCACGCCGCACGAAAGGCAGCCAGACGCTCGCGAACATTCATGACGTGTTGCGGCAGCGGTAGCTGCGAACCTTCCTCGAGAATCGGAATCAGCTTGTCGAACTCCGGACCGGAGTGTGATCCGGTCAATGCGACCCGCACCGGATGAAATAGCTCTTTGCCCTTCGCGCCGGTCCTAGCTTTCACCTCGTTCATGATGGTCTTAAAGCGCTCAGGAGTCATCGGCGACGAATCGCCTTCGACCTGCGCCGCAAATGCAGCGAGGACATCAGCGGTTTTCGGCGACGCGAGGACCTCGGCATTATCGGGCGAATTCACCGCAGCCGCGGCATCGAAGCGAAAGATCAGGGCGGCGCGTTCAGGAAGCTGATCCAGCTTGTCCACCGAAGGAACGAGCAGCGCGATCATTTTGCTGAACCAGGCTCGGGTGTGCTCGTCGAGATTTTCCGGCAGCATTCCGGCGCGCACAAAAAACGGTTCGGCGAGCTTCTCGATGCGTTCAGGCGGACTCTGCTTGATGTAGTGCCGGTTCAACCAATACAACTTCTCCATGTCGAAGACCGCAGGCGATGGGGTCACTCGCTGCAGCGAAAATTCCTTGATCAGCTCTTCGGGTGAAAAGATCTCGCGGGTACCGCCGGTCGGCGCCCAACCCAGTAGCGCGAGGTAGTTCACCAGCGCTTCGGGCAGCACACCCATCTCGCGGAAATTGGCGATGGAGGTTGCCCCATGCCGCTTGGACAAGCGTTCGCGATCGCTCCCCAGAATCGTGGAAAGGTGTGCGAACTCCGGCACCGGCCATCCCAGCGCCTCGTAGAGCGCCACTTGCTTGGGCGTGTTGGAGAGGTGATCGTCGCCGCGAATAACGTGAGTGATGTCCATCAACGCGTCGTCCACCACCACGACGTAGTTGTAAACCGGAATGCCGGTAGAGCGCAGGATGATGGGATCGCTGACTACTTCGTTGGAAAACTCAACCGGTCCGTGCACGATGTCGTGAAAGCGAATGGGGTGCTCCGGAATACGCAGGCGAATCGCTGCCGCTTCGCCGTTTGCGCGGCGGCGCTGACTCTCCTCGGGATCGAGCCCGCGGCATTTTCCCGAATAGATCGGCGGCTGCTGATGTTGCAGAGCACGCTCGCGGTCGCGTTCCAATTCCTCCTGCGAGCAGAAGCAGGGGTAGGCTTTGCCTTCCTTCACCAGCCGCTCGGCATGTTCGCGATACAACTCCAGGCGATCGCTCTGGCGATAGGGCGCGTGCGGGCCGCCAACGTCGGGACCTTCGTCCCAATCGATGCCTAGCCACTTGAGATCGCCGAGGAGTTGGTCTTCGAAACGCGCCTCGCTGCGGGCCACATCGGTGTCCTCAATGCGCAACACCATGACGCCGCCGGCCTGACGGGCAAAGAGCCAGTTGAAGAGTGCAGTACGGGCATTCCCGACATGCAGTTGTCCCGTAGGGGAAGGAGCAAAGCGAACGCGAACTTTGGCAGCGGTGCTCACCCTTTGATGTTAGCAAGAGCGGAGGTGGAAAGGCGTTTGGCGGCGGATTTGCACCGATGACCCACGGATTTCAAGCATAGCAAACTCCACTGTTTTGTGGTGTCGGTCCCCGGCCATGCCGCGGCGCGATTACGTCGGCGGAGGAGGAGGAACGTCGTCGTCGGCAACCGGTTGAGCGCTCCTGCGCCGCATCTCCTCGAAGATTTCCTTCATGACCCCATCGTGGTAAGCGCCGTTGTGCATGCGCTCGGCCATTTCCTGCAGCGCCACGTTAAGCACGTGGTAATGGTGCAGCTCGCGATAGCGCGGATCGGTGGTCACTTCTTTCCACAGACTATGCAGCAGGTCCACATCTTCCTGGCGCATGCGCGGGAGGTGCGGCCCCAACAGGTATTCGTGCTTGGTTCCGTTGGGCTCGGCCACGACCAGTCGCAGCCGGGGACGCGGTTCCGGCAGCCGCTCCCAGGCATCGCCCGTAAGTTTGCCCTGCTCGTCCGCGGTCAGCTTGTTGGACAAGCCGCAGAGGGCGACCGACGAATGCAATCGTTGCGCGGTGGCCACGATACTTTCGAAAACGTCATTGGTGGGCACCACCAGCAACGAAACGTGTTTGCCTTCCTTTTCGGCGGCATTGACTACTGCGGTGAACAGCTCCTGCTCATACTTCTCGAAAACCTCCGAGGTGTCCACCACCTCGCTGCCGCTGAAGGAGTGCTCACGGTGATAGACGCGAGCGGTCATCACCACTACGTCGGTCTTGGTGGTGTCCGTCTTGGCCAGAACTTGCCGCAAGTAGTACAGGTTCCGCGGGTCGCGGACGGCGACCAGGATGTTACCCGGACGCACCTGCATGGTCTCCGCGCTCAGTTCTCGGTCGGTGGCGATGTTGAACTGCTCCAGTTCGGATTCGCCAGCGGCGTGTTCGCGAGCGGTCTTGCGCTCGGAGATGGTGAAGACGACAAAAAACACCACGCTGAACGTAACGCCGGCGATGGTCGCCAATTGCTTGGTCAGCAGGTTCACGATTGCAGTGGAAAACAGGATCACCGAAATCAAAACCACGCCGACGGGTATCTCAACCCCGCGGATGCGGATATTGCCCGGCACCTTCCACTGCCGGTTCTCCGGGCTCTTGTAGCGCAGCACCATCACCGCCAGCGACATGAAGGAGAAGCTCCAAATCACGCCAAAGGCATAAAGAGAAGCCAGCAGGTACACATTGCCGCGGCTGGCAATGATGGTGAGGATCTGCAAGCCGACGATCAAGTTGATGACCCGGAAACTGGTGCCATAGCGCTTCTGAGGTCTTTTGAACCAGGTAGTCAGAACGCCATCCTCCACCAGTCGGTTGAGTACGCCGTTGGCGCCGACGATGGCGGTATTGACCGCGCCGGACAGCATCAGGGTGCCCACGATCACCACGAACGCCTGGAAGAAGAGCCGTAGGGTGTAGGGACCGACGACGTTCATGGCCAAGCCGCTGATCAGGTTGGCGAAGTATTCGGGGCGCACTCTATCCGGGATGATCATCACCGCGAAAAACGACACCAGCGAGGTGAAGAATAGGCTGTACAGGAAGATCACCAGGCCGGTTTTTTCCAGGTTCTTGAGCTTGGGATGTTCGATCTCGCGATTGATCTGCGCCAGTGATTCCTCGCCGCTCATGGCCAGCACAGAATGGCCGAACCCGACCAGCAGCATGACGATGGAAACCCGTTCAGCCCAAGTCCCCAGCAACCAGCCTAACGATTCGTGGTTATGGTGCATGTGGAGGGGCGACGGCAAAGGCGGCAGTTGACCGCCATGTTTGGCCAGCGTGATGAGACACCAGACAATCAGAATTACCACCATCACCGTAGTGATCTTCATGATCTGCATGGCGCGTTCGCTGGATTCGTGAATGCCCAGGATGTTCTGCCACCAGAAATAGAGGGTCACCAGCACAGCAAAGCCGGCGGCGAACGAGTTCTCCGGAACGTGGATGTGGTAGCCGAGATGATGGAAGGTGTCGGTCAGCAGCCCAGCCGCGTACTGTCCGGCGGCCACGGAACTGATGGGGCCGGTCAAGATGTAATCGAACAGCAGTGCCGAAACCGACAGCTTGGCCAGCGTCCCGCCCATCGCCTGCTTGACCACGCGGTAAACGCCGCCGCGGACGAACATGGAGCTGGACTCGATGTAAAGGGCCCGCACCGCGTAGCTGAAAAGCATGACAGCGAGCACGAACCAGGGAGCGCTCTTGCCAATGACCTTCTCGGCATCGCCGCCAACGTAGTACGCCGACGACCCGAGGTCCGAAAGCACAATGGCCGCGGCCCGCCAGAAGGAAATGAAAGTCAACATCACCGAGGTGGCGACGAAGACCTTGATGGCGGGCCGCTGCAGGTTCTCAGCTTGGGTGGACATAGTTGTTGGCGCGGCCTCTGGGCAGCGCTCCGTTCGCGGGAAAGCCGCAACCGGAGTACATCAGTGTACTGCCTTTAGTGCTTATTGATTAGTGCTGGGCGCCCTCATAACGCCGTCTCCAGCTTACTGAACGCCTCCGCCATTTCCGCCGCAACCTTCTCGCCTTCAACACCCTCAATCTCCAGCAACACGGGCGGTGCGTGGGGCGCGGTCCGCAACAGTTCCATCGTCTGCTTCCAATCGATGCTGCCTTCGCCGGGCCAGAGATGCGCATCGTGATCCTTGTCATTGTCGTGAACGTGGGTGGAGCGCACGCGGTCCTTCAAGACCTCGAAGGCTTGCGGCACGCTCGACATAATGTGCGCATGACCGACGTCAAAGCACACCCCGATATCGTCGAAGCGTCCGGCGTGCAGCAGTTCCATCAGCTTCTCCGGCGTGGAAAGTTCGTTGGTAATGTTCTCGACCAGCAGTTGCACGCCCAGGGGTTTGGCGAAGGCGTGCAGGTGTTCGAGGGAACTCATCGCGGCGTCGAGTTTGTGCTCGTCCGCCTCTTCGTGGCCGATCCCGACATGTTGCACCAGATACTGAAACGGCGCCTGTTCGGCCACCTCGATGGCGCGCTTGATTTCATCGGTAGCGGCGACGCGCTGAAGTTTTTCAACCGACGCAATGTTGAGGTGGGTCGCGCCGCCACGTCCCCAATCCTCGTCCGGATGCATGGGCGAGTGCATGGAGTGGAACGTCACTCCGGTGCTGCGAAACCAGTTGGCGATCTGCCGGATGTGCTGCCGGTCGGTGTAATTGAAGTGTCCGCGCGCGGCGAAGATCTCGATGGCTTCCGCTCCGCCGGAGACCATCTCGTCGAGCAGGCCGGGATGCAGCCGTTCCCGCCGGGCGTAGATCAGCGTGGACATGGCGCGGCGCATCAGAATCCGACTGCCTTTCCGTTATGGCGTCCGTCACTGGCGCCCAAGCGTTCAACGGTGTCGGGATCAATTTCGATGCACTGAGAGTCGCCCCAGTATTCCGCCTTCGAAGGATGCTGTCCCGGCAGAGAATCCAGGCTCGCGTCGGCGGAGACTTTGTGTCCCATGTGCTCGAGGATGCGGACTGTGTCAGGCGAGAAGCCCACCTTCTCTAGTTTGATCTCGTCGGGCAGCCATTGATCATGAAAGTGGGGCGCATTCACCGCCTGCTGAATGTTCAATCCGTAATCCACTACGCCCATCAGCACATCGGCGACAGTGGTGATGATGGTGGGGCCGCCCTCAGCGCCGAGAACCAGGAAAAGCTTGCCGCCTTTGAGCACGATGGTCGGCGCCATCGCGGACAGCGGCCGCTTGCCGGGGCCAATGGCGTTCGCGGGGCCCTGTATCAGTCCGAACATATTAGGCACGCCTGGCTTGGAGGCGAAATCGTCCATCTCATCGTTAAGCAGAAAGCCCAACCCCTCCGCGGTAACGTGCGAGCCAAAGCTCTCGTTCAGCGTAGTCGTAACCGATACCGCGTTGCCCTCAGGGTCAACCATTGAGTAGTGGGTGGTGTGGACCGGCTCGACCAACGTCTTCGGCTGCGGATGCGAGCTGGCATAACTGTCCAATTGCGAGAAGATGGAAGGCCGTCGCAACTCACTTCCGGGAGTGGCGCGGCGCAGCGGGATAGTTTCGCGCCAGGCATTGGCATAGCGCTTGTCCANNTCGTATCCCTCGAGGATGTTGAGGATCTCGACCAGGGTCACGCCTCCGGACGACGGCGGTGGTGCGCTGATGACCTCATACCCGCGATAGCTGCCGCGAATCGGCTGCCGCTCTTTCACTTCGTACTGCGCCAAGTCCTCGGCAGTGACCAGGCCGCCGCCCTTCGCGATGGCCGCAGCCAGCTCACGCGCCATCGCGCCATGGTAGAAGTCGTCAGGATTTTCGGCGATGCGCTCAAGGGTCTTGGCCAGCTCCGGCTGCTTGAAAACGTCGCCCTGCTGGTAGTAGTTGCCATCGCGCTGGAAGATGCGATGCGATTCCGGAAACTTCGCCAGGTTGGGATCGTGGAACGACCTCGCTGTGTCGTAGTCGAGCACGAAGCCATCGCGCGCCAGCCGGATCGCCGGCTCCATCACCTGCTTCAGCGTCAGCTTGCCCCAATGCTTCTGCGCGTACACCAAGCCCGCCACTGAGCCGGGGACGCCGATTGATTTGTAGCCGAGAATGCTCATGCCCGGAACCACATTGCCCTGGGCATCCAGGTACATGTTGGCGGTGGCCTTGCCGGGAGCTTTCTCGCGAAAATCGAGGAAATGGACCTCGCCGTCGGACCGGCGGAACAATAGGAAGCCGCCTCCACCAATGTTGCCTGCTTGGGGAAGCACCACGGCGAGAGCGAAACCGACCGCAACCGCAGAGTCCACCGCGTTGCCGCCCTGCCGCATGATCGCGGCGCCCACCTCGGAGGCTTCGGGTTGCACCGTGGCCACCATGGCCTTGGGTGCATGCGCCGGATGCATTCCATTGCCGGCGAAAGCCTGGGCGCAAAGCGCCAGCGCAAGTATCACGGGCAAGAGTTTGCGAAGCAATTTCATAGGGTTAATGGCGGGAGGACCCGAATGCCCGTCTGCCCAAGCCGGACAGGGAAAGAGCTTACCGCGACGGCAATCCAGCATTGAGGCTAGCCGACGGAGTCTGACAGAGTCAAATGCACCCCAGCTCTCGGTGGTTGAGTGAGTCCCCCGTGCAGAGTCACGCAGTGCTCTTGACGTGTGTTGTCATTTATGACAACATAGAGTGCCCCGCGGTCGCGCACGGCGAATGATCAGAAAAACACGGCCAGTTTCCTGGATCAAGGCGGCCCTGCAGGAATTCGAAAGTTTCCCAGAGGGCGCGCAGTCCATTTGTCTTGCGGCGTTGACCATCGCCGCGGAGGGCGGCAAGGCTGACATCGCAAAACCCATGCAGCACATGGGATCGGGCGTGTTCGAGATTGCCTTGAGGTTTCGGGGAGATGCTTTCCGGGTAGTCTATGCGTTGCAACTCGGAAACGAAATCTGGGTCGTTCATGCGTTTCCGAAGAAGTCGACGCAGAGCATCAAGACGCCTAAGCGCGAGGTTGAACTGATCAAGCAACGGTTGAAGATGCTGAAGGAGATGTTGCGATGAAACCCGAACGGCAAGAGGTGGTCCGCGGAAGCGGTAATGTTTTTCGTGATCTGGGGCATGAGAACGCGGATGTCGAGCAGTTCAAAGCCATCCTGGCCGCTGAAATCATCAAGGCGCTCGACCGGGAAGGCTTGAGCGTGCGCGGCGCGCAGGGCCTTACCGGGATTGCGGCAGCCGACTTCTCGCGCATCCGCAACGCGAACCTCGATCGGTTCACTGTCGATCGCCTCATGTCGATCATCAACCGGCTTGGGTCGCGGGTGGAAGTGAAGGTCAAAGTGCGGCGAGTCCAACCGGTTGAGCTCGCAGCAGCAGGACAACTCTAGCAGCGGGTTTCCTGTACTCGTCGGCGGTCCCCAAGGCAAACTAAGCGGACGAGCGGTGTTGATGTTGCGCTAGGCTGCGGGGCCCCACTTTTAGGCGATATAATATTCGTTTGCTGCAAGCTCGCAGTTCCAGCTATGTATCCCGCGGAAGGACACCATGCCTACAGACGTGATCATGCCCCAGATGGGGGAGTCGATTTTCGAAGGGACCATCACCAAGTGGTTGAAACAGCCGGGCGAGAAAGTTCAACGCGACGAGCCGCTGTTTGAAATCTCGACCGACAAGGTTGACGCGGAGATTCCTGCGCCCGCTTCCGGCACCCTGCAAGACATCAAAGTTCAAGCCGGCGCCACGGTCCAGGTGAACACCGTAGTGGCGACGATTGCGGGCGAAGGCGAAGCTGCTGGCGCCGCGTCATCCGCTCCGGCGGCCAGCACCGCAGCACCCGCCCCAGCCGGAGGAGACGGCAGCCGCTCGACCCAGACCGAAGTCGCGCAGCCTCCCAGTGGCGAGGAGCCCAAACAGCCTTCGGCGCCNNCTGCGCTCCAGCCCGTTGGTGCGCCGCATCGCCAAGGAAAACAAAGTTGACCTGGCCCAGGTCTCGGGAACGGGCCTTGGTGGCCGCATCACCAAGGACGACATTGAGTCGTTCATCGCCAAACATGGCGCTGGCGGAGCCCAGCCCGCTGCTCCCGCGAAAGCGGCTGCAGTTTCCGCGCCCTCGGCTCCTGCACCTTCCACACCTGCGATGGTCACGCCTCTGCAACCCGTCGGCGGCGTTACTCCGGGCGAAGTTGTGCCCATGTCGGTCATGCGTAAGAAGATCGCCGACCGCATGGTGCTGTCGAAACGCACCAGCGCGCACGTGCACGGTGTCTTCGAAGTGGACATGACGCGCATCGTGAAATTGCGAGAGAAGATGAAGGCGCAGTTCGAGCTGTCCACCGGCAACAAGCTCACCTTCACGCCCTTCTTTGCGCGCGCCGTGGTGCACGGCATTCGCAACTGGCCCATCATCAATTCATCGGTAGAGGGCGAGAACATCCACTATCACGCTTCCATCAATCTCGGCATCGCGGTCGCACTGGATTGGGGACTGATCGTGCCGGTGGTGAAGAACGCCGAGGAGCGCAGCTTTGTGGGCCTGCAGCGCGCCATAACCGACCTCGGGGAGCGTGCTCGCAGCAAGAAGCTGAAGCCCGAGGAAGTACAGGGCGGGACGTTCACCATCACCAACCCCGGCATCTTTGGCGCTAAATTCGGGATGCCCATCATCAATCAGCCGCAGGTTGCGATTCTGGGCGTGGGCGGAATCCTGAAAAAGCCGGTCGTGGTTACCGACCAGGATGGCAACGACTCCATCGCCATCCGTTCCATGATGCACCTCAGCATTGGCTATGACCATCGCATCGTTGACGGAGCGGTGGCCGATCAGTTCATGGCCGAGGTGAAGCAGTTCCTGGAGAACTGGAACGAAGAGCTGCTGTAGGTCAGTTGTCGGAGCCAGTTGTCAGTTGTCAGCGAAAAGGAACGGCAGGGCCAGGAGTCCTGCCGTTTTACTTTGCGGACTTGGTGTTATGCGGTCGCAAACCAGCGGCAGCGATGGCCAGACTGCGGCGGCGAAGTTTTCCCAGGATCTTGATCTTCTCGGAAAAACTGAGCGATGCCAGTTTTTTCGCAGCTCTGGCTTACTCATTTGTCTCCTTCAAGTAGTTGCGCTCGAATCGCCCCCACTTGGGAATAAGAGCGTGCCAATCGCCCAAATACCTGACGACAGGATATCAACCTGCTGCCAATTCTCGTCACGCCCCGCCCGCCGTTTTCGCGCGCACTGGTAGAATCTGCTGTGTGGATTTTATGTCCTGAGCAGTGGGACGCTGGGCGGGCGAGTTGGGCATCTTGGTAGGAACGATTGTGGCAGGGGCGACACCATTCGGAGGGCGAGCGCTTGACCAGGTGCGAACCATGAGCGCTTTTGCGCAAGATCCGACGCAGGGTAATGGGGTGGAGCCCCACGGTCCCGTGCTGCTGATGCCACCTCCGCTTCCTCCCAAGAAGCCAAATCTCTGGCTACAGCGGATTTGGCTGGTGGTATTCGTGTTGTTCTGCCTGGAAGTGGGCATCATCCTCACCGCGCTGCCCTGGACCGGCATCTGGACAAACAACTCGCTTCTGCTGGGATACCCGCGAATCCGGGAATTCCTCATGCAAAATTTTGTGCGAGGCTTGGTCAGCGGCCTCGGCCTGGTGGACATTTGGATGGGAGTCGCAGAGGCGGTCCGCTATCGCGAAGGCCCGGATGCCTGACGTACAGCCCTTCTCTACTGGCCTCGGGTTTTTCGCATCCAACATGCATCGAGGGGAAATTCTCAAGGGACTGAGACACCCATTCCATGGCTGACAAGACAGACGAACATCATCGCCACAATCGCGCGCCCCTGGCCTACGAGAACAAGAAATTCCTCAACGGGCCTGACGGTCGCATCCTCCGTATTCTTGCCGAATACCAGGAGCCGCTGGCGCGCTTTCGCCGCGAACGCATCCAGGACACGATCGTCTTCTTTGGCTCAGCGCGCTTTCACAGCCGCTCGCAAGCCGAGGAGGCGCTGCAACTGCTGGACAAGCCGGGCTCGGCCACTCCCGCGCCGGAGGAGGAGCAGGAGCGTATTCGCCGCGCACGCGCCGACGTCGAGATGGCGCGCTATTACGAAGACGCGCGCAAGCTGGCCTTCCTTGTGACCCAGTGGACGAAGACCATCAATCAGCCGCGGCATCGTTTCGTAATTACCACCGGCGGCGGACCGGGAATCATGGAAGCGGCCAACCTCGGCGCTGCCGAAGCGGGCGGCAAAACCATTGGACTCAACATTAATCTTCCCTTCGAGCAAATGCCGAATCAGTACATCACACCGGAGTTGAACTTCGAGTTCCACTACTTTTTCATGCGCAAGCTGTGGTTCGCCTACCTGTCGAAGGCCCTGGTCGTGTTTCCGGGAGGGTTCGGCACCTTCGACGAGCTGTTCGAATTGCTGACTCTGACTCAGACCGAGAAACTGGCCAAACGCATCTGCATTGTGGTGTACGGCAAGGACTACTGGGACCGCGTGATCAACTTCCAGGCACTGGTGGACGCGGGCACCATCTCGCCCAGGGATTTGCAATTGTTTCACTGGGCCAGCACGCCCGAGGAAGCGTTTGAGTATTTACGCGCCGACCTGACCACGCATCACATGGAGCAATGGGGCCCGCGCGACAAGGAACCGGAGATCGCCAAGACCAGACCGTGAAGAGCAGGGGGCAGGGACTAGGGGTTAGTTGCCAGTCATTCAACCAATAAATCTTGGTCTCGGGCGTTAGTCATGATGACTTGTCGCAGCAATGATTTGGCTCCTCTACTGTTGAACTCGACACTGGAAGCTTCTTCGCTACCAATCACTGACCCTAACCCCTGACCCCGAGCCCCTGGTCCCGAGCCCCTGCCTCCCCCATTTTTGTGCCGGCCGAGGTTACGTACCGGTTATGGCACTTTCGGTGCTCGCGTGATTTTGCCGTACAGCGTAAACTGTTGCCCGAATGTCATTAACATTAGAAGTGGCTGGCCGCAGCGATGTGGGACGAGTTCGTCCGTCAAACGAAGATAACTTCGGCTTCGACCAGGGGTTGGGCATTTTTGTGGTGTGCGACGGCATGGGCGGCCATGCCGCCGGCGAAGTTGCCAGCCAAATTGCGGTGGACACCATTCTGACGTATTTTCGCGAGCGCATGCCCAAAGTGGAGGACAACGCTTTGCTGGATGATGCGCCAGTCGGCGCACGTTTGCTCGCCGATGCCGTCAAGAAGGCCAACGATGCGATCCTGGATTATGCGGAAGCGCATAAGAACATGACCGGAATGGGTACCACGCTGGTGGCGGCACGCTTCTTCGATGGCGTTTGCAGTATTGCCAACGTGGGCGACAGCCGCATCTACCTGTTTCGCGAAGGGCAATTACTGCAGTTGACCGAAGACCACTCCCTGGTGATGGAGCAGGTACGCCGTGGGATGCTCACCCTGGAAGAGGCCAAACAATCGTCGGTGCAGAACATCATTACCCGCGCCCTAGGTACGGAGGAAGGCACACTTCCCGACCTTGGCGAGTTTCCCGCGCAAGATGGCGACATCGTACTGCTGACCACCGACGGCGTACTGCGCCACGTAACCGACCAGGACATGAGCGCCATACTGCTGCAACTGCCCTCGCTGGAAGCCGCCTGCCAAACCCTGATCGACGCAGCCAATGAAGGCGGCGGGGAAGACAATTCCACTTGCGTTCTGGTGCGCGTGCAAAAAGGGAAAACGGCCGAGGAGCCTAAGAGCGAAAGCTGACCCTTTCCTCGGCTGAACTCGTACCGTCTGCTCTGCTACACTCAGCCTGTTTTGCCTAGCCCCGTCCAGACTGAAAGCCCGCTTCAACATACCTCGGCATCGCGCACCAGCTTGGTGGTGTACGCACTTGCCATCCTGCTCGGCCTGTTCGCCGGATGGGTCAATCAGACCGTTGGCGATGCGCTGCTCACCTCACTTTGCGTACTCGCCTTCACCATGATGCTGGGCGTGTGGAAATCGCGGCAGCCCTGGCGCTGGGTGCTGCTGGTGTGGGTGGGAGTTCCCCTTGTGCTGGCCTATTACCACTTCATCGTGAAATGGCCGCACGATCGCGGCCAGGTGTACGGCGTCTTTGTACAATTGCTGGCAGCTAGTGCGGGCGGCTTCGGCGGCCACTTCATGCGCCAGATGATCGACCACGTGTTCTTGAAAAAGGAAGATTGATGTTTTCGCGGCTTGCCTGTCGCACTAGACTTGGTCGTCGAACTCACCCGCACCCGCCAGGCTAGGCAGGCTCTCTCCGTCCACAATGGCCGCCGGATTCCCCACCAACAGCGCATCTGCGACTTCGGCTCCCGCCAGTTCCGTCACTACTTTGTGAGCCTGCGATAGCACCGGCGGGCGGCGCGCAGGGTCGTGCGCGTCGCTGGCGATTACGTGAATGGCTTGGCGCTTGGCAGCCATTCGGCCATTTTTTGGGAGCGGCTTCCCCAGTATCCCGTGAAGGAATTGGCCGTGACCTGCACCAGGCAACCTTGCTCTATGAATTCCAAAACCATCTCAGGTTTATTCAGCAGCGGCTGATTGCGTTCCGGATGAGTAATGATGGGAACCATGCCGCTGCTGGAGATGAAAAGCAGGTCCCGCTTTACCTCTGGCGGGATGCCGAAGTCGATGAACTCCACCAACAGATACTGCGATTCGCCGATGGTGTAACGCCTCGGATGGGCAAGCGCGTCTTGAATGTTGTCGTGGGAAAAATGAAGGTCACAGCCCAGGCTGAAGGTCAGTTTGCCCTCAGCCGCGTCGCTGAGCTCACCCAGCATCTCGGTATAGCGGTCACGGTCGTAAGCAAACTCGTAGTTGCAATGCGGCGTCGCCACAATGTGCGTGATGCCGTCGAGGATGGCCACACGACACATCGCCGCGGCCAGCTCCCAGGACTCCGGACCATCGTCGATGCCGGGAAGGATATGGCAGTGGATGTCAACCATGTGTCTGTGCAAGCGCTAAACAGGCTGCTAATAGCGGCGGCAAAGCAGGTCCCTCGACTCCGCCCGCCGCGGCGGACTCCGCTCGGGATGACAAAAATGTAAAGAACTCGCACGCGCGCCGGAAGAACAAGGTCAACTTCTACGCGTAGCGCTCGCGCATAAATTCGGTCATCGCCTCGTAGGCTGCGCTCAACAGCGGTTCCTGGGGCAGAAACACGATGCGAATATGCCGGGTCCCAGGTTTTTCCCCGAAGCCGGAGCCGTGTACCACCAGCACGTGCTTCTGCTTCAGCAAGTCGGTTACGAACGCAAGGTCATCCTCGGGAATGTCCAGCGAAGGATGCGCGTAGAACGCGCCTTTAGGCGCGACCAGTTTCACCCGCGGCGTCCGTTGCGCCCACTCGACAGTGAGCTGGGCGCGACGCCGCAGTTTGTCGCAAACCTCAACCAGGTGGTCCTGCGGGCCTTCCAAGGCCGGCCGGATGGCGTGCTGGAACGGATGCGGCGCGGACAGACGCGCGCGCAGCAACCGGTGCACCGCCTCCATGTAAGGATGCAACACATCGCGCGGCCCGGTGGCAATCGCCCATCCGATTCGCCAGCCCGGAACCAGATAGGCCTTGGAGAGTCCGTTGAAGGTCACCACCGGAACGTCCTGCGCCAGGGTCGCGATCGAGATGTGCCTGGCGCTGGCATCGAAGATCAGCTTGTCGTAAATTTCGTCAGCGAAAATAATCAACCCATGTTGCCGGGCGAGTTCCAGAACTTTTTCCAGCGTGCGCTGGGAGTACACCGCGCCCGTCGGATTATTGGGATTGATCAGCAGGATGGCCTTGGTGCGCGGGTTGATCTTGCGCTTCATGTCGGCCACGTCGGGCTGCCAGCCGTTGTCTTCGTCGAGGTCGTAAGCGTTGGCCGGACAATCCAGCTTGGCCATGATGGCGCCGTACAGCGGATATTCGGGACTCGGCGTCAGCACGTTGTCGCCCGGGTCCAGCAGCGCGGTCAGGCAAGTGTCGATCACTTCCCCGCTGCCAATACCGACGAAGATGCTCTGCACCTCGCGGAAACCGTTGCGCTCGGCTTCGCCGTGGATGGCTTCGATCGCAGGCTTGATGCCCAGCGAATCGGCATAGCCGTTGTGGCCGTCGCGCATGGCCTTTAGCACCGCCTCGATCATGTGCGGCGGCGTAGTGAAGTCGTACTTACAGGGATCGCCGATGTTGAGGTAAAGGAGCTTGTGGCCCTCGCGCGCGACCTCGTCGGCGACTACCGCCAGATCGCGAATCGCATAGCGCACGTTGGCCATGCGGCTGGCAGCCACAACTTTGGACATTTCTTGAGTAGCCATGATTGGCTCCTATCTTTGAAACCGCGCCCTACTCCGGCCGGTCGATCTGCGCCCTTTGCAGCTTATCTGAGTAGTCCACATACACCGATTTCCACTCGGTGTAGAAATCGATCGCGCCAATTCCACCTTCGCGATGACCATTGCCGGTTGCCTTTGTGCCGCCGAAGGGCAGATGCACCTCGGCGCCAATCGTGGGCGCGTTGATGTAGGTGATGCCGGCGTACAGATCACGCATCGCGGTGAACGCCTTATTCACGTCCTTGGTGTAGATCGACGAGGACAACCCGTACTCGATGTCATTGGCAATCTCGATCGCGTTCTCCAGACCATCGCACGGGATGATCGAAACCACCGGCCCGAAGATCTCTTCCTGCGCGATGCGCATCTTGGGATCTACGTCCGCGAACACTGTGGGCGCTACGAACCAGCCGTGGTTGTACGCCTCGCCTTCCAGGCGATGTCCGCCGCACAGCATCTTCGCGCCGTCGTCCTTGCCGATCTTGATGTACTTCAGGTCTGTCTCCATCTGGCTGGAGTTGATGGCCGGCCCCATGTCCACGCTCTCGTCGAGACCGTTGCCCACCTTCAGCTTTTTGGCGCGCGCCACCAGTTCGTCCACGAACTTCTTGTACACATCCTTCTGAATGATGATGCGGCTGGTCGCAGTGCAGCGCTGCCCGGTGGTGCCGAACGCGCCCCAGAGCGCGCCTTCCAGCGCGAGCTCGAGGTTGGCATCGTCGAGCACGATCATCGGGTTCTTGCCCCCGAGTTCCAGCGAGCAATGCTTGAACGTCTTTGCCGCCTCCTGCCCCACGATGCGGCCCACGGCCGTCGATCCGGTGAGCGAAACCGCGCGCACCGCCGGATGCTCTACCATCGGCGTGCCGATGTCGCTGCCGAATCCGGTGACAATGTTGACCACGCCTGCTGGAATGCCTGCGTCATGCAGCGTCTTCACGAAGTTCAAGGTGGAGAGCGGTGTGTCCTGCGCGGGCTTGATCACCGCCGTGTTGCCGGCGACCAGCGCGGGGAAGAGCTTCCACGACGGGATGGCCATGGGGAAATTCCATGGCGTGATCATGGCGCAGACGCCCAGCGGCTGGCGGATGGCCATGGCGAATTTGTTGGGCAGCTCCGACGGAACGGTCGGCCCGAACAGGCGGCGGCCTTCGCCGGCGGTGTAGTAGCCGCAGTCGATGGCCTCCTGCACGTCGCCTCGGGTCTCCTTGATGACCTTGCCCATCTCGCGCGTCATGTCGCGCGCGTAGTCTTCCTTGCGCGCGATCAGGAGTTCGGAAGCCTTGTATAGCATTTCAGCGCGACGCGGCGCCGGCACCAGACGCCACTTCTTGAACGCCTGCTTGGCGGTCTCGATGGCGTGATCGACGTCTTCCTTGCCCGATTTCTGGAAGATACCGACCACCTCGCGCGTGTCGGCGGGGTTGAGGTTCTCAAAGGTGCGACCAGTGCGGCTCTCCACCCACTCGCCGCCAATGAAGTTCTTGAAGACCTTGGTTTTAGCGCCGGTGTGAACGCCTGCCGGTTTCTGTTCCATAGTAGCCATAAGATTGCCCTCCGCAGCGAACTGCAAACCTTTAATCGTATCGGTTCGCATCAGGACCCGCAACCCGAAGAGTTCACCCACTGTATGGACGAGATTTGGAAAATGGCCTCTTCGACCTTCACCAGAAAGCGCCATGGCTGGACGGTGGACCCTGTTTTTTTCTATTGTGTCTCCGCCACAAACATTCCATACTCACTTTTCTCTCTTGTCTGTGATGTAGTCCAACGCTTTCCATCAGGAGTGTGCGTATGGCCTCTTCTTTTCCGTATCTCGATCTCGCAATCGGTATCAGTTTTATCTACCTTCTGATGGCGCTGGTCTGCTCCACCCTGAATGAGACGATTGCAGGCGTCGTTAACTCTCGCGGCAAGACGCTGGAAAAGGGCATCGTGTCATTGCTTCACGACCCGGCACTCAAGGCAAAGTTCTATGCCCATCCGCTGATCCAAGGCATACAGGAAGAGAACGACAGGTTACCGTCGTACATCGCCTCCAACAAGTTCGCGTTGGCGCTCATGGATACTCTGACTGGACCTGCCGCCGCAAACGATCCCGATGCGCTGCGCAAGGGGGTGGCCAGCCTGGAAAACACGGCGGCGAGGACCGCCCTGACGGCAGTGCTGCAAAATCCCCAGTTCAAGACGGACCAGCAACGGCTGGAGGCTTGGTACGAACAGGGTATGAATCGCGTCTCGGGGTGGTACAAGCGCACCAGCCAGATCCGGATATACGTGCTAGCCGCGGCGGTTACGCTCTTCATAAATGCGGACACGTTGAAGATATTGGACACGCTCTGGAACAATCCCACCAGGAGCGCCCTGCTCGTCGAACACGCTAAGGGGCGTCTGGAGAAGGGTCGACCAGACGCCGAAGGGCAGTCGTCGACGGCCAACGAAAAAGCCAACGACGCGACCGCCAGCAAATCCGCACAGACTCCGGAGAAAGACGTCATTACTCCCCAAGAAAAACAGCTCTTTGGTCAGGTCGCCGGCTGGCAGGGAGACTGGTACAAGGACTGGCCCGGCCATACAACCGCCGGATTCTGGTGCTGGATCTGGTATCTGCTGAAGAATCGCTTGGGAGGATGGCTGATCACGATGTTGGCCGTGTCTCTGGGTGCGCCGTTCTGGTTCGATACGCTTAGCCGTTTCATGAACGTTCGCAGCGCGGGGAAACCGCCCGAGAACAGCACCGAACCCGCAACGAGTAGCGGAACAGCCACCACCTGAACGTTTGAGGGGACTGCCTTTTGCCCTGCCTGGTAACGCGAAAGTAACATTCTCCTGTGCTACCCTCTTTTGGTACTCTAAGTGGCAAACAGAGCATAGAAGCGCCAACGATTTCGCTTCGCCAAAGAGTGGAGCGACCAACGAAATTCCATCCGGCGGTGTGCCTCGGAATACAAACCTCGCCATCTGCCGGACTCGTGCATTTTCGGATTACTGCGCGCGTGACCCGCTTCTGTCATAAACTATAGGTAACACCGTTCATCCCAGGAAAGAAATAGCTCGTAATGTCATCCAACGGCTTTCATAGTAGCGCCTCGCGATTCAGCAACTTGCGCTCGCTGTTCAGCATGTTCTCCAGCGATCTGGCGATCGACCTGGG
>PLXE01000113.1 GCA_003151335.1 Acidobacteriaceae bacterium
GTAATCAACGGTCAGACGCAAGCGGTTGATCGGCCGCCTATTCAGCGTCTCGTCCGTGCCGTAGGTGTTCTGCGGGTGATTGGTAAACGTGTTGCGTAAGCGGGTGTAGAGAACGTTTCCATTGAAGCTGAGCTGCGGCGAAGCCGTCCAGCTTAAGTTCAGGCGATCCGAGGAAGCATGGCTCGGCGAGGGAATATCCAGAAAGTAGTTCCCCGCGGCAACATCGAGTGGCGCCGGTCCCGACGGAGGGGGATTGATTATGGAAAAACCTTCATTTTCCGGGGTAAACGGCCCGGTGTACCTCCCCGTCGGGAATACGAGCCGGTCATTGAAGCTGCTGAATTGGTGTTGGTAGGTGAGCCGTACCGGGCCCAGATCAATGTCAGCCCCTCCGCCAATGTTTCGCGTTGTGTAGTTCACCGATTGGAACTGGGAGCTGTAGTGGCACAATTGGCCGCAGGTTGTATTTACCCCACCGACATAAACGGCGGGGGTCGCATTCTCGTCCACGTATCCTAACTGGCTTACTCCTGATCTCGCCTGCCAGTCGCCGGTCACGAACAGATGGACCGGTAGCTTCGGCAGCTTGGCTCGCGCGTAGGCATTACCCAACCTTCTAGTGACGGCAAAAGTTGCGTGCGCAGGGATGAGATCGGTGCTGCCGTCGGGAGGAAGGAAGTCTGAGGACAGAGCTCCCGCCCAGAAAGGATAATGGTCCTGTTGCTGCACGAAGCTGCGCGTGTCAAAGCCGGCTTGCAGCCATTTGCTGATCGTGAGCTGGGAGGCAAAGCGATAATCGTCGCCAGTGAGCACATCGCTGCGAGTAACCAGGGTGGTGCGATTGGGAATAGAAACGTACGCCGTTTCCACATCGACTCCCGGCGACTGGTGCAGGCTGTTGTACTCCCCGACCCGGCCGGCGAAGCCGCTCACGTCGAGAAACTGATAGGCGCCGGGAGTGACCGAGTAGGCCGAGTACGAATTCGCCAATTCTCCCCCGCCGCTGCTCTGCGTTCCACCCGAGGCCTGGGAAAGGGCCCCCAAGGCCGCCAGCCCCGATGCTCCACCCATTGCTTCCCCCGATAGTCCGAAGGTTGCTGCATGCGAGGCGAGAGGCGCCGGCAAGGAAGTCTGCATCGATGGCTGTAGGGAAGCGCGCATCCCCGAATGCCCTTGCGCTGGAGCAGGGCTTGACGGCAGGCCGTAAGGCCCTTTGTCCACGAACCTGCTACCACCGCTCGGGGTGGCGACATCGGTGCCGTGAATCGAGCTGTGACAGTTGGTGCAGCGATCAGGGATAGGCAGGCTGGCTCCATTGTGGTGACCGCTGTGACATTGCAAGCACAAGGCCGGCATGCTCACACTCAGCAGATTCGTGTTCGGTGAGCCGTGCACAACGTGGCACAGCATGCAATTCTCGTTTACCGGGGGATGCTGGTACATGAAAGGGCCGCGGTATTGTGCATGGCAGCTAAGACAGAGCTCTCTAATGTTCGCGGTCTTCAGATTTTTCCCCGCAGCTCCTCCGTGCGGGTCGTGGCAATCGACGCAAGTCATCTTCCCTTCGCGAATCGGATGATGATAGGGCAGGTTGCTCTGTGCTCTCTGCGTCTGGTGACACTTCAGGCAGGCTTCATTGGTCTCAGCGCGAGGCCGGAACGCTATGCTGCTTTCCGGAGTGAGCGACTCCACTATCGTGGAACGCCCACGCGTCGTGGTATCGAAGGCGTTGTTTCTTTCGGCTGTTGCCTGGAAACTCTTGCTGTGGACCTGGTGGCACTCCGTGCAGCGGACATGGTTCATCGCGTGGAAGCCGCTGGTCCAGTGACGCACCTGGGCATCCTGGGCGTGGCAACCGAGACAGACGCCATTCGCGTCCCGCGGCGATCGCTGGTGGAAGCTGACGATCTTGGTTTTGTCGCCACCGCCTTCAACGTGAAGGCTGCCGTTTCCGTGGCAGTCTTCGCACTCCACTCCCTGCTGGGCGTGAAAGGCGTGACGATAGGCCGTGGAGTCCTGGTCGTGACAGGTGGCGCACACTTCGGCGCCCGCGCGAGTCGCGCCTGCGATTTCAACATACTTTCCGTAGGATTTGAGCCAGTCGGTTGTGTACTTGTTGGAAGATGCCTGGCCGTAAGCGCCCGTGGTGAACGCCAGCAGAAGCGCCAATTGGAAGCAGTGAGCGCGCATCGGGAACCTCCAGTCGCTCCATAGCAACGGTTGCATGATCCCCATCCCAAAGGGCGCCTAGCCAATAATGTTTAACACTCTGATACAGGCTTGCTCAAAGCGAAATGACAAGGGTCACCAGAAGCTGTGATCGATTGCCTCCACCGCTGTGATGCATTTCTGAATTTCTGTTTGTGGTCGAGCACTGCGATGTAAAGGCTGGCAGCAGCCACGGCCCGTGCCATTGTGACCGGCCTCACTGCGACGCGATGCTTGTGGGGGCGAAAATTAGGTCATGATCATCAGCACTGCTGCCCTTGCCAAACAGGAAATAACGAACTTCGCCGAACTCCGCCGCCGGGCTCAGCCGCTGGGGCCGAAACGTGTCGCAATCGTCGCGGCTGACGACGAGGTCGCGCTGACTGCAGCCGCTGGCGCGCTGCATCGCGGGATTGCCATTCCGGTGCTGATCGGCGACGAGCGGAAAATCCGCGCCAAGGCGGAGGCGCTCGGGCTCTCGGGCTTGATCGCCGGGGCAGAGTTTGTCAGCGCGGATGATGCAGCCGCTGTCGCAATCCGCATGGCGCATGATGGCCGCGTGGACCTCTTGCTGAAAGGCCATCTCCGCACCGATGAACTCTTGCGCGCCGCGCTGGACAAACAGGCTGGACTGCGGACGGGGCGCCTGTTGAGCGACGTGCTCCTCTATGAGGACAAGCTGGCGGGCGAACTCAGGCTGGTGGGCATCACCGATGGCGGACTGAATGTTTCGCCGAACCTGGAGCAGAAGAAACAAATCGTGCAAAACGCCATCGAGGTCATGCGTTCCCTGGGACTGGCGCGTCCGAAGATCGCGCTCATGAGCGCCACCGAAGCGGTCAGCGAGTCGGTGCCTTCGAGTGTGGATGCCAACCTGCTCACCGGGATGGCCGAAGCCGGCGAGTTCGGCGATGCGGACGTCTTCGGCCCGCTCGCCCTCGATTGCGCACTTCTGGAATCTGCGGCACAGGCCAAGGGCATCGAGCATCCCGTGGCCGGTCACGCCGACTGCATGGTGGTTCCGAACATCGAGGCGGGCAACCTTCTGGGGAAATCGGTGAAGTACCTGGGCGGCTCGCAATGCGCGCACGTGGTTGCCGGCGCGAAGGTCCCGATCCTGATTCCATCGCGGGTGGAGAGCGTGGACGACAAGGTGAACTCCATTGCGCTGGGGGTGATCTTTGCCGCCCGGTGAATTCAGGATTCTGGCGATTAACCCCGGCTCCGCGTCCACCAAGATGGCCCTGTACGTGGACGAGCGCGCTGAGTTCGTCAAGAACATCCGGCATTCCGATGCCGAGATGGCGCAGTTCCATGGACGCCCGATTCTCGATCAGCAGCAATTTCGCTCCGCGCAGATTGAGGCCGCGCTCACCGAGGCAGGGCACAAAGTCCGCGAACTTCACGCGGTGGTGGGACGCGGCGGACTTCTGCCCGCCTTGGCCAGCGGCACCTACGTAGTGAATGAGGAAATGCTGGAGGAGTTGCGCCTGGCCCGGCGCGGCGAACATGCTGCCAACCTGGGCGCCTTTCTGGCCTACGACATCGCGCAAAAGGCCAGAATACAGACACAAGCTTACGTCGTCGATCCCGTCAGCGTAGACGAGTGGCCGGAGTGTGCGCGCCTGTCGGGATCGGCGCTGCTGGAGCGGCAGTGTTTGTCGCACGCTTTGAATTCCAAGGCGGTGGCCAAGCGTTATGCTCGCGAGCGCGGCGAACGCTACGAGTCTCTGCGGCTGATTGTGGCCCACCTCGGCAGCGGGATTTCGGTTTCAGCGCACGAGAACGGCCTGATGGTGGACGTGACCAATTCGCGCGAAGAAGGCGCATTTTCCACGGAGCGCGCCGGCGGAGTGCCGGCGATGCAGTTGGTCGATCTCTGCTTCAGCGGCAAGTACACACAGAAGCAAGTGGAAGGCCTGCTCTTCCGCGAGGGCGGACTGTACTCCTATCTCGGCACCAAGGACCTGATGGAAGTGGAGCGCCGCATTGCGGGGGGTGAGGCAAAGGCCAAGACCGTGTTCGATGCGATGGCGTATCAAATCGCGAAAGAGATCGGGGCGATGGCAGCCGTCCTGCGCGGACGCGTGGACGCGGTGCTTTTCACCGGCGGCATGGCACATTCGCAGCGCTTGGTCTCGCTGCTAACCGAGTCCGTAAGTTGGATCGCTCCCATCACCGTTTATCCGGGCGAGGACGAGCTGCAGGCGCTCGTGGAAGGCGCATTGCGGGTGCTGCGCCATGAGGAGCAATCAAGAACTCTAGCGCTCGGCTGCAGTGCCGTCGAGATTTAAAGCGACCGCCTCAAAGGTCCGAATCTTGGGCTTCCCATCAATCACCTTGGAAAGGATCTTCAGCACTTGGGCGTAAACGTTGGCGTCGTACGCTTCTGCGTTGCTCTTGTTGTCCCACAGGCTCATTGAAATCCGCTCCAGGTTGCCGGGATTTGACAGCGTGATTTCGCCCTTGAACCCTTTCTGCTTGCGCAGCAAAGGCAGCACCTCGTTCTCGAGTGTCCGGGCAAAGTCAGCAGCCATGTTGAGCGATTTCACGCGGAAATGGGCATTTCGTGCAAACATCTTCGGCCTCCTCTTAGCGACAGCAACGGGTGCTGCACGGCCCATGCAGCGACTGCGTGACCTTTGCGGCACTCTCTCGCCGGAGCTTTCGCTATTCGTCTCGCATTATAGCGTTACGGCGAAGCGGCCCAAGAGTGCTGCTATGCTTTACCCATGTCGCATCCCGGCAGCGAGGGTTCGCCGTTCAAGGATGGCTTTGCCGCTCTTTGGCACGAGCCCGCGCTGCTGGCGGCTGAACTTGCGTGGCGCTGGTGCTTCGGTTTTGCGGCGTGGGCCCTGGTCATCATTTCCGGCGGGCTGTTTCTTGACAGCCTTAGACTCTCGCGGGCTGACGAATTTCTGCTCGGCACATTTCAACCGCAGTTGCTTTCCGAGGCCGTCCAGCACATCTTCCGCGGCAGCCTGACGCGCTTCGTGCTGGAGCAATCTGTGCTGCTGCTGGGCGTCACCCTGTTGTGGTGCTTTGCCGCCACCGTTGGCCGCGCCGCCACGCTCCGCCGCTTGGTTGCGATGTTCAGCGCCGATGACGAACCGGGTCCGATGACCTGGCAATTTGTGCCCATCTTTGTCCTGCATCTGCTGCGCGCGGCGTGGTCTTTGATCGCGGTCTCGGTCGCGATCGCATGTTTGGTTATCGGCAGTGTCATGGCTGGAAAGAACCACGCCGGGGTGGCCGCGCTCTGGTTGGTCTCCGGAACCGGCCTGGCTTGCTGGTTCGGGGCGGCATTGAATTGGTTCTTCGGGGTCGCACCGCTGTTTTGCATTCGCAACGGCGCGTCGGCAATGGACGCTCTGGCGCAAGCGGTGGACTTCGTCTCGCGCAGAAGCGGCCGGCTGTTTCTGCTGGGACTGGGCTTTCTTCCGCTCCGCCTGGTATGGCTTGGGACGATGACGCTGGCGATGTTCGCGCCGTTGAGTTTGGCCCGGCATCTGGCAGCCGGTTGGGTCCTGCTCATCATGGCAGCGATCGCGTTGCTCTATTGCGCGGGCGCCGATCTGCTGCAGCTTGCGCGTCTGGCAGCCTACGTTTCGCTGGCGGAAGACGATGCGCATCCCGTGCCCGCGCCGGAACCCGAACAGCCGGCTGAGATTGCACCGGCGGTTGATCAGGCATAAACAACGCTGTTCCCTTGCGGACACTGCACTCCGTCGAAAATCATTGGACGAAGGGTTCGGTCGTGCCCTAAACGGCCATCCTGAGAATCTTCTAGGTCGCGGCCCCGCTGTCTTCCATCTGGCGCCAGCGATGTCCGCAGGAATGGCATACCCACCTCTTGCGGTGAAGGGCAATTGGCGCGAGAACATAGGCGCTGACCCAGGCGACAGGTTGATTCAAGTCCTCAAAAACGATATCCAAGGACTGACATTTCGGACAGCGCGGCTGCTCATACGGTCCAACTCCCTCTACCTCGAACTCCTCGGGAATGGATTGCTCCAACAAATCCAGTGCCGCCTCAGCGTCCTCCTGCTTAACGCACAGCTTAATGCCACCGACCAGGTTCGAATAAAACCAGTCCATGCGAATCATGTTGTCGTCCACCAGGAAGGATTCGATCTCGGCGGAGTCCAACGCGCCTTTGGCGAGCAGCGCTTCGTGCAGGTCTCTAAACTGACGAATGCTAACGACGTCGGCTAATTCGAGTAAATCGCGTCCCGGATCGGCGCCTGCGTCTGCCGCGGCACCTTCTTCTGGGTGCCTGCGAGCGAGCTCATCAGTTAGAGCTTGGCGTGCGATATCGGTCAGCTCTGCCGAATCCTCAGCAACGGCTTCCAACTCGCCGTCCGACATCCCGGCATAAAGCTTGCTAAGCCGCTGCCGTTCCTCTTCGGGGTCTCGACGAGCCATGTCCAACGGCTCCCTTTAGCCGCTGTGCCGCGGTATTTGAAGCTACAATATTTCCTCGCGCTAACGGCACCGTGCCACAATCAACGTCATGTCGTCAGCCTGTTCGCCCTGGCTGAATTCCTGCACCTGGCTGAGGATGGCTTCGAGGACTTCGTCGGCTGACTGCTCCCGACCGTTGCGCGCGGCCTCGATGAGACGTTCTTCCCCAAACTCGTCCTCTTCGTTCGGCGATGCTTCGGAGATCCCGTCGGTATAAATCACCAGAACATCTCCCGCCGCCAGTTCAAGTTCGACGACCGAGCAGTCCCACTCCTCGAACAGACCCAGTACGGTGGCCGTGGCTGCGAGCCGTTCCACGCTTCCATTGGCCCTCGCCAGGAAAGGAGGATTGTGTCCGCAATTGACATAGCGCAAGCGTCGCGTCTCATCGTCATAGACCGCAAAAAACGTCGTGGCGTAGTGGTTGTTCTCGGTGTTCTTGTAGAACAGGCGATTTACGGAACGCATCAGGCGAGGAATGTCCTCCAGGGCCAGCGCGTATTGGCCGCGCAGATTGGCCTGAAGATTGGCCATCAGCAGCGCGGCCGACATGCCCTTCCCCGAGATGTCGGCCAGCACCAGACCGATGCGGCCCGAGCCGAGATCGAGAAAGTCGTAGTAGTCGCCGCCCACGGCGCGCGTCTGGATGCATTTGCCGGCGCACTCCAGCGTCGCGAGCGATGGCGCCTCTTGCGGAAGAAGCCGGCTCTGCACCTGGCGAGCGATTTGCATCTCCTGTTCGCTGCGGCGCTCCGCCTCCATGGTTGCGGCCATCTTCTCCGCCAGGGTAATGCTGCGCATGGCAATACCGGCCTGGCTGGCGACCGAAGCCAGCAAACGCTTGTCGCTGGTGGAGTACGGTTCCTCCGACAATCGCGGCCCCAGCACGGCCACGCCCTGCAACTGGCCTTCGCTCGATCCGCGAATCGGCACCAGGCATTCCGGGTGCAGCGGCTCCAATTGCGTTCCGTGCATGACTTCAGGGAGCAATTCCAGCGGATCGCTACGGTCCGCCAGTTCGGCAATTCCCGCTGCGCTGGTCGAGAGAGTCATCGCCTCCGCCGGAGGATTCCCCGCGTAGGCCTGCAATTGCCCGTTGGCGGCCTCAAGGTACACATACATTGAGGCCGGATGCAGGGCATCGTGAATCTGATCGTGTAACAGTGCGGCCAGTCCTTCGCGGCTGCTAACCGTGAGTGTCTTCGCGGCCAGGCTCTCCAGAATCTGTTGCGCGTCGTAAGAACTGCGGAAGAAGGCGCGGTCCAGCCGGGTGCGAACCCGGCGGTGCACCTGGGTCGCACCCGAGATCAGCAGCACCCCGAAAGTTGCGCCCACCGGAATGGCGGCTTTCGATCCCGCGGAGAACAGGCGGGAGAACGCCTGCGCCAGCCAGAAGGTCGCGCCCACGGAAATCGCCAGCATGAGGAAAACGAATCCACGCTCCACCACGAAATAGCGGGCGCTGCGCTTCAGCAAAACTGGAATCTCCATCACCCGGTGCTTCACCACGGCATAGCCGAACGACAGGGGGAATAAGAGGAGCAGCGAGACATCAACGAAGTTCAGCCAGAACGGAGTGCGGAACCCGGCAAAGTCCTCTGCCGCCTTCACAATTACGATCGGGGTAATTCCGACGGCGGTCCCCCAGAGAATGACTTTGAGCTTGCGGCGATCGGCGACGTTGGAAGGGCTCAACACGTTCAAGAGCAGCGACAACACGCCGAGCAGAAGGGCCCCGTAAGCGGTGACCCGTCTCGCACTCTCCGCGATGCGACTGGGCACCACCGCGAGGATAAAGGGCAATGCTTCGGAGTTGCCGTGCCGGTAACCTCCAAGGCACAGGCAGATGCCGATTACCGGCAGGGCCCACTTCAGCCAGGGAACTTTGCGGTCAATCGGAGAGCGCGTGGGGAAAACCGCGAAGAAGAAGTAGAACAATCCGGTGAGGACGCTGCCCATGAGGGTCCGGTAGGCGAGCAGTAAGGACTGGAAATTTGGCGGCGCGGCGGCAAATTCATTGGGCATGTCTGCGGCCGTGATGAAGGTCGCGAATACCAGCGCCAGCAGCCACGCATTGCGGTCTTCCACCCGCAGAAACAGGACAGCCAATCCGACGATGAGGAATAGCAGCGGGTACGACTCCAGGATCTGGTCCGCGATTGTGTGGACGAGAGTCTTGGTGTCGCCAATACCTTGCCGGGCGCGAAAGACAGGCGTGACCACCACGGGCTGCGATTGTCCCGGCCGCTGCACCCTCAGGGTAACGGGGTCGCCGGGTTTGGCCCTCAGCCAGGTGCGATACAACGCCCCATTCCACGCCGCCGACGAATCGGCGCTGCTTCCATCAATCGCCACGATGCGGTCATGCGTCTTCAGCCCGGCCCTTTCTGCTGGGCTGTTCGGGCGCACGTTGTCAATCTCAACTCCGGCGTTACGATACGATACGTCAATCCCGATCTCGACCTGCGGGGGCGCGTGGCGAATGTAGTACATCCAGGCCGCGCTGTAGAGGATGGTCGCCGCGGCCAGCAAGACAGCCAGCGCAAGCAGCACCGGCCGATACTTGTGCGGCCGCGTGCCGGGGGTCGCCGGGAGGGATTGAGCTACGGCTGTAGGCATGTTAGGGCGGATGCGCGCAGGAGTAGTGTAGTCCATTGCGCAGGCCGGATTCTGTGTCGCCAGATGGGTTGTTTTGACCCACGAGGGTTCTCCCCACCCCCAATCGGGGTCCCCGGTTGAACTCCGGGACCCTCCGCCTGGCTAATATCAAGCAAGGAAGCCCGAAACCGCAGTAGTGCGCCATATAGGTGCGCCGCGCCTAAGGTGAGCTGTTTCTCTGCGCTCCCGCAAAGTTGTATTCCTCCCGGCGACGATTCGCCCTCTGGCCATGCGATTGCGAGTAAAATGGGAGCATTCGCTGCAAGATGGCATTCGTCGCCAGATGGGTCCGGCGCCGAATTCATACGGGTAAATAACGTTCATGCCGCAAATTGGAAGTTTTGCACTGCTACTGGCCCTGGCGCTGGCGGCCTATTCGTTCGTCGCGGGCTCGCTCGCGTTATTTCGCAAGGACGATCGTCTGGGTGAGACCGCGCGCCGGGCCGGAATTGCCTGCTGGGCCGCGGTCACGGTCGCCGCCGTGGCGCTGGTGATAGCCGCCCTCGGCAATGACTTCTCCGTCTCCTACATCATGCACCACAGCAACCGCGACCTGCCCATCGCCTACAAGTTCGCGGCACTGTGGTCGGGACAGGAAGGTTCGCTGCTGTTCTGGGCGTGGCTGCTGTCAACCTACGCGCTGGTACTGCGGCTGCGCTACAAAGTCGATCCGCAACTGACGGCGTATGCCTCGGCAATCATCGCTGCAGTGCAGGTGTTCTTCCTGCTGCTGGTGAACTTCGCGGCGCATCCCTTCGGCCTGGTCAGCGGTCAGATTCCGGCCGACGGCAACGGCTTGAATCCTCTGCTGCAATATCCCGAGATGGTCATCCATCCGCCGATGCTCTATCTCGGCTATGTCGGCGTGACTGTGCCGTTCGCCTTCGCGCTGGGCGCGCTCATCATGAAATATCCCGGCGAGAAGTGGATCCACATCACCCGCCGCTGGACCATGGTGGCGTGGCTGTTCCTCACCTGCGGAATTTTTCTCGGCGCGCACTGGGCCTACGCGGTGCTGGGTTGGGGAGGCTACTGGGGATGGGACCCGGTGGAGAACGCGTCGCTGCTGCCGTTCCTGACCATGACCGCTTTCCTGCATTCGGTCATGATGCAGGAGAAGCGCGGCATGATGAAGATGTGGAACATGTGGCTCATCTTCACCACGTTTCTGCTGGCCATCTTCGGAACGTTTCTCACGCGCAGCGGCGTGGTGAGCTCGGTGCACGCCTTTGCGCAGTCGGGCATCGGCATCTGGTTCGTGTGGTTCCTGGCGCTGACGTTTGCCACTTGCGTGTTCTTCGTCGTGCGCAATCGCGAGACGCTGAAGAGCGAGCACCGGCTGGAGTCGCTGGTCTCGCGCGAGTCCAGTTTCCTGTTCAACAATCTGGTGCTGCTGGTGGCCTGCTTTGCGGTGTTGTGGGGCACGTTGTTTCCGGTACTATCGGAGGCGGTGACGGGTTCGAAAGTCACGGTGGGGCCGCCGTTCTTCAATCGGGTCAACGTTCCGATTGGGCTGTTCCTGATTTTCCTCACTGCAGTGGGACCGCTGCTCGCCTGGCGCAAGACCTCCCTCGACAGCCTGAAGCGCAACTTTCTGTGGCCGACAATTCTGGTAGTGCTGACGGCGATCGCGCTCATGATCGGCGGCATGAAGCCCTGGGAAGACGTCTCGTACTTCTATTCGCTGATGGCGATCGCGCTGTCGGTGCTGGTGGCGGCAACGGTGGTGGGCGAGTTCTGGCGCGGTGGGCGGGTCATTGCGCGCCAGACCGGGAAGAACATCCTCGATGGCATGGTGACCATCACGCGCCGCAACACGCGCCGTTACGGCGGCTACCTGGTGCACTTCGGCTTCATCGTCATCATGATCGGCTTCGCCGGCCTGCCCTTCAACCTGGACAAAGAGCAGGAGATGGGCTTCGGCGACAAGATGCAGATTGGCTCGTTCACCCTGGTGTGCGACTCGTACACACAGGACGACAAGCCGAACTACTCCAGCGAGTGGGCCGTCATCGACGTTTACCGGCACGGCAAGAAGATTGACACCATGTTTCCCGAGCGCCGCTTCTATAAGGCGAGCGAGCAGACCTCGACCATTGTCGCCAATCGCTCGCGTCCCAGCGGAGACCTGTATCTGGTTTACACCGGGCGCAACCAGGACACGGGCAAGCCGATTATTAAGGCGCACGTGAATCCGCTGGTGATGTGGATCTGGTCGGGCGTGGTCATCGTCGTCATCGGGACGTTGATTGCGTTGCTGCCCAACAGGAAGCCGGTAAAGGTCACAGTGAAAGAGAAAGAACGTGCGGAAGCCGAGGCGGCGCGGTCGGGTGTAGTAGGAGTCGGTGGCGATTGAGTTAGGGTGAGATATGTGAAGGTTCGCGATCTTATTAAGCTTATCGAGACGGATGGCTGGCGGCAGGTTGCGCAGCGAGGGAGCCATCGGCAATACAAGCACCATGCAAGAACCGGGAAGGTGACAATAGCCGGTACTCCATCGGATGATGTGCATCCGAAGACTTTGGCCAGCGTGCTCAAGCAAGCTGGATTGAAAAGGTAAATGGGATATGAGCTTCGCGATGAAGAAACAATTCCTAGTGGTCTACGAGGTCGGCGCCAACAACCTGAGCGGCTTCTTGCCGGACGTACCTGGGGTCATTTCGACAGCAGCCACGCTGGAGCAGATGCGAAAGGTAATGAGGGAGGCCGTCGAGTTCCATTTGGAAGCTCTTGTGACCGACGGCGATCCAATTCCCACGCCTACAACAACGAGCGTGGACTTTGCGCACGAAGATCCGGAACATGGCGTATTGTCCTGCATCGTCGAATGGCTGGAGGTGACGGTTCCGCAATACCAATCGGTGGCGTGAAAAGCAGGTCCCTCGACTCGCCCGCCGCGGCGGGCTCGCTCGGGATGACAACAAGATAGAGGACGGGCTATGCGGCGCAGTTAAAGCTGCACCCCTTAAGGAACCTGGTATCCATAATTCGAAACTTGAAACTGGAAACTTGCAACTGGAAAATTTGAAACTCGAAACTCGAAACTCGAAACTTCGCATCGCCCAGCTCCTGCTCATCGCGCTGCTGGCCATCGTCTTTCTGGGCGCTGACACCGACGCCCGTTTCAACAAACTTGGACACGGGCTGATGTGCATGTGCGGCTGCAATCAGGTTTTGCTGGAGTGCAACCACGTCGGCTGCACCTACTCCGACCGCATGCGCAATGAGCTGACTGCCGGCATCGAGCGCGGCGACAGCGATTCCCTCGTGCTGCAGAGCTTCGTGCAGAAGTACGGCAACACCGTGCTGTCCGCGCCCACCACGACCGGCTTCAATCGCGTGGCTTGGATCATGCCGTTCGCGGTTTTCGCGGCGGCGCTCGCGCTGGCCATCTGGTTTGTGCGGATGTGGAAGTCACGCGCCGTCGCGCATCCGGTGCCGCCTCCCGACCTCAACGCCGCTGAACTCGACGACCTTCGCAAGAAGGCCCGTCAGGAGACCGATTACTGATGTATGCACTGATTGTCTTTGCTGCTGCCGGACAGGAGACCGCGTTTGTCATGTTTGGCTGCGCGCTGTTTGCGGCGCTCCTGTTCTTCTACGTTTTCTATCAGCCGGGCGATGTGGAAGCCGGCGAAGAGAAGACCCGCCTGATGTATTTGCAGGAACGCAAAGAGGCAACCTACGAAAATCTGCGCGACCTCAACTTCGAGTACAAGGCCGGCAAATTGAGCGAGTCCGATTACGCGGTGCAGCGCACCTTGCTGGAAGATGAAGCAGCCGCCATTCTCGCCGAGATGGACGGCATTGAGAAGGCGCGCGCCATAGTCCGGCGTGGCACGCGGCGTCCGGGAAGCGCTCCCACGAACGGAGGCCGCGCGTGAGCTCTGTGCGAATTGCGAGCCCGCGCCAAAGTTGGGGCAGGTCAGCTTTGAAAGGGCACAGCTTTAGCTGTGCCGCAAAGTCTTTTCTAGGTTTCAGGGCTTTAGCTGTGGTGTGTTACGAGGTTGTTGACATCGAGACCGGATCGGCTGATGGGCGGTTTTTGGTTGAGGGCGGTGTGCGGTCGATG
>PLXE01000102.1 GCA_003151335.1 Acidobacteriaceae bacterium
AGCTCTCTTTCAACCCCTCTTTGAAGGTGGATTTCCAAGGATCGCGAGTAACGTCGGATGGTGGCCTGCTGCTCGTGCGAGAGTTGGATGAACGCTTGGGGTTGAGCGAACTCATCGCAGAACACTTGACCGACTCACGAGGGAAGAACACGCAATTGCCGATGGCCGATCTGTTGCGTCAGGCTGTGTACAGCCGCTTGGCAGGCTATGAAGACGTGAACGATGCCGAGCGTCTTGCACAAGACCCGACCTTCCGGCTCATGGGTTCGGAAAGAATCTGGGAGCGCGGGGCGGCGCTGACCTCCCGGGTGCAGTCGTTCGAGACGGAGCTGTTGACCCAAGAAGAGAATCTCTCTGGGCTGGCCGCGATCAACCGGGAGCTGATTGCACGAGCGGAAGCGATCGATTCGCCGCAGCGCGTGGTGCTGGACATGGATAGCACAGAGACCGGTGTACGGGCAGCAGGAGAACAGTGTGGGCAATTTTCTTCAGCTACTCTTCACCATCCGAAAGAACCTCTGCGCTCTCGCCACGTCTCTACCGATTTGCTCGCGCAAGGCTTCCACTGATTCGAACTTGATTTCCTGGCGCAGCCGCTTCAGGAAAATCAACTCGACTATTATCGCGGGCAAATTCCCTTAGACACAATTCTCGTCCGTATCCAGCAGGACCTCGCACGTTTGTAACGGCCCAGCAACTTGATCCAAAACGGAACCGGCCGTGTCTAGGGCTTGTGAGATTCCCGCTTGGATTACTGCGTATGCGTCGCAATCGACACGAAGCTATGACGGGCGAGCTACTTTTCCGAAGGTTTCTAGCATTTCCTACATTTCCTACAAAAACATGACATTTTGACGATTTTCCGGCATTTTCTACCTCGCGCTTCTGCTTTTGTGGCATGGCAGGTATGCGAGACAAACCTACACGTGATGGCAGCAATACCACGCAAGACAGCGGTCCAATACGCTTGAAACGCACAAGGTCAAGCGGGAGGATTCAGTCGCTTATTGAGGCCATCAATTTGCTCTTGAATCCGTTGTTTAGTGATTTCAATTTTCTTCCGGGACATTCGGCCAGCTTCAATGAAGCCCAGTAGTGAGAGAAGAATGGCGAAAGCAAAAAAAACGACGCAGCCGAGTTGAAACACGTCAATAAGCGGCCTTGCCAAGATGAGCAACCTAAACAAATAGAGGAATATTGCGACGAAGGCGCAGAACAAGGCGGAGAGGGTTAACTGAATGAGATAAAGAAACAAATCCCTTGGGTGAGCGTCCAAATAATTGATGCGATCCAAGGAGTACTCTGCGGTGGCGATAGCTGTGACGAGCTGACCCTTGCTCTGGGGGGTCAGGGGTGAAGGTGTGTTCACCCTCTTCCAAAGCATCTTCAGCAAAGGTTGTAGAACGATTCCGATGACCAAAAGAAAGAAGCCGATTACCAGCTCACCAATGATCTGTGCGTGTGTCATTTCGAGGCAATATTAGCACCACGTCAGCATCTAATCGAAGCGCTTTTTACCGTTGCTGCACGGGATTAGCTGGAACAGGAACTTCAGGTTTGTCCAATTGACCGGCGTATTCGCATATGGCAGTGCATAAAGTGCATATGTCCCAATTCTCAAACGGGAAGTGTCGCACGCTCACGCTCGAATAGCTTCTCGCGCCCAACCCACTGGCTGTAATCACGGTTGCGAATCTTCACCCAACGACTCCGTTCCGGCAGGTAAAGGTGAGCATCACTCATTGCCGTGCGGGACCGACCACACATTCTTGACGGTCCAAGGTTTTGCAGGTAGCATTCGCCTCATGCCAGTGAGCGATCTACGCCTGATCCAGAGATGCTCAGAGTTTAGCCCTCAAGATAGCATCAACTTTGTGCCGCCCAATACTCGCGGAATCTATGTTCTGCTTCGGAGAATAAAGACGCCAGCGCCGAGGCAGCCGAAGTTTGATGTGGTCTATATCGGAATGGCGCGCGGCTTGAAGACAGGAATTAGAGGACGATTGATTTCGCACAAGAAACGTATAGGTGATGAGTGGACGCACTTTTCCGTATTTGAAGTTTGGCCCAATATTAGCGAGACGGAGATAGCGGAACTTGAGGGGCTTTTCCGCCACATCTATCGTAAAGACCGGAAAGCCATTCGCCTAAACTCTCAGCGCGAGTTTCTCAAACTGAAGAAGGTCCGCAAGGCGTTCCCGTGGACTCCCTGGCCGCTTCCGTGAGGGGGCCGCGGAGCTAGAAGCACCTCAGCGCACTCGACCGGCTTGCCCAATTACCCCCTCGAACCTGTTCCGCTAAGTGGCTGATATTGTGACCCCACCCATTGCGCGGTTCATTTGCCCACAAACACAAGATTTTGGGCAGAGCAAACCAAGACTGCCGGTTGGTTCGTTTGTTTAGTTGTTCGAGTTGCTCGACTCGATTTGCGGCGGCTTCGACTTCACCGAACGAGCAGTCATCGGGATTCACTTTGCATAAATATCTTCGCGGTCGAGACGATTACGCCTTTCATTTCTGTCTGGCATTGGGGGCACTTCGCCAGGTGTAAGAGCTTCTGGGACCGAGAGACCAATGTTTGACAGTCCGTAGGCAACGGTTACAAATGGCAACTCGCCGATCGTCACCTTCTTGTTGTCGGCGCGCACCAAGTCCGCTGGTTGTTCGAGGACCGCCAGGTCAAGCACCACTCCTCGGCCTGGATGTAGGCGGCATGACTCCACCAGAGCGGGAATAAGACTGCCCCCGCCGATGACGAAAATCCTGTGATCTTTCCACGCAGTCAATTCAGCGACGTACTTGTTTATCTTGTGATAAGTCTCGATCCAGGCTTTGTGATAGGCCTCGTAGATTTGTTCTTGCACTGGAATTAACGCTCTACGAGCCCTAGCGTCCGATTGCAGGATGGAGTTTTCCAAACCCCTTAACGCGAGGCAGTCGCCGCCCAAACCCTGACAGCCTGCAATAGCACTATCCACCGCATCCATTCCAACCGGGACGGTGACTGCACCGAAGAATGCTATTCCTGCTTTTGGCGTCCTATTGTTTCCGAAGATTCGATATAAGCTTGAGTGCGTTGTACCTGCGCCAATATCCACTTTCGCATACGAACCCGCGGCGATTGCGGGTGATTGGAAGGGCCACCACATTGCAGCCTCGCCCTCCGACCGGATCCAGTCCCGTACCTCGTATTCGGGTGTTGCCGGAACTGCCGCGGACGGATGTCGCTGCAATATCCTGAGTGCCTGGTCGATTGCCAGAGTCGGGCCGACTAGACCCTCTTCTCGGTAGAGCGACCAGGCTCGGCGAGCGATCATCAGGAATGACGACCTTAGCTTTTGATCTTTGAAGAATGCCATTGGAACTCCCATCGTCATACCAATGGCAACACCTTCCATATCTCCCCTGAGGTAGGCGGCGACTGCACGGTGCCCTTCGGAAATCAGGAACCATACTGTAAGTACGGCGAGATCGACAGAAGTGAACCCATCCGGCAGCTTCTTGACTGGGCCGAAATAGTAACTTGACTTTCCACTCACTGCTGCTGCCGCCTGCATTTTGACACTCTCGAAGATGTCGCAATCCTCGCGCTCTTTCCACTTATCACCAAACACCAACTCCGAAGCGGTTACACACACCCTAGACGGGATCCGAAACGATCCGTATCGCAAAACGACTACAGCGACTTCTCCTCCCGGTGCTCCGTAATCGCGAAACACGATCTTCGACGCACTTGTTCCATAGTCGATACCGAGGTGAACCCGGCGTTTAGTTCTAACTGGAATCTGCGTCCGAGACTTCCAAAAATCCCACCGCAATTTCTTCATGTTCGATTGCGCCCCATGTTTGATTTTTGTTATGGGTTAGGAACAAGTCTTTCTCTTGCTGAGCCTTTGAAAGCTGTGCCCTGGTCATTCTGATCGCGAACTCGTTTGCACGAGATGTTTCCAATCTCGTTAGCCGGTCCAAGATGCGCTTCACGCGGAAGTCGAGGATTGCCATCCGGGAAACGGACTGCTGTTCGAGTCTGGCTTGCTCCAATCTCGATTCGCGCTTTTCCCAGTCCATCTTCAGCTCGCTAAGGGCTTCCACCAAGAGTTCCTTGATTCGGGTGGTGTCACTCAACTGCGGTACATTCCTGAGATCGGTCCCGTTGTCCAACATCTCAATTAGCAGAGCCGTAGACTCCTCAGGATCGGCCCAGACTCTGCCGCTGGACCAGTCCGCAAACAAGACGACCAGCTTCGTCAGCGATCGCTCCGTGCGAACATGGATTAGGGCCACGAGAAAGCCATACTGCCCGGGTGGCAATCGTCTTGAGGAAAGCGACATTGCAAACGCAGAGTTCCTCGAACCCTTTTCTTTGCTGGTTTCTGAGACGGCAAACCGCGTTAACGGGTGCTGAAGGTGAATCAGTTCGGCACGCGGGTGACGATACCCAGCTTCGCGTGACAGCGTAATATCCACAGGCCCCGTGCTGATCCGCCTGCCAAACATCGCGGCGTCGTGGCCGAGTTCGACGGCACTACCTTCAAGCGCAAAGCCGAGCGTCATGCCGAGGTTTATCGAGGCAACTTCACTGACAACGCGGGACGGGAGTTGGGTTCCGGGATACCGATTCGCGAGAAACGAGTTGAGGAAAAGAATCAACTCATGCTCAGACGGGAGTTGCCGTTCCCCAATGATGGCATTGATCTCGTCGATGAGCGCCTGGTCCGCCGCGAGCAGGCCATCGACTCGGGTAAGCATTGTCTTGGCTTCAAGCACTCGCCGTGCCAGCGCGTCACCCTGCTGCGTGACCATCCTGTCCAGTTCTTCAGGCGCTAGATCGCCCTGCAATGCTCGGCCAGCAAGCCGCTCAATTTCTTCGCCGATAATCGGATCAGGTTCCCCGATAGATTCCTTGAAGATTTCGATTTTCGTCAACAGCCTTTGCAGAACGCGCTCTTCGATTGAATCCTCGACGACGAAATTAAGGATCACAAGCCGCTTCGCCTGCTGGCCGATTCTGTCGATTCTGCCAATCCGCTGCTCGACTACCATCGGGTTCCACGGCAGGTCGTAGTTGAACAGAACGGATGCGGATTGAAGGTCGATGCCTTCGCCGCCCACTTCTGATGTCAGCAAGACAGGCGCGTCAGTGCGCTCCAAGAAATCGTCGATTGCCCGCTCTCGGTCGTCCATTGGGACGCCGCCGTGAATCATGCGGTTCGAGATGCCCCGCTGCGTGAGCGCCCGCGCCAAATACTCAAGTGTTCTGCGGAAGAATGAGAAGACCACGATCTTCCGCCGAGGGTTCTTGTTCTCTTCATCGTCTTTCCAGGTTTTGCGGAACGCAGAGAGCAGCTCTTCCAGCTTGGAATCGTGTTCTGGCACCCGGTAAGACGACTTGACGATCTGTTCCAATGCTGTCCGCGCAGGACCAGTCCACGCTGTCAATTCCTCCGCTTCCTGCCACCCACTGTCTTCGTCGTCCGAGACTGGCGCGACTTCTTGCTCCGTCTCTTTCAGCTTGTCCGCGAAGTACTGAAGAGCAGCGGGAATGCAGCTTGCCGTCATGCGGTAAGCCATCATGAGGCTCATCTGGAAACCCCACGAATCTGCCGTCCCTGGCCACTGCTTGCGGCAGATTTCTTCAACGCTTTCGTAGATTTCGCGTTCCTCTTCGTTCAAATGGACGCGCTGCCAGTGCGGATCACGCTTTGGACGGTTCGGCAGCGCCTCGATCTTGCGCGTGCGGGAAATGATGTGGCTCGTCGGGCTCAGCCTCGAAATGTCGGCTTGGAGTTCAAGGCAATCTCTGCGATCGGACGGGGCCTCGGCCAATCGTTCCATAATTGAGGCTAGGAACTGTCGGCCAGACCTCTCGGGAGCATAGCGCCGGATGAAAGACTCGACACTCTTCTTCGCGGCATCGTAATCGGGCGGATGGTTTGCTAGCGAATTCTGGGCTGCTAGAATCAGACGGTTGCCCTTGATCTGCTCCTGAAACAATGGCCACTCACTGAACTCGTCAGGCGAGAGAAGTTTCAGAAGATTCCACAAGTCTTCCAGCTTGTTCTGAACGGGCGTAGCGGTGAGAAACAGAACTGCGTTCGCGGAACGAGTCAGGACCATACCAACTTTGTGCTGAAGCGTCTCAGGGTTGCGCAAACGGTGCGCTTCATCCACGATCAACACATCAATGGGGAGCGGTACATCGTCCAATGCGGCACGAACCTCGTCCGACCGAGAGCTTTCAAACGACGTGATCCAGCGAAATTCCTCTAACTCGCGCCCCTTTGCAATTCGGTTGGCCTGCTCGATCAGGTCAGTCCCTTTCACAACCTTAAACTGCTCACCGAACCGCTGCCGCAGTTCCTTTTCCCACTTTGATCTCAGTCGTGCTGGTACAACGATCAGCACGCGCTCAATGGCTTGGTGGGCATCCAGTTCGCGCAGAATGTAGGCCGCTTCGATGGTTTTTCCTAACCCCACATCATCGGCAATCAATATCGCCTTACCAGGGTTGTCCAGGAATTTGAGCAGCGGCTTGAACTGGTGCGGATAGAACTGAGTCCGCGCTGTTGCGAAGGAGTGTGCGATACGTGCAGGGGGACTCTTCAGCCGTTCATACGTGAGGGTGAATACGAAGTGCGCCTTACCCGACAGGCTGCCTTGCTCAAACGCCCCCCACGGACTCTGGACGATCGAAACAACTTCCAAAGCCTCTTCGGGAACGGCGCGTAGCTGTGCTCCGAACTGGACGAGGTAATTCCAGCTTTCCACCTGAACGTCCCAGCGATGTTCGCGGACGATTCCAGCCAGTTCGGGCTGATTTACTCGCTGGACATAATCACCAACTTCGAACCTGGGTGGAATTTGCTGCATCCCTTATCGCCCACTCCGTGACAGGGTGGCGGCCCCCATGTGCCTGCTGCTTTTCGGCATGAAACTAAGTGCAAGCCTGGCTTGCAAGCCTACCAGAGACTAAACCAGTTCCACGGTGATCTCTATCACGTCATGGGGGTGGGACAAACCGCGGATAAAGTATCTCTTGAAGCTCGCGAGGAAAGCAGGTCTAATTGCATTCTGTCCTTACAATCATTTGCTGCCTGGCAATCAGCGAGAGCGGGCGAACAATCTTTGGCTCCGTTAGCTCTCAGGTTTGACCATTTTGTTTGCGACCATGGAAAGCATCCCAAATCCGGTCAATTTGATTGCGAAGTTCGCCAGGAAGAAACGAACCCTACGGGCTGCGGAGAAGCTAACACGAAGAACAACAACATGAATCTCGCCGAAGATGTCCAGCCTGCCGGCCCTATCAGGAGGCAAACTTTTTCTGTTCCCACGGTCGGCGAACTGGTGCGGGTCCGCTCGCGACGTTGGCTCGTCGACGAGGTCATCGAACCAAAGATCCCCGGACAAACTTGCGTTGTCCGCCTCTCGTGCGCCGATGATGACGCTCAGGGGCAGGCCCTAGAGGTCCTCTGGGATTACGAACTCGACCGTTTGATTCTCGAGGAAGAAGGTTGGGCCGAACTCGCGGCCAAGGGCTTCGACCAGCCGCGCCTGTTTGCGGCGTTTCTGCATACGCTCCGGTGGAACTGCGTGACTGCCACCGACCCAAATCTATTTCAGGCGCCCTTCCGCGCCGGAATCAAGATCGATGCCTACCAGATGGAACCGCTCCGCAAGGCGCTCCGCCTGCCGCGCGTCAACCTCTTCATTGCCGACGACACGGGTCTCGGCAAGACGATCGAGGCTGGTCTCATCGTCCGCGAGCTTCTCCTCCGAAAAAAAGTCAAAACCATCGTAGTGGCGACGCCACCCTCGGTCCTTGAGCAGTGGAAGGCCGAGCTCGAGGAGCGTTTTGGCCTTGTATTCGAATTGCTCGACCGTGCCTACCTGACGCGGATGCGCCGCGAGCGAGGCTTCGGTGTGAATCCGTGGCGTACCCACAGCCGCTTTCTAATATCCCACAACCTCCTGATCGATCCGGCCTACGCAGATCCGCTACGTGAGTGGCTAGGTAAGTTCCTGCCGGGAAGCCTTTTGGTTCTAGACGAGGCTCATCACGCCGCACCTGCGAGCGGGGGCCGCTACGGAATCGAGACCAAGTTCACGCGCGCTGTGCGGGATCTCGCCGGCCGCTTCGAGCACCGTCTATTCCTTTCGGCAACCCCCCACAACGGGCACTCGAACAGCTTCTCCACACTTCTCGAGCTCCTTGATCCCTACCGGTTCACCCGCGGCGTCAAGGTTCGGGGCAAGAAGGCACTCGAGGATGTGATGGTGCGCCGCCTCAAGGAGGACATCAGAAACGTGCAGGGAGGGTTCCCGAAGCGGACCATTGATCGCGTCGCGATCGAAGGACTTCCAGAGGACGCCCCTGAGCTCGTGTTATCCCGCCTGCTCGACGAGTACCGAACCGCGCGTGAGGAGCGCTTTGCAAGCACCACTCGCCGGGCCCAGGCCGCCTCGGGCCTGCTGGTGGTCGGCTTGCAGCAGCGTCTCCTTTCATCGATTGAGGCCTTTGCGCGTAGCCTGAAGGTGCACCGCACAACCGTGGAGAGGCAGTGGGAGAAGGGGCAGACAAGCGATGCCGAGATTGCCCCTGCGAGCGACGCGGATCTCTTCACCTCTGCACCCGACGCCGACGACGAGCGTAGCGAGTGGACACCTGAAGAGCTCGACGCCGAGGATGCGGATCAGATCAAGGTTGTTACCGCCACCGCGGAGGCCGACTCACCGCGAGATGAAAACGCAGAGAAGCTCTGGCGCCGCGAACAGGCTCTCCTCGACCAAATGCAGGCGATTGCCGAGAAGGCGCGCTACCTTCCCGACGCTAAGATCCGACGGCTGATCGACTGGATCCGCGGCAACCTGTGCCCCGACCTGCCCATCCTCGGCAAGCAGGCGAAGGGCCCGACCCCCACCTGGAACCCTCGGCGTGTCCTCATCTTTACGGAGAATCGCGAAGGCACAAAGCGCTACCTGAAGACAATCCTTGAACAAGCGATCGAAGGGACTGACCGCGCCGAGGAGCGTATCGAGGTGATCGACGGCCTTACCAGCGGCGCACGGCGCAAGGAGATCCAGCGTCGTTTCAATACTGACCCCGCGAAGGACCCGCTGCGCATCCTGCTCGCCACCGACGCCGCCCGCGAAGGGCTGAACTTCCAAGCGCATTGTGCGGATCTTTTCCATTTCGACCTGCCCTGGAATCCGGGCCGAATCGAGCAACGCAACGGGCGCATCGACCGCAAGCTTCAGCCAGCCCTGGAAGTGTACTGTCACTATTTCGTGCTCCCTCAGCGGGTCGAAGACCGGGTGCTCGAGGTTCTGGTCAAGAAGACGGAGACCATCAAGAAAGAGCTCGGCAGCCTCTCGAAGGTCATTGATGACGACATCGAGCGCCGCCTGGGACAGGGCATCCGACACCGCGACGCCGATCAGTTGGCGCGCGAGATCGAACATGCGGACCTTGACGCGGAGAAGAAGCGCGTCTCCGAGGAAGAACTCGAAGCAGCGCGAGAGCGTCAGGAAGACCTGAAGGCGCAGATCGAGCGTTGCCAGAGTCTGCTTGAGACATCGCGTATCTGGACCGGCTTCGAGGCCGCGCCATTCCGTGATGCGCTGTCCTGTTCCCTTGAGCTCCTCGGTGCCGAGCGGCTCGCGGAAGCGACTGATGACGCAGGTCGGCCGGTCTGGACATTCCCGCGGCTCGACCGCCGAGCGGAAACCGATGCGAGCTGGGCCGCGACCCTCGACACCCTCCGCACGCCACGCAAGCAGAACCAGAAGCTCGCCGACTGGCGCCGCGAGGCACCCATTCGGCCAGTCGTTTTCAAGGACGCTGGCGTACTCACTGAGGACACCGTCCACCTGCATCTTGAGCAGCGGGTCGCCCAGCGCCTACTCTCGCGCTTCCGCTCGCAAGGCTTCATCCACCACGACCTGTCGCGCGCGTGCCTCGCGCAGGCCACCGACTCAATTCCGCGCGTGATCCTGCTGGGACGCCTCTCGCTCTACGGTCAGGGCGCGGAGCGGCTTCACGAGGAGCTGGTGCCGATCACGGCGCGTTGGATCGAGCCGTCCCAGCGTAAGGGATCGCTTGCGGCCTACGCGCGGGACGCAGAGGCGAGGACGCTCGAACTCCTTGAGCGTTCGCTTGGCCGTGGCCTCCAGATGCCTGTGGCGACGATCCAACGCAAGCTTCTCGACGCGGCGCCGCGGGACATTGCTGAATTGCTGCCCCAGCTCGAGCCGCGAGCGGCGGAAATGGCGGTGCTTGCCATCCAGAAGCTTGGTCAGCGGGGCGCTCGCGAGGAGAAGGATCTGCGGGAAACCCTTGAGCGACAACGCGAGAGAGTACGCGAAGAGCTCGCCAAGAATGAGGGCGCGTTCGAGCAGCTCACCATCGATTTCGGCGACGAAGAGAAGCGCCAGCTCGAATCCGACATGCGCTCCTGGCGAAGTCGCCTCGAGCAGTTCGAGCGTGATCTCACGCGCGAGCCGCGGCGGATTCGAGCGTTCTATGAGGTGCGAGCAAAGCGTGTAGAGCCGGTTGGACTCGTCTATCTCTGGCCGGAGACGAACTGATGGCTAGTTCCAAACGTGATCCCGAGATTGTCGCCCACCTGGAGTGGATCGGATTCGTCCGACCGACGGGTCTTGTCGTGTCAGCTACGGCGCTCGTCCGCGCGGGTGCAATCCTCGACAGACGTGATACCGAGGGCCAGAGGCTCCTGCGCGCTTGCGTCGCGGATCGCGTGTTCGACCCCAAGGAAGGTGGAGTCCCGTACCTGTCCGACTTTCGCCGATTCGCGGAGTCAGTGCTGGGCTGGAATTTCTCACCGAAGGGCTACTCCGGCACAACCGAGTGCCCGATCCCAACCGAGCTGGAGGTGCCACTGGATTGCAGCGAGACACTTCGGCCTGATCTCGCCGTCCGTGAGCTTGAGCCGAAGGAAGGTGCATCGATCTGGCAGCTCCTTGTGCGGGTCCTCGAGCCCGGAGACGACTTTGACCGTGTCGTGCATGAACGAGGTCAGCTCGATGCCTCGGCTCACGGCCGTATGGAGAGGCTGTTGCGCCAGACTGGCGTGCCCGCGGGTCTGCTGTTCAACGGGCGGGTGTTGCGCCTGGTCTCCGCGCCGCGGGGAGAGAGCTCAGGCTGGCTCAACTTCAGCGTCGCAGACATGGTCCAAACGGCGGGCCGACCGATCTCGACCGCGCTGCGCCTGCTTCTCGGCCAGCCGCGACTCCTATCACTGCCGCGCGCGCAACGCCTCGCCGCCCTTCTCGAGGACAGCCGCAAGTATCAGAACGAGGTCAGTGAGAAGCTGGCCGAGCAGGTTCTCCACGCTCTGTACGAACTCTTGCGCGGATTTCAGGCCGCCCACGACGCCTCGAAGGGCGAACTCCTGCGCAAAGCGCTCGCCGAGCACCCCGACGAAGTCTACCGCGCGCTGCTCACCGTCATTCTTCGGCTCGTCTTTTTGCTTTACGCGGAGGAGAAGGACATGCTTCCGGAGGACGAGACCTTCCTGCGCTACTATTCGCTCGCAGGCCTCTACGAGCGCCTTCGCGAGGATGCCGCGCTCTTTCCGGACACGATGGATCAGCGCTACAGCGCTTGGGCACAGCTTCTCGTCCTCTTCCGAATGATCCATGATGGTGCCGAATCCGGCACGATGCGGCTTCCCAAGCGCCACGGCGTGCTCTTCGACCCCGACCGCTTCACGTTCCTCGAAGGTCGCTCATCCGGCGGCGCACGTCATGTCGACGAGCGCATTGAGCCACCGCTCGTGCCAGACGGCACGATCTACCGCGCGCTCGAAAAACTTTTGGTCCTCGACGGCGAGCGCATCTCCTACCGTGCGCTTGACGTGGAGCAGATGGGCTCCGTCTATGAGACGATGATGGGCTTCCGGCTAGAGACGACGACCGGCCGTTCGGTGGCGATCAAGGCTCAGAAGAAACAGGGCGCACCCACTGCAGTGGACCTTGAGGCGTTACGAGGCGAGCCCGCGGGCGAGCGCGAAAAGTGGATCCAGGACCGCACCGACCGCAAGCTCACCGGCACCGTCGAGAAGGCTCTGGTTGCAGCCACGACAGTCGAGGATCTTCACTCAGCGCTGCTGCCAGTGATTGACCTTGCGGCTACGCCTGACCTCGTGTCGAAGGGCGCGATGGTCCTCCAGCCCAGCGAGGAGCGGCGCGGCTCCGGCTCACACTACACCCCACGCGCGCTCACCCAGCCCATCGTGCGCCGGACGCTGGAGCCGATCCTCGCCCGCCTGCGCGGGAAAGACGGTAGGCCGCCCCGGCCTTTGCAGATCCTGGACCTCAAGGTCTGCGATCCAGCAATGGGCTCGGGGGCATTTCTCGTCGAAACCTGCCGCCATCTCGGTGACGCGCTGGTCGAGGCCTGGCATGCCCACGGCGAACCGCAAGCGATCCCGGCAGACGAGGATGAGGTTATCTTCGCGCGCCGACTGATCGCACAGCGTTGCCTTTACGGTGTGGACAAGAACCCCGTGGCGGTGGACCTCGCCAAGATGTCGCTCTGGCTGGTTACACTAGCCAAGGATCACCCGCTCACGTTTGTGGACCACGCACTGCGTCACGGCGATTCGCTGGTCGGGCTCTCGCGGAAACAGATCGAGGCGCTGCACTGGGATTCTGGATCGCCAATTCTCGAGGGATTGGGAGTTCGCGAGCCGTTAGAAAAGGTCACCGCGTTACGCAAGCGCATTCGTGAGGCGGGCGAGAGCGTGTCCGACTGGGAGGTGCGAGACCTGTGGGACCACGCCAAGTCCGAGCTGGACAAGGTGCGGCTTTTGGGGGACCTCGTGATCGCGGCGTTCTTCGAGGCTGAGAAGCCCAAGGATCGGGAGGGGAAGCGCGCCGGGTACGTTAGCGCGGTCGTGAGTGGCGAGGCCGACCGCTACCATGGCCGGCTGGAAGAGTGGCGGCACGCCGAGCGGCCACTAGTGCCGTTTCACTGGGAGATTGAGTTTCCGGAGGTGTTTGAACGTGAGAATTCGGGGTTCGATGCGATCGTAGGAAATCCGCCCTTCTTGGGAGGAACAAGAATCTCGACGGTTGCCGGAATGACGTACTTCCAGTGGCTTACGTGCATGTTTCCACCTTGCGAGCATCTGTGCGATCTTGTCGCTTACTTCTTCCGCCGTGCATTCGGCCTTCTTCGAGCGCGTGGCACCTTCGGTCTGATCGCCACAAACACAATTTCGCAAGGTGACACTCGAGAGGGAGGGCTCCGAACGATTCTGCATCAGGGCGGACAGGTCTATGCTGCAACCCGACGCTTCAGATGGCCAGGCTCAGTTGCCGTCGTCGTTAGCATGGTTCACGTTTCCAAGCAATGCCCCGCAACAGCAGCTTTCCTCGATGGAAAGTGGGTGCCTCGCATAAACGCATACCTCACGGAAGGAACCAACGATGAAAGCCCTGCTCGTTTGTCGGCGAATCCGTACTTTTCCTTGGGTAGCAAGATCTACGGGCAGGGATTTCTTTTTGCTGACGGCGACCCGGAATGCACGCCGCTTAACGTCTGCGACAAGCTTCTCCAGAAGCGGCCCGATCTTGAGAGTCGCATTCGACCGTACATCGGTGGGGAAGAGATTCTGTCACATCCAAGGCAGATGTATCACAGATACGTAATTCTATTGAGTGACCTCCAGTCTGAGGCCGACTTAGAAGAGTGGCCTGAGCTACGAGATATTATTCGCGATAAGGTGAAGCCTGGCCGGGAAATCCTCGGTAACAATCCGAACAACATACCCCTGAAACGGAAATGGTGGGCCTTTCAGGCGCATAGACCAGAGCTCTATGAACGCCTTGCCTCCATGCGGCGCGTGCTCGTCACATCTCAAGTGAATCCGCGCTTCGGATTCACCTTGATGCCGGCCGATTGGATCTTTTCCCAGAAAGCGGTGGTGTTTTGCATCGAGAGTTATTCTGGCTTTGGAACAATACAGTCCCGTGTTCATGAGGTCTGGGCGAGGTTTTTTAGTAGTACTTCTATTGAATTGATGAGCTACACGCCATCTGACTGCTTCGAGACTTTCCCTTTCCCCAAAAACTGGGAAAATCACTCCGTCCTTGAAGCCGCCGGCAAGGCCTATTTCGAGTTTCGCGCGGGTGTAATGGTCAAGAACAACGAGGGCCTGACCAAGACCTACAACCGCTTCCACGATCCCGACGAGCGCGATCCGGACATCCTGCAAATTCGCGAGCTGCACGCCGCCATGGACCGCGCCGTGCTCGACGCCTACGGCTGGAATGACATCCCGACCGACTGCGAATTTCTGCTCGACTACGAGATCGACGAAGAGGAGGGGGGAGGCAAGAAGAAGCCTTGGCGCTACCGCTGGCCCGACGAGGCCCGTGACGAGGTGCTGGCGTTGCTTCTGGAACTCAATGCCGAACGCGCGAAGGAAGAGGCGCGCTCCGGCGCTACTGCGGCAAAGAGGGGCGGCAAGAAATCGGCAGCGAAGCGCGCACACAGGGCTCCGGAGACGGAGGACCTCTTTTCATGACTGCGCCAACCGAAGGCAACTTTCCCACAACCTCCCAAGAGGTGCGCGAGCGGTTGGTCGATGCGCTGAAGCTGGACCTCATCGGTCCTCGGGCGGGCCAGGCACTCGCTAACGAGCGACTGCCTGGCTGGGTGCGCCCATCGAACTGGTATCTGACCGGCTTCCTAATTCCGTCGGGTACGCCACCCGAGAGGGGTGCCGACGCCGATGAGGATGATGACGTCGGTGTGATTCCTGATTCAGCGGGCCTGGCTGAGGAGTCGAACGATGAGCGCAAAGCAGCCAAGAAGGGTTTCTTTCCCTCGTCGATGGGACTGAGCTTCCTTGTGCCGAAGGAAGCGCACAGCATCACCGTGGTCCTACGCTGGGGCGACTATACGCGGTCGGAGATTGAGGGTACCGACGGCAAGGCTATATCCGTCTGGCAGCGACAATCGCGGTCGGAGACTGTTCCTGTGACTCTCCGCGAGTCCAACGAACCAGTCCACGATGTGCCCAACTCCGGCGGCCTACAGCTCCATATCGTCGAACGATTGATCCTCAGCGGCGATCTTGATCAGCATATCCCGCAAGGCACTCGCTCGGTTTCGGTCTTTCTTGTGAACCATCGCGCACCGGATGCGGATAATCCGGATCTCGCCTACATTTTCCAAGCTGAGATCGAAGTGCGAGGGGACTATCCGTTTGTGCCGCGACCGGACTTGCGTGGCGCGCAGGCCGCCGAGTGGGACGATCAGGTTGCCGATCTCCACTATGCCGACACCCCTGAATACGCCACCGGCCACGGTGTCTCCGCCGAGTGGGAGATTGTGGACGGAGCGTGCCGACTGCTGCGCAGTGCATGGATGCCAAGCGCTCAAGTGGAAAAGACAGCGACCGTGGATGCGCCGGGCACCGAGTTGTCGATGGAGGTGCTTGGCACACTCGCCGATGGCCAAGCCGCCGAAACAGCACTTCGATCGCTCGTAGGTCAATATCGCGCTTGGATCGAGGCGCGGGGACCGATCATCGCGACGCTGCGAGGGAGTCGGCGCGACACAGCGGACGAGCTATTGCGCTTTGCGGGTGTTGCCGCCGATCGGATCGCGCGGGGCATCGCGCTTCTAGCTCAGGATGCGGACGCGCTCGACGCCTTCCGGGTGGCTAATCGTGCTGTGGCCCTGGCGCTTCGCAAGCGTCTCGGAATCGAGACGCCACGGTGGCGCACATTCCAGCTCGCCTTTCTACTGCTAAATCTCCCAGGCCTTACCGACCCGTGCGACCCCAACCGCGCAACGGTGGACTTGCTGTTCTTCCCGACGGGCGGTGGTAAGACCGAGGCCTATCTCGGACTCGCGGCGTTTGCGATGGTGCTACGCAGGCTGCACCACCCCGGCGAGAAGGGTCGCTCGGGCGCCGGCGTGAGCGTCATCATGCGCTATACACTCCGACTGCTGACGCTCGATCAGCTCGCACGAGCCGCGGGGCTTGTGTGCGCGCTAGAGCTCGAACGCGAAAAGGACGTCACGCGCTACGGCGAGTGGCCGTTCGAGATCGGTCTTTGGGTGGGCAAAGCAGCCACACCGAACATTCTCGGGCATAAGGGGGACGGGCGCTCTGACTCAGCCCGAACCAAAGTGCGGCAGTTCAAGGCGGACCCCAAAGGTAAGCCGTCACCTATTCCTCTTGAGAACTGTCCGTGGTGCGGGACACGCTTCGGGCCAAGCTCGTTCGCACTGATGCCGAACGACGACCAGCCGCGTGAACTACGTATCGTCTGCACGAACTTCGAATGCGACTTCACACGCGACCGTCCGCTCCCCATTGTGGCTGTGGACGAGCCGATTTACCGACGACTTCCAGCCTTCCTGATCGCAACGGTTGACAAATTCGCATCGCTCCCATGGGTTGGCCAAACCGGATCGCTCCTCGGTGGGGCGGAGCGGCATGATTCGGCGGGTTTCTATGGAGCCTCGGAGCCAGGCAGGGGGACCCGTCTCGCCACGCCGCTCCCGCCGCCCGACCTCGTCATCCAGGACGAGCTGCACCTTATCTCGGGACCGCTCGGCACGATGACTGGACTCTACGAGTCTGCGATCGAGGCCCTATGCGTGCGTGAAATTGACGGGCGTGCGGTGCGGCCGAAGATCGTCGCCTCGACCGCAACTGTGCGCCGGGCGCAGGACCAGATTCAGGCTCTCTTCGCGCGGCCACTGACGCAAGTGTTTCCTCCGCCCGGGCCCGACAGAAGTGACTCGTTCTTCGCGAGGACGGTTCCCTCGTCAGAGACGGCTGCAAGGCTTTATCTCGGAATCGCCGCGCAAGGTAGGAACCCGAAAGTCATCATGCGCAAAGCATGGCTCGCCCTGATGGGCGCCGCCGAGCGCGCCTACCGCGACGCTGGCGGGCACAAGAACGAGCAGAACCCCGCTGACCCGTACATGACCGTGCTCGGCTACTTCAACAGCCTGCGCGAGCTGGGCGGGGCCCGCCGGATCCTCGAAGAGGAGGTCCAGAATACGATCAAGGCCTACGGTGGCCGCAAGCGGATTGGTGAGGAGCAAGGGATCTTTCGAGACCGCAAAACCTTCTCCGAGGTGGTCGAGCTCACCTCCCGCGTTTCGACTGACAAAGTGGCCGAGGCCCGCCGCCGACTCGAGACGCCATTCCACAAGATTGAGCAGCGAGTAGATTGTGCAATCGCGACGAATATGATCTCTGTGGGCCTCGACATCCCACGCCTCGGTCTGATGGTCGTATTAGGGCAACCGAAGACACACGCTGAGTACATCCAAGCCACGAGCCGCGTGGGCCGCGATGACCAGCGACCCGGGCTCGTGGTCACGCTCCTCAATATTCACAAGCCACGCGACCGCTCCCACTACGAACGGTTCCGGTATTACCACGAGACCTTCTATCGCTCCGTGGAGGTGTCCAGCGTCACGCCCTTCTCGGCACGGGCGCTCGACCGTGGTTTTGCCGGCGCGCTCGTGGGGCTGGCCCGGCACGTCGTACCGAAGCTGACCCCTCCGCAGGGAGTTGAATTGATCACGGATGTGCGGGCAGAGCTCGAGCGCCGGCTTCTCGATGCTTTCCTCGAGCGTGTCCGAAAGCAGCCTCTTGCGGACGAAGCGGAGCGCGAAGAATGCCTTCGCAGTGTTCAGAACAGGGTTGTCGAACTGCTCGACTCCTGGCGCAAAGTCTTCGACCACTACCATGCTGCCGGGGTATCTATGCAGTATCAGAAGTACGAGCTGAAGCAACCCCGGCCGTTACTTCGGGAAATGCTCGACACCAATTTCGAGTCCGATGACCACGGCAAGTTCCGTGCCAATCGATCGCTCCGCGACGTGGAGCCAGAGGTAAATCTGTTCTTAAAGGATTTGAGTGGTCTACAGGTAGAGGATCCCTCATGAGCCGGAAATCCCAGGGGCAGGTCAGGCGCGGGCAGATCATCACAACTTACGGACCAGGCGCCCTCATCGACTTGCCGAAACATTCGGCGATTGTAGGCGGTCTCGAAACCTGGCCGAAGACTAGCGATCTGGAGGAAATTCCTGAGATACGGCTCACGCGCAAGCTCGAAATCATGACGGGCGTCCCGGCGCCGCGGCTCTTTGCGCCACCGCCCGACCAAAACGATCCCCGGGAGTCTGCCAAAGGAATCGGCGTCTGGAGATTCCCGGAATGGTTCGTCGTACAGGAAGCCAGCAGCGGCGGGGAGCGCGAACGATCCCGCCGGCTGGTCCATCGCAAGGAGCTTGATGACAGGGGACGGTTCGACGGTCGTCCGGTTGTGGCCACTCGCTTTGTGCGCGCCTGCCCGAAAGGGCATGTGGATGACCTCGACTGGCGGCGCTTCGTACACGGCGCTGCAGATCCCTGCCGCCAACGGCTGTGGCTCGACGAGCGGGGTACGGGAGGTGATCTGGCCGATCTCGTCGTCAGATGCGAGTGCGGTAAATCACCGCGAAGTTTGTATGAGGCTACTCAGCTTGAGATGAACCCTCTGGAAACGTGTCGCGGGGCGCGGCCATGGCTTGGGCGGAATACAGAGGAGGAATGCAAACTACCCAGTCGCCTGCTGATCCGCACGGCATCCAATGCGTATTTCCCTCAGGTGGTAAGCGTGCTGTCACTGCCGGACCGCGGAAGCGCGGTGGAGACATCAGTTAGAAAGCTTTGGGACGATCTCCAGATCGTTGACGACGCCTCGGACCTCGCGTTTCTGAAGAAAAAGCCGAAGATTATGGAAGGGCTATCCCTATTCAGCGACGATGAGGTGCTTGCAGCGATACGTGAAGTTAAGGGCGGCAAGGTGGAAGAGAAACCCGTCAAGCAGGTCGAACTGAAAGCCTTGCTCGCCGCACCCGAGGGTTTTGGCGACGACGTGCCGATCGATCCCAACTTTCATGCCCGTCGGTTACCGGATCGAGCATGGCGGCACTCAAGGCGGAGCGACGGCATTGAAACTGTAATTCAGGTGCACCGCTTGCGCGAGGTTCTCGCCTTGGTCGGCTTCACACGCTTCGAAGCGGTGACACCAGACATCAACGGCGAATACGACACCGACGTCGAGCGTGCGCAGATCGCGCTCGATCCAAAGTGGTTCCCAGCGGTCGAGAACCGCGGTGAGGGGATATTTATCCAACTTAGTGCGCATGCAGTATTGAGCTGGCTAGTGCGACCCGCCGTGAAGGAACGGCTCGATGCGCTCGCGCGAGGGCACCTGCGCTGGGGAAAGGATCGGAAGAGTCAGCGCCTATTTCCTGGTGGATCGTACATACTGTTGCATACGCTCTCGCATCTCCTCATCCAATCGCTTGCCATGCGCTGCGGCTACCCTGCTAGTTCTATTCGTGAGCGGATCTACGCGGATACTGAGGCTCAACACTTCGGCATACTCCTATACACGGGCAGCCCCGATGCTGAGGGGACCCTCGGTGGTCTTGTGCAGCAGGCACGCCACATCGAAGATCATCTTGCGCAAGCGCTTCGGATGAGCGCGCTCTGTTCGAACGATCCGGTATGCGCTTATCACGTACCGGGCGACAGTTTGGAGGGCCGCTGGCTCCATGGTGCTGCCTGCCACGGCTGCGCGTTGGTGGCCGAGACCTCATGCGAGATGCGGAATGACTACCTGGACCGCGCGCTTGTTGTGCCTGTACTTGGTTATCCCGACTCTGCATTCTTCGGAGCGGTTTCATGAGCGACGCCCTGCTCGATCTTCCGTCGCATCTCCGCGACCGCTTGGCATGTGCTCTCGAGTCCGGACTGCTGGGTCCGTCTCCCACCCTCGTTTCGTTCCGCGCGGTGCTGGGGGATCGAGAGGACGCGGAGGACGTCGCCGCATCGCTGCTCGAACTCGAGCGGCTTGGGATCTCGGGGCCGGCCGCTGCTGCCTGGCTTCGAACTGTGGGAAGGGTTGCAGAGAGAACTCGGAAACCTGACCTTGTGTGGTCCGGCCCCGAAGTCCAAGGTTTGCACGCTCGAGATACCAGACGAGTCTACGAAGAGTTGCTCGGGTCTGCAGAGCGCTCGATTTGGGCGAGCACATACGCTTTTTTCGACGGTCCTAAGGCGTTCGAGATTTTGGCTCGACACATGGATACGACGCCAGCACTCCGAGTCACATTGTTGCTAAACATCCAACGCAAAAGGGGCGACTCTACCGCTTCAGAACAATTGGTGAGGAGGTTCGCGGACCATTTCTGGAAGACCGACTGGCCCGGTTCGTCGCGTCCAAGTGTGTTTTACGACCCGCGATCGCTGGAGCAGGACGGTCCCGGTTGCGTTCTTCATGCGAAGGCCGTTGTCGCCGACGATGAAGCGGTATTCATAACATCAGCAAACCTCACTGAGGCTGCCTTGGACCGAAATATCGAGCTTGGAGTTCTGATTCGCGACCGTGCATTCGCTCTGGCCGTCTGCGGTTATTTTCGGAGCTTGATAGATCGCGATCTGCTGAAACCCTTGCCGCTGACATGATAGAAGGCCTCTGCAGCCTGCCCAAAATTGTCTGTTTGTGGGCACCCGAGTGAGGCTCCGGCTGGCATTGCAGAATCAGGAACTTGCGGCAAGTGATTTGGCCGGGTAATTGGGCAAGCCGTCGAATGCCCGTTGAGCAGTACCCTTGCTTGCATTGACCAGTATACTTGGGTGTCCAGTTCTGGTGGGGTGCACTACGGCATGGCATTCCACGGCGACTATGGCCGTTGGCCAAAAAGGTACGATTCTGGAGTGAGATGACCGCGCGATCAATAGTTTAGGCTGGCCATTCGGCTTCGAGCATCAATCGAAGCCATTCGCGATGCTCAGAGTCCATGATCTGTTCGGCATACCACAGGTCGCGCAGAGCCGCTTCCGCCTCGGCAGCGTCTTTCAGCGCACCGGAATCCAGCCTCTGCATGATGTTGCTCAATGCCAGGTACTTGGCGCGGAAACGGCTGATGTTTCGGGTTGTTTCATTCGCAGACCGCCAGGTGCGAATTCCCGCCGCCACCGCCGGCAGCAGAACCGCGCAAGCGACTACGGCATCCAGGCCCAACCCAACCGAGGAAGGCAACGCAGTGGGTAACTGCGTCACGTATTTGCTGTACAAATACGTGACGGCTTCGATGGTCACATGCAAAGCCACAATGATCACGCTGCCGGCAAAAAGCCACTGTGGCACTCGCCGCCAGAACTGATCGCGCTGCACGTTGCGCTCGTACTGCTGCTTGAAGTATGCAACTTGATGCTGCAGACGCTTCTCGCGGTAATAATCTCGAAGCTCGGTAAGTTCCTCGAGATTACGCGGTACGAGCCTGCCTGGAGGGGGAGAGAGCGTGTCGTAGTCCAACCACCGCTGAACGTCTTTATATGACAATTTTCGCAGGTCTTCTGTGCGAACGCCGAGTGCAGTAAGGCACTCGGTTGCGCCGGTCCGCCCCCGCGCCCAAAGATCGGGATGTATGATCGAGCTGAACTTCAGCAGGCGGCAACGCTCCGCCGTGTGCCGCTTCGTCAACCAGTCCTGGCGCGATTGTTGCCCTCGTTGGAAAGCCCACAGTGCGCCAATCACAGAGCAACCTTCAAAAATTGCCGGCAATCCTCCGGAGTGGTGCAGCGTCAATTGCAATAAGGCAAAGAGAATTGCCAGGGTGGCAAACCAGGCGGCCCGAACCACCCATCGGCGATGCACACGTTGCGCATGCAGGGCCTCCTGATCCGCGTTGCTATAAATTGCCACCAGCGAGTCGCGACAGTCGCCCAGGACATGATGCAGAAACGGCCACTTTTTGAAGTCGTCCGGCGTGTCAATCATATCGTCGGGCGGAACGGCCGAGGCCGAGGCCTGGTGCGCTGCAACGGTAAGAGCAGCGGTATGAGCCGCCTGTTTGGATTGCGAATTCATGCGGCTTTCCGCGGCGCCGCCGTTACGGGCACCAGTGCCGTCTGCGCCGTTACTTTTCACTGCTCTTTGCTGCGAGAATCAAACTTTCTCAATCCGGTATCCCGACGCCAGGATCGCTTTTAAGGTCCCCAACACAACGCTTCGGTCAACGTTTTTCTCGGATTCGGGTAATTCGTTGTACCGCACCAGGCAGGGGTGCAACTTCAAGGAGTCATTACGGTCCGGTCCCCACCGCCATCCGCCTGCGATCCGGTCCCTTGCCCAGAGGTCATGAGCGTTCTCCGCCAGCACCTCAATGAGTGTGCGCATTTCTTCGCTGATTTCGACGCGCGACGTGTCAATCAATTTCGGTTGGTACGATGAAGGGTCGACGGGCAATATGGCCTCCGTTCGGCAATCAGCGAATGCCACCGTTCATTTGTGTGCTCTAACGCTGTCTTCTTACAAACGCTACCTCGAAAGCAGTGTACTCGATCTGCTTTGGCATGTTGCGATAATTGAACCATTCAGAGTTGAAATGGGTCTTTATGATCACTCCACCGCTGTTTCTTGACCAACATCTTGGTACTCGCATTCCCGGTCACCCAGGTGTATTCTCCGCTTACAGACCAGCGGAAAAGCGAGACGGCGATGAATGAAGGTGAGGCGAAGCCCTGCGAAACGAGCGATATCTTATTTTGGGACCCGCTGCTGGAGCTTATTGACGAGGGCCGGGTCATACCAGTCATCGGCCGCGATCTGCTCGTCGGCAACAGCGGCGGCAATCTCTATGGGGAGATAGCTGCGCGACTGGCTGCGCGACTCGGCCAGCAAGACCTTCCGTTGTCCCCAGGAGACGAACTCAACGAGGTTGCCTATCGGCATCTGGCTCGCGGCGGAAACCTAAGGGAAATCTATCCTGCATTGAAGACTGTAGCTGGGCAGCTCCTTAAGGACTACCCCATTCCTGAGGTTCTGCTGCAGTTGGCCCGGATCGAGCCATTTAAGCTGTTCGTAACAACGACGTTCGATTCGCTTCTTACCCGTGCCGTGAACCAAGAGCGTGCTGGCGGGCGCTCTGAAACGCAAACGATCGCCTATGCGCCCAATGATGTGAAAGACCTGCCACGCGAGTGGAAGCTGGACTGCGTACCGGCATTTGTGTATCAACTTTTGGGCACATTATCGGCCGAGCCAAGTTACGTGGTGACAAAGGAAGATATCATTGAGTTTTTCCATTCCCTGCAGTCTGAGACACGGCGCCCGCCCATCCTGTTCGATGAGCTGAAGAAAAAGAGTTTGTTGATGCTGGGCAACCGCTTCGGCGACTGGGTTTCATGGTTCTTCATGCGCATGTCCAAAGGGGAGCCGCTGTCTGTCCCCGGCAAGCCCGACTATTTAGCCGATTATGCGAGTGCCAACGACAATTTAATTCTCTTCTTGCGCAGCTTCAGCCGTGGAACAAAGGTCTATACCAGCGGAGGGGCGGTCGAGTTCGTGCATGAGTTGTATCAGCGCTGGAGTGCGCGTGTGTTAGCTGAACGTAAGGCGGACGCGCCTTCCGCAACCGGCAAGCCTGCCGGGGCGCTATTTCTCAGCTACGCGAGCGAGGACCGCGACGTGGTGGAGAAGATTAAGAACCGCCTAGAGGCAGAAGGCATGGACGTCTTCTTCGACAAAGGCTTCCTGGAAGGAGGAGACGAATGGGAAAAGAAAATACGGCGTAACATCCGGCAGTCCTCACTGTTTTTGCCGGTCATTTCCGGGAACACCCTCACCCGAGAGAAGCGCTTTTTCCGCGTTGAATGGAACGACGCGATCGAGATCGAGAGAATGAGTCCGCCGGGCGAAACCTTCCTGCTGCCGATCGTCATAGACGGCACCAGTCCGACGGAGGAAAAACTGCCGGCCCGTTTCCACCAAATCCAGTCCGTGTCGGCGCCGGGCGGAGAGGTTTCGCCGGAGCTGATCGCCCATATTAAACAGCTCTACCGAAGGCACCAGCTGGCTTTGTCGGCAGGGGCGGCATGAGCGGAACCGGTTTCTCAACACGTGCCGCGCACCCGACTGGCTCCTGCGATCCGCAGAATCCGTGGCCCGGCCTGTTGCAGTACGAGGAGGCGGACCGTGAATTTTTCCAGGGCCGTCAGGCGGAGACTGATGAACTGCTGCGGCTAGTCATGCGCACGCGCCTTTCAGTCCTCTTTGGTCTTTCCGGTTTGGGCAAATCGTCACTGCTGCAGGCTGGCTTGTTTCCCCGGCTTCGCTGTGAAGAGAATGTGCTCCCCGTCTACCTGCGTCTGGATTTCAAGCCCGGCCCTCCGGATTTGCGAACCCAGGTCTTGCACGAGTTGCTGAACCAGGCATCTGCCTTCGGAATCGAGGCTCCATTTTGGTCTGCCTCCCAACCTGCCGGCGGAAGCTCACTCACTCTTTGGGAATATTTCCATCGCAGCGAGGCTGTTTTTTGGGACAAGAAGAACCGCCCCGTCACGCCGTTGCTCATTTTCGATCAATTTGAGGAATTTTTCACGTTGGGCCGCTCCAGCCCCGCGATGGAGCACGCGGTGGAATCGTTTCTCGACGAGCTCTCCGATCTTGCCGAAGGCCGTGCGCCCCGCGCGGTCAAGGCGCGCCTGGAACTGAACCCTGAAGAATCGTCACAGTACTCGTTTACCCGGCACAGCTACAAGATCGTGATTGCGATCAGGGAAGATTTCCTGCCTGAGTTGGAGGGACTGCGCGAGCGATTCACTGATCTGGCGTTGAACCGCATGCGCCTACAGGCCGTCAATGGAGTGGCAGCTCTCGCTATCGTGAACCAGGCGCCTGAGCTGGTGGATGGGGCAGCCGGCGAGCACATCGTCCGCTTTGTCGCAGCGGGAAAACCGGGGCAGAAACTTGCGCAAATGGAAGTCGATCCCGCCATTCTGAGCGTAGTCTGCTATGAGCTCAACAACCAGCGCCGCGAACGCGGCGAGTCGAAGATCACTCTGGAGCTGCTTGAGGGCAGCAAAGAAGAGGCGTTGGGCAAGTTCTGCGAAACTGCATTCCGGGGATTACCGCCCCAGGCCCGATATTTTGTTGAGGAAAAGCTTCTGACGCCTGCCGGACATCGCGATAGTTGTGCGCAGGAGAACGCTCTTCAGCTTCCGGGTATCACTCAAGGAGCGATAGACACGCTTGTGGAGTGCCGACTGATTCGGCGCGAGGAACAGCACGGCATGGCGCGGCTTGAGCTCGCCCACGACCGCTTGGCTGAGCCCATTCGCCTGAGCCGCGACAATCGCCGAGAGGCAGAGACGCTTGAGCGCGAAAGGGTGGCCGCGCGGGAAGCCCGAGCACGCGAGCAAGAGGCCCGGGAGCGCGAGGGCAAAGCGCTGGCCGATCTTCGCCGCGTGCGTCGGCAGCGGGCAGTCCTTGTTGCGGCCAGTACTGCCGTCATGGTCCTGGCCATTGTGGCTGGCTGGACGACGGTCAGGGCCAGACAAGCCAACCAAAAACTGCTTGCGGAAGTGGTGTGGACTGACCCGGCTCATGGATTGACTTGGACCCGCAAGGACAACGGTTATGACTTCAATCGGGCAGCGGCGGTCTTGTATTGCCGCAGCCTGCGGTACGGCGGCTATTCGGATTGGCGGCTCCCGCGCGTTTCCGAAATCCTCGCGCTGGCCAGCGCCGAAGGCCGCTCCAAGCAGCGCGCGGTGTACCAATCCGGGGACATTTGGAGCGACTCGCTGCCGACTGAATATGACCCTTCGCAAATCTGGCTTCGCTCTGCCGACGGAGACTGGACGAGCCAGCCCAAGGAAGAAGGCGCGGGCCGAGCGGTATGTGTGCACGGAGCTCCAGCGGCCGCTTTCGTGCCCGTTTCCCTTCCGGCGAATTTTTCGTTTGTACCAATTCCCGCCGGTGAATTCGAAATGGGCTGCTCAGCCGGCGATCAGCAGTGTACCGAGGACGAAAAGCCGCGTCACCCTGTCATCATCAGGAAGCCTTTCCAGATGAGCCGGTACCTGGTCACGCAGGCGGCCTGGTCGGCCGTGATGGGCAGCAATCCGAGTCGTTTCCAGAAGGGCGGCGCGGATCTACCGGTGGAGGTAAGCTGGTTCGACGTGCAGGTCTTTCTGAGCATGTTAAACGAGCGGCACGACGGTTATCACTACCGTCTGCCCACCGAGGCCGAATGGGAATACGCCGCGCGCGCCGGAACCACAGGCTCGCGCTATGGGGATTTGGAGAAGATTGCCTGGTACGGTAAAAATTCCGGCAGCGAAATGCATCCGATCGGGCAGAAGGATCCTAATGCCTGGGGCTTATACGATATGCTCGGAAACGTTTGGAAGTGGGTGCAGGATCCATACGAGCGGGGCGGCTACAACACTAAACCGTCGAAGGCCGCACCCCAAAGGCCTTCGTCAACGGAAGCGCGCATTCGGCGTGGTGGCTCGTGGCGGGACCTTCCGCTGAGCATACGCGCATCTCGGCGCATCATGGACGACCCTGACAATAGGGGCTCCGGTTTTTATTGTGTGCGGGAGGTTGTTCGTTGACCTTTTTGACAGTCTGTAGCACGGGGCTCCCGCTTCTCGCACTGTCCCCTTTTGTCGGGGTCGTTGATTACCTGAAGAGTCATGTCATTGGCACCAACCTCAGAGGGTTTTCTGGCCCGAACACATTGCATCTGGGCCTATTAATCCCGTATTTCATCTTGCTGCTGTTGCGGACTTCCTACGACCTTAATCGCTATGTCCTATTTTTCAGGTATTACCGATATCGCAGGAACCGTGCTCCGGCGCCTGCGGCGTACTTTCCCGAAGAGCAGTTGCCGGTCGTTACAGTCCAGCTTCCTGTTTTTAACGAGCAGTTTGTCATTGACCGCCTAGTGGATGCGGTCTGCAACCTGAATTATCCGCGCGAGAAACTGGAAATCCAGGTGCTTGACGATTCCACAGATGAGACGGTGGAGGTAACGAGCCACAAGGTCGCCTACTATGCCGCGCTGGGGTACGACATCCATTATTTGCATCGCCCCAACCGCGATGGTTACAAGGCTGGCGCCCTGGCGGCAGGTGCGGCGGTAGCACGAGGCAAATTTATCGCGATGTTCGATGCTGATTTCATTCCAGCCTCCGATTGGCTCAGAAAGGTCATTCACTACTTTACTGATTCGCAGATTGGCGTTGTGCAGACGCGCTGGGCCCACATCAATCGCAATTACTCGCACTTTACGAAGGCACAGGCCATACTGCTCGACGGCCACTTCATTCTGGAGCAAGGGGCGCGTTTCCGCAGCGGCTTGTTCTTTAATTTCAACGGCACCGCCGGAATCTGGCGCCGCGCTGCCATTGAAGACGCCGGCGGCTGGCACTGCGATACCCTCACCGAAGACACCGATCTCAGCTATCGCGCGCTATTGAAAGGTTGGCGCTTTATTTATCTGCAGGATGTGGAGTGCCCGGCGGAATTACCTGTCGAGATGACCGCATTCAAAACGCAGCAAGCGCGCTGGGCCAAAGGTCAGACCCAAGTCGCGATGAAGCTGATGCCGCGCATACTGAGATCCAACGTGCCCCTGAAAGTAAAATTCGAGGCCTGGTACCACCTCACCGCCTACATCACCTATCCTCTGACGCTTCTGCTTTCCGTGCCGCTGTTGCCAGTTATGCTGCTCTGGTCTTATCAGGACTGGGTGCAGATCGTTCTGATCAATCTGCCGCTGTTTGTGACCTCAACCTTTTCCGTTTCCAGTTTTTATATGTTGTCTCAGAAAGAGCTGTTCTCACGCGGGTGGCGGCGGAGTTTGGTCGACCTGCCTCTTGTGATGGCGATCGGTGTCGCACTGACACTCACCAATTCCCTCGCCGTGCTGGAGGCACTCTTGAGAAAACAGACGGCATTTGCGCGAACTCCCAAGTATCGGGTCGCCTCAAGGAATGATAAACCGCAAGGCAACAAGTACCGCAATCGATCAGGGGTTGTCCCATGGATCGAACTGGCGATGGGCGGTTATTTCTTTGTTACTATCATCTACGCGTTGCGAAGTCATAATTTGCTTATGGTGGCGTTCCTCGCTCTTTTTGTAGTCGGCTACTGGTACTCGGGATTGATGTCGCTATTGCAGGGCCGGTTCGAGTGGCTGTTCAGGCGTGGCGAACCGAGCCCGGCAAAGCCGTTTCCCGCGGTCGGTTCGTACTCAGCCAGCTTAGAAGCAGGCAAGGTCACGGCGCCGGTCATTGACCGGACCCTAGGCATACCCAACAACTCAAAAATGACTCCCGTCGCCGCCCATTCGGAGCTGCCTTTTGTGTCTTTTCTTCCACTATCGCAAAGCAAACCGAGGTTGTGACGCGCTCTTTCAGCCCGCGTGTGTTCAGATGAGATGTTCCAGTTTCACATGATCCTGCGCATAGGCCTTACCGATCTGGCGCAGGAGCGGAATGGAACGGACTGCATCGAGCTGTGCCAACCGCGGGTCGGTGCGAAGCATTTCTTCGACGATTTCGGTTTTATAAGACTGGTTGTACCGGACATAGCTGAACCATCGATCTCCGGGAAGCCGCACGCCAACCAGATCGTCAATCTCCTCATCGAGCGCTTCGCCGTATACACACTCTCCGAGGCATCGGCAAAGGTAATCCTGCTCCCACGCAATTCCCTGAATCAGAGCCGCGGGAATCTTGGATACGTTGTATCCCAGCCATAATTTTCCGACCTTCTTTGGCAACCCGGAGGAAAACCGCAGCGTGCCCAGCGAAACAACGCGGATATTCTCCGGCCCCGGCGTCCAGTTCACCCGATAGCAGGGCAACACAACCGTCAGCGCAGCGATGAGAGCCGGATTATTATAGGGCGTCACGGAACCGTCCACAAAGACCTGAGGCCGATCTCCCAACATAATCTCTTCGGGATCAAAATAGACCGGCGCCGCAGTACTGGCTCGCACCAGCTTCCACAGCGGAATCTTTAGGTTGCAATCCGGTCGGTCAGGATTGGAGAACTTCGCCAAGGGATTATTGGTAACCGGCCAAGCCGAGCCGGTCGTGTGGTTGCGAACCACGACCAGCAGGAGTTTTTTCAGGCGTTTGGTTTCCAGCAGAGAGGGCACGCCGCCCCTGCCGTCCTCGGAAAAAATACGCTGCAGCATCTCTGAGAGAGGCTTGGCGTCGAAGCGTGAGATCAGAATTTTCTTAAACGGTCTGTACCAGGGAACAGGCTGAAACATCGTTTCGCCGTACTTCACATACAGGTCGAGAATCTCCTCGACCTGCATGCTCCAGCAGAGGCAGGTGGCGATAATTGCTCCGGTACTTGTGCCAGCAAAGAAATCAAAGTGATCGGCCAGAACGAGGCCCGGTGAACCATAGTGCAGGCGCAGCAATCCCTGCATGTGCAGGAGAATCTCCAGGCTGAAGACGCCCCGAATTCCACCGCCATCCAGAGAAAGGATCCGCTTCATGAGTTATTTTCCCGGCTTTCTATTGCGAACAAGGGATCTCCATTCGAGCAATTCAACCAGAAGGGCCTTTTCCACCCTGGCGGCTACCTGGAGTACGGAAGGCCAGGTGCGCAGAGCGTCGAGTTGCGCATCCCAGCCCCTGAGCCAGTCACACAGTTCCCGATAGCGCTGCTGACGCCGGTTGCAATCGTTCACGATGACCAGCGCGCCCGCGACGGTTGCGATCTGGAAGAGCGCAGATATAACCAGAGCGAGCCATTTCGAGCCGGACAACGCATGCGCGCCTCCGAGACCTAGTTTGCCCGCAAACCACCATGCCGCGATGACGACAGCGAAGCCGCCGCAGAGCCAGGTCACGGCGCGGAATGTTCGGCCCTCCCGGTCCGAGCGGGCACCATAAATGGAAAAATACTCGATCTGGTTGAATAGGCGCTCCCGGCGATAGCTTTGTTTGAATTCCTCCAGGGAGACCTTGTTTCGGGCGCCATCCTCCATCTTTAGATAGTTGAGCGACACCAGCATACCGGAAAGTTCCGGAATGATTTCCGGCCCGATCACTTCGTAGAGAGCGGGCGTGCCCCATAGCGCCAGGACCGAGCGGCAAACCTCGACAGCGGTTCGGGTTCGCGCCCAAAGCGCCTGGCGGCGTTTCAGCCGCAGGGCCCAGGGAAGCGCAGCAGCCGTGATCCCGAGCGCCGCACTGACCGCCAGCCAAGCAGGAACGGCAGCACCGCGTGACGCCGCGACTCCGCTGAAAAGCGCCGCAGCAGCCGTGTAGACAATAGGAATGGAAGCCAAGCGGCGAACCTGTGGTGCGAACCTGCTCGCATTGCGGTCAATTTTGCGAAACCAAGCCCAGGCAAGATCCGCAGGCGAATCCGCCGCGCGGGTAATGCCGGCGTCCGGTAAATGGTTCAGGAAGTCCAACTCGTGGTCGTGTAGCAGTTTCCGAGCCGCTTCCTCATGAAAGGCCCGCACTTCTCCGGTTTCACTGTGGAACCAGATGACCGGCCTGCCCATCTTTCTGGCGAAGGACACGATCTCCTCAGTTCCCCCCAAGCCGCGCGACGGCTGCCCGTCCCACAGCGCAACCAGGAGCTGGCTTTGCTGTACCGTCTCGATGCCGCATTCGTAGTATCGCTCCTCACGAATCTGGTTATCTCCAGTTACCTGGACTGATACCTGGACCGAGACCGCTTTCCTCAACACCTGCTCCGCGCGCAACCAGGTTGCGTCATCGAAATCTTTGCGGAAGTATTCTTCGGGAACCGGCAATAAGACTCGGAGGGGGATTCCGAGCTTAAGACAACTCTCCGCGAACAATAGATCGGCGCCCGCCGCCACCGAGGACAATCCATAGACAATTCCAGGCGTCGCCAGCTTGCGCTCCTGCAGAAAATCACAAATCAGCTGGCGAGACTTTGTCTCATCGGGGATACCTCTGTGGCCCGTGAAGCCTATGGCCAGGACCGCGGGAAGGCGGATCGCCGAGTTCATTTGGTTCCGGCGTGAGGACATGATTCAACCGAAAGGAGATCCTGGGTTAGGGTGTGCGTATCTGGAGAATCTCCGGCAGCGGGAACTTGGAAATGTCCACTGTCACCTCCGATGTGAGGGCGCTGATAAGACGAAACACGTCGCGGTTCCAATATTGGTTATCAGGGGCCTCCGGGTTGTCTGGATCGGCGATAGCATAGGTTGTCCCCCGGTAGTTCACCCGGATAAGCGGCTCCATTTCCTGATTCTCGGTTCCAGTAAGCCGCAACAGCGGGAGGCGCTCAATACGGGGCACCGCCGTCAGGAAGCGGGGACGCTCCCGTTCCTGCTCCTCGGGCGAAAGGTGAGGGTTGGCCGGAATCTCCGGGTCGCTGCTGGCCAGAGCATCGTAGGGGATCTGCTCCTGGGCAGCAGCCGCCATAAGCCCGATCATGGAACGCAGGACCAGATGAGAGGATATCCCGGAGGTTGGGCACAACTCTCCCGGCGCCTCTTGTAGATTCTTTTGACCCTCAATGGAGAAGCCATAGGAAAGGATGCGCAGCGCCTGGTCTAAAGCGGCCCCGTGAGCAAGTTCGGGCAGCTCTGCTGTGATCTGCTTTGTGATTTTTTCCTTATCCGGAATGAGGTTCTTTTGCTCGCCCTCCTTAAGCGGATTCAGATAGAACACGGGTGTGAACACTTTCCGCCCTAATACCCAGTCGCCCTTGTCATCTTTTTCCCAAACGGTGTCTTTGGCGACCGCATCGTTCTGGTCCTTCGCGAGCGGGGCGCTCTTGTCGTTCGCCCCAGGAATAGCCGAGTTTTTGTCAAAAGGGACAAAGGTGCTTGTGCCCCGAAGCAGCAGCAGTCCGTGCTTTTGCAGCGCGTACACTACCGCGCTGACTCTGAGGAAGGTGACATAACTGCTGAGTCTGGCCGGATCATGAGCATAGCTTTTGTCCGGCTGGCCATTGGGGTTGAGATACACCGGCGGAGGCTGATTGCGAATGGTCTCAACCTCACAGCCGCTTTTGGTCGGCCGGGTAATCTCGATGCGGTCCACCAGTAGGCGGAAAAGCTGGTCCACGCGCCAGCCCTGCTGGTAAAGGATGTAGAAGGTCTCCGCCGGAATTGGCCTCAGCAGCAACTGCGCGTTGGTGTCGTCATTGACCGGAATAAATTGGAATACTGGATCATTCTCGTAAATGACACCAGCACTGCCGCCGCCGGCTACGATTGCACCTCCCGGCTTGGTGCCCTGTGGCGTGTAGTTTGCGCTCCCCCCAACGCTGGCCTGCATCCGGTAACTGCTTTGAATTTGTCCAAGCTTGAAGAAATAGGTGGGATTATGGTTTTGTAGCCGAGCCAGATTCAAAAGCACTTCCCGGTTTGAGGTTTCGGCATAGGCTCCCTCGAAGCCGATAAAGTCGGCCTTCAGCCGTTTTGGTCCGCAGCCGGAAACTCCCAGCAACGCAAGGCTGACAAGAGAGAGTAGCAGTTGCGCTCTCCCGCGACCGACAGGCGAAAGGGGCACTGCTGTCGTGCGAGTCAGACCACCGCACAATTTTAACTTCATCTCGGTACCTGGTGGGATTACGGGAGGATCATATTGGAAGGTGCGGGGGGATGCAATAGATTTTGCGGCAGCTCACTTCTAGAGCAGTTTCGGATTTGGTGTATCCGATTTGATTGGGTAGAGCAGGTCTTCCCGGCCTGCGTCCAGCAGCGGCAATGAAATCTGTTCCGGCGCTGAGGTCGAAGACCTCAGCGCCGGAACCCCAAAAGTGGCGTTTGAGACGCGGGCCTGAAGGCCGCTCTACCCAAACACAGGAAAAACAAAACTACTCTAGTGATTTCCAGCCATAACCCCAGGTGTTCAAGCTCCGCCAGGAATGTATGAGCGAGTCTTCCCGCATCTTCAGCAAGAAGTGGCTGTCGTGGTTACTCCTAAACGGAGCAGATTTTAAGCAGGCACTATTCTTTGTAGCCGTCAGCCTTTGCCTTTTGATACCACCTCTGCGCTTGCGCCTCGTCCTTCTTGACTCCGAATCCGTTCTGGTACATGTAGCCCAGATTGTTTTCCGCCAATGAGTTCCCCTGCGCTGTGCTCTTGCGGTACCACTGTAGCGCTTGGGCATAGTCCGTCTGAACTCCTAGCCCATTCTGGTACATGTAGCCCAGATTGTTTTCCGCCAATAAGTTCCCCTGCGCGGCGCTCTTGCGGTACCACTGCAGCGCTTGCGGGTAGTCCTTAGCACCATAGGACGCTTGTCCGCGCCGGACCATCTCTTCCACCGATAGCGAATCGGCGGCAGGTATGGTCGACGCCGGGGTTTCGGAAGGTGTGGGTTTGCCACGCCCGTACCAAATCAGCAGGGCTATTATCACGACGATACCGACCCCTCCCCCGAGAGCAATCCACAATCGCCAATGTGACGTGGGCGGCGTGGCCTGCCCGATTTGCTCGCAAGTGGGCTTTTCTTCGGCAGTAGCCCGCCCCTCGCCTTTTTCCAGTTCCAGCCGCGCCCTTTCGATGGCAGCCAGTCGTTCCAGTTCTTCCTGCTCCAGGCGAGCCTTCTCGGACGCTGCGTGCCGTTGGCGTTCTTCCGCTTCCAAACGCAACTCAGCGGTCTGGCGCTCTTCCTCTTCCTGCTCCAGACGAGCTTTCTCGGTGGCCGACGACTCTTTCGAAGCGCCTACCGCTGCAGCTAGCTGCACCGGACCTGCACTTTGTGGCTCCATGCGTGCCAGCAGCATCTTTATAGTGCCCGCGAGATTCTTGAGATGGGCCTCCAGCGGCGGCGTCAGGGCATCGAGCCAGTGAACGTTTCCAATGAAGTACTCCAGCGCTCTGCCCGGCATGACGTCTTCGATTCGCAAAGGCAGGATTGCAACGCCGTGGTTGACGGCCCGTTCGACCTCCCTGCGAATCTGCGGTGAGTCATTCGCGGCGGCCGTGAAGACGAGCACCATGATGCGAGACTGCTCAATGGCATCGATAATGCACTCGCCCCATTCCATGCCGGGGATTACATCGCGGGGAGCAATCCAGCACCGGATTCCATTGGATTCCAGCATGACGCAGACCGCGTCGGCGGTAGTTTTGTTTTTTGCGGAATAGCTGATGAAGACGTCGTGGGCCATAGAGACCGCGACTTCTGCTGCGGAAACCTCAGACGCTGCGGATTCTATCACGGGTTGGTGGCCTTCCACGCCGTTCTTCGGTCTTGTAGGCTCCCTGAATCTGCATTTAGGTGTGCCAAACCGCTCGAAGGCTGGGATGGCATGGCCAATGCGTGGGTCGGCATTTCGCCTCCAGAGCCAGGCCCGCGCGCGTACAGTTGTTGTGCGCAATTCATGTTGCTGCCACCAGACTAAGCGGATAGATCGTACTTATTAACGACTGATGCTCAGTTGGCGCGATTTGCTGATGGACCTTGGAACTGGTTTCGTGAGGGCCCTCGTAAATTCGGAAACATCGTCTCAGGCGCGTACCACGCCCGTGCTCGCAAACATTCAACGCACTTCGTCCTCGCCGACGCCATCGACATCTGGCTCGGCAGGATGCAGCGCAACTTCGAGTCGATGCGGAAGCAGGCTGAAGGCCAAGGGGTAAGAGCCAGCTCACCGCCGATTGCCGATCCCGCCACTCGCTATCGCCGTTTTGACCTTCCCAATACCAAACGCAAGAATAGTGGACATTTCACCGTCATCGCACGCCTTCAGCGCCTTCACGACCTTGCTCGGCAGCGGGAAACCGAACCGAATGTTTCGTCTTCGCCTGCCGTAAGAAGAGCTTGCCGTTCTTCAGGCAATCCGCAGGCAAGCGTGCCACTGATCGCTGGGCGCTCCCCTTGCTCACATTGAGTGTTCGACACACCTGAGACCACGAAAGCCCGTCCTGGCGCAGTGCAGCCACCTTGGCAGCGTCAAGCTGAACGCGGGGCCTTCCGAACTTCTTGCCCTTGGCGCGCGCATTGCGCAGTCCGGCCCTAACCCGCTCCTGGATGAGCGACCGTTCAAACTCTGCCATTGCTCCGATGATCTGGAACATCAGGCGGCCAGAGGGTGTGCTGAGGTCGAGATTATCGCGGAAGCTGACGAAAGCAACTCCGTAGGCGCAGAGGTCCGCGAGGGCGTTAACCAGATGTTTCAGAGAACGACCAAAGCGATCAATCTTCCAAACCAGCACGGCGTCGAACTTCCGCCGGCAAGCGTCGGCCATGAGTTGATTCAGTTCTGGCCGCGATTCCTTTGAGCCGGAGACGCCCGTATCGACATACTCGCCAGTGATGGTCCAGCCGCGGCGACTGGCGTACTCGCGCAGTTCACTCAGCTGCATCTCGGGGTCTTGGCCGTTGAGAGTCGATACGCGCGCATACAAAGCGACGCGAGCAATTGTGAGTGGTGGTTCTTGAGTGAGTGAAGATGCGGTGTTACGTTGATGTACAGCCATTGGGTGCCTCCTCTGCAGGTGCCCTGGTTAGCGTCGTGTCGGTGTTTGCGCATCGGCACGGCGCGCTTCTGTTTTAGACCTCTTTATTCCGGTCTCTGCTTTGCGGTAATTCTCTCCTTGTACCAATTGAGTTGCATTGACCGAGGAGTTACCCCCGCGGCGACTGTGCCCAAAATTGTGCCCACTGGCCACTTGCACGAGTTTAGTTTCCAGTTAGGATAAAGCCCTCAACCCCGCATTTTTACTAGCGAATCTCAACTCCTCCAAACTTCGCTAAACTACTGATTCTTCGTGCGACGGGAACTTAGGATCTGGCGGGGAAACCCGTGGGGGTTCGAGTCCCCCCTTTCGCACCAGCACTTTGGCTGTCCACGGGCAGCCGCATTGCCTGCTAATCCTCCGGCCTGGCTCACAGCCACCTGTGACCGCAATCACGGAAGCAAGTTCAATCGCCAAGCAGAATGGCCTCAGAGGTGTGGTATGCCAGTCTTGGTGATTGCCGTGGTTTTCTTCCTGATTTTCCTGGTGATGGGCGTGATGGGCATTTCGGCGATGGTAGCCGAGCATCGCGGCAAGCTGTTCAGCGGGAAGTGGAGCGACCTGCCAAAGCCTGCGAAGCGATAGTCCACGCGGCCTTAAACTGGCGCGACGGTGTGGGGCGCGCTATACCTCCTGTAGCACACGCGAGAGGCAGTCTTCGCAGAAGCCGCTGTCTTTGATGTCGATCCACTCCACCGCGTGGGCCGGGGCCATGGCACAGCGATAGTCGTGGCAATGGGTCAGGCCCAGCGTGTGTCCCAGTTCATGCACGGTCTCGATCAACAGCCGGTTGGCGAGAACGTCCGCATCTGCTGGCAACCCGTAGAATTCCTGCCGCAAACGATGATAGGAAACCAGCGCTCCGGCGCCGCCCAGTTGGGCTTCCCCAAAAACAAAAGTCAGAATTGGAATGTAGAGGTCCAATTCCGTGACTCCGACCAGGCGCCAGGTGCTGCCGTTGACGTACTTCTGCATCCTGGCCAGAATTTCGGAGGAGTGGTATTGCTGGCGTTCCGCGTGCCGCGCAAACGAGGGATCGATGGCTGGCCGCAGCGCCTCGGTGGGCACACGAAACTTCTGCTGGAGCTCGTGCTGCAACCATTCCAGCAGCCAAGCGTCCACGGTTCCCACCGGTAGGAGTTGAAGTTTTTTCACGCGGATATCCAGAGAGCAACCAGCGATTAGCAACTAGCAACTAGCAACTAGCAACTAGCGACTAGCCTTTGGCCTTTAGCCTTTAGCTTTTAGCAATCGGGATCACCGACGCAGCTTGGCACCACTAAGAACTTCTGGATTTCTAAGAGCTAAGAGCTTAAGAGCTAAGAGCCAATTGCTAACTGCCAATTGCTAGTTGCTAAGAGCTAATCGCTAACCGCCAATTGCTCTTTCTCTTTCCTATTCCATCCGTACTTCTTCAGCTTGTGGTGCAAGGTGACGCGATCGATGTCGAGAATTTCGGCGGCCCGGGTCTGATTGCCGCCGCACTCCTCCAGCACTCGCAGAATATGGGCGCGTTCGGCATCGTCAAGGCTGCGTACCTCGCCGATTCCGTGAGCAGAGCCGTTCCTCGACTTCAGACTGAAGTCCTGCTCGCGCAGTTCGGGCTCCTGCGCCACCACCATGGCCCGTTCGACCGCGTTTTCCAACTCGCGGACATTGCCCGGCCAATTGTATTGTTGCAATTCGTTCATCGCTGCCGGCGAGACGCGCGTGATCTTCTTGCTCATTTCGCGCGAGAACTTGCGGGTGAAGTGGTCCACCAGCAGGGGAATGTCTTCCCGGCGTTCGCGCAGCGGCGGAATCTCGATATGAAAAACGTTCAGCCGATAGAACAGGTCGGGACGGAACTTGCCCTCCTCGATCAACAGTTCCAGGTCCTTGTTGGTGGCGGCCACCACGCGGAAGTCGACGTGGATGGTCTGGTTGCCGCCTACGCGCACGATCTCGCGCTCCTGCAGCACCCGCAGCAAGTCGGTTTGGGTCTTCAAGCTGATGTCGCCGATCTCGTCGAGGAACACGGTGCCGCCTTCGGCAATTTCAAACTTGCCCTTCTTGCGATATTGCGCGCCGGTGAACGCGCCTTTCTCGTGGCCGAAGAGCTCGCTCTCCAGCAGGGTTTCGGTAAGTGCGCCGCAATGGATGACCACCAGGGGATGAAAACGTCGCGTGCTTCCGGCATGAATGGCGCGCGCCACCAGCTCCTTGCCGGTGCCGCTCTCGCCCGTGACCAGCACCGTAGCATCGGTGGGCGCGACCGTCTCGATGGAATCGAAGACATGCTTCATCGCCGCGCTCTGTCCAATGATGTCGGAGGGATGGGTAATTTCGGCGACGGTCTCTTTCAGCCGCGTATTCTCCTGCTGGGTGCGGCGATGCGACATGGCCTTGGCCACCAGGTGCGCGATCTCATCCGGGTCGAGCGGCTTGTTGACGTAGTCATAGGCGCCCTGCTTGAGCGCCGTAACCGCCGTTTCCACCGAGGCGTAGCCCGTCATGATGATGACCAGCATGTCGGGATAGATCTCGTGTAACCGCCGCTGCAGTTCGATGCCGTCGGTGCCGCGCATCTTGATGTCGACCAGCGCGACATCGAAGGTTTGCTCGGCTACGCGCGTCAGCGCCTCATTGGCGTTCTCCGCGGTGGCCACCTCATAGCCTTCTTCGGTGAACCACTTGGCCAGCGAGTCACGCACGCTGAGCTCATCGTCCACAATCAGCAATTTGCCTTGCGTCATTCTTCTACCTCGTTTCCACCGCTGCGCGGTCACGATCGCCAGCCACGGCTGGATTCTGGCTGTCCACCGGCAGCTCAATTCGGAATGTGGTCCCTTGTCCCACGACGGAGTTCACTGCGATCTGCCCGCCATGGCGTTCCACGATGTTCTGGCTGATGGCCAGGCCGAGCCCCGAGCCGCCGGATTCCTTGGTGGTGTAGAAGGGCTCGAAGATGTGGGGGAGATGCTCGGCGGGAATCCCGATGCCGTCGTCACGAATGACCAGTTCGATCCACTCCGCGCTGGCCTGGGTGCTGATCCACAGATTGCCTTCCTGGGGCATGGCGTCGATGGCATTGATCACCATGGCCAGCACCACCTGCTCGATCAGCGCGGGATCGCAATGCGCCATGGGCAAGTCGCCGGCGAGATCGAGGTTGAGCTGGATGCCGGCCATTTCCATCTTGTGCTGCACCAGGCGCAGGCAACGGTCGATGACCTGGTTCAGATCGCACCAGGCCAGATTCATGGGCGAGACCCGCGAGAAACTCAGCAGGTTCTTCACCAACTCGCCGCAGCGCTTGCTCTCGCTGGCCACCAGATCGAGCGATCCCTTCATCTCTTCTTTCTTGGGCGAGCTGGCGGCGTTTTTGTCGATCCAGCGCTTGACCAGCTTCGAATAGGTCAGGATGCCGGAGAGCGGATTGTTGATTTCGTGCGCCACCACCGCCGCCATCTTGCCGATGGTGGCCATCTTCTCCACGTGCAACATGCGCTGGTGCGCCTGTTTCAACTCGCGGGTCTTCTCCTCGACGCGCTCTTCCAGGGTGTGGGCCCAAGCCGTGATTTCCGCCTGCGCCACCTGCAAACGGTTGCTCATCTGGTTAAACGATTGCGCCAGTTCGCCCACCTCATCCTGGGAGTGGACGGGAATCTGATAGCCCAGTTCGCCGGTCGCCACGCGGTCGGTGCCGGTCTTCAATTCGCGCAGCGGGTTGCGGACCACGATCCACACGAACAGTCCGCTGAGGAAGACCACCGCAAGCAGTGCGACCCCGGTCCCGGCGAGCATCTCTCTCCGCTCCCGGCGCAGGTTTTCATCCACCTTGGCGAGGGAAAGATTGGTGTCGAGCACGCCCAGAATCCGCGTACTTGCGGGATGCGCGTGGCAGGCGGCATTGGAGCAGGCGGGCTGGTTCTCGATCGGGGTGATCACTCCCAGCACGCGAGTGTTGGCTGCGCGATAGACGCGAAACCGGTCGGAGCGGTCCAGGTGGCTGAGGGGCTGCGATTGCGTGTGGCAGCCATAGCAGGCTTCGCCGCCCTTATCCACCATGGTGCCGACCTCGGGTGGGGCCGTCGAATAGCTGATCACGCCTTGCGGATTCAAGATGCGCACCCGCACCACGCCAGGCTGGTCGGCCATGTTCAGCATCATCTCGTACAGGCCACTGCGATCGTTGTTCAGCATGTAATGCGAAGCGCTGCGGCGGAGCACCTCGCTCTGCTGCTCGGCGCTGACCAGCGCCGCGGCTTCCAGATGCTTGCGATGCAGTTGCGTGCTGAAATATCCCAGCAAGGCGAAGATGATGATCATGACCACAAAAATGGAGACCATCAGCTTGGCGCTTACGCTGTGTCCCAGCCGTTGCAGCCAGAAGGGACGTGCCGAGACTGGGCTCTCCCCGGTGGTTTCGGGTGAGGGCCGGCCCGAGTTGTCAGTCTCCAGCATGGACGGGCACCGCAACTTCTGCGAACCCGGCTTCGGGTTCGTGGAGTGCCGGGATATGGACTTTCTCTTCGGGGAAGATCGGCAGGTACTTCGCTGCCAGGCCGAAGATGGCAAAACCGAGTGCCACAAACATCGCGGTGATTACTACCTCGGTCCACCTGGGGGCGTAACGGCCGCCGACGGCGGTCTCGACTCCGGTGATGGTCACGTTCAGACGATTGGTGACAAATCCGAGCAGGGTCAGCACCGCCGCCAGGTACAGGCCTTGCGCGCTTTCCCGGACCTTGGGTATCAGCAGAAGTCCCAGCGGCGCGACCAGCGAGAGCAGCATTTCCAGCAGGAAGAAGCGCTGTTCGTATCCCGATACCAGGACCAGTTTGAGGACGCCGCGATGATACAAATCTTCGAAGCGCAGGATGCCGTAGAGCGCCAGCACCACCACCAGCACCCGTCCCAAGTCGCGCAGGATGGGCAGCTCCAACTCACGGCCAAAGTACTTGGAACTCATCGAGGATTCGAAGATCGTCATGGCCAATCCAACTGCAATCGCCGACAAAAAGAAGAAGACCGGCAGCAGCGGGCTCCACCAGAACGGGTGCAGCTTGTTGGGCATGATCAGATACAGTGTCCCCAGCGACGACTGGTGCAGCGTCGAGAGCAGCACGCCGAGAATCACGAACACCACCATGACGCTGCGAATGACCCTCAGCGCTCGCTTCAGTTGGAAGTGCTCCAGCACAATGGGCGAGAACTCCAGGGCCAGCACGGTGGTGTACAACATCACGCACCATGCCACCTCAAACATCACCGAATGAGGATTGCGCATGACCAGCGGATGCCAGATGTTCCAGGGCAGTCCCAGGTCGTACATCAGCGCGGCACAAACCAGCAGGTAGCCCAGGAAGGCGGTAAGGATCGTGGGCCTTACGATGGAATGGAACCGTTTGATGTTGAAGATCTCGACCGCCGCGGTCAGCGTGAAACCGCCCGCCGCCAGCATGACACCGCACATCACATCGAAGCCGATCCATAGCCCCCAGGGAAACTGATCGCTCAGGTTCGTGGATGCGCCCAGCCCGCGGAAGAAGCGGAGGAATGTGCAGTACACGCCGGCCGCCATGATGAAAAGAAAGATCGCCTTCCAGAAGGTGAAGCGGATTCTTGGGACCGTCATCGCACACCGCCTTTCTGTTCTTTCTCCTTGGCCTCGGCTTCGGCAACATCTTCCCGGCGATGGGTGATCCAGTAAATGCCGCCCAGCATGGTGCCGAACAGGGGAACGAAGTCAGGAATGCGCGACAGCACCTGGTAGGTGTACATGGGGAGCGCCCGTTCCGTCAGGTCGGTGCGGAAACCGAAAAGGTTAAACGGGACGGAAGACAGCAGCATCACCGAGGTGCCCCCGACTTCGGTCTCACCAAAGATGTGCGGCAAATATTTGCCGGGATTGTCGTGGATGCGTTTCCTGGCTTCTTCCAGCAGTTGGTCGCGCTCGCCGAACTGGGTGGCGCCGGTGGGACAGATTTCCGCGCAAGCTGTCTGTTTTCCTTGGGCGACGCGCTTGCTGCACATGACGCACTTGCGCACACCGGGCACCGCTTTCTCCCATTCGTACTTGGGCACGCCGAAGGGACAGGCCGCCATGCAATAACGGCATCCCATGCAACGGCTCTTGTCGTAAGTGACGGGCCCGAGAGCGGTTTTCTTCAGCGCGCCTACTGGACAGACCGAGGCGCAAGCCGGGTCGTCGCAGTTCATGCACAACTTGCGCATGAACTTATCGTCCTTGATCAGGATGGCGGTGTACTTGTGCGCCGATGTGATCTGCTGGTCGGCGATGCGGTCGTCGTATGGCAGGCCGTTTTCGGTGGCGCAGCCCTGCTCACACTGCTTGCAGCCGATGCACAAGGTCGCATCGTAAAGGATTCCTTTGCTCATGCTTTTCTCCACATCGCCCTGGCGGCCCGGTCGGACCTCGGCAGGTGGAAGCGGCGCCAAAGCGAGGGCGCCGTCGGGCGACTTCGGAACTTCGGGGATTTCCCGCTCCAGACCGGCTTACAACCTGGAGCCGGCTTGGAGAGGAAGCCAGCGTGAAGCGGGCCTACTTCAGGCTCTTCACGTAAGTAGCCAGCTTGGCAGCGTCAGCCGGGCTGACGCCCTTGTTGGCAAAAGCGTGCATGGCCTTCTTCTGCGGCCCGCCATTCTCAATGTAGTCAACCAGATCGGCGTTCGACGCCTTCTGCACGGTGGCCGACGAAAACTCCGGAGCTCCCATCTTCTTGCCGGCGGCGGTGCCCTTTCCATCCGCGCCATGGCAGCTCGAGCACTTTGCTTTGTAAAGGTCTTCCTGCGCCCACGACAGGCTGGGAAGGATCAGGAACAGCGCGAAAGCGGTAAGTAGAACAGCTAAGATGACCTTCTTCATGACTTCTCCGCGTAAAAGATTATGAATACTGGGTCTTGTTTGGCCCTCTGTCAGACCCGCACCCATGAAACCGCCATGAGTACGATTTCAGTGTGGGACATCGGCTTAGGGGGATGCTGTGATGGGAGTCACACGGCGACGTGATGGGTTTCGCCGCAGTTCGGACGAGCGTTCGAACGCGGCTGTGGCGGTTTGCCACAGCTACTGGCAAAAAGTACTGCAGGGAGGTGCGAACAATCTCCGCAGCCACCCGCTCGCTACGATGATTTTCTCTGCGGCCAGGCCAGAATACGTGGCGATTCTCAGCTACGTGGCTGTCGCTGGTGCGGATGTCAGGAGCTAGTCCCCGCCTGCCGTAGGCGCCAGGGCTGGCGCGCTGGATGGTTTCTTCTGGGTCCGGTCGGGATGAAATAAGTTCAATAATCCGCAAATCACCCAATATCCCATCGCAACCCCGAAGGCGAATGCCGCAACGATGGTGAACAGGAGCAGGGTCGAGAGCAGAAACGTCGTCATATCGTTCTCTTCTTTTGATGCGCCGGAATCCGCCGGATGATGCCCAGAATTTCTCCGGGCAGGTTGAGTGCAGGGACGCCAAGCAATCATCTACTGTGCTGATGTTACTTTACCTCGCGTTGACGTATCTCGCTGTTGGCAACTAAGATACGTGAGTAGAATTGCGTTTCCCCTCTCGCGGACTTTCCAGAGCAGTGCATCAGGCTGAAACGGCGGTTCCCGGGTCGTAGCCCGAAGAACGCGACCGTACTTTTCGGCCCTGGATCGAAGCAAGCCGGACCGCGCTGCGGGAGTCGAGCCAACAGTTATCCATGGGTATCAGCAGCATCACAGTCCGCGGGGCGCGTCAGCATAACCTCAAGAACATCAGCGTCCAGATTCCGCGCAACACTCTGACCGTGATTACCGGCCTCAGCGGCTCGGGCAAGTCGTCGCTCGCCTTCGACACCATCTATGCCGAGGGCCAGCGGCGCTACGTGGAAACGCTGTCGGCTTACGCGCGCCAGTTCCTCGACCAAATGGAGCGGCCCGATGTGGACAGCATTGACGGCTTGAGTCCGTCCATCGCCATCGAGCAGAAAACGACCAGCCGCAGCCCGCGCTCCACCGTCGGCACCATCACTGAAATCTATGACTATTTGCGCCTGCTCTATTCCTCCATTGGCGCGCCGCATTGTCCGCAGTGTGGACGCGCCATCTCGCGCCAGTCCGCCGACCAAATTGTGCAACGGGTGATGGACCTGAAGCCCGACGACCGGGTGATGATCATGGCGCCCATCGTTCGCGGTCGCAAAGGCGAGTTCAAGAAGGAACTGGACAAGCTGGCCCAGCGGGGCTTCACCCGCGCCCGCATCGACAACGAGCTGCGCAACATTGCCGATGACGAGATCACGCTGGACAAGCGCAAGAACCACACCGTCGAACTGGTGGTTGACCGGCTGCTGGTGAAGCCGGGAATCGAGCACCGCTTGGCGTCGTCGGTTGAGTTGGCGATGAAGCTGGCGAATGGATTAGTGCAGGTCGCCGTGGTCGGCGGCGAGGAGCATTTGTACTCGTCCAAGCTGGCTTGTCCGGAATGCGGCATCAACGTTCCCGTGCTGGAGCCGCGTTCGTTTTCATTCAACAGCATGTACGGCGCGTGTCCGGAGTGCAACGGCCTGGGCAGCAAGTACGATTTCGATCCGGCCAAGGTCATTGCAGACTGGTCGAAGCCTCTGCTGGACGGCGCTTTGGGACCCGGCTCGGCGTCGCAACACCTCATCCACATATTGCAGTTGGCGGCGGAAGCCTATGGATTCAGCCTGACCACGCCGTTCGAGCAACTGCCGCGCAAGACGCAAAACCTGATCCTCTATGGGCCGGAGCAAGCCGAGAAAAAGAAGGGCGGTTTCCTCGGCGTATTCGCGTATCTGCGGCAGGCAATGGAAGACAGTTCCTCCGAAACCTACCGCGATTGGCTACTGGACCACATGTCCGCGACCACATGTCCTGCCTGTCACGGCCAGCGGCTGCGGCCCGAGAGCCTGGCGGTGAAGGTGAACGGGATGTCCATTGCCGACTTCACGGCGCTGCCGGTGTCGCGCGCCGTGGAAGCGGCGGCGCAGATCAAACTCTCCGAGCGCGAGGAGCGCATCGCCGGCCGAATTCGCAAAGAGATTGCCGAGCGACTGGGTTTTCTCAACGCGGTCGGGCTGGGCTACATCGCGCTCAATCGTTCGGCTGCGACCCTGAGCGGCGGCGAGGGCCAGCGCATTCGCCTGGCCACGCAGATTGGATCGAAGCTGCGCGGCGTGCTGTATGTGCTGGATGAACCTTCGATCGGACTGCACCATCGCGACAACGACCGTCTGCTGCACGCGCTGGAATCGTTGCGCGATCTGGGCAACACCGTGCTGGTGGTCGAGCATGACGAAGACACAATTCGGCGCGCCGATTACGTCATCGATCTCGGGCCGGGCGCTGGCCGTCACGGTGGAGAAGTAGTGGCCAGCGGCACTCCCGCGCAGATTGAGGAGACGCCGGGTTCGCTGACCGGACAGTACATTTCCGGGCAGAAGCAAATCAGTTATCGTTACGCGCGACGGCAGCCCGCCGCGGCGGGCAAGGCCATCACCATTCTCGGCGCGCGCGCGAACAACCTGAAGAATCTCGACATCAGTTTTCCGCTGGGCGTCATGACAGTGGTGACGGGCGTATCGGGTTCGGGCAAATCAACCCTGATTAATGACATTCTTTACCGCGTGCTGGCCAAGTCGCTGTACGGTTCGCGCGAGGAGGCCGGTGCCCACAAGGCCATCGCCGGAACCGAATTCATCGACAAAGTCATCCGCATCGACCAATCGCCCATTGGCCGCACGCCGCGCTCGAATCCCGCGACCTACACCGGCGTCTTCACCCTGATTCGCGATCTTTATGCCATGCTGCCGGAGTCGCGCGAGCGTGGCTACAAGGCCGGACGCTTCTCCTTCAACGTTGCCGGCGGACGCTGCGAGGCCTGTCAGGGTGACGGGCAGCGCCGCATCGCCATGAACTTTCTGCCCGACGTGTACGTGCTGTGCGAGGTGTGCGGCGGCAAACGGTACAATCATGAGACCCTGGCGGTGAAGTACAAGGGTTACTCAATCGCCGATCTGCTGGAGACGCCGGTAGCCGACGCGCTGCCCATCCTGGAGAATATCCCGCAGATCAAGCAAAAACTGCAGACGCTGGTGGATGTCGGCCTAGGCTACATTCATCTTGGCCAGTCGGCGGTAACGCTGTCGGGCGGAGAAGCGCAGCGCATCAAGCTGGCGCGCGAGCTCAGCAAGCGCCAGACCGGCAGGACACTGTATCTTCTGGATGAGCCGACGACCGGGCTGCACTTCGACGATGTCAGCAAGCTGCTGGAAGTTTTGCACCGGCTGACCGACCTGGGGAACAGCATTGTCATCATCGAGCACAACATGGACGTTATTCGCAACGCCGACTGGATCATCGACCTGGGGCCGGAGGGTGGCGAGGACGGCGGACGTTTGGTGGCGCAAGGCACCCCGGAGCAGGTGGCGCGGGTGAAGAAGTCCTACACCGGCCAGACGCTCGCCAAACTGTTGCCGCGTTCGTCCAATGCGAGGAGCAACGCGTAAACCGTGTTAAACCTGATGCCTGATCCAAGTGAAAATCCGCTCGCCGCAGAAGCACCCGCCGATCTGCCGGGCCCGGCCCCAATCGCGCCGCCAGAGCCCGCCGTCGTGCTCGCCGCGCAACCGTCTTTTCTCCCCCGGCCTTTCCCCGCCTGGTCAGCCTGGGATGTGGTGGCGGTAATGCTGATCACGGCGGTCGTAGTGTTCGGCTTCAGCATAGCTGCACTGTTCATCGCACGTGCCGTCCCTGGATATCGGCACACACCGATCACCGAACTGGCTACCAACGCGCGCGTGGTGATAGGAGCGCAAGCGGCAGCCTACCCCATCGTCCTTTTGTTTATGTTTGTACGGGTGCGTTCGCGCAGCCACGAACGCTTCGGGAAAGCGATCCACTGGAATTGGCCCGGAGTTTCCGCGCCCGGATTTTTTGTTATGGGGACGATTGTGGCGGTGGCCGTCGATGGCGCTTCGCACTTCCTGCCCATCCCGAAGTCGCTGCCCATGGACAAGTACTTCCATGACGCGTCCAGCGCCTACCTCATGGCTGCCTTTGGCGTGACCCTGGCGCCCTTGCTGGAAGAACTGTTTTTCCGCGGGCTGTTGTATCCGCTGCTGCGGCGGGCGTTTGGCCTTACCATGGCCGTCATCGTGACGGCCGCCACCTTCGCCGCCATTCACGGGACCCAGTTAGGCTATGCGTGGGCGCCGGTCCTGAGTATCTTCGTGGTCGGCGTGGCGTTCACGGTGGCGCGCGCGCGCACTAATTCCGTGGCCGCTTCGTTCCTCATGCATTGCGGTTACAACTTCTCGCTGTTTGCGCTGTTGTGGCTGGCCAGCGATCACTACCGCCACCTGGAAAAAGTGACCGGGTGAAATGGTATGGTTGACAGGATGGCAAAGGCGCGCGAACAACTGTTGGCCATGCTGGCGGAAAAGTCGTTTCGCCTGGGTGAATTCAAGCTCTCCAGCGGCGGGATCAGCGACTACTACATCGATTGCCGTCTTACCACGCTCGATGCCACCGGGGCGCTGCTGACCGGGCAAGCCGTCTTCGACGAGATTCGCGCGCGCGGCTGGCGCGCCGATGCGATTGGTGGGCTGACCCTGGGCGCCGACCCGATCGTGGTGGCGACTTCTGTTATCAGCGCACAGGAGGGAAAGCCCGTGCATGGTTTTCTGGTGCGCAAAGCGGAGAAAGCCCACGGCATGGCCCAGCGCATCGAAGGTTTTCGGCAGAAGCCGGCGCGGGTGGTCATCGTGGATGACGTCTGCACCACGGGGGCTTCTACCATCCAGGCCATTGAGGCGGCGCGTGAGTTCGGATTTGAGATCGCCGGCGTGCTTTGCCTGGTGGAACGCGAGGAAGCGGGAGGTCGCGCCAACGTCGAGAAAGCTGCTGCCCCGGCGGAGTTCGTCGCGCTGTTCACCGCCAATGACGTTCGTGCCCAACATGTGAAGGGGGACGTGCCAACAACGACATGATCAAGACCCTGGAGTGGACCGACGCGGGTGTGCGCTTGATTGACCAGACCAAGCTGCCCACGGAAGAGACCTACGTCACCTGCACCAGCTACGAAGAAGTTGCCAACGCCATCCGCACCATGATCGTGCGTGGCGCGCCGGCCATTGGTGTGACCGCGGCCATGGGAGTTGCGCTGGGCGTTCGCGATTCGCAGGCCACGGACCATGCCGAACTGAAGCGCGACTTCGACCGGATCTGCGAGGTCCTGGCTGCGGCTCGCCCGACCGCGGTCAATCTCTTCTGGGCGATTCGCCGCATGCGCAACAAATTTGAACAGGTCAGCTCCCAGCCTATTGCGCGGATTCAACAGGAACTGGTGACCGAGGCGCAGCGCATGCTGGTGGAAGATATTGCGGCCAACGAAGCCATGGGCAAGCACGGTGCCGTGCTGATGCCTTCCAGCGGCGGAGTGTTGACCCACTGCAACGCGGGCGCGCTGGCAACCTGCGGTTATGGCACGGCGCTGGGCGTGATTCGCGCGGCGGTGGATTCGGGCAAGAAGCTGCACGTTTTTGCCGACGAAACCCGCCCGTTTCTGCAAGGCTCACGTCTGACAGCGTGGGAGTTGATGAAGGACCACATTCCGACCACGCTGATCTCCGACAACATGGCCGGCGCCATGATGCAGCAGGGAAAAATCGATGCGGTGATTGTGGGCGCCGATCGTATCGCCGCCAATGGCGATGTGGCCAACAAGATTGGGACCTACACGGTCGCAGTGTTGGCGAAGGCGCATGGGATCCCGTTCTACGTCGCGGCCCCGCTTTCCACGGTGGATCTGGAAACGCCCGATGGCAACCGCATTCCCATTGAGCAACGTTCCTCCAGGGAAGTGACGCACCTGGCCGGCAAGCAGATAGCGCCCGACGGCGTAGCGGTTGAGAATCCGGCGTTCGATGTCACCCCAAATGCCTACGTCACCGCGATCATCACGGAATGCGGTGTTGCGCGACAGCCTTATGCAGAGTCGCTGCGCGAACTCTCCGCCGTGGGCGTCACGACGTAGGGCGAAGACCCATCATCAGCCGAAATACAAAGAGCGCCCGGCGGGACGCTCTTCGTGCATTGATCTACGCCATCGTCATTACTGCGGCGGTTGCGGTTGCCCCTCGACGTTGGCAGGATTCAACTGTTGCTGATAGTTCTGCTGTTGTTGTTGCATATTTTGCAGCTCCTGGAGCAACTGTTCCGGAGTTTTTCTGCCGGCCGGCGGGTTGCCATTGTCCGGCACCGGCTCGGGGTTGGTGTCGGGCTGGGGCATCGGGACCTGCCCCGTACGGAACCGTCCGGGCATCGGCATGCCCTGGGGAGATTGCGGCGGGTTGTCGGGCTCCGCTTCGGGTGGCATCTCTTCGTCCTGCGGCTCGTCGGGTGGCGGTTGGTACTGCTGTTGAGCGTGGCCGGGGGTACTGCTTTGCGCCGTGTTCACGGTGGCCGCCGCGTTTTGCCGGGTAATCAAAATTACTTTCTGCACACCATCCGGATTGTCGGCCATCCCCAGGATGATGTAGTCAAACTTGGATCCGTTCAGCAGCGTGTTCAGCACATCTCGTGCCCGTCCGGGACCCACCTGCATCATGACGCGCTCGTTGGCTGCGCTGGACGGCATCTCGACGGCCGCGCCCGTCCGCGCCTGTACCGCCCGCAAGACCTGCGACAACGTCGAATTCCTGGCGTCGATGGTGAGCAATCCATTCTGGTAAGTGACCTGCGGCGGGGTGGGACTCATTTGCTCCGGCGTCAGCGGTGCCGGCGGCGGTTGCGGAGTCTCGACTGCTGGAGCGGTTTTCTTGCGGTGAGCATGCGCCTTTTGCGGGTGCGAACTGGTTGCCGAAGCGCCGCTCGACGGGGCCGCCGTCTGGGTAGCCGGCGATGTCCCCGCCGCAAGGCACAGTCCTGCTGCCAGCAACAAGGCCAATCCTAAGTTGTGCCCAAGGCGTACCATAATATGTTCGACGGCCCAAGGGCGGTATCGTTTCTCGACGCGTGCCGCCATGTCTATTCTAAACCCGGCCAAGGCCGCGCACCGCCATGGGCATTCACGCGGCGTTAAGACTGCGAACATGATTCGACTATCGTTCACTTATCGCTCGACCTGCTACTTGCTCCTTTGGATGGGGCTCCTGGTGCTTGCAGTAACGATCATGGCGCCTGCGGGGACGGCACAGACTTGCGCCAGCGGCGCCGATTTGGACGTCCCCACCAAGAACGCCGTCGAAGCGGCAGCGCGCCAATATCTCGACATGTCCAAACGCGGAGATGTTACCGGGCTCAAAGCCAATTCCATCTCCGCTATCGCGGGCGATTTCGGCGCCATCGAACAGGCCGTGGTCACCAACAAGCCGTACTTCTCCGAAGGCCAGGCGACAGTCGGTGGGACCTACGTCCTGGATGCCTCGCAGGCCAAAGGGCCGCTACCGCGGGCAGATTTTTATTGCGGCATCTATAACTCGCCCGACCGCCTGGTGTTCTCGATTTCCAATCTGCCGGCTGGCCGTTACGCGCTGGTGATGCAGAAGATTGCCGGCAAAGATCCGATCACGCTGACCCTGGTCCTGCAAGAGGTGAGCGGCGCGTGGAAGCTGGCGGGTTATTACCCGCGGTTGGACGCCATCGGCGGCCAGGATGGGCCGTGGTATCTGGCCAAGGCGCGCGAGTACAAGTCCAAAGGGCAATTGCACAATGCCTGGTTCTACTATCTGACAGCGTGGGACTTGATGGCGCCGGTGAATTTCATGAGCACGCCGCAACTCGACAAGATTGCCGACGAGATGCAGGGCGCGCGCCCCAGCGACCTGCCGGACAACGGTAGTCCGCTGAACCTTGCCGCCAATGGCAAAACCTTCAAGGTTACGGAGATGGTGGCCGTGCCGGTGGAAGACAATCTGGACCTGCGGGTGCGTTACGAAACCGCCGACGCTTCCAACACCGGCCTGACGTTCCGGGACAACATGGCCGTCAGTAAAGCGATTGTGGCCAAGTATCCCGAGGTCCGCGATGCCTTCAGCGCGGTGATTGCGCGCGCCGTGGATGCCAGCGGCCACGATTACGGGTCGGTGCTGCCGATGAAGGATGTCAAGTGAGTCAGGTTATACGTGTCATGAAATCTCGTCTGAAGAACATTATCTCGGCTCTGAAGGAGCGCATGCTCGCAGAGGACAGCTACGAGCGCTCCATGCGGCAGGTCCTGGCGCGGAAGCCCTTCCTGAAGGCAGATCGCCGGTATATTTCTCGCGAGGAAGCCCACTTCCGACCCGGCCTGCGGTGAGAAGACTTCACTCCAAAATGCAGCGGTCGCCTACCTCGCGTCCCGCGCTTCTGCCTTCTTGACCGTGGCAGACGCGTTGGCTGGACGCTCGAGCTTGCACTCCTTCGCTTTCTTGTCGAAGCGCAGTCCCTGAAACACGGGAGCGCGCATCTTCATTCCGCCGCTTTGCCCCTCGTGCGTCCACTCGGTGAACCTGATTTCGGCGACTAACTCCGGCTTCAGGTAATGCACTCGCCGCGTGCTTTCCACTTTGCCGAAGAAGGGGCTGCGCTTGGTCTCCAGGGCGTGCAGCCGCTTCCACATGGCGGCGTGCGACTCCTCGGTAAAGCCGCTGCCGGCTTGGCCAACGGGAATCAGGCGGCCCTGATCGTCGTAGAGGCCGAGCACAACGGAGCCAAAGTTTTCGCGCGAGCCCCGCGGATCGGTGTAACCGCCAATCACGCACTCCTGCCGTTTGACGATTTTGATCTTCAGCCAGTCGCTGCTGCGCTTTTGCACATAAGGACTGCGGCGGCGCTTGGCGACAATGCCTTCCAGTTCGCGCTCAGTCGCTGCTTCAAATAGCGCTTTGCCGTTTCCAATGTAATGGTCGGAATAGCGGATGAGATCGCCCGGCGCCAGGATGGAGGCCAGTAGCTCTTTGCGTTGTTCCAGCTCGGCTGGCATCAGGTTGTAGCCATCCAGGTAGAGCAGATCGAAGACGTAATACATCACGGGAATATCGTCGCGGGTGCGACGAATGCGACGCCCGCCTTCACCCACTCCCGTCCGCTGCTGCATCAGGCTGAACGAAGGCCGTCCCTGCTCGTCGAGCGCGACGATTTCGCCATCCAGAATTGCCGTGCGCGCTTTGACCGCATCTGCGATCGCGCGAAGTTCGGGATACGCGGCGGTCATGTCGTTCAGGTTGCGCGAGACCAGGCGCACCGACCCGCTCTCCAGAAAGGTGATGGCGCGATAGCCGTCCCACTTCACCTCGTAGAGCCAATCCTGGCTGTCGAACGGCTTATCCACGAGAGTTGCGAGCATGGGATGGATAATGCGGGGCATTGGCGATTTGTGGCCAATGCGCGCCGGGTCGGGCTTCAGACCTTCACCGCGTTCGTCGCGGCCTAGGAGTTTTTTTTTACGCCGCCCGAGGAGGCGCTGGTGGGGCGAGCGGTCTTGCCTGGCTTCTTCGCCGTCGCGGAGGATGCCTTGGATGCTGCCGATTTCTTCCCGGCTTTGGCCTTCTTCGCATCCGCTTTCGCGATCGATTCGGCCAGCCAGTTGTTCTTCTTGCTGGCGCCGCCGGCTGACGCCTTTCGGCTGCTCTTCCACTCCGCCGAGCCTTGATCGCCCGCGATTTCGTCCATGGTGCGCTTCGTCAGCACCGAGTAGTCGTACTCGTCGATGTTGTAGCCCTCCTGCACGTAGGCATCGCGGTGCTTGATCAGCAGCCACTCTGTGCCCTTGCTTCCCGGCCGGCGCGACTTCATGTGCACCAGCGCGAAGTCGCCTTTCAGCTTCTCGCCGTTGAGGCGAAACTTCAGGTCGCCCTTGTGCAGCATCTCCGCCGCATCTCCCTGCGGCTCCCACGTGCCCGCGTCCCATACCATGACGCTGCCCGCCCCGTAATTGCCGGCAGGAATGATGCCCTCGAAATCAAAATACGAAACGGGATGATCCTCCACCTGCATCGCCAGCCGCTTGTCGGCGGGATCGAGCGACGGCCCTTTGGGCACGGCCCACGACTTCAGCACACCCTCCATCTCGAGCCGGAAATCATAGTGCAGGCGCGTGGCGCGGTGCTTCTGCACCACGAAGCGGCGGCGCTCGCCGCGTTCCAACTTCGCCGGAGGCTCGGGGGTTTGCTTGAAATCGCGTTTGCGCTTGTATTCTTCGAGTGCCATAAGCCACTTAGATGAACATATTTAAGAAGCCTGCTGCAAGGTTTTTGGCGAAGCGCAGTGCGCTGGGCCTCCCGGCTGGATTTGCTACAATCGAGATACCGCAACTGTGGGCGCTTAACTCAGCGGTAGAGTGCCATCTTCACACGGTGGAAGTCACTGGTTCGAATCCAGTAGCGCCCACCATTATTTTCTGCCACTTACAGCCAAAAGTTCTCTGGCGCTTATGCACGTTAACGCACATTAAGCGCCAGCCGCCTTGGCTGCCTCGGGAATTTCTGCCCGATGCACCATCTCCACCACTTTGCCTTGCGCCCGGCGGGCGTCATCCGTGAACGCCTGAGCGTAGAGGCCCATTGTGGTGCTCGGATTCGCGTGGCGACACAACTCCTGAACGACCTTCACGTCTTCACCGTTGGCTTTCAGAAGTGAAGCAAAGGTCCGTCGGAACGTGTGCCAGCCGATCGTCTTGGTGATGCCAAGCTTCCTTGCCAGGGGTTGGACGTGGCGCCTCAGGATCATGTGAGGCCAGAGCGGTTTCTTCCCCCGCGAGCGATGGGAAGCAAATACCCAGTCATCGTCGTCGCTGTAAGATGAGCCCGCCCGCCAAGCTGCCAAGTCCTCCAGTTGGTATGGGTGGAGTGGAACGAGCTTCTTCGAGATCTCGGTCTTTACCTTCCCGAGATGCCCTTTCACGATTCCCTTGGTGACCAAAGCAGTGCCGCGTTCGAAGTCAATGTCGCGCCATTGCAGAGCAAAGCCCTCGCAGATGCGGAGTCCGTTGCCGAATTCGATGGAAATGGCTGCGCGCTCCCGCTCCCCAGCAGACACCCACAGCGCCTTGGTTTCCCATGGTTCCAGGATATCGGGGATACGGCTGCGCTTGCCTGTCTGCCTCACGAGCTTGATCGGGTTGTGGCCGATGGGGACAAACTCGTAACGCTGAGCATGGGCGAAAAGAGTGCTGAAGATATTCCGGATACGTTGTTTCGTTCCGTTCTCCAGTGGCTTACCAGTCTTCTTCGTGCTCATCAGCGTACCCAGCCAGGCCTCGACGGCCACTGACTTGACGTCAAGCATCCGCGTGGTTTCCCACCGCGGCAAGATGAACAGGTTCAGCATTTCCTTGTAATTCTGTTTTGTGGCCCACGAACGCCGCTCATTGGCATCGTTCAGTTCCACGTCCTTGAAATGCTGAGCTACGGGGCCGACGGTCGGCACTTGCGCCGCCGGACTTATGTTGTTGATTGTCAGCCGCACCTGGTCCGCAGCTTTTTGGGCCTGGGATTCGGTTTTGTACTTCTCCGTGGTCCCAACTACGGCCTGTCGCTGAACGCGGCGGCCATCGTCGAGCGTTACGCGGTAACGCAGGACCCATTCGCTGCGGCCATCAGCGCGGCGCTTCTTGACCAAACTGCCGGCCTCATACCGTTGCCGTGATTCCATTATTGGATGCTCCCTGTCTCACGGCACGGGTCGCAGGGGAAGTTTACGCGCCCGCGCATCCAGGCATCAAGCTCTGAAAGTAGGAACAGCCAGCGACGGCGCTGGCCACCACCGCGAGGGTGCGCTGGGATGTTGCCCTCGCGGGCAAGCTTTTTGAGATGACGCGGCGAAATATGGACGAATGGCCCTGCGTCCTCGGCTTCGACAAACGCCTCCAGCAGGGCTGGAGCAATTGCTGGAGTGGTACATGAAATGGGGGTCGGGTTCATGTTTCCAGCATGGCAGGCCGCGCCCGGCTGCCAAAGACAACGAATGAAAATGGATCATTGGCATCTGGCTAGTCCGCTACGTCTTTTGAATTACCCCGTCTCAGGCCCCCTGGTTCCTCGGGCTGGCTTCCAAGAACTAAGCTGCTGGCAGCCCTGTTAATATTGCAATAGTGACACTACTGGCCGAGCGGGAAGATAAGTTGTTCTTGATCTTCCCGAGGCTTTGCCCAGAAAAGGTGGCAAAGCCTTAAGAAAAGGCATATTGCGCAATTCTTGGGCAGGATCGGTCAACCGAGAAGCCCCTTTCGATCAAATGTTCTCAGGACGTGACGGATGAATTGGGACATCTGATACAGGGTTGGAATAACCGCCTTACCTTTGAGAACCCCAGGCTCTCCGAACGCCATCACAAAGGGGAAATACATCTCCTGATCTGCTTTCGACATGGGGCGTCTCCCGAGTTCATCGCCAGCCTTCAGCGGGAACGGAGAGAAGGATTCGGTCTGGAAGGCAACCGCCTCTTCCCTTGCGGTCAACCTCCCATCTTCCATGCCGAGCGCACGTTTGTAGGACGCGATCTTGCCTGGCGGCATTGTCTGAGTCGGATTTCTGCCGCGGACTGTAAGCAGAAGACGATGCTTGTCAAGGATGTCGAGCTGATGGAGATGATAGAGAATAGCTCCCCCTCCTCCATCGTATGGTTCGAGACGCGCGATAGCTTTAACCGCGTCTGGCCCAAGTCTCTTTATTATTCCGTCCGCGACGGTTTTGTATTCCTCGGCTGCCTTGAGCCTCTCCCGGAAAATGTGAGCGTTCTTCGCGATTGGGAAATACAGTCCGTCGAAAGGGCCAGCGCCGCTGGTTGCAATGACGGCCAAGTGATGACAGATGTGGTCCAAGGCGCACCTGAGATTGTGGACGGCATCCCCGGCAATGGCGCGGAAGTCGTTGGGAATGGGCTTAGCGTAAGCCAAATACCAGACTCTCTCGCCAGATTGCGGGTCGTCCTTGGATTTGACTGGGTAAGCGTCGGGGATGAAGTCAACCCATCGCTCCTGAAGATCAAGGATGTGATGTTCGGCCCGTTCAATCTTTGACCTCAGGCGATTTAGTGTTTTTTGTTCGGCCATTGGCCGAGATCATAGCAGACTACTTTAATTTGTAGTTTCAGAATTACCCCAGAAAACTGAGTCGATGCCAAGTTCGTACATTTCGTGAATGAGTACTACCAAGTAATGGCAGAGCACCTTATAAAGCGTCTCACCCCTTCCTCCATGACTGTTTAACCTCTGTCTTCCGATGTCCCTACCTGCCAGTATCGTTGGCATGGGTATGCTGCAGGTAGGGCCTGTACGATAATACGATCAGATTGGGAGGCGGGCGCGTTATGCGCCCGCGCCACCTATGACGTAGGGATTACATGACGTGCTCAACCTGCTGGTCCGGAGGCCGCCTTATGGCGGCCTTTGCGGCACCCAGCTTAACCGACGGGGTTTTCAGGGCTCGTGCTGGATCTGGCCGACTATACCTGTCCAATGGTGCGTCAATGTAATCGAACAGTTTGGGAATCCACGTGTGTGGAGAGGGCCGATGGTTGACCTCTGACTTGAACCGGTGTCGGATCGCACGTAAGAGTTCGGCCTCGCCGTACGTGGGATTGTCGAGGAGTAATCGTTTCAAGGCGGCACCTGCTCTGGCTGGGTATGGCATTACGTGCCCGCCACGGTTGGAGCGACGGTACTTCGCAGATATCTCGTCGAGCAAGACCTTGTGAAGTGCTTTTGAATCCTCAGGCAGTTGACGAGTGCGTCGCTTACTGTCGTCGCGCCGCACTTTACGGTGGGGATGCTCTTCATTCTCTTCCTTATATAGGGGATCACTTGCTGACAGCTCCGTTGTCATTTGCTGACAGTGAGGAGTGTCGTAAACGATTGCTTTTCCGGATACGAGTTCATAGCGATACCGATTCCCAGCAAGGTCTTCAGAACAGAACTGTACTCTGATGTATCCCATCTGTTCGAGTTTCTTGCGGGCCGCCTTCATGGTGTTGCGTGACAGGCTGCAACCTGGAAACGTCTGCTTGCGGTTCCAATCGTTGATGCCGTTCAATAACTGATGATCGCTCAGCTCAAAACAATCCTGCATGGCGAAGAACGTCCTCAACCCCAGCAGGTGCGTCAGGAGTCGGAACTCCGCGAGAGACAGAAGGTCCGGCGTCAGTGCGCTCAATGGCACCGGCGCAAAGTCTTTCATGCGCATTGCAAGTGCGCGTTGATCATTGTTCATTAAAGTTTTCTTTCCCATGCGAAGGCACAGACGCTTCATCGTGCGCCGTGCCCGCATGGTTTGCCGCAGTGGTTGTAAAAAGGGTGAGTGTCCGGGATCAATTCACCGGCAATCCGGGTGTACACACCGGCCGGCGGCGCTCTGACAGCTCGCCGCATAGGGGCACATCGACAATCAAGAGACTCGGATTGATGCTGTCTCCAATCGTAGGTGCCATTGCATTACTGCTCTTGGTACCGATGCCATTCTTTCACCGAAAATCGTCGTCCCTTCTCACGATTCAATGGCAGAAGTGGTAGCGGCGTCTCGGGAACTTCGCGCACCAGGTCGACCGTTTTGGGGTCCGCCGTCAGGCCCTGTCTCTCTGCCAGGTGCAGACCGAGAGCGTTGCTTCCTTGCTCGCTCTTGCCTGTTGATGCTTGCTTGAAAAAAAACGGCGTTCCAGTGCGCCGTGTCAGGTCGTAGAGGCTCGCTGCCCATTCAATCCGCATTTGCTTCTCTTGCCACAATTCACCGCTCATCCCACCGACGAGCGCCCAACCGATTCCATCGAGATCGAGTTCGGTGCTTATATCTTCCAGCAGGGGCTCTATGCTCAGGAACCGCTTCGAACAGGGGATCTGGCGCAGGGCGTCGACCCGTCCAAGTGACGAACGATGGCCGACCGTTGTCCCTAGCCACACGTGGTTGAAGTTCTCTGTCCAATCCTCCGGCAGGCATGCTTCGGCGTCCTTTATTCGCTTGCTCAGGACGAGCCATATCAGGTTCTTGCATTCGCGGACTACGCTCCACGCATCTTCCCGCCACCCGTCCGCGTCATGGTGAAACCAGTCCGTAAGGCTGCTCGCAAACATGAACGCACAGCAACCTTGCCGGCCCGCCAAGGCGTTGAGCGTGTACGGGGCATTCCAGGTTGATGTAAGAACCAGCGTGCTGAAGTCACATCCTTTCTTCTCCCGGTCAGCGCGGGCGTAACAGCCCGCGCATTCCGGCGAAACTGCATGACATCCAATCCACGGATTCCACGTACCGTGAGTCCAGGGAATCTTGCTGATGTTCATGCTGCCCTCCCATGCTGCGCATTCCGTTTCTGCCCGTCTATGGTGACAGTGCCGCAACACGGCCTTACTTCAAGGTTGAACGAGGTAGTCATTCGAAGGACCAGGAAGGCCGCTTCGTTCAGAGCCTGGCGCAGAACGCTCATTTGCTGTTTAGGCGGAACGCCCTGCAGACCCTTGCGAATGTGCTCGCGCAGCTCAAAAACCTGACGTTCCTCCTCCGTCAGTCGTGGATGGTGTTTGCGCGGGTCGACGAACGCTTTAGCAAGCTTCACAGCCTCTTTTGCTTGCGCCAGCGTCAACTCCTTCTTACCTGGTGCGTCATCAGTCCAGGACAACATCTCAAGGACCCTTGCCACCAGTGCTTCGTTCCTTTTGGCGGCGGGGTCGAGGCCCTCAGACTCGAAAACTTCAAGGACATTGGCGGGTAGCGGCGATGTGCGCACAAAGTCTTCGATAACGCGGTGGAGTGTCCGCGTGCTCACTTTGAGGGCGCACGCAATTACCTTGCAGGCCTTTAACCACGCACCATCGGCCTTCCATTTTTCACGATACTGAAATAAGACCCGGCCAAGTTCATACCGGGACCGGGAAAACTGCATTACTGCGTCGATGACCTGAGGCCGAAACTCCAACTCGGCATCGGCGTCGACTCCCTGAAGGCTCGCCGCGACCTTCGCGAGCCCATTTGACAAATTGTCAAGCGCCATTACATCGAACGCGCTTGGCTGAGCCTGAGATGGCTTAATACCATTCCCCGGGCCCAACTGGGTTGCGTCTTCCATCAAAATTCCTTTCACCAGGGCTAGCAAGGCACACCCCGGCATTATTGTTTTCGTTGATTGTCTCGGTCTCATTCGGCTCGATTGCCCGGTCTTCATCTCCGGGAACTTCCTGCGATCCGATGAGCCACTTCCGATGGCAGTACTCCTGCCATCGAGGCCCAATGGGCCGTTTGCAGGATAAGGACGGGTTTGCCGGCCTTTCCTGCTTTGCCAAAATGTCAAAGATCACTGCCATGACCCGCCTGGGCAGGCCATATCACATACACGGATTCATTGCCGGGCAGAAACCCCGGCAGCCGCGGATGGTCAACCAATCTGTCTTGCTACTATTAATGACGGCGTGTTTGCCGGAGTGTGACACCCGTCCATGACAATTCGACCGGTATCTGATAAACAGGGATGTCTGTTAATCGTCCGGGATGAAAATGGAACCGATCGAGGATGTCGTCAGGCGTGCAATTGACGGTGATCAGGATGCTTGGTCCGCCCTGTGCCTTCGACTACACCCCGTCGTTGACCGCGCAATTGAGCGCGTGGTTCGGGGTAACTGGCATTTACAGAACGATCCGCTCGACGTCGAGCAGCTTGTTTGGTCCCGAATACATAACAAGTTGAAACAGTTTGAGGGTGGCCCGCGAGGCTCATTTGAGGGTTGGGTCAGGAGGATCGCGCGCAATGTTGCACTCGACTTCGTCCGGAGTCACCCACGGGAATGGCAGGAACAGCCTGAGAAACTTGACCCTTTGCCGAAGAAAGAGCCGGTCCATCAGGGCAGGAGGCTATCGCGTCGTTGTCACGAATATCTGCTCCAACGGCTGTCGGTCAAGGACATTGAGCAGGAGATCGACCTATTGACACCTAATCGACGTGAAGCTGTCAAGATGCACTTCGAAGGTGCCTCAGGCGTAGATATCGCGAAGATGCGGGGAACCACGCCGGTGACGGCGCGCAAGCATGTGTCACGGGGCTGTAGGGATCTGCGGCTGAGGCTGACTGCCCGGTTATGTGGTGACCGGCCACGCTGCTGTGCTTGCCGCGAGGTGTGTGGAAGGGAGATTTAGCGTCACCCCAGTGTAAGTCCGCGGCAAGAAGCGCGATGACCGGCCTTAATGATGTTGTCAACCCTCGAATGCCTGGCGCGTCGTCAAGCCAACCCGCGTTTATACCCGAATGTTCGTACGAGGGAAGAAGGGATCATGAATTACAGAACTCTGGGGTTCGGAGCTTTTACTGGACCTAGGAACAGCAATTCCTCTCCCGACGCAAGAGGCGCGAACTACTGGACGATGCTCATCCAGCACCGCAACCGATCTTCTTGATTCCTTCGATTCGCACCACTGGAAGAGGGGAGAATCCGGATTGTGTATCCGAGGCAGCGCAGCAGTTTTTCGGACTGCCCTGCTTCCTTGCCATTGAAACAGACCAGCCTCAGCTTTGGAGCAAGGGTCTCGAGGGCCGAGAAATCGTTAGCTTCCTGTTCAGAAATGTCCTTGTCCATGCTCCCGGGTCGAACACAACTGTGGTAAACATCCCAAAGGCCGATTTTGTGCGCCAAGAGCCTTTGAATCTTGGTGTCGTAATTGGCACCCACAAGACGCTCGTTTACCAGCGCCTCCATCAGTTTCCAAAAGTCGTTGGTAGGCTTGGCGTAATACTGCCCCTTCGACAGAGATTCATCACTTGGCAGCGTCCCAAGAATGAGAATCTCCGTGTTTGCATCCAGCACGGGTTGGAGACCAGACTTTCGCATTGTTCGTGGGCCTATGGATAGGTTAGCAACCGGGTCGCGCCAGTCTACCTATGTGGGAGACGAGCACGAGATTTACTTCAGCTTTCGATTACAGATTCCCATGGCGCGAGGACTTTCAGTTCGCGCCCGAGATCACTGAGATCGACGTCTCGGTCGATGATCAGATTGCGGTTGACGTCTACGCGCATGTACTTCCCAAAACTCGGATCGTGCAGCGGTATATTTCTGGTTGCCCTGACGCTTTCCAACTCCTTGCCCAATTTGCGATTAATTCGCTGCAGGAGCGCTCTCTCAGTGACTGGCACAGTGGCCTTAGCCTTTGACATGGGTTTGTTTTTTCCTCGGCTCATTGAGTTAATGGCACAACAACACTATAAGCGGATGGGCTGTTGAGCGTCAAGCCCGCGCGCCTTGCCCCGTGACCGGCGCCCTTCCCCGTTGAGAGTGCCGGACATCCTGCACAGAAGTCCAGCCGCAGCTCAGCTGGTTTGTCGATTCGACGGCGCCCACACACGCATCTTATGCAAGTTATTGAAACTAAATACTATTACATCTTATATCTAGCAGAACAAAATGGAATGAATCAACGCCATCCGCTCCCGAAACGGAACAAAATACGACGATAATGATGATAATGATGATGATTTTCATTGACTCCATCCAGTTTGAGGAGCAGCATTACGCCTGTACTCGCGACCAATTTGTTACGGAGGGAGCACGCAAGTGGCCTTAAGAAAAATCGGTGATGAAACCTTCGTTGATGTGGAAGGGCTCGTATTTGCAGAATTCGAGCAACTAGAGTCCGATCCAAAAGCTACCCTTATCTTCACTTCTGGTCAGCAGATGAGGATCAGCGGAAATTCGGCTTCCGCCCTCCATTCATTTCTGAATCCAGAATCGCAGCCGCCAAGTCGCTCGACGCCATCCATGCTAGAGGATGCCGAGGCGGTTGCTATTAGTGCTTTTGCCGAGTCGGACAGAATTGAATTTACTCCAATGGTCCGCAACAAGGCTTGGTACCACAGGTCTGACAAGGCCACAAACCGAAGCTTCTTCATGGCCTTCGTGAACGCCAAGGGAAGTTGCAGTCTTCGGATGTTCGACGCTGGGACTGGAATTGCTTTTCCAAAACAGTACCGCTCGGGCAACTATCAGGATCAGTTCAAAGAGCTAATTCAGGGTGCAGTCGAGTTAACTGTACCGTCCCAGCCGAATTTGGAACGCGACTGCAAGGAGCGACTGCCCCAATCCACCTTGGGTGTCCTCCGCAGTCAGATTGCGTAGTTCGACCGAAAAGGCATCATCTGCGAATTAAGAACACGAAAACTTTGCATTAAATAGGGAGAAGATCATGTTTGATTCCGCACGTTACGGGTATCCACTGGTCGCCAGCTTCGATGGACAAAAGCTGGAACTGCTTTTGAAGTCGTTTGAAAACGCCGTGAAGCGCGAAGGCGACAACAAGCTTGCGGTGAAACTTCGCTTCGAACTCTTACATTCCGATCCCCCGATGCTGACAAAGACAACCTTCCAACGTTTGGCGCGTTGGTGCAAGACTGACGGTATCTATGGAGACGGAATGATGGTCGCGCAGCGGATTAGTGAGTTGTTATTTGGCAGGGTTATCGACCGCCGCTTAATCGGCACGTAAAACAAGAGAGCTACCCTCTACACTGACGTGGGGCTGGGCACGGGGGCGCGAAAACACTGAGAATGATACCCCGTATACCCGCAATGGCGTACTCAGACTATTAACCAACCCTTTTGTGTGTGGCTGCTCGGTTGCCAGCCAGTGGGGTGGAGTCTCCAAATGCTCTAACTCCATCCCACCTTTAAGTTTCTGTTGCAGACTCATCTAGTCAACTCTGACAGTCCCTGCGAGACTTGAAGAGAGCGATGAACGGAGAGGGCAGCCATAAACGGTCGCTTTCTCAGACAAGCAAATCGGTAATATGCAGCAGTAAGGTGAGGTCGTCCAATGAGTCGTAAAGCAGGTATCTCCCGTGGTGGCGCACTGCGCGTGGGCTTCGGTCGCCGTCATGTGGCGACAACCGTGGGGCGTTACACCACGTCAGAACTTATGGGGCCATCTGCAAAGATGGCCATCGCCATCGCCGTACTCATATTGTTATTTAAGATCTGCTGCTAGACGGACCGCGGCCCTGACCACGTCCGAAACTGCACTGGATTCCGAAACCCCTCTAGGTCCAGCGAAACCAACGTAGTGCGAGTAAGAAAGATACACCACCCCAGACCGCCAAAATGATGATCCTGCCTGCTTGCGAGCTAAGGGTCTCGCCTTGCAGAATGATGGCGCGCAAGGCATCGTTAAGTGCCGTCAGCGGTAAAGCTTTGATCGCCGGCTGCACGATTTGAGGGAAACGCTCGTAGGAGAAGAACACTCCGGAGAATATCCACATCGGCATCATGACCAAATTGATAAGCCCGCTCACAGTCTCGATCTTTTGCGCGCGGCTCGCCGTCAGCAGTCCGATGCCACCGAACGAAACCGCACCGAGTGCTCCGATGAGGAGAATCGCAAGCAGCGAGCCTTCGACTCGCATATGAAAAACAAGGACTCCGAAGCCCAACAGCAACGCGACCTCGATCAGCATGAGCACCAGACGGCTGCTCCCCATCGCCAGAAGGAAATCGGTGCGGCGCATGGGCGACGCAACAAATCGCTTCAGCAACTTGCGCTGGCGCATCTCCACTATGGCGAAGCCGATGCCCCACATGCCTGAGTTCATCAGGTTCATGCCCAGCAATCCAGGAACCAGGAAGTCAATGTAGCGTGCGCCCGGTTGGCTCGATTGCGTGGCCTCGGTCTTTAGCGGGCTGTTGCGGCCGGACGCGGTTTGTAGCACATCATCCACCTGCGTGCGCGCCAAGACACTCTCCGGCCGAGCCGGATCATAGCGATAATGAAGTCCGCTGTCATCCGCAGTTACGACGAGCGCATACTTGCCCAAGCGGAAGCGATCGAATGCAACGTTGGCGTCCAGCACGTCGGCATGAATGGCCGTCTTTGCCGGGGAACGCTGCAACAGATCGATCACCTGCTGTGCGTGGGAATTTGCTACGACAGCGATCGTGGTTATGTCGGCAGGTTTATTACGAAATGCGATACCGAGTCCCAAGGCCAGAAGCAGGGGGAAAACGAACACCCAGAAAATGACCTCCGGCTCCCGCCACAATTCCTTCATGCGGGCTCCGAGCAGGTGCCGGTATCCCGCCCAGCGTCCGTTCGTGACCATCTTTGATGCAGCGACCGCTGGCGTCGGTGGCGTTTCAACGTAAGCCATTATTCCTCCCGCAGATGACGGCCGGTGAGTTGTACGAACACGTCCTCAAGACTCGCCTGGCGGGTTGTGAGGTGAACCAAGCGCGCCCCCTTCTGCTGTACTACGGAAAGCAGAGCAGGTATCGTCTCGTGAGGTTCTTCAACTTGCAATGAGAAATGTCCGTCTTCATTCCGCACCGCTTGCACGCCGGGAAGACGACTCCACACGCCATCGTCATTCACCGCGTCGCTGAGTGCAAATTCAACTACATGGTGCCCGCTCAAGCGTGCACTCAGTTCCGACGGAGTGCCTGCGGCAATGATCTGTCCGTGATCGATGATGGCCAGCCGGTCGCATAGCCTCTCCGCCTCATCCATGTAGTGCGTGGTCAGCAGCACAGTCCCTCTGCCCTGCTGAAACTGACGAATGATGTCCCAAAGCTGGCGGCGGCTTTGCGGATCCAATCCAGTAGTCGGCTCATCGAGGAAAAGGATCTTCGGATTGCCCACTAGCGCGGTCGCAACCGCGAGGCGCTGCTTCTGCCCACCGGAGAGCTTGCCCACCAATGCATCGGCCTTTTCGCCCAGAGACAGCTCCTCGAGGACCGCCGGAACCGAGTTTGGCCGGTGATAGAAGCTGGCAAACAGTTCGAGCGTTTCGCGAACCGTCAATTTCTCAGAAAGGCGCGTTTCCTGGAGAGAGACGCCAAGCCATTCGCGCAACTCCTGTTCGTGTGCCTGCCACGTCATTCCCAGTATCTCGACCTCGCCCGAGGTGGGCGTCAACAGCCCTTCGAGGATTTCGATGGTCGTGGTCTTGCCGGCTCCGTTCGGGCCTAGGAGACCAAAACATTCGCCGGCTTGAATTGCCAAGTCCAGGCCACGAACGGCTTCTACCTTCCTGTCGTAGGTCTTCTTCAGTCCCCGACAACTGACGACAGTCTCCATATTTAGCAATGATACGGGACATGGCGGTCGCTCTACGAGAACACGATGGATCGCAGGAACACGTCTTGCGGATTTATCTGGCTTCGTCGTTGACTGAGGCTAACGAAGGCGGATTCTCGCAGGACCCACTACCTCCCCAATTGATTGCAAATGCAGGGTGGTACTATTACCGTTTGCACTACTGGCTGTGATGAGCGGGATGAGAGAAAGGACAACCATGGACATCCAAAGCATAGTGGCACAGCTCAGACAGGAAGCTGGCCGTATCGAAAATGCAATTGCAGCGCTTGTGGGATTGGATTCCCAACCCGCACGGCGAGGCCGTCCACCCAAGGTGAGCCGGGCTAAACCAGTCCGCGTGAAGAAACGTCGTCACATGAGCGCTGCAGCACGGAAGCGCATCTCTGCCGCAATGAAACAGCGCTGGGCGCAATGGAAAGGCAAGTCAGCGCCAAAGAAGGCTAAGGCTGTTCCGAAGAAATCCGCTGTCCGGAAGCCGATGAGCGCAGCGGCAAAGAAGCGCTTGTCAGATCTGATGAAGGCAAGGTGGGCGAAGAGAAAGACGGCGTCCTAGTCCGCCCCTGTACAATCCGTTGAATTCGAGGCCAGAAGCCTACCAGGGCATGCGAAGTTCTTGTCCTTGGACCTGGAAGATTTCCTCCGGAACAGCTCCCGCAGGCCTCCGATATCTTCGTAGGTTCCTGCCCATATCGCGTACTACCACTACGTCCATCAGGACCAATCGGCGCCCGACCTGGTCCAGCGTGGCTCTGTAGCTTTTATCTGCAAATACACCACTGAAACAGAAGTGGTTCCGAGGAGACAAACTAATATATGAATGCGCTTCCAATCGCTTTTGGCACTGAAACTGCTACACACATTCAGCCAATAGCAGAATCCGCCGTTATATCACCCAAGCAGCTATTAACAGTTAACGATCTGCTACACGCTATTGATCCGCCCACATCGGCAGCGAAGAAACTACGTGGTCTACGGACGGCAGCAATCCGTTTTTCCGAGTTCGCCAACCTCGCTATGGACCAATTGCCGATCGATGCATTACTGGACGTCAGCGGTGAGTTTGCTATGTATCTCAAGCAGCGTCGCTACTCCGCCAATTCAGTTCGGACGTATTGCCAGAATGCCCGGCTTCTCTATCGGCGTGCCGAAGAACTAGGATGGTTATCTTCAAATCAAGCCGCGGCTGAAGCCTGGAGGCCCGTCTTACAAGCGCTCAAAACAGTGCCCAGGTCACCGAAAAGCCTTGTCCGCTTTGCCATCGCCAAAGGCAAGGGGCCTTCGGATTTCCGTGAGACCGATCTCCAAGCTTGGTGCAAGTCGATGGAACTTCGAGGCCACAAGCATGCAACTGTACGTTTTCTAAAAGGCTTATTTCGGCGCACGATCTTGCAGGCTGGACTGGAAAGCCTGCTGCCCAACTTCAATTGTCGCCCCTACCCGACCAAGTACGGGGTTCCCACCCGCGACTTGCCCGAGCCCCTGAGGAACGAACTCATTGCGCTCCTGCAATGGAAGCAGGCCCGGTTCGCCAAGGGCCGTCCGCAACGGGCACGTCACCGGGCGGTAAGTGCCTACATACTTGAAAGCTGGATCAACCGGCTGTACGGCTTTGCCAAGAATGTCGGGAAATATTCCAATATCAATACGCTGATTGGTCTCGTACGTGAAGACGTAGTCACGTCGTTTGCGGAATGGGCCCTCAATGAACGCCATCTTTCGCGCGGATCGATGATGAAGCTGTCAATGATCTACGGGGCAGTGCGTCATCACCCTGACTACAAGGGCCAGAACTGGGAATGGTTTTCCACCCTCTTCTCCATGTTGCCTGAGGATCAGGAAGCGGTGCGTCTTGCAAAAAAGGCAGCCAAAACATTGCCCTATGACGTGCTCTGTACCGTGCCGGTCCGGATACGCGAGAAGCGCCTAAAAATGAAATGTAATGCGTGGCATACGTCATGGCTGGTAATGGAAGAGTTGTTAATCACCTGGCTTACGATTCTGCCGTGGCGGCAGCGTAATATACGCGAATGCCGGCTGGGAGAACCCGAAACAGCGAATGTGTTCTATGGCCAGCTTTCGACCCTGGTGCATATTGCAAAGCCCCAGTGGGTTGAGGACGCACTACGGGTGAATCCTGCTGAAAAGTTTTGGCAATTTCATTTCCAGGAGGATGAGACCAAAACCGGGAACAGCGTTCGTGGCATTTTGCCACGCCGCTTAATTCCCTTGCTCGAGGATTACCTCCAGAATCACCGGCCCAATATTGTTGCCGCAATTGATCCCGGCACGCTTTTTCTGAATCAGTCTGGGGGCGCGCGGGACAGGCAGGCAACCACAGACCTGGTGGCGCAACTGGTTCTTGAGCACGCGGGGCGACGGGTAACGCCGCACATTTACCGTGATATTTTCGCCTATGCATGGCTTGATGATCATCCCGAGGATTTTCTGACCTTGAGCAAGATTCTTTGGCACCAGAACATCAATACCACATTGCGGACTTACGGCCGGAATTTTGACGAATCCAATGGAGTACGCCGCATTGATGATTGGCTGGCCAGTCGGTCCGCAAAATGAGGAGCACAAGAACGAAATCAAATTCTGAAGGACAACCTAAACAACCAGACGATGAAATGGTACTAACCCGCCAACAGCTTTCGAAACTACTCGTCGCCGCGCGGGAGCAGGGATTCCTGTTGGCAGTTCTCCTCTTCAGCCGGACCACTCGGCGATAATGTCTTCGAACTCTTGGGTCTTCGTCCTAGCCAACCTGCACTCGAACTCCAAGGTAAGGTGCTCCGTAGCTTGCCAGTAGTTGACTGTAGCGCCGTCGAGAAGTTCGGTTTCGGCTTCACCAGCCAGCAGTTCGCAGGCACAGTTTCCTACGGCGCAAAATAGCTGGAGATGTCGAGGATCAGTTGCGTGATTCCCGACGCATAGGCATCGACCTTTCCGTTCGTGCTGGGAACGATCGCCATGTTGGAGGAGATCGATCCGTCCAGCGCGTTCAGCGTCGAGACCAAGGGCTGGGTGGCGCCGTCCGGCCACAGCGTCAGATAGCCTAGCCCGCCTTGCGGCACGACGCTCGCGTTGAAGACATACGCCTGCGCCAAACTCGATATTCCGCAGGGCGAGTCCACTACATCCACGGGAGGGCTCAGGGTGCCGCTGAAGGGGTTACCGGGGCCTACCTTGCGGGTGTCGATGACCCGACAAGGCTGTACCCCGTACAGCGACAGGCCGCCGGTTCCGGCTGCCGCGAAATAGCCATTGATGTCGATGATCAAGTCGGTGTCATTAGTCGGATAAACGGAGACGTCGCCGCCGGTACCCGCAACCACGATGGCGGCGTTGGCAATGATCTGACCCGGGATGTCGTTCAAAGTGGAAACCGTAGGCCGGGTTTCACCCGTGGGCCACACCGTCATGTAAAACAGCGAGCCGTGGGGCACGACCGAGAAGTTCAGGGAATACGCGGCGACGCCGGTCGCGGGAATGTTACAGGTCGTGGTGGCATTCAGGATGGGGAAATCGCGTTCGTGGCCGCCCGTCAGGTACGGCGTTCCCAGGCCCGGGGGATAGGTATCGTGACGCGTGTCGGCGACCCGACAGGGCGTCAGAGGATAGAAGGCCAGCGTGGAACCAGACACCGGCGCGAAGTAGCCGTTGACGTCGACGATCACATTGGTCGTGTTGGTGGCGTAAACGCTGATGTCTCCGCCGCCGCCCGCCGGAATGATGGCCGCGTTGGCCTTGATGCGGCCATCCAGCGAGTTCAACGTCGAAACCAACGGCTGCGGCTGTCCCGCGGGCCATACCGTCAGATAGCCCAGATATCCGTTCGGAACCACGGAGACGTTCATGGAATAGGCGGCTGCGGAAGCGAAAACCCCACAGTTGCCAGCGCCGGAAATGGCAAAGTCCTGGTGTGTGCCACCTTGAATCGGGCCGGCGCCACCGTGCTCCGGCCGGGTATCGACAGCACGACACGGCTGGGTCAGCGGGACAAACTGGAGAGCGGTGGGGGGTATGGGTGTTCCATCAATCACCGAGACCGTGTCATCTGCAGTGTTGGCAACATAGATTCTGTCGGTTGTTGCGTTGACCGCCACGCTCTGGGGGCTGTTCCCAACGACAAGGTTAGTGATCGCAAGGGTGGCGCCATCGATGACCGACACCGTCCCACTACTCTGACAGTTGGGATCGCTGCCACATTGGTTTGCCACGTAGATCTTGTTTGTGACTGGGTCAACGCCCACAGCTGAGGGTTTGTTCCCAACCCTAACCGTAGTTGTGGAAAGTGTCGCACCGTCAATCACCGTTACCGAGCCACTGGAATTGTTGGTCACGTAGACCTTATTGGTGGCGGTATCCACCGCTAAGGGCCCCGGGCTCACCCCAACGGCTACCGGGGTTGTGGACAGTGTCGCCCCGTCGATCACCGTCACTGTGCCGTCACCGCCGTTGGAGACGTAAATCTTGTTAGTGGTCGTATTGAGTGCTAATGCGTCAGGAGAAGCCCCCACCGGGACGGTAGTAGTCGAAAGCGTGGTTCCGTCGATCACCGTCACTGAGCCGCCGATCCCATTCACGGTGTAGATCTTATTGGTGGTTGGGTTGACGGCCACCGCGACAGGGTCGCTTCCAACACTCACCCTGGTCGTGGAAAGCGACATTCCGTCAATCACGGTCACACTAGAATCAGCCGAGAGGGAATTGGCAACGTAAATTTGGTTGGTGACAGGGTCTAAGTCTATGGCATCTGGAAGATCGCCAACCTCAACCGTGGCCGTCGAGAGGGTGACCCCGTCGATCACCGTTACCGTGCCAGGGCTGAAGCAGTTGGAATCGTTGCCGCAATAGTTCGTGACGTAGATCTTGTTGGTTGCCGAGTTCACTGCGATCGCGTTAGGCTCGATCCCAGCGATTACGGTGGTGGTGTTATCGGTGGCCCCATCGATGAGAGTTACCGTCCCGTTGGGACACGGGAAGCCGCTGCATGAGAAATTGGCCACGTAGATCTTGTTGGTTACGGAGTTTACCGCTACAAAGACGGGCGTAGCTCCTACCGGTATGGTCGCAATCACTTGCTGCGCGAAGACAGGAAGTGTCAGTACTGCGAAACTGACGATAAGAATCAACACGGATAGAGCACGACGAACGCTTTGCATGATTATCTCCCGATCTCAATCAGCTTCTTGGGACAAAGTGACGCCCGACAAGGACCAGTTATTCGGCCCACACAGGGTTGGGGATGCAGCCGTCTGTCTGATGATCGCCACGAACCTGAACTGGCTAACAGGCGGAATTCTCCCCCGCAACGACCGAGCTGTCAGTGACAGGGGTCACAATCGCTCGCGGTGCAGAGGCGCGGCAAAGTCATTTCTTTGCCGCGCCTATGTGGGTCTCAGCCCTACGGCGCGAAGTAGCTGGAGATGTCGAGGATCAGTTGGGTGAGCCCGGACGCGTAGGCATCGACCTTTCCGTTGGTGCTGGGCACGATGGCCATGTTGTTGGTGATCGATCCGTCCAGCGCATTCAGGGTCGAGACCGTAGGCCGGCCGGTGCCGTCGGGCCACAGCGTCAGGTAGCCCAGCGCACCTGTCGGGACCACCGTCGCATTGAAGACATACGCTTGCGCCGTCGCCGGCGGTCCACAGAAACTCCCCGTCACGTCCACCGGAGGCGTCAGGGTTCCGCTGAAGGGCTGACCGTTGCCCACGTGGCGAGTGTCGATGACTCGGCAAGGCGCGACGGCATAGAGGGACAGCCCGCCCGTCCCGGCGGGCGCGAAGTAGCCGTTGATATCAATGACCAAGTCGGTGTCGTTGGTCGGGTAAACCGAGACCTCGCCGCTAGTGCCCGCAACCACGATGGCGGCGTTGGCAATGATCTGACCCGGGATGTCGTTCAAAGTGGAAACCGTAGGCCGGGTTTCACCCGTGGGCCACACCGTCATGTAAAACAGCGAGCCGTGGGGCACGACGGAGAAGTTCAGCGAGTATGCAACGACGCCGCTCGAGGGAATGTTGCAGGTCGAGGCATTCAGTATTGGGAAGGCCCGTTCCTGGCCGCCCGTCAGAAACGGCGGTCCCAAACCTTGGGGATAACTACTGTAACGCGTGTCGGCGACCCGGCAGGGGGTCAGCGGATAGAAAGCCAGCGTAGAGCCCGACACTGGCTCAAAGTAGCCATTGATGTCGAGGATCACGTTGGTCGTGTTGGTGACATACACACTGACGGCTCCGCTGGTTCCCGCTGGTACGATCGCGGCGTCGGCCTTGATGCGGCCATCGATGGAGTTCAGCGTCGCGACTACAGGTCGGCCTTCGCCCGTGGGCCAGATAGTTAAGTAACCCAGCGAACCTTGCGGCACCACGGAAACATTTAGCGAATAGGCGGCGGCGCTGGTAGGAATGTTGCAGCCGCCCTCTTGTGGTATCGGGAAGTTTTGGAAGGTGCCCGCCTGAATCGGGCCGCTGCCGCCGCG
>PLXE01000011.1 GCA_003151335.1 Acidobacteriaceae bacterium
AGATCGCTAAGAACGGAGAAGGCCGAAGAGCTTACTACGTCTACGTTCGTCAGGGGATCCGCTCGCTGGACCTGATGAAGCGAGTGGCGGAGAGCTGCGGGGCAATCGGGCTGGGTACCGTCGATCGGATTCTGCGCAATCTCCGTTTCGATCTCAGCCAGCGCAAGGTGCTGTTGGTCTTTGACGAAGCCCAGCATCTGTCGATTGAGTGCCTGGAGACCCTACGGGAACTGTTGGATCAACCGCCGCACTGCGGGTTGTTGTTCGCCGGCACCCACGAGTTGGAGCAGATCTTCACCCGTCAGGCCTTGGAGCTGGAGCAATGGCGTTCCCGCTTTCATGCCGGCCAGGCCCTGCCCGGCATCTCTGAAGAGGAAGCAGCCGCTATCGTGCACTCTGAGCTCGGGTCGGGACTGGCGCAGCGGAAAATACAAAAACTAATCTCGAAATCCCGCATCACGGATCTACGCAACGGCGGCCAGCACAGTTATGTATCGGCCCGGCGGCTGTTCTGGGTGATTCGCGAGTTGCAAGCCGTCGCCAACCGAGGAGGAACCGAAGGGCCGTGCTGATAGTTTTCGAGCGGCCGACGACTAACCGGCAACAGGCACGGTTCTGGGATCGTGAGTGTAATGGCGATGTTACGCCAGCTATCCGACCAATGCTTGAATTATGGAGTTGCCGTTCGACGGTCAAAAGGCCTGGCCAGCGCCCCTTCTAGTTGCACAGGTCTATGATAATCCCGAAACGGACGTGGCCTTGAATCCTAAAATCGTGCAGGCGGTTGTGCGCGTGGTGACAGAGGAACCTCTCATCCATTTCTATCTCGCTTGTGGCCATCTCATCACCGTGCGGAAAGACGACTTGAAAGTCGATTTGCCTACCAAGATGGTGTGTTGGGCGTGCGAGGGGGAAAAAGAAATCCGAGAGAGAACACAAAAAGCCCGCAGGAAGAGCTATCGGGGGTGAGGAAGGCCCCCCGCGCGCAAACCACTATGAGCCGTTATGCTTCCGGGGGACTCAGCGTACCGCAGCCAACTGGCGCCGCCGTTCCGCCAGCGCGGACTGGATGAATGTCACCTCCGGGCCCAGGACCTCTGTGGCTTCGCGGCAAAGCTCGGGCTTCTGGCGCATCAGTTCCAGAAACTGCTCACGCGTTACGTGTACCGCTTCAGCGTCAGCAATCGTAACCGCCGTCAGGCTGTAGCAATGTCCGGTAAAGGTGGAGGGGAGCCCCAGCAGCGAGCCTGCTGAGAAAACCCGGTCTAGCTTGGGCATGCTCTTCACGCTCATGAGGACTTTGCCGCTGCGCACCAGGAAAACGCCCGCATTCCGGCCGCCTTCGCGAAAAAGTATATGGGCGGGGGGAAACTGCTGGCTGTTTCCGACGGCTTCGAGGCTGCTTTTGAAAGCTGGGGAGACCTTGAGAATACTCGTATTACGTGCCACCCTCTTCATGCGAAGAGTTATGCCAGAGGCAAAAGCCAGGATGCTGTGACCGCAATCACAGGCCGCTGTGAGTAACTACCGGTTACCTTGGCGCGCGCCGTGGCCTGCCAGATCAGCAGCCCACCAGCTGGAACGGACGAGATATACGCAGTCGAGAAGAAGAAGAAGAAGAAGAAGAAGAAGTAGCCCGCCCGTCGCCCTCACGGAAATACCATTAATTGTTGTGAACAGGCGATTACACAACCAATCCTGAAGCGGGGACCCCGGCGCGGATTGCTTGTGTAATGGGGATTTCGCGACAGTTGTGCGCCCACGCGACCCGACCAGCTCGCAAAGCTCATCGTTGATATTGCCACAGGCGAAGTTGCGGATACGGTCAGCGATTCCAAGCGGCACCTACACAAGCGCGCGGACACGACAACAAGAGAGCACTATAAGGGCGGACTAGCACTTGCTCATACTCCAGCCGTATCCGTCCCCCGCCTAGCGAAACTCCTAAGCGTACCTTCGACAATACGCCCCAGCACGATCACGACGACGCCTCCCCACACACCAGCTTTAACGCAGGCAATCATCACCACCGACAGAAAAAGACCCTCCGCAACCACCCAGTAATAGAGTGGCGCCGACTGCAATCGCGCTTCGCACAGGTGACACTGGCCATCAAAGATGTAGCAGGAACTTCCGCACTTGGGGCACCTTTTCTTCATGCTCCACTGCCACGGCTGCCCTGTGTCAGCCTCTTCGCTGCGGTTCGGTATAGCTGGAATCGAGGGAGTTGAATCCCGCTGCCACGGCTGCCCTGCGTCAGCCTCTTCGCTGGCGTTCTGTATGGCTAGCCCCGAGTGAGTTGGATCCCGCCATGCACCGAAATACATTCTTAGAGCGAGGGCCACCGTCAGAAATATTGAAGACACTAAGCCGAGCCAAAGCGCGTTTGTTGCCCCCCGCTCAATCCGTCGGGTTTCATATAGATACGCCTCTTGGTAGCTCTCAATCGTAACTCCATCGCGTTTCAGCTCCCATATATGGTTTCTACCGAGCAAGGACTGCACGCGCGCGGTGACATGGTCGCCGGGTTTCAACTTCATGATTTCCCGGGAGTGACTCAAGTCCTCCTCAATAAGATAGTGCAGACCGTCGTCCATTTCGACGCGAATAACTATCAGGTCACCTTCGGTGGCCCATTCAGGCGCTCGCTGGACTGATCCGGCGACAAACTTGAGATCGCTTTCCTTGGCCATAGAGAGCCTTCTTGCCAACGGGGGGACAAGTGCGATGACGCCAAGCAGGATTGCAAGAATGAGAAAGACGTTAGGCAAATCGCGCCGAGATAACTTAAGGTTACGCCCCGAGAAGCGCGCTCCGTAGCGGAGGGTACCGAGAAGCAGAGCAAACAAGACCCAGAGAAAGAGCCTGCTCATAGGTGCAATGAGTGTACACTCCGTGAGGCCAGCCTCGTGAGCAAGCTGGGTGAGAACAGGCTGGGCTTCGATTGGAGCGTGGGTTCCCGCACCCGGAGAGCGGACAATCTCGAAGGTAACTGTTGCTATCAGGCGATATCACAACCAATCGTGACGGAAGAGGATTACTTGCGGTATGGGCTGCGGGGTCGAGACTTCCCTCTGCAACCCGAGAGCCGCGGCACTTACCGGCGGGCGGGGTTTGGCGGAGGGGATTTTTCTTGTTTCCCGCGCGAAATTGGGTGTACGCTCACGCCTACGGAGGGCTCCCCACTATGATGCCAGATGCTTTGGGTGCTCTGAACCAGCAATTCCAGCAGGGATGCTATGTCGCCCAGCAGGCCGCGATGGCCGAGCAGATGGGGAATGTGTTTGCCGCCTGCCAACTCTATGACCAGGCGATCGGCCTGATCGCCAATACGATAGGCATGGCCACCCAGTGCGGCATTCCGGTAACGGACAATGTCTTTTTTAGCGTGGCCTATTGCCATTTCAACGCTGCGAGGTTGAAGGCAGCCGCCGGCTGGCCGCAAGCCGTACCCGCTCACTTGAATTTCGCCTTGCAGGCTGTGAGCCAGGCGATTGCGATAAACCCGAACGTCTATCTCTACCACTCAGGGGCAGGTCTGGTTCTACTGGCGATGTCGAACGTTCCGGCCGCGATGCAGGAGTTTGAGCGCGCAGTCCAGTTGAATCCGGCGGACTCGTTCTCGCATTGGATGCTATCTTCCCTCCACACCGCACAGGGCAACACCATGGCTGCGAATCAGTACTACGCCGCAGCGCTCTCGACGCAGCCGAATCTGCCACCGCCGCAGTTTGCTCCGCAGCAGAACCAGGTTGCTCCCTCCACGCCGGGTCAGGGCGGACAGAATCAGGGTGCAAAGCATGACTGGTTCGGGCTCATCAACAATGCGCTTCAGTTTGGCAACAGCGTCATGGGAATGATGGAGAAGGGAAGTCAAGGACAAAGCCTGGAAAGTGGGGGCCAGCCGAACTTCAACTGGTCGGGCTACTGACGATCGCGCGCGTTCCGTCGAGGAGTTCAGCCTTACGCACGACTTTCTTGACTATACGGGAAAGAGCAGATGAGCTACGTAGAATCGAACCTGGTTCCCGGTGAAGCAGTGATTTACCAGACCCGGCTGCACTGGATCGTGATGTTGGGGCACATCCTCCTAGGGTGCTTGCTCCTCGGTCTGCCGGGAGTGCTTCTGCTTTATTACGCACTCAGCCGGACCGGGATTGAGAGCGGGAGGTTGCACATCATGGAGGGCGGGGGCGTTGCGTTGCTCGTTTGCGGCGTCGTGGCGATTCTGCTGGGCATGGTGCGGCGGAACGCGACGGAAATGGCGGTGACGAACCGACGTGTGGTGATCAAGACGGGCTTGGCCAGCCGGAAGACGATCGAAATGCTGCTGAACAAGGTGGAGAGCATCGAAGTGAGCGAGACTGCTTTCGGCAGGATGCTGGGTTACGGAACGATTGTGGTGATCGGGACAGGAGGAACTCCCGAGCCATTTCACAGAGTCGCGCATCCGCTGGAATTTCGCAGCCAAGTGCAACAGCAGATTGAGAAGCTGCACTAAGGAATCTCTGAACAACCACTGCGATTAAGCCGAGAATGACTGTTCCTAACGAAAATTCTGTGCAGCCTATGGCGGATGTCATTCCCCCAGGCGAACCGCGAAGCTCAGGCAGCTCGCGGACCTTGCAGGGAGGGCAGGCAGGGTGCCTCAATCGAGGCGTGAATACTGGCAGCCGAAGCTCACCAGAAACCAGCAGCGCGATGATCGAGTAAGGCGAAGCTGGATTGTTGGCCTTATCGAGGCGGTGGAGAAGGCAATCCGAAGAGACTAGTCGAGGCTGCAAGCCTCGCCTTTTCAAACCGGTTGAATTTCTTGACCATACGAGGTAATCGCGCGGCTGCCCAGGTGAACTTCGGTGCAGTGAGTCCCAAATCACCAAAAGCGCTGAGCGTGCGGCTTGATCTCGGTGTCTTAACGAGGCAAATCGAAACCTGCTTGAAACTGAAAGCCATTCAGTTTCCCGAACATCCGGAGCTGCGGAAAGCATCTAACTGAGTAATTTTGGTGATTCGTTCTTCTTAAACGAAGGGTTCCCCATTGGCTTATCGTCGTCCCGCCTCGGAGATCTCGCAACTTTTCGCTCTGACGGCCGGAGTCGTAGCAATCGCGACGCTTTATTTTGCCCGAGTCGTTTTGATTCCGTTTGCGCTGGCTATGCTTTTCAGTTTTCTCCTCTCGCCGCTTGTTAGGGGGCTGGAAAAGGCTCGAGTGCCTCGAGCAATCTCCGTGTTGTTGGTTGTTGTTATCTCCATGGCCGGGTTGGGCTCGATCGGGGTAGCTGTCACCAATCAGTTGGTAGACGTAACAAACCAACTTCCGAACTACAAAGCGAATATCAAGAAGAAAGTCGCATCGCTCCGCGGGACCAACCGGGCAGGATTCGGGAAAGCGATAGACTCTGTCAACGAACTGAGCAAAGAAATGGCCGAAACGCCATCGGCCACAGTGCCGACGGGCCATCAACATAAGCCCCTCGGAGCCGCTGAAACTTCAGGCGATAAACCCGTCGAAGTACAAGT
>PLXE01000043.1 GCA_003151335.1 Acidobacteriaceae bacterium
GTGATGAGCGGGATGTTGAAGCAGTCGCAGAAGCGCACGAAGCGCGCGCCCTTGATGCTGGCGCTGATGTCGAGCACGCCCGCCAGAAACGCCGGCTGGTTGGCGACGATGCCCACCGGCTTGCCATTCAGCCGGGCAAAGCCGATGACGATGTTCTTGGCGTAATGCTCCTGCACCTCGAAGAAGTAGCTGTCGTCCACCACGGCGTTGACCACGTCCTTGATGTCGTAAGGCAGGTTCGATTCGGTGGGAACGATGGTGTCGAGGCGCTCGTCGGCGCGGTCGATGGGATCGGTGCAAGCCTTGCGCGGCGGATCGTCGAGGTTGTTCGAGGGGATGAAGCTGAGCATCTCGCGAATCATGCTGAGGCACTCGGCGTCGTCGTGCGCCATGAAGTGCGCCACGCCAGACTTCTCGTTGTGGGTCATGGCGCCGCCGAGTTCATCCTTGGTAACTTCTTCGTGGGTCACGGCCCGGATGACATCCGGCCCGGTGATGAACATGTACGAAGTGTTCTTCACCATCAGGATGAAATCGGTGATCGCCGGGGAATAGACGGCGCCGCCGGCGCACGGCCCCATGATCGCCGAGATCTGCGGCACCACGCCGGAAGCCAGCACGTTGCGCAGGAAGATGTCGGCGTAGCCCGCCAGCGACATCACGCCTTCCTGAATGCGCGCGCCCCCCGAGTCGTTCAGGCCGATGACCGGCGCGCCCACGCGCATGGCCATGTCCATGATCTTGACGATCTTGGCGGCGTTGCTCTCCGACAGCGAGCCGCCGAAGACGGTGAAGTCCTGCGCAAAGACAAACACCAGCCGGCCCTCGATGCGGCCGTAGCCGGTGAGGAAGCCGTCGCCGAAATACTTCTGCTCTTCCATGCCGAAGTCGGTGCAGCGGTGAGTGACCAGCTTGTCGGTCTCCTCGAAGGTGCCCTCGTCGAGCAGAAACTCAATGCGTTCGCGCGCCGACATCTTGCCCTGCTTGTGTAAGCGCGCGCGGCGCTCTTCGCCTCCGCCGGCTTCGGCGAGCGAATCACGGCGCTTCAGTTCGGTCAATTTCTGTTCCAGGTCCATGGGAGGGATTATAACCAGCTAGCGGCGGTGAAGCAGCGGGAGTTTGCGATTGGAGGCTCACCGAACGGTGTGACCAACGTACTTGCCGAAGGTTCGGCGAAACTGTCCCGCCGTACAACTCATCCGAAGTGTTCCCATCCAGCGGGCTTCAGCGGCTGCGTTTTGCCATCGGCGGTGGCGAGTCGCATCTGTTGGCCGCTCAGGATCTCGCCAATGCGGCTGATGGGAACACCGGCAATCTGCTTGGGAATGCGGCGTTCGGGACGAGCGGTGAAGAGCAACTCGTATTCATCACCGCCATGCAGCGCCAGCGTCAGCCCATCCTTGCCGCTGGCCGCAGGGAGAGCTTCGGCGTACACCACTGCGCCAGTGCCACTCTCTTCGCAGATGTGGCCTAAGTCGGTGGAGAGGCCGTCGCTGATGTCGACCATGGCGGAGACCAGATTCTTCTCGCGCAGGAACTGTCCCACTGCGACGCGCGGCTCAGGGTAGAAGTGCTTCGGGTGCGACCTCGGCCGCAATTTCTTCCCGGCGCGAAGTTGGTTCAGTGCAGCGACTGCCGAGCCGAGCGTGCCGGTGACGTAGAGGAAATCTCCCGACTGCGCGCCCGAGCGCAAGATGGCTTGTCCCGCCGGAACGCTGCCGAGCACCACAATATCGGCCAGGATGCCTGCAGGCGACTGCGCCGTGTCGCCTCCCGCGAGTGAAACTGAAAACTGCGCTGCGAGCTTTAATAGCCCTGCAACAAACTTGTCCACCCAGCTTTGCGGCAGTTCAGCCGGAAGCGCCAGCGAAAGAAACGCCGCGCGCGGGATTCCTCCCATGGCGGCAATGTCGCTGAGCCCGCGCGCCAGGCAGCGATGGCCTACCGAATCAGGCGGATGCCACTCGCGCCGGAAGTGTACGTCCTCCAGGCTGAAGTCGGTGGTGACCAGGGCTTCATGGCCGCGAGGAAGCGGCAGCACCGCACAGTCGTCCCCGATGCCTCGGCTGGCGTTTTGTCCATGCAGGGTTGCTGCGCGACGGATCCGTTCGATCAGCGACTTTTCTTTCAGCGGCACAGCTCTCCTTCGTACGGCAGCCAACCCAATATACCCGAGGCCGTGCGATGCAATGCGGCTATCTGGCATCTACTACTTTAGTATCAGCTACTTGTCCCTTATTCGTTGACATGATTACGACGGCTCTGTTACGGTTTGATGTCATTCATTACACTAGCCATGCGCCCAGCCAGTTAGCCAATCGGCTGACGGTTGGGAGGAGAACCGTTAACCCACGGTTGTCCAGGTACCCGTAAGTAAGTTGACAGTTCGGACCGGCAAAGGCCTTAAGTTCCGGATTTTCATAATTTGGTTTTTCGCGTTCCGGAACCATTTTTTAATAGAGGGTTATAGTTTTTGCGAAAACGCTTTTATATTCTTTTTGTAGCGCGCGATGCAGAAGGCCAGCTGCGAAAGATCCCCATCCCCATTCATTACCTCTACGTCTTCATGGCCGGCGCCCTGATCGGCATGTTCAGCATAACGGGCATGGCGGGCTCTTACACACGCATGCTGTGGAAAGTGGCCAGCTTCAACCAATTACGCTCCGAGAAGAATTCGCTACAGACCCGCTACAAGCAGTTGGAACAGGTCAATCACGAGAAGGACATCCAGGTGGCTTCGCTGGGCACGCTGGCCAATGAAGTTTCCATGATCTACGGCCTGAAGCCGAATCCCAAATTGTTGAATGAGAATGACGGGACGTTGAAGCCGGAGCAGGTGACTTCTTCCCTGGACCAGCTTTATGCCTTGCGCAACTCAGCCCTGACGGGCGCAGCGACGGCTGGATTGGGATTGGGATTGACTCACGAAGCCTCTCTGACCGACTGGATCCGGGCGACCACTGCGCCCGCTTTGTGGCCGGTGATGGGCCCGATTACGGGCGCCTTCGGCGAGCGCATTGATCCGTTCAACGGTGAAGGCGCGTTCCACTCCGGGGTGGACATTTCCTGCCACTACGGGCAGCCGGTGCTAGCGCCCTCAGACGGCGTGGTGACCTACGCCGGCCCCTATAACGGCTATGGCCGCATGATTCAGATGGACCACGGCAATGGCATCACCACTCGCTATGGACACTTGTCAGGCTTCACGGTGGCGGGTGGCCAGACGGTGCGCCGGGGACAGGTGATCGGCTACGTCGGCCTCAGCGGACGCAGCACCGGGCCGCACTTGCACTATGAAGTACGCATCCACGACACGCCGGTAAATCCCCACAAATTCCTGCGCAGCACGACCATCAGGCCGGGAGGAATCCCCGCCGGTTAGCCGGATCACTTGTGAGGTTTCTTGGCCGCCGGGGCGTTCTGCTCGGGCGGCTTTTGTGTTTCTGGTCCCAGTTCCACCGGTGGCTCGCTGAGTATCTTCTTGAAGAAGGCATACGGAACTTTGGCGTTCAGCACAGCCTGGTCCTTGTCCTGATGGATTTCCAGGCTGTCGAAGGCGGCCTTCACGTCCGGGTCGGGACCCCCTGCGTCCATCGAGATATTGAGCGTCTTGAAGAGCGCGATGAAGGTGTTCACGCGATCGGTGAAACTGCGCGCCTGGGCTTCGCTGTGAGTGAGGACTTGCGCCCGCAGGTGGACTTCGTTGAGCGGGCGCGCCGACGCAATCACGGTGCTGTCCGGCGGCAGCAGTCCGCTCCAGCCTCCGGGCAAGAGCAGTTCGGCATGATTTTCCGAGGAACTGGCTGCGGGCGGGCGGGCAATCGTCCAGATGATGCTGCCCAGCGGCACCAGTCGGTAATATTCGCTCACCAGCGGCGGACCGGCGAAGGGCAGGGCCGCTTGCCGGTAGCGATCGATCATGCCGTGGATGGCCTCGGGGCCTTCGGTATTCGACGCGGCGGCCACGTCCACTCCGAGCAGCGCCACACGAACGGTCCGGCCTTCCATCGGGATAATGTAGATATCGAAATTGCCGTAGTGCTCCACGCTGGCTGACAGCTTGCGCAGGTATTCCTCCACCCGCCCGTTGTCGAAGTGTCCCTGCAGAATTTCGCTGTAACGGGTCTCCGTCGATTTGCCGCGGATAGAAGTGCCGTAGTGAATGGCCAGGGCGGCTTTATCCAGATCGCGCTCGAACTCGAAGCCGGTCTGGCGAACGAAGTCTTCGTATTGCGGATCGCGGTCTTTGACGGGATGCTTGCCGAGATCGGTAAACAGCCGAATGGGCTCGAGGTTGACGTAGAGGACTGCGTCGGAATCAGGCAGCAAGCGGACGGCGTCCGGGGCAGCGCGCTTTCGCAGCAGAACGGCGATAACGATGCCACCGGCGATAACGAGGACAACCGCTAAGGCAACCCACAACTGCTTTCGTCGTGTTCGCATGGATGAGATTTCAATGATACGGGAAAAGGCGCGGCGGTGGCCAACCTCGCCGAAATTGGTTACAATGAATTGACCGCATTTCGGCGTCGGCGAGGGCCAACGCGCTTCGCAGAATCCCCAGCCACGAGGCCCGCGGGAGTGGCGAGTTGTGGGTCTCTGATCGTTTGCAAAATCGACGAGGTTCCAGCGGGTAGTCTGTTTGCACGCGAGTTGCCGTTGTGGTAACTTTATTGTTTGTCCCGGCTGGCAGGGAGAATCATGCTTGGTTCGCGTCCGCGTGTGGCGGATGTCGAGCCACGCTGCAGTGCTGGCGTAGCTCAGCTGGTAGAGCATCTGATTTGTAATCAGAGGGTCGGGGGTTCAAATCCCTTCGCCAGCTCCAGGATCGTAACCGTGAGCCAGCCGC
>PLXE01000082.1 GCA_003151335.1 Acidobacteriaceae bacterium
TGAAGAAAACCATTCGGCATCACTCTAAGGTGTAGTCGGGTACCCTTCCCCAATCCCTCTTAGGCAATTGTGGCGACCGATCGCTGGTCCGTGCAGGTGGACCGAAAAATTCTGGTTCGGCGCACTCAGTTTGATCGTTGGTTGCAGGTGCATCCGCTTCGGCCAGCACTGTCGGTCAACATCGACGCTATGGTGAATGATCTGGTTAGTGGCCTCACTAAAGGGAGAGCTTAATGGGCGTGAAGCTCAAGAAGTACAAAGGTAAGTGGTATCTATTCATCGACTATAACGGCAAGCGCAAAGCGAAATGCCTCGGCACTGATCGCAAATTGGCGGAGTCGATCAAGCGGCAGGTTGAAGCGAAGCTCGTGCTCGGCGATCTGGGTGTGTTCGGGACCGAAGAGCAGAAGCTCCCAACGTTCCGCACATACGCGGACACTTGGATGAAAGACTACGCTCGGGTCGAGTGCAAAACCTCCACCGCGGATGGATACGAAGGGGTACTCCGGCAGTATCTGCGTCCGAGGTTTGCGAGTCACCGACTGGACGAGATCACTCGTGACCAGATCAAGTCGATGATCAATGAACTGGTGGCGAAGAATCTCTCACGGAGTACGATTCGCAACGCCCTGTGCGTAATTAGGGGCATGTTCAATCAGGCGATTGAAGGCGGTCTCCTGGACTTTAACCCCGCAGCGCGGCTGGGACGCTTCACCCGCACGGCGAAAAGCGCCCAGAGCAAGGGCGTGTCTTTGACAGCCGAAGAAGTACAGACCTTTCTCGATGCTGCCAGCGAAATTTGCCCCGAGTACTATCCGCTGTTCCTTTGTTGCGGTCCAGGGCTGGTCTGCGGCGTGGAGAACTCGTTTCGGTGCGCTGGGGTGACTTGCAGTTTGGCAAGGACGAGAACGATCCAAATCGTTTCATCTTGGTCCAACACAACTACGTGCGCCGAGAGCACACGAACACGAAGAGCAAGAAAGCTCGGCGTGTAGACATGTCCAAGGACCTGCGAAAGGCATTCATAGCACTAAGGGACAAGCAGTTGCTCGGAGCATTCCTGAAAGGGATGAACGACATCTCCGATGAGTTGGTCTTCCCATCACCGGAAGGCGGCATTCTCGATCCCGACAACCTGTATCACCGCTGCTTCCTTCCGGTGTTGGCCAAGGCTGGAATTCGCAAGATCCGTCTCCATGACCTGCGCCACACATTTGGGTCGCTTCTGATTCAGGCCGGCGCATCGATTGTGTATGTGAAGGAGCAGATGGGCCACAGCAGCATTCAAGTCACGGTAGACACATATGGTCATCTCATTCCCGGAGCAAACATTTCATTTGTCGACCAACTCGACGTGGTTCGGAAGCAGAGAGAGGCAACAACCCCGCAACAATCCGCAACCCAGACGCAACGAGCACCGAAAGACGAAACAGAGATTCCCGCAGAAGTTGTTGATTTGATTGGTGGCGGCGGCAGGACTCGAACCTGCGACCTACGGATTATGAGACCGTCGCTCTAACCACCTGAGCTACACCGCCAAAGGTCAGACAAGGGCCGCCGCGTGGGGGCCGCAGAGAACGTGAGCAGAGAATCTGCTACCTGCCTGAGCGCGCTAAAACGTCTACCGCGCTCGATCATAAGAAAGGCCGGACGTGACCGCGTCCAGCCCATTCTTGATTCTAGAAGCGGCCCTAGGGGCTGTCAAACCGCGATTGACACCAGAATTACAGGCTGGACGAGACGCCGATGATCAGAAGTCCTGGGGTCTGCAAAATCTGTAACCCTGCTGTAATAGAGAAGTGTAAAAGTTCAGGGATTCGTGCGCGCGCCAGGGAGAACACATGCCATCCCTTACAATGTGCGGGAGATAGGAGCCATGCGCGGTCATCTTCCAGTTCGACCATTTCGATTTCCGACGGGTACCCGTTGGCTTCCCCAGGGTTTCCGCCGGAGCCTCGTGATGCTCGGACTTGTGTTCGCGGCCTTGTTCGCAACCGGTTTCGGTCAGGATGGCCCGACCGGCGACGCGCCGCAAGCGCCTGCTTCCGATCCCAAGGCAACTTTCTTCGAGCACTCGCAGACCTCGAAGTGGTGGTTTTCCGGACAGGCAAACATCGTCTTCCAGGCGCACGGCGACTTTTACGCTCTCTACAGTGGCCCCAACAGTCTCCAGAACAAGGCCGAGCACGCGACCTCGCGGGTGCTGACGTTCTTCAGCGGCTACGAGTTCAACCCCAACACCATGGCTTACCTGGATGTGGAGGAGACAGGTTGGGGCGGCATCAGCGGCGCATTGGGATTGGCTGGCTTCACCAACCTTGATGTAGTGCGTAATCCTTCTATTGGTGGCCAGCCCTACATCGCGCGGCTGATGATGGAGCAGATCATTCCGCTCTCGAAGGAAAGGATCGAAGTGGAGCGCACCGCGTTGTCACTCCCAACCCAAGTCCCGGTGCGGCGACTGGAAATGCGCTTCGGGAAATTTTCGCTGGCCGACTTCTTCGACCTGAACGTCGGCGGCACTGACAGCCACTACCAGTTTCTGAACTGGGTCATCGACAACAATGGCGCATGGGACTATGCGGCCGATACCCGCGGCTACACCGTCGGCGCCATTCTCGACTACGAAGACCGCAACTGGGGCCTGCGCTTCGCGGAGACCTTGATGCCGAAGGTGGCAAATGGCCCCAACCTGGATGCCGACGTGGCCCGCGCCCGCTCCGAGAACATCGAATTGGAGTTGCGTCCGAAGCTGCTGAAGAACAAAGACACGACCATCCGCATTCTGAACTACGTCAATCACGCCAACATGGGCGATTACCAGCAGGCAGTGCAGCTTTATCTGGATCATGTCACGCCCACGCCCGATGTCACCGCAACTCGCAAGCAGGAGACGGTCAAGTATGGCTTCGGATTTAGTTTCGAGCAGGAGGTGTCCAGCGACATTTGGGCGTTCGGCCGGTGGGGATGGAACGAAGGACAACACGAGTCGTTTGCTTACACAGAAGATAACGAAGGCGCGGAGTTGGGGGCGTATGCCAAGGGAACGCGCTGGCATCGCAGCCTCGACCGCGCTGGTGTCGCGTTCGTGTCGAGCGGCATCTCGAAAGCGCATCAGACATATCTGGCCGATGGCGGCCTGGGATTTCTTCTGGGCGATGGCGGACTCACCTACGGCCGCGAAACCATCGAGGAAGCGTTCTACACCACCCACATCTGGCGCGGCGTCTTCTTCGCCTTTGACTTGCAGCACATCAACAATCCCGGATATAACCGGGTCCGCGGCCCGGTGACGGTGCCGGGGTTGCGGCTGCATCTGGAATTCTAAGAGCAGTTGTCAGTTGTCAGTTTGCTACACAGGCTTTGTAATCCTGAGCAAGGAGCGAAGCGACAAGTCGAAGGACCCCTATGCTGCCCGCGCACCTTCCACCAGCAGGTTTTTGCAACTGACAACTGGCAACTGACTACTGGCTACTGACAAGGTAAACTAGTCAGGCAATGATCCTCCCGTTCGTTCGCGAACTCTTCGCGGACGTGGAAAAGTCTTCCGCCTTTGCGCGTGCTGTAACCCGGGTAAAGGGTGGCGCGGGGCGGACTCGTGTCTCCGGACTCACTCCGACGGGCAAGGCCCTCTTCTACGCACTATTGCATCGCTCGACTTCGCGTCCCGTCATCGTCATCGTTTCTGACAATCGCGCCGTAGATGAATTGCTGCCGGTGGCGCGCTCGCTGGGCGATCTGACGGGCGCAGTCGCGCCCGACGCGGTGATCGGCTTGCCCGCCTACGACGTGTTGCCGTTCGAGAACCTGTCGCCGCATCCTGAGATTCAGGAAGCCCGCGCCACCGCGTTGTGGAAGATTGCCACCGGAGCCGCCAGCGTAGTGATTACGCCGCTGGCCGCGACAGCGATGCGTTTACGCGGCGCCGAATTTTACGCAGACCTGGCCAAAGTGGTGCGACGAGGCGAGATGATCGATCCCGAGCGCCTGGTCGAGCACCTGCGCATCGTCGGTTACAACCAGGTGGACGTGGTCGAGATGCCAGGCGAGTTCGCGCATCGCGGCGGCCTGCTCGACGTGTATTCGCCGGAACTGGACCGGCCGGTCCGCATTGAGCTTTTCGGCGATGAAGTGGAGTCCCTCCGCAAGTTCGATCCTGGCACCCAGCGCTCGGCGACCGTGACCGAAGAAGCCATTCTGCTTCCTCTGACGGAAACGCCCGTGGAAGAAGAGACGCTGGCCGCGATCAATGCACGGCTCTCCGGCGCCCGGTTCCTGGGGGACGAACAGGTGATTGAGGAGGCGGTCCGCGCGACCGGCGTTGCCGTTTTTCCGGGCTGGGAACTCTACGCCCCGGCGGCCGGGGCGAAAGAGTACTTCTTCGATGATCTGCTGCCGGGCGCGACCATCGTTCTCGACGAACCCGACGCTCTGAACATCGCGCACGATGCCTGGTGGACGAAAGTGACTGAGGCCCACGAACGCAGCCTCATCGGCAATCTGGTCCGTCCGGAAAATCTGTATCTCACGCCGGAACAATGGCACGAGCGCTTGCAGTACGCAGCCACCATCGCCGTCGAGCAACTGGGAATCGAGAGCGCCGGCGACGAAGAACATCTCATCCTGCAAACCCAGCCGACAACGCGCTTTCACGGCTCGGTCGCTGCCATGACCGAAGAAGTGGGACGGCTGGCGCGGGAAGGCAAGCGCGTCGTCTTTGCCGTCTCCAGCACCGGCGAGGTCGAACGCCTGGCCGACGTCTTTAACGAATACAACTTGTCGTTCCGCATTGGCAGCCGCACCCCCAAGCCGGGCAGCGAAGTGTATGTGGACGAGTCGTCGTACTTCGCGGAAGACGTAGTGGCCACAACCATCGTGAAGGCGTATGTGCCCGAAGGAGTCGCGCTGCCTGAGGCGAACCTGGTCCTCTTCGGGGCGCGCGATCTGTTCGACGAGCCGGAAGTTTCGCTGGCCCATCCGCAACGGCAGAAGTCCAAAGTCTCGGCCTTCCTCTCCGACTTTCGCGATCTGGCCATCGGCGATTATGTGGTGCACGTCGAGCACGGCATCGGGCAGTACCAGGGACTGAAAGAGATCCCCCAGGAAGACGGCGGCACTGTCGAATTCATGATCCTGGAATACGCCGAGGGTGCGCGCCTGTATGTCCCACTCACCCGGCTGGACCTGGTGCAGAAGTACCGCTCCTCCGAAGGGGTGAAGCCAGTACTGAATCGGCTGGGCACGCAGCAGTGGCAGAAGACCAAGGCGCGGGTGAAGAAGGCCATGCAAGACATGGCCGAGGAGCTGCTCAAACTTTACGCGGTGCGCAAGACCGCCGAGGGACATTCCTTTGCCGCCGACAGCGAATGGCAACGCGAGTTCGAAGACACCTTCGAGTTCAGCGAAACCGAAGATCAGATGAACGCAATCGTTGACGTCAAGCGCGACATGGAGTTGGCCACGCCGATGGACCGCCTGCTCTGCGGCGACGTCGGTTACGGTAAGACGGAAGTCGGGATGCGCGCGGCCTTCAAAGCGGTCAACGACAATCGCCAGGTCGCGGTGTTGGCGCCCACCACCGTGCTCGCCTTCCAGCACTACAACACCTTCCGGCAGCGCTTCGCGGCCTTTCCCATCAAGATCGAGATGCTTAGCCGCTTCCGCACCGCCAAGCAGCAAAAGGAAACCATCGCCAAGATCGAAGCGGGCCAGGCGGACATCGTCATCGGCACTCATCGGGTGCTGTCGAAGGACGTCAAGTTCAGCGATCTGGGGCTGGTCATCGTGGACGAAGAACAGCGCTTCGGCGTTCGCCACAAGGAGCGGCTGAAGCAGCTTCGCAAAGAGGTGGACGTGCTTACCATGTCGGCCACGCCCATTCCGCGCACCTTGCACATGTCGCTGCTGGGGCTGCGCGACATGAGCGTGATCGAGACCCCGCCCAAAGACCGCATGGCGATTCAGACCGTGGTGGCGGCATGGGACGAGAAGTTGCTGCGCTCGGCGATCGAGAAGGAGTTGGAGCGCGGCGGACAAGTTTACTTTGTGCACAATCGCGTGGAAAGCATCTACGAGATCGCCGACAAGCTGCGCGAGATGGCGCCGCAGGCGCGCATCCTGATTGGCCACGGCCAGATGCCGGAGAGTGAACTGGAGCGCATCATGCTCGCCTTCATGCGGCACGAAGCCGACATTTTGGTTGCCACCACCATCATCGAGAATGGCCTCGACATTCCGCTGTGCAACACCATCATCATCAACCGCGCCGATCGGCACGGGTTGTCGGAGCTGTACCAGTTGCGCGGACGGGTTGGCCGCTCGGACCGCCGGGCTTACGCTTATCTGCTCATTCCGCCCGACCGCGAGTTGAGCGACTTGGCAAGAAGGCGGCTGGCGGCGCTCAAGGAGTTTAGCGATCTGGGCGCAGGATTCAAGATTGCGGCGCTCGATCTGGAATTGCGGGGCGCGGGAAATCTGCTGGGCGGCCAACAGAGCGGCCACATCGAGGCCGTCGGTTTCGAGCTTTACACCACCATGCTGGAGCGCACCGTGCGCGAACTGAAGGGCGAGGTGCAGCCGGAGACGGCCGAAACCCAGTTGAACCTGGGGCTGAACATCCGCATCCCTTCCGATTACATCCCAGAAGAGAACCAGCGGCTGCGCATGTACAAGCGCGTCGCCGGCGTAGAGACAGAGGCGCAACTGGAGGATGTCGCGGCGGAGTTGGGCGATCGTTACGGCGCACCGCCTCGGCCGGTTCGAAGCCTGCTGGAGTATGCAACGTTGAAATTGCTGTCGCAGCGTATCGGGGTGGCGCAGATTGAGCGCCGCCGCGAGGCCGTGAGCATCCGGTTTACCGAGAGCGCCTCGGTCGATCCGGAACGCTTGGCGCGATTCGTTGCCGGAGAAACTGGAAGCCAGTTCACGCCGGCGGGGGTGCTGAAGTTCAACCTGAAAGAGAAGCAGCCGGAACAGGTGCTGGCGCGGCTGAAGTCGTTGCTCGAACTGTTGGCGGGAGAGCAGCAGGCAGTCGCGTGAGAGTTACGGTTGGTCCCGCAATGTCACGCGACTGCCTCGAGTCCATTCTTGGCAACCAGAGATAGGAGTTTCAGGGAAGCTCCTTGCGGACGCTTTTCACCGCGTTCCCACTGGCTTACCAAGCCGGTAGTGACGTTGAGATAGCGCGCGAAAACCGCCTGGCTGGCGCCCTCTCGCAGACGGAGGGCCCGGATTTCGTTAGGCTTCAGCAGCCGTACCGGTGTGAGGCACATGGCATCGAATTCGCGCATCGTGCGCTTGTCCATTGCTCCGGCAGCATGGAGTCCTTCGGCGGTCTCATGGATCGACCCCATCAATGGACTAGGGTATTGTTTTCTCATCGCATCTCAGACAGTGCTCGGGGGCTAATATAACACTGAGTGCGGCAGTTGATTCGGCATGGGAGCTTCATGAAAAAGCGAGTTTGCAAAGCGGTTTTTCCGGCGGCGGGACTGGGCACACGATTTCTGCCCGCCACCAAGGCCCAGCCTAAGGAGATGATGCCGCTGGTGGACAAGCCCATCATCCAGTACGGCGTGGAGGAGGCACTGGCTTCCGGCTGCGACCAGATCATCATCGTGACCGGACGCGGCAAGAGCGCGATCGAAGACCACTTCGACGTCAGTTACGAGCTGGAGAAGATGCTGGAGGAGCGCGGCAAGACCGATCTGCTGGCCATTGTGCGTCAGATTTCGGAGATGATCCACATCGCCTACGTCCGCCAGAAAGAAGCCATGGGCCTGGGCCATGCGGTCTTGATGGCGCGCGAGTTGGTCGGCGATGAACCGTTCGCCGTGATCCTGGCCGACGACATCATCGACGCTAAAGTTCCGTGCCTGAAGCAGATGATCGAAATCTACAACGAGACAGGATGCTCCGTTCTGGCGACGCAGGTCATCGAGGGCAAAGCCATCTCTTCGTACGGCGTGCTCGATGTTAAACCGGTTGAGGGCAAATGGAAGGGCCGGCTCTTCGAAGTGCAAAACCTGGTGGAGAAGCCGAAGGTGGAAGATGCCCCTTCGAACCTGGCGATCGTCGGACGGTACATTCTGACGCCCGCAGTATTTGAAATGCTGGAAGCAACGTCGCACGGAGCAGGCGGTGAGATGCAACTCACCGACGGCCTGAAACAGTTGCTCAAGCACGAAAAGATTTACGGGTACACCTTTGAAGGCAAGCGACACGATACCGGCGACAAGCTGGGCTTCCTGAAAGCGACCGTGGAGTTTGCGCTCAAGCGCGACGACCTCGGCGCCGATTTCCGGGAGTACCTGAAAACGCTGAAGCTGTAAGCGGAGACAGTCCCTCGACCTCGTTCATTACTTTTGGCTGTTCTTCAGTTTGCGTGATTTCGCTTCCACGCCCTTCGCCAGCTTTTCTTTATAAGCCTCAAGCTTCTTCGCCACGGCTTGGTTGTACAGTCCAATCATCTGCGCGGCGAGAATGCCGGCATTGGTCGCGCCCGGTTTGCCAATGGCGACGGTCGCGACGGGAATTCCCGCCGGCATCTGCACCATCGCCAGAAGGGAATCCAGGCCCAGCAGCGCGGTCGAAGGGATGGGCACCGCAATCACCGGCAGCGTGGTTTCGGCGGCGATGACGCCCGCCAGATGCGCAGCGCCGCCCGCGCCGGCAATGACCACCTTCACGCCGCGAGCCTTCAGCCCGCGCGAATACTCGCTGGTGCGCGCCGGCGAACGGTGCGCCGAGGTGATGTCGATTTCATAAGAAATGCCAAACTCGGCGAGCGCCTTCGCCGCCTCGTTCATGATCTCGAGGTCGGAGTCGCTGCCCATCACGATGGAGACGAGAGGATGCTTGGCCATGGGTGATTATTTCCCCGCGCGCAGATGTTTCAGCCCCCGCGCTGCGATGTCTTTGCGGTAGTGCATGCCGTCGAAGCGGACCTTCATGACCGCATCGTAAGCGCGCTCCACCGCATCGGGCAGATCTTTGCCGCGCGCGGTCACGCCCAGCACGCGGCCGCCAGAGGTGTAATACGAGCCGTCGCGAAGGTGTGTGCCCGCATGAAAGACTTTCACTCCGTAGATGCGCTCCGCTTCGTCCAGACCGCTGATGAGCTTGCCCGCCTCGAACCCGCCGGGATAGCCGCCGGATGCCATCACGACGCAGACCGCCGGATCCTGGGTCCAGCGAAAATCGCCCTCGCTGACGCGTCCTTCGATGGACGCTTCAATCGCTTCGAGCAGATCGCTCTCCATGCGCATGATGATGGGCTGGGTCTCCGGATCGCCGAAGCGGCAGTTGAACTCCAACACCATGGGCCCGCGTGCGGTCATCATGATGCCGCAATAGAGGATCCCTTTGTACTCGGCGCCCTCAGCCCTCATGCCGGCGACGACCGGACGCGCGATGTGGGTCACCAGCCAGTCGCGCATCTGGGCATCGACCATTTGGTCGGTCGAATATGCGCCCATGCCGCCGGTGTTCGGGCCCTGATCGTTGTCGAAGACGCGCTTGTGGTCTTGCGCTGCCACCAGCGGAACCACGCGCTCGCCGTCGCTCATCACCAGGAACGACAGCTCTTCGCCCTCCAGGCACTCCTCCAGCACCACGCGCAATCCGGCCTCGCCCAGCGTCTTGCCGCTGAGCATGTCTTCGGCGGTGTGCTGCGCTTCGTCCTTGGTCTGCGCGATGACCACGCCCTTGCCGGCGGCGAGACCGTCGGCCTTCACCACGATCGGAGCATGAAATAACTTAAGGGCTTCGACGACCTCTTCGTTGTTGGTGCAGACCGAGTATTTGGCCGTGGGGATGCGGTGGCGCTGCATGAACTCTTTGGCGAAACTCTTGCTGGACTCCAACTGCGCGGCGGCGCGGGTCGGTCCGAAGACAGGCCAGCCACGCCTCTGAAACTCGTCCACCACGCCCAGCGTCAGCGGCAGCTCGGGACCGACCACGGTCACATCGGGACTGAGCCGGCTTGCAAGCTGCACCAGTGAATCCAGGTTCTTCAGGTTCGTGGCGACACATTCCGCCTCGCTCGCAATGCCGCCGTTCCCGGGAGCGCAGTAAAGCTCCGTGACCCGCGGCGACTGCCGCAGCTTCCATACGATCGCGTGCTCGCGACCACCGCTACCGAGGACGAGGACTTTCATGGGGCCAGGTTCCGCACGACTCTTCTACTGACGAAGTTGAGATGCCAAGCGAAAGAAAAGAGTAGGGCGCAGTGCGCCCGATGTCAAACTTACAATGGAGCTGCCTTTCCATCTGTCATCCTGATCGAGGTCGCCGCGGCGACCGAGTCGAAGGACCCCTATAGCCGCAGGGTCGCTGTATCGCCGTCTCGCCCGGTAACAAATCTGGGATTGCCTTGCAATCCTCTATTAACTGTCGTTAACTAAGATCTAACAAGTCCCATGATCACGGTTTCCAAAGAAGATTATCTCAAGGCCATCCTGGAAGCGGAGGGCGAAGGCGAGCAGGTCATCTCAGCCCGCCTGGCGCAATGGCTTTCGGTTTCCGCTCCGGCGGTCACCATGGCTTTGCGGCGGCTCAAGCGCGACGGACTGGTTTCCGTGCGCAGCGACGGGCGGGTACAACTCACGGCAGAAGGGCGGAAGATCGCCCGGCGACTGGCCATACGGCATCACCTGATCGAACGCATGCTGCACGAGATCTTCGGCATGGCGTGGTACAAAGTGCACGACGAAGCGGAGCGCCTGGAACATGCCGTCTCCAGCGACTTCGAGGCCATGCTCACGCGCAAATTGGGGCGCGGCGGGCCTTGTCCGCATGGCAATTCGCCGACTCCGGAGCCGCCGCGCAGCAAGCGCAAACGTGGCCTGCTGCTGCTTTCCGAATCGCAGCCTGGGGGCCGTTATGTAGTGCAAAGCGTTTATGAGCGCGACCGCAGGCTGGGAGAATTTCTGGAGAAGCTTGGTATTCGCCCCGGAGCCGAGATTGTGGTCCATCTCCGGAACTACGACGACACTCTGAGCCTGGTCACCACGGCCGGCAAGGTATCGCTGGGCCGCAGCGCCGCAGAAAAAGTGTGGGTTGCGCGGCCAAGGGCGACAGTTCCTCCCGTCCAAAAAAAGAATTAACCACGGTTTAGTAAATCATGTATACTTCGGCTAAGGATGTGGAATTCGTGGCGACGTCGTGTCGTCGCCGCCTCCTGTTTTCGGTGAGCTTTGAACACGAAACCCCAGGCGCCGCCTAGCCCGCAGGATGTACGGCCGGATGAAACCGGAGCCGCTCTCGGCAACCATGTGTCGCTGGAGGGGATGCACAGCACCGTCGCGGTGCCGCACCATGAGGCCGGCTTCTGGCAGCAGTGGCGGGCCTTCGTCGGGCCGGCGATTCTGGTCAGCGTCGGCTATATGGACCCCGGCAACTGGGGGACGGACCTGCAAGGCGGCGCTCAGTTCAAGTACGGACTTTTGTGGGTAGTCGGGCTGGCCAGCCTGATGGCCATCTTTATGCAGGTCATCTCCGCCCGCCTGGGCGTGGTGACCGGGAAAGACCTCGCGCAATGCTGCCGCGACTGGTATCCCAGGTGGACCCGCTGGCCCAATTGGCTGATGAGTGAAGTCGCCATCGGCGCTTGTGACTTGGCGGAGGTGCTGGGGAGTGCGGTGGCCCTCAACTTGGTGTTCCATATCCCGCTGCTCTGGGCGGTCATCATCACCGGGCTGGACGTGCTCCTGCTGCTGGCCATGCAGCACTTTGGGATGCGCACCATCGAGGCCATTGTCGTCTTGCTGATAGTCACCATCGGCGTGTGCTACTTCATCGAAATTTTCGTTCTGCCGCAGACCCAGCCCAGTTTCCTGGAAATGGGACGGGCATTGATTTCGCCGCGCCTTCGCCAAGCGGGGATGTTGTACGTCGCGGTCGGCATGATCGGGGCGACGGTGATGCCGCACAACCTGTACTTGCACTCGGCCCTGGTGCAGAGCCGCAAGCTGCAAAAGGACGAACTGTCCATGCGGCGCGCGGTCCGCTTCAACACCATCGACTCAACCGTGGCGCTGACCATCGCTTTCTTCGTCAACGCGGCCATCCTGGTGTTGGCGGCGATGGTGTTTTTTGGCAAGGAAAGCGTGACCATCACCGGCGGCCAGGTGGTCAAGTTCGGAGCTAACAGCGATTGGATTCGCGTCGCCTATTTGACGCTGGCGCCGTTGTTGGGGACCGCGGTTGCGAGCACGCTGTTTGCCGTAGCTCTGCTGGCCAGCGGCCAGAGCAGCACCATCACCGGCACGCTCGCCGGGCAAGTGGTGATGGAAGGCTTCATGCACTGGCGAATCAAACCGTGGGTGCGGCGGCTCATCACCCGCACCCTCGCCATTCTGCCGGCAGTCTTTATCATTGGCCTGCGCGGCGACAGCAGCGTTACCGACCTGCTGATCCTCAGCCAAGTGGTGCTGGCGTTGCAGCTTCCGTTCGCCATGTTTCCGCTCTTGCAGTTCACCAGTTCCCGCAAGCGAATGGGGAATTGGACGAACGGTTGGTTTCTGCTGCTGGCGGGTTGGGGCAGTGCTATCCTGATCACCGCGATGGACGTTTACAGCTTGCCCGAATCGCTGAAAGCTGCGTGGCAGGTCATTGCCGGCACGTAACCCGGCGACGAGATAAACGGGACGACCATGTACGACACCATTCTCGTGACGTTGGACGGTACTCCGACGGACCGCGCCATCATCGAGCACATCAAACAGCTGGCGAAGCTGGCGCACAGCCATTTGGTGTTGCTGCATGTGGCCGACGGCTGGGCGGCCCGGACCTATGGCCCGGACGCGATCAGCCCGGAAATCGCGGAAGACACCGCGTACTTGGAGAAAGTACGCGCGGAGTTTCAGGCCATCGGCATTCCTACCGAAGCGGAACTGGCGTATGGCGAGCCGGTCAAGGAAATCATCAAATGGGTGCAGCGCAAGGGCTGCGATCTGGTGGCGATGAGCACCCACGGACACCGCTTCCTGGCCGACCTGTTTCTCGGCACCACCGCCACTCAAGTCCGGCATAGCGTCAGCGTGCCTGTCCTCCTCCTCAAGGCGAAATAACCGTTGGACGCAAAAGCGCAAAAGCAATGACTCGGGGCTTCTCTTTATTGCTACTGGCGTTGTTTCTGGCCGTGGCGCTGGTAGCTGCGGCGCAGCAGCAGGAGCCGTCCAAAAATCCAGCCGCCAGCACTGCCGCGGACGACGCCGAAGCCAATCCCGGGAGACCGACTGTCTCAACGCCCGCAACCCTCACGCCAGTTGACTATTTTCAATTTGAGACTGGGGTCTTGGCAGCGTGGAACTCACCCGGGTTGTCGTCGCAGGAGAATCTCACCGAAGTCATAAAGTTTTCCGTGTCGCGCTGGATCGAATTGCTGGCCAGCTCAGAGCCGTATGCGCATTCGAGCGCTGTAGGCCAACCTACAAATGCACCGGGAGACGTGGCTCTGGGGGTCCAAGGGATTGCCTATCACGGGGAAGGCGTAAAACCGACGATTGCGTTCAGTTATTTCGGCCGAGTTTACAGCGGGGACGCTCCTGACCTTGACATCGGTAGCTTCAGAAACTCAGGGCTCATTCTTGTCAGTGCGGACGTGAAGGGCTTCCACTACGACACTAATTATCTCTTCAACGAAGTCGTCAACGGCGCGGTCCGCCGGGCCCAGTTTGGACAGACGCTCTCGGTGTCACATTCACTGACGAAGAAACTCGGGATCTCCGGAGAGATATGGCATTTCACCCAGCCTTTTCTGCGCAGCAATACCGTCGGCAACCTGTGGGCGCTGAACTACAACATGCGGAGAAATCTGGTGCTTGATGGCGGTTTCAATCGTGGACTAACCAGTACGTCCACACGCTGGGAAGCGTTTGCCGGATTCACCTACCTACTGCCGCATAGAGTCAGTCTGCACTGACAGCCCTATCCACTTACCTCTCCGGCGGTTTAAGATAATTAGTTTGGCTTTCTAAAAAACTGCAGCCAGTCATAGCTCCTCTAATAAGAAGGGACTCATCCATGAACACCTTTAATAGTCGTTCGGTCCTCCGCGTGGGCAAGCGGGAATTTGAAATCTACCGTCTTGACGCGCTGGAAAAGCAGGGCTGCTCGGTGGCGCACCTGCCTTACTCGCTCCGCATTCTGCTGGAGAACCTGCTGCGCCGCGAAGACGGCAAGACGGTGAAGGCCGACGACGTGCGCGCGCTCGCCTCGTGGACGGGCAAGACCGTCCCGGTGCAGGAGATTGCGTTCATGCCCAGCCGCGTGCTGCTGCAGGACTTCACCGGCGTGCCCGCGGTGGTTGACCTGGCTGCGATGCGCGATGCCATGAAGGCGCTGGGCGGCGATCCCAAGCTGATCAATCCGCTGCAACCGGCGGAGCTGGTGATCGACCACTCGGTGCAGGTGGACGAGTTCGGCACCCCGCAGGCGTTTCAGTTCAACGCCGAACTGGAATTCCAGCGCAACAAAGAGCGCTACGCCTTCCTGCGTTGGGGGCAGACTGCGTTCAAAAACTTCGCCATTGTGCCGCCCGACACCGGCATCGTTCACCAGATCAACCTCGAATACCTGGCGCGCGTCGTGTTTGTCGGAGCGAACGGCGAGTCCGGCAAGCCGATGGCTTATCCCGACACCCTGGTCGGCACCGACTCGCACACCACCATGATCAACGGTCTCGGCGTGCTCGGCTGGGGCGTCGGAGGAATCGAGGCCGAGGCCGCGATGCTGGGGCAGTCGGTGTCCATGCTGATCCCACAGGTCATCGGCGTGCGCCTGAAGAACCAATTGCGCGAGGGCTCGACGGCAACCGACCTCGTCCTCACCGTGACCGAGATGCTGCGCAAGAGAGGCGTTGTCGGCAAGTTCGTGGAGTTCTTTGGCCCCGGCCTGCAGAACCTGCCGCTCGCCGATCGCGCCACCATCGCCAACATGGGCCCCGAATACGGCGCGACCTGCGGCATCTTCCCCGTGGACGAAGAGACGCTGCGCTATCTCCGCCTCAGCGGACGAACCACGGAGCACGTCAGCATCGTCGAGGCCTACTTCAAGGAGCAGGGACTGTTCCACACCGCCGATACGCCTGAGGCGGAATATACCGACGTGCTGGATTTCGACCTGGCAACGGTTGAGCCCAGCATCGCCGGGCCGAAGCGTCCGCAAGACCGCATAGCGCTGTCGGCGGCTGCGAAGTCGTTCGAGCAGGCGTTGCCCAGTTTGCTGAAGCCGGGCCAGCAGGTTCCCCCCAAGCAGGCTGCCCGCTGGGAAGGTGAAGGCGGACATCCGGCCGGAATGGACTCGCAGACAGACGTTGTCGAAGAGCACGTTGTTTTCACCAAAGCGCTGACCCACGGCAGTGTCGTCATCGCCGCCATCACCAGTTGCACCAACACCTCGAATCCGTCGGTGCTGGTGGCGGCGGGACTGCTGGCCAAGAAGGCGGTCGAGAAAGGGCTGTCGGTGCCGTCCTGGGTGAAGACCTCGCTGGCGCCGGGATCGATGGTGGTCACCGATTACCTCACGCGCTCGGGGTTGATGCCCTACCTCGAGAAGCTGAAGTTCCACCTCGTCGGCTATGGTTGCACCACGTGCATCGGCAACTCAGGCCCGCTGCCGCAGGAAGTGTCGAATGTCATCACCGAGAAAGACCTGGTGGTGGCGTCGGTGCTCAGCGGCAACCGCAACTTCGAAGGCCGCATTAACTCGGAAGTTCGCGCCAACTATTTGATGTCGCCGCCGCTGGTGGTGGCCTTCGCGCTCGCCGGCCGCGCCGACATTGACATGTACAACGAGCCGCTCGGCTACAGCCACAATGGCAAACGCACAGCGGTGTACTTGAAGGACATCTGGCCAACCTCGAAAGAAGTAAACGATGTGCTCGCAAAGTACGTCACCGGCGACATGTTCCAAAAGGCGTACAGCAAGGTTTTCGAGGGCGATGAACGCTGGCGCAGTCTGCATGTGCCCGAGGGAGAGACCTTCGCGTGGCAGGACAGCTCAACCTACGTGAAGAACCCTCCCTACTTCGACAACATGCCGAGGAGGCCTGTGCCGGTGAACGACATTTCCGGCGCGCGCGTGCTCTGCTATCTGGGGAACAGCGTCACCACTGACCACATCTCGCCCGCCGGCTCCATCAAGCCCAACAGCTCGGCGGGACAGTACCTGATCGCGCACGGCGTCTCGGTGGGCGACTTCAACTCCTACGGATCGCGCCGCGGCAATCACGAAGTCATGATGCGTGGCACCTTCGCCAACGTGCGGCTGCGCAACAAGCTCACGCCCGAGCGCGAGGGCGCGTACACCCGCCACCTGCCGGATGGGAAGGAAATGTTCATCTTCGAGGCGTCGGAGAAGTACCGCGCCGACGGCACTCCGCTGATGATACTTGCCGGCAAGGAGTACGGCTCAGGTTCGTCGCGCGACTGGGCGGCGAAGGGGCCAAGATTGCTGGGCGTGCGCGCGGTGCTGGCCGAGAGCTTCGAGCGCATCCATCGCTCGAACCTGGTGGGCATGGGCATCCTGCCGCTGCAGTATCTCGACGATGAGACCGCCGAAGCCAACGGCCTGACCGGCGAAGAGTCGTTCGACATCGCCGGCTTGACCGAGGTGCTGAAGCATTTCGCGCCCGGCAAGACCGTGAAGGTGCGCGCCACCAAGGCCGACGGCACGATGACAGAGTTCGACGCCACCGTGCGCATCGACACGCCGCAGGAAGTGCAGTACTACCAGCACGGCGGGATTCTGCAGTACGTGCTCAGACAGTTGCTGCAGTAGGAAGCAGGCGGCTGTCAGCTATCAGCCGTCAGTTCCTTATGCTGTCATCCCGAGCGGCACCGCCAGGGTTTGGCGGCGGAGTCGAGGGACCTGCTTTTGCGGGCGGCCCGGTTCTCCGACGCGAGATCCCTAAGCAAATTCGAGCCGTTTCAGCTTGATGCGGTCGGCGCGGACTTGGGCAAGGTCGTAATGCGCCTGCTGCGTAAGCCAGGTTTCGGCGCTGCCGCCGAAGACCTTGGACAGGCGTACGGCCATCTCGGGAGAAATTCCCCGCTTCTGGTTGACCAGTTCCGACAGCGTGGTGCGCGTGACGCCAAGGGCCGCCGCAGCTTGCGTGATGGTCAAGCCCAAAGGCTCGATACACTGGCGCAGCACAAAGCCGCCGGGGTGCGGGGGGTTCTTCATCGGCATGGTTCAGTCTCCTTCAGTGGTAATCGACATAATCAACGTCTAACGCGTCGCCCTCCACGAAGCGGAAAATCACCCGCCAGTTGGAGCGGACCGTGACCGCCCAAAAGCCTTGGAACTCGCCTTTAAGCGGATGCAACCGGAATCCCGGTACATCCATGTCCGCGACCGTGCCGGCAGCATCCAGACGCGCGATTATGTCACGCAGTTTCCCCACATGCTGGCTAATGACGCCGCGAGGGTCGTCGTCCTCGTAAAGACGTTTTAGCCCTTTGTGGCGGACCGAGCGGATCATTCTTGACCGTAACGCGTAACGTAACGCATGTCAAGAGAAGGCCTGCACCTTGGCAGGTCGGGCGTTTCTTGGCGGCAAGCGGAAATGCGTGCATCTGTCCTCAACGGTGTTGGGCGGTTGCCTCCTTGTATGGTAATCGACATAATCAATCTCCAGCGCGCGACCTTCACCACAACTTTCCCTTTAGAGATGGTATTCTCAAGTTAATTCTTGGACAGCGGCGTCGGAAACTTACAGAAATTTGGCGAACTCTTGTCGCGCAGTCGTGTTTTTACATTGTGTCTAAGAACTGAACGTGAGGCGGAATTGGCAGTGAGGAAGCTTCTGATTTCGATGTTGCTGCTGGGCGGGCTCATTCACCCGTTGCTGGCACATGCCGATGCGGCCTTGCTGGTAGAAGAGCCCTATGGTTCGTTCGGGGGCGCCGTCCCTACCGGACACTCTGCCATCTACCTGCCTAAGGTCTGCGCCACCACGCCCACCGAATTGCGGCGCTGCAATCCGGGAGAACTGGGGGTGGTCATTAGCCGGTATCGCCACGTCGCCGGCCGCGACTGGCTTGCCATACCTCTTCTTCCATACCTCTATGCGGTGGATCGCATTGAGGATGTACCGGTCTTCGTCAGCCCGGAAACGGTCCGCTCGCTGCGAGACGAATACCGGCGTGCCCACCTGCGGAACATCGTTCCGGACTTTGCGGATGGCGGCATTTCGACGGCGGATTGGACGCAGCTAGTGGGGGCCGCATTTGACCGGCAAATCTATATCTTTCATTTTGAGACTACGGCGGAACAGGATGAGAAGCTCATCGCTACTCTCAACTCCAGAAATAACCGGTCACACTTCAACTTGTTCTACCGCAATTGCGCCGACTTCTCCCGCGACATTGTCAACTTCTATCATCCCGGGGCCACGCGCAGGAGCGTGACCGCGGACTTGGGAATCACGACTCCCAAGCAACTGGCCAAGTCGCTGGCCAAATACGGCAAACATCACGAGCGGCTGGACCTGACCACCGGGGTGATTCCGCAGGTGCCGGGAAGCGTGGGGCGCAGCCATACGCCGCACGGCGTGGTCGAGACACTCTTGAAGAGCAAGAAATACGCCATTCCTCTTGCGCCGCTGGCGGTCATCCATCCCATTTTCGCTGCCGGCGTAGTGGCTACCTACTTTTTCTCGGGACGTTTTGGCCCTCCGAAATCGGCCGAGGTGCTGACCGATCCCGAGCAAGTGCAACTGCTGGCCCAACGCTACGCGGGAGCGGAAGACGAAGCGCGCGACCAGACGGAAATAGCGCTGGGAACAGGAATTCCCGCAGAGCAACTCCAGAGTGGCTGTACCCAGGGTAGAGTGGGCCTTCAGGCGCGGCGGCGCGTAAGCTGCTTTGTAAATATGCCAGGACTCTAAGGGGCCTGTGTCAACCGGACGCGACAAGTTCGCCAGACCACTCGATAGTGGCTGCAAATTCAGCCACTACCGACCACTCCCGGTCGTTGACATCGCGGCTGACGCTCTGTTAACTTGAGTATTTACATTTGTAGCCATAGCGCCCTCATTGTTTCTTCAGCAGTAGGCATTCGCGAGCAGCAGGCATTCACGAACCAGGAATGGACCAGACTCTCAAACAGGTAGGCGAATTACTGCTCGGAGCCGTCCCGACGGCGGTCCTGCTGCTGCTGCTTTATGCCATCTACAGCGCATTGCTCCACAAGCCGCTGAAGCGCGTGCTGGAGCAGCGTCGCGAGCGCACCGAGGGGGCCTTCCTGAAAGCGCGCGCCGATATAGCGGCCGCGGAAGCCCGCACCCAGGAGTACGAGCAGCGCTTACGGGAGGCGCGCCTGGTCATCTTCAAAGCCCAGGAAGCCCGCCGCCAACAGGCCCAGCAAGCTCGTGCCGATGCCGTCCTGCAAGCGCGCACCCGTGCCCATGAACAGGTCCGCGACGCACGCGCTGCCATTGAGCAGGACATGGCTGCCGCCCGAGGAGGATTACAGGCGGAGACCGAGCGGCTGGCGGCAGAGATCATCCGCACCATTCTGCGGCCTGCGGGCATGGCTTCCGCAGCAGGCGGTCAAGCGTGAGTACCACTCGAATCGGCCGTCTGGCACTCATTGCCCTTCTGGCCTGTTCCCTCGGTAATGTTTGGGCGCAAGATTCGGGTCATCCCAAGGCCGAACCCAGTGATGCCTCGGCCGCCTCAAGCTCTCCAGATCCTAATGGCGCGGTGGCCAAGATTCTAGACGGGGTTTCCGAGCGGGCCGCTTCCACATCGGAGAAGTGGGGACGCAAGGTGGGCTTAGGCCACGACACCTCCTTCGCAATATCGATCGCTTTCAATTTTGCGATCATCGCATTCCTCTTCTATCTGCTCGTGAAGTCCAAGGTGCTGCAACTGTTTCGCGATCGCACCGCAACTATCCAAAAGGGGATACGCGAGGCACAGGCCGCAAGTGCAGAAGCCACGCAGCGTTTAGGCAATATCGAAGCCCGTCTGGCGAAGCTGGACACCGAGGTGGCGGAGATTCGTAGCTCGGCGGAGCGTGAGGCTGCGGCCGAAGAACAGCGCATCCTCCAGGCCGCCGAGGAAGACAAGCGCAAAATATTGGAGTCGGTTGAGACCGAGGTCGGCGCCATCGCGCGCAATGCCCGCCGCGAATTGAAGACCTACGCCGCCACCCTGGCGGTTGAGCTGGCATCGCGCAAGATCAAGGTGGACGACACCACCGATCAGGCGTTGCTGCGTGAGTTCGTGGGGCAACTGGGAAAGGATGGCAAGTAAACTATGGCCGCCATTGCCAGCCGATACGCCCGCGCCCTGGTAGAGGTTGTCCTCGAGCAGAAGATTGCTCCCGACATCGCCCGGCAGCAACTGAATGCCATCGTGAATGCCGTCCACGAAAGCGCCGACCTGCGCCGCGTGTGGGAATCGCCGGCCATCTCGGCGGAGCAGAAACGGGCAGTTCTGGATGCCCTGGTCCGGCAGATTGGCGCGATCAAGCCGGTCCGCAATTTCATCGCGATCCTCATCGATCACCGGCGGATTGCGATGTTGGATGACGTGGCCAAACAGTTTGACACCGAACTGAACGCGCAGTTGGGATTGGTGGAGGCGGAAATCTCCAGCTCGCGCCCGCTTTCCGCGGACGGGCAGCGCCAGTTGGAATCGCAGTTGGAGCGTTTGACCGGCAAGAAAGTGCGCGCCACCTACTCCTCACGTCCCGAACTGCTGGGCGGAGTTGTGGTCCGCGTGGGCAGCACGATTTACGACGGCTCGGTGCGCGGTCAACTGGAGAAGATGAAGCAGGACCTCATTAGCGCGTAATCGCGGTTCATAAAACTTACTAGCAATACTGGAACGAATTCTATGGCGCAGATCAAAGCAGACGAGATCACGAAACTCATCCGCGAGCAGATCGACAACTACGAAACCAAGATCGCCGTTGATGAAGTCGGCACCGTGATGTCCATTGGCGACGGCATTGCCCGCGTTTATGGCCTGGACAAGGTCATGGCGGGCGAACTGCTGTCCTTCCCGCACAATGTTTCCGGCCTCGCCATGAACCTGGAAGAAGACCAGGTCGGCGTGGTGCTGCTGGGCGAATACACCCAAGTGGAAGAGGGCGACGAAGTCAAGCGCACGGGCCGCATTATGAGTGTGCCGGTGGGCGATGCCATGATCGGCCGCGTCGTCAACGGCCTCGGCGTGCCCATCGACGACAAAGGTCCCGTCAATACCGACAAGTACATTCCGGTTGAACGCCTGGCGCCCGGCGTGATCGACCGCCGGCCGGTGAAAGAGCCCATGGCCACCGGACTGAAGGCCATCGACTCGATGATTCCCATCGGCCGCGGTCAGCGCGAGCTCATCATCGGCGACCGTCAGACCGGCAAGACGGCGGTCGTGCTTGACACCATCATCAACAGCAAGGGCCGCGACCTGATCTGTATCTACTGCGCCATCGGCCAGAAGCGTTCCTCGGTCGCGCACGTGGTGAAGACGCTGGAAGACTTCGGCGCCATGGAATACACCATCGTGGTTTCGGCATCGGCTTCCGATCCCGCCCCCATGCAATACATCGCGCCCTACGCCGCCTGCGCCATCGGCGAGCACTTCCGCGATAACGGAAAGCACGCGCTGTGCATTTACGACGATCTGTCGAAGCACGCCGTCGCCTACCGCGAAATTTCGCTGCTGCTGCGCCGTCCGCCGGGACGCGAGGCCTATCCCGGCGACGTGTTCTATCTCCACTCGCGTCTGCTGGAGCGCGCCGCCAAGCTCAACGACGAGCTCGGCGGTGGCTCACTGACCGCTCTGCCCATCATTGAAACCCAGGCCGGCGACGTTTCCGCCTACATTCCGACCAACGTCATCTCCATCACCGACGGCCAGATTTATCTGGAGACTGACCTGTTCAACTCCGGCGTGCGCCCGGCCGTGAACGTCGGCTTGTCGGTCAGCCGCGTCGGCGGTAACGCGCAGATCAAGGCCATGCGGCAAGTTGCCGGCACCTTGCGATTGGACCTGGCGCAGTACCGCGAACTGGCGGCGTTCTCGCAGTTCGGCAGCGATCTCGATAAGGCGACCCAGGCGCAACTCGCCCGTGGAGGCCGCCTGACCGAGCTCCTGAAGCAGGGCCAGTATCAGCCGCTGCCGTTCTCCAAGCAGATTCTCATCATCTATGCCGGGACCCAGGGCCTGCTCGACGACATGCCGATCGATCAATTGGGCGAGTTCGAAAAGGGCCTGTACAACTACGTGGACACCTCAAATCCTGGAGTGCTCAAGTCCATCGAGGAAAAGAAAATCCTCGATGACGATTTGCGCGCCGCCCTGACCAAGGTCATCAAGGAATTCAAGGAGCGTTTTGCCAGCGAGCGGCAGGCTGTAGCGAAGGCGAGCGCCTAAGATCACATGGCGAACATACGCGACATTCGGCGGCGCATCCGCAGCGTGAAGAACACGCGCCAGATCACCAAGGCCATGAAAATGGTCTCGGCGGCCAAGCTGCGTCGCGCCCAGGAACGCGCGCTGGCATCGCGTCCCTACGCGCAGATGCTGGTCAACGTGCTGACCTCGGCGATGGACCGCGCCGACGTGATCGATCCCGTTACCGGCTCGCCCAAACATCCGCTGCTGGCGGTCCGTCCCGAGAACAACATTCTGCTGGTGCTGGTGACCGGCGATCGCGGACTGGCGGGCGCGTTCAACTCCAACGTCCTGAAAGTAGTGACCAAGTTCCTACAATTCTTTTCCGACAAGAACGTTGACATTCTGGCGGTCGGCCGCAAAGGGCGCGACTTCCTGCGCCGCCGCTATCCGGTAGGCAAGGCGGGCGGGCCGGAACGCGCCGGGCAGACACAAGTTGTCGGCGAACACCTGAACCTGCTGGCCAAGGTGGAATACGAATCGGTGGATGAGATTGCGGACCGCATCGCCAAGGCTTACGTGGAGGAACAGATCGACTCGGTCTATGTCATTTTTAACGAGTTCAAGTCGGTGATCGCGCAGCGCCTGATCGCGCAGCGGATTCTACCGGTGCAGGAGATCGGGCGTCGCGAAGTTGCCCTGACGGAAGAGTTCTCGCTGGAACAACGCGAGCGCATGGGAGAGGCGGCCCGCGCGGCGGGAATCAGCCTGCAACAACCGGGTACGACCGAGGCGGAGCAGGAAGCCGCGAAGTTCGGCACCGCGCCCGTGGACTATATCTACGAGCAGCCCGCGGAGGAGCTGTTCGCCGACATCCTGCCGCGCTACGTGGCCATGGAGCTTTTCCAGGGGCTGCTGGAATCGGTGGCTGCCGAACACGCGGCCCGCATGACGGCGATGGATTCGGCGACCAACAACGCCAATGATGTGATCGATTCCCTGACGCTGACCATGAACCGGGCGCGCCAGGCCGCGATCACCAAAGAGATTATCGAGATTGTGAGCGGCGCCGCTGCGTTGTAGGAGCAGGGGCTAGGGATTAGTGGATAGGGGCTAGTCTCAAGAATTGTCTCTGCGGACGAACATCTTGCTAAGAGCTAATGGCTAAAAGCTAACGGCCAAGAGCGAATTGCGAAGAGCGGAATTCATATGGCAGAAAATATCGGACACATTATTCAGATCGCGGGTCCTGCGGTGGACGTGCAGTTCTCCGAAAAGGCGTTGCCGCCCATCTATTCGGCGCTGCGCGTCACCAGTGACGGCTTCACCGTCCCGCAGCCCATCAACGTCATCCTGGAAGTGGAGCAGCAACTCGGCGAAGGCCGGGTGCGTTGCGTTGCCATGCAGCCCACCGAAGGCATGGTGCGCGGCATGAAGGCCCTCGACCTGGGCGGCCCCATCACCGTGCCGGTTGGCCGTGGGACCCTCGGCCGCGTGCTCAACGTGATTGGCGATCCGGTGGACAAGCTTGGCCCGGTGCCGTATGACAAGCGCATGCCCATCCATCGCGAGGCGCCTGCGTTCGACGAGCAGTCCACCGAGATGGAGATGTTCGAGACCGGCGTGAAGGTCATTGACCTGATCCAGCCGTTCCTGAAGGGCGGCAAGATCGGCCTGTTCGGGGGCGCCGGCGTCGGCAAGACCGTCGTCATCATGGAACTCATCAACAACGTGGCCCTGAAGCACGGCGGCTTTTCGGTGTTTGCCGGAGTGGGCGAGCGCACCCGCGAGGGCAACGACCTCTGGCTGGAAATGCAGGAGTCGGGCGTAGTCAACATCAAGGAACCTGCGAAGTCCAAGGCCGCGCTTATTTACGGCCAGATGACCGAGCCGCCCGGAGCGCGCCTGCGCGTGGCCCTCACCGCGCTGACCGTTGCCGAATACTTCCGCGACGAAGAGGGTTCCGACACGCTGCTGTTCATCGACAACATTTTCCGTTTTACGCAGGCGGGTTCGGAAGTGTCCACCCTGCTGGGCCGTATGCCTTCCGCCGTGGGATATCAGCCCAACCTGGCCACCGAAATGGGCGAGTTGCAGGAGCGCATTACTTCCACCAAGAAGGGCTCGGTGACGTCGGTACAGGCCATTTACGTGCCCGCCGACGATTTGACCGATCCGGCGCCGGCCACAACCTTTGCTCACCTGGATGCGACCACCGTGCTTTCGCGCCAGATCTCGGAGCTGGGCATCTATCCTGCGGTCGATCCGCTGGGCTCCACCTCGCGCATTCTCGATCCGCGCGTGGTCGGCGAGCAGCACTACAACACGGCGCAGGCCGTCAAGCGCGTGTTGCAGAGCTACAAGGACCTGCAGGACATCATCGCCATCCTGGGTATCGATGAACTTAGCGAAGACCAGAAGCTCACGGTGTCGCGCGCCCGCAAGGTGCAGAAGTTCCTCTCGCAGCCCTTCTTTGTGGCCGAGCAGTTCACCGGCCTGGAGGGGCGCTACGTCAAGATCGACGACACGGTACGCAGCTTCCAGGAAATTGTTGACGGCAAGCACGACGACATTCCCGAGCAGGCCTTCTACATGAAGGGCTCGATCGACGAAGTGCTGGAAGAAGCCGAGAAGATGAAGGTGGCGCAAGCCTAATCTGCCATGGCTGACACGCTGCACTTACAAATCGTGACCCCCGACCGGCTCGTCGTCCGTGAGGATTGCGTGCAGGTCCAGATACCTGGCAAGAACGGGGAACTCGGTATTCTGCCGGGACACGCGCCGCTCATCACCGAGCTACAGATTGGTGAGATCGGCTATCGGGCGGGCACAACGATGCAGTACCTCGCGGTCGCGTGGGGCTTCGCGGAAGTCTTGCCGGACAAGGTGACCATCCTGGCCGACAGCGCTGAGCGTGCCGAGAACATTGACGTCAAGCGCGCCCAGGAGGCCAAGGCGCGGGCCGAGGAAGCTCTGCGCCAGGCCGCCGCCGATCTCGACTATGACGCGACTCTCTACGCGCTGCGCCGCGCCGAAGTTCGCCTGGCGGTCGCCGCCCGCGCCGGACAGACCGCAGGCGCGCACTAGCGCATCACTTGACATTCAGTTTGCCGCGCCAGGAGTTCCTTCCCAGCGCGGCTTTGTTTTCGGGCCCTTTCATGGACCACTGCTGGGAAAGACAAGTTCTTCTTTCGTGTTGAAGTTGAAGTAGGCCAGAATCCAGCTTTGGTCTGATCGGTAAACAACAAACTTGGCGAAGAGTGGCCCTTTCTCGAAGTCCAGGACCAAATAAATCACCCGCGTTTTGGGCGAAAGGTCTTTGGTGCTTACGACCTCAAACGCCTGATATGCACCGTAGTAATCTTGAACTTGCCGCAAGACGTTTGCCTGGCTAAGGGCATCCTTACTTCCATCTATTCCGCTACCTTTAATCCAGGTTCGAACGGCCTCTTCTGGACCTTTGTTTTTGTATGCTTCCAAGCCCGAAACAATAATGGGCGGGAGGCTTTCGCTAGCTCCCTTCCCTTTTGAGCTAGAGGCCTGTGCACGGGAAACCAACGGCGCGAGGAACAGGGCACAAGAACACAGGAAAAACACACGCTTACGCATTTAGCCACCTTTCAGACCAATAGTGCCGACGAACGAACTTCCTTACGAACGAAGGTTCAAGAGCGCGTACTGGACATTTGCGCCGTTTTGATTGCGCCGCGCCGGAAAGGACTTCCGGCGCGGCTTTGTTTTGTCCTGCGTTACGCCGAAACCGCTTTCGGTTGCGGTGCCGCGAAGCGAATCGCTTTGGCCAGAAGAATGGTCTCGATGCAACGCAAGGCGTCGAGCACCTTGTCGCTGATCTCACCGTCCACCTGCACCACCGCGACTGCCGACGTTTCCTGCCCGCTCTGCCGGCGGCCGAGCGAGAAGTTGGCGATGTTGACGTTCTGTTGCCCAAGCACCGTTCCGACGCGGCCCACAACGCCGGGCACGTCGAGATTGCGCAAGTAGATGAAGGTCCCTTCCAGCGGCGCCTCCACGTTGATGCCATCGATTTCCAGCAGTCTGGGTAGGCCGCTGGGCTGAACACAACCGGCCACGGTGTTTTCCTGCTGACCGGTTTTGAAGGTCATGCGCAGCACGTTGGAGGCAGCCCCGCCCGCGTCGCGCGCTTTCTTGCGCTCGGTGATGCGGATGCCACGCTCCTCGGCGATCGACGCCGCATTCACCAAATTCGCCCGCTCGTGAGCGTGAGCGATCTGGTTCAGTGCGCCGGCGACGGCGGCGTTACGAATGAGTGCGGTCTTCCACTCGGCGATGTCGCCGCTGTAGCTAAGGCCCATCTCTTCGACGCCGCCCTCGCTGGACTGCGCCAGGAACGCACCCAGGCGCTCGCCCAGCAAGATGTACGGCAACATCTGCTGGTATTCTTCTTCGCTGATCGAGGGCACGTTGACGGCATTTTGGATGACGCCCTTCAGCAGGTACTCGCGGACCTGCAGCGCGATCTGCACGCCGACGGCCTCCGACGCCTCGTGGGTGGAACCCGCGATGTGCGGCGTCAGGATGACGTTGGGCAGAGTCGACAGGGGAGAGTCCTTGAGCGGCTCATGGCTGTAAACATCCAGCGCAGCGCCACCCAGTTGTCCCGACTGCAGGGCTTCGATGACAGCGGCTTCATTCAGCAACTCGCCGCGGGCGCAATTGATCAGGCGCACGCCCTTCTTCATCTTGCGAATGGAATCGGCATTGATCATGCCCTGGGTCTGCGGGGTGAGACCGACGTGCAGCGTGATGTAGTCGGACTGAGCGAAGACCTCATCGAGCGATCCCAGGGTGATGTTCAATTGCTGAGCCAGACTGGGCGCCACGTACGGATCGTGGCCAACGACTTTCATGCCGAAGGCGATGGCGCGGCGGGAGACTTCGACTCCGACACGGCCCAGGCCGACGATGCCCAGCGTCTTGCCGCGAAGCTCGGTGCCTTGCAGCGTCTTCTTTTCCCATTTGCCGGCATGCATGGTTGAGTCGGCGCGCACCAGGTGCCGCGCCAGCGCCAGCATGAGAGCGAAGGTATGCTCGGCGACAGCGACAGCATTGCCGCCAGGGGTGTTCATCACCACGATGCCGCGTTTGGTGGCAGCGTCGAGATCGACGTTATCGACACCCACGCCGGCGCGTCCGATGACGCGCAGCTTGGGGGCCTTGTCCATCATGGCGGCATCGACGAAGGTGGCAGAGCGGACCAGTATGGCATCCGCTGTGGCCAGCTCACCCGGTAGCGTCTCTTTGTCTGTAGTTACAACTTTCCAGTCTTTGTGTTCGCCGAAGATGGCGGACGCGGAAGGAGAGATTTTGTCAGCGATGACGATTTTCATACGCTAGCCACCTCGGCGAATTGACCGGCAAAAACCTCTTGCGCGGCGCGCACGCCTGCGCCCAGTTCGATGTGATGGGACGGCGCAACTTTCAGCAGCACATGTTCCAGTGCGCCGATGACGCCGAGGGCGTCGAGATAGTCGTAGTAACCAAGATGAGCGATGCGAAAGATCTTGCCCTTCATGTCGCCCTGCCCGTTGGCAACAATCATGGCAAAGCGCTCGCGGAATTCCTTCACGATGGCGCTGGAATCCACGCCCGCTGGGGCCAGCACTGCGGTGACCGCAGCCGCAGGACAGGTGGGCGCGAACAGCTTCAGGCCGAGGGCCTTAATGCCGGCGCGGACCATGGCCGCCGAAGTTTCCGCATTGTGGATGAGGGCTTCGCGTCCATCGGCAAGATTGCCGTCGCCACAGCGGCGAATGTAGTCGAGCGCCGCCGCCAGTCCGCAGACCAGCGCGACCGCCGGGGTAAAGGCCGATTCGCCCTTGGCCGCCGACTTGCGCTCCTTGCGCAGATCGAAGTAGTAGCGCGGCTGCTTGGCCGTCTCCATGCGTTGCCAGGCGCGCTCGCTCACACAGAGGTAGGCGAGTCCCGGCGGGATCATGACCGCCTTCTGCGAGCCCCCGATGAGGACATCGATGCCCCAATTGTCCACCTCGAAATGCGTGGTGCCCAGCCCGGTGATGGCGTCCACCACGAAGAGCGTGTCGGTGCCTTTCAGCAACGCGGCGATGGCCTTCACGTCGTGACGCGCGCCGGTGGAAGTCTCGGTGGCTTGCATGTAAAGCACACCCGCGCCCTCGAGCTTGGACTTGATTTCGCGCAGGTCGAAGGTCTGCCCGTACGGAACTTCGAGCAGCTCGATCTGGCAGGCAAAGGCCTTGGCGAGATCGCGCCAGCGTTCGCCAAACTTTCCGGCGGTGAGCACGACCACCTTCTCGCCGGGAGAAGTCAGGTTGGAAATCGCGGCCTCCATGGCGCCGCTGCCGGAGGAAGCGAGAATGAGAACGTCGTTGGTGGTGCCGATGAAGGTCTTGAGATCGGCAAGGGTACGGGTGAAGATTTCACGGAATTCGGCCGTGCGGTGATGCATGTCCGCGGCGGCAATGGCATTTTGAGCGGCTGGAAGAAGAGGAGTTGGACCGGGAGTAAATAGCCGTGTCTTACGAAGCATGGCAGTTACCTCTGCAGGTTGATTGCCGGCGCAGACAAGCACCGACACTGTAATCATAGGCTTCCGCGGCTGGGCAAGCCATGACATGTGGGTAGTGGCTGTGTGCTCCGTATCACCAGCCAATGTGACTCACTACTCTATAATTACGTCATGAGCTTGACCCAGCAGGTACAAAAAGACATGGTTGACGCCATGCGCAACAAGCAAGAACTACGGCTGGCAACTTTGCGCATGATGAAAGCCGCGTTGCAGAACAAGCGGATCGACAAACGCGCCGATCTCGACGAAAAAGAAGAGCTGCAGGTCTTTACCACCATGATCAAGCAGCGCAAGGACTCCATCGAACAGTTCGAGAAGGGCAACCGCCCCGAACTGGCTGCCCGGGAGGCCCAGGAGATCGTGATCATCGAGGGCTACATGCCGAAGGCGGTCGGGGAAGAGGAGATCGTTGCCACCGTCCGCGCCGTCATCGCCGAGATGGGCTCTCCCACAATGAAGGACATGGGCGCGGTGATGAAGAACGCCAAGGCCAAGTTCGGGGACGCGCGCGTGGACGGCAAGCTTCTGAGCGAGGCGGTGAAGAAAGGACTCGGCAGCTAACGTTACAACCGAGCGGACCGGAGGTACAATTTTAGCGATGAGCAAAGAAGCAATCGAACTATTGAAGAGAGCCTTGACACTTCCACTAGAGGAACGGGCCGAACTGGCCAGTTCCCTGATGGAGAGTCTGGATCTAATTCAGGACGAGGGCGCTGAGGCGGCCTGGCAAGAGGAGATTACACGGAGAATCGAAGATCTGAGAACAGGGAGAGTGAAAACGGTTCCCTGGGCAGAAGTTCGCAAGAAGGCCCAAGCGATCCTTCATGAAGAAACCCATTGAGTTTGTTCCAGAAGCACAAGCAGAATATTTGTCGGCTCTGGGGTGGTACCGCGGACGGAGTCCGGCCACTGCAGTCAGGTTCGCAGCGGAATTCAACCGATCGGTAGAAACAATCCGGGACGCTCCGGAACGCTGGGCTCACTACATGGTTGGTTGCAGACGGTTCTTGCTTCACCAGTTTCCTTTCGCGATTGTCTATCAGGTTTCTCCAAATATCATTCAGGTGTTAGCGGTTGCTCACTGTCACCAGCGACCTGGCTACTGGAAAGGCCGTCTGTAAGAATCGCTTCCGCGGCCTCCTACCTCTCGAATGTTGTAATCTGAAACTGCCCGCATGACCTACCAAAGCACCGTGGAGCAGCTCTACGCGCTGGGACACGAGCTCGCCAGTACGCCGGCGCACAAGTTCGACCTGGCCTATGTGCGCGAGATGCTGGACGCCCTCGGACATCCCGAGCGGCGTTTCGCCAGCGTGCTCGTTGCGGGAACCAACGGCAAAGGCTCGACCGCCGCAATGCTTTCCTCCATCTTGCGGGTTGCCGGATACCGGACCGCGCTCTACAGCTCGCCGCACCTGGTCCGCATCAACGAGCGGATTCGCGTCAACGGCGAGGCCATCTCCGACGCGGAGTTCGGCGAAATGCACGATCGCGTCGAGCGCACCGCGCAAGACCTGCTACGTTCCAGCAGGCTGCCCTGGCACCCCAGCTTCTTTGAGATGCTGACGGTGATGGCCTTTGAATATTTCGCCAGTGTTGCGGTCGAGATCGCGGTGCTGGAAGTGGGCATGGGCGGGCGGCTCGACGCGACCAATGTCGTCGAACCGATGATCTCAGTCATCGCCGATATCGCGCTCGATCATCAGAAGTATCTCGGCGATACCCTTGCCGAAATCGCGCGCGAGAAGGCCGGCATCATCCGGCAGAACGGCATTGTGGTCACGCTGCCGCAACATCCCCAGGCGAACGACGTGATCGGCCAAGCCATCCTGGAGAAGCATGCCCGAGGCGTGAGCGCCGTGAAGTATGTTCCGCCGGTGTCGCCGGGCGCTGAGACCTATCTTGAAGGACGCCCCCTGCCCGAGCGCGGCCGTAGCCGTTATCCGCTTACCGTAATGGGCGAAGAAATCGACGTGGACTCGCCGCTGGCCGGACGGCATCAACTGCGCAACCTGGCCTTGGCGGTCGCTACTGCGGAAGAATTGGCGCAGTTCTGGTTCAACGTGACGCCGCAGCAAATGGAGCAAGGAATTCGCGAGACCCACTGGCCGGGCCGTTTCCAGGTGCTGCCACCGTCGGCGGCGACCCAGCAACGCGAGATGGTGCTGGATGTGGCGCACAACCCGGCTGGCGCATGGGCCTTGCGATCTGCGCTGTCGGAGAATTTTCCCGGACGCGAGTTGACCATGGTCTTCGCCGCCATGCGCGACAAGGCGCTCGAGGAGATGGCCGCGATACTGTTCCCCATTGCCGAGCAGGTGATCGTGACGAAAGTTACCAACCCGCGAGCGGCCACCACCAGCGAACTGGCGCAAGCCGGCTCGCGCACGGGAACGCCCTTATACGAAGAGCAGAACGTCGCCGCCGCGCTCGCCCGCGCGCGCGAGGTCAGCAAACCGCAGGGACTGATTGTAGTGACAGGCTCCATCTTCCTGGTGGGCGAGGCCATGTCGGCGATGGGTATTCCGGCATAACGCGATGACGAACACCGCAACACAAGTCGAAAGCCGCGAAGCGAGCCGGGGCTCTCTGCTGAGCCGTCTGCGTTCGTACCTGTTTTTCACGCCGTTGATCTATCTGTACACGGGAGTGCTGGGCACGCTCTCGTTGCTGTCGTCGCTGTCGGACCGCGAGGGGCGCATACAACACTGGTTCGCGCGCACCTGGGCGCGCATGATCCTGAAGACGGCGCTGGTCCGCGTGCGCGTCGAAGGACTCGACCATGTCAGCCCTGCGCAGACCGCCATCTATGCCGCCAATCATCTGTCGGCGCTCGACATTCCCGTGCTCTACGCCTGCCTGCCGGTGCAGTTCCGTATCATGGCCAAGAAGGAGCTGTTCCGTTATCCGTTTCTAGGCTGGCATCTGAAACGGTCAGGGCAGATCCCGATTGATGCGGGCGATGCGCACGCTTCGCTGCGCAGTCTCAATCACGCCAGCGAGTCCTTGCGCCACGGCACTCCGCTGGTGGTGTTTCCTGAAGGCGGGCGCTCCCTCACCGGGCAGCTTCAGGAATTTATGGGTGGCGCGGCTTACGTTGCCATCAGGGCGCAAGCTCCGATCGTGCCCATCGCAATCGTGGGAACGGACGGAGCGTTGCCCATGAACAGCTTCCATCTGTTGCCGGGTGAGGTGGAGATGATCATCGGGCAACCGATTCCCACCACCGGGCTGCGCGTGCGTGACATGGACAGGATCACGATACAACTACGGCAGGCGATTGCAGAGATGTACTATTCGCGGTCGAAGACCGTCCTTTTACCGCAAACGAGCGGCGAAGCCCAGCCCCAACCGTTGCTGGCGCCCAACTCGGAGTTCCAGCGAAAAGAACCGACATGAAACCGCGGATTGCCATTCCAACCCCCAACTCGACGCGGCCACTCTATGTGTTACGCGCCCTGCCTCAGTATGAGCGGGCGATTCGCGCGGCTGGAGGCGATCCCGTCATCATTGCGGCGAATGCTACCAACGCGGAGATCGCGCAGGCCGTCAAGCGCTGCGACGGCGTGCTCCTGCCGGGCAGTCCGGCGGATGTCGATCCCGAAAAATATGGCGCGCAGCGGCATCCCGAGACTGCGCCCACCGACGCCTTTCGCGATAACGCCGATGAGCTGCTGTTGCAGGATGCCTACAACATGCGCAAGCCGGTCTTCGGCATCTGTTACGGACTGCAATCGCTGAACGTGTGGCGGACCGGCACCCTCGACCAGCAATTGCCTGCGGGAGTCAACCACAAAGCGGGCAGCCGCGTCGCTCAGGCGCATCGGGTGCAGGTTGATCCGCAGTCGAGGCTGGCCGGAATCCTGCGCGACGCGGGCGCTCTCCCCGCCGCCAACGAACTTGTCATGCCGGTAAATTCCAGCCATCATCAAGCGCTCGAAACGCCGGGCGATGGATTGCGGCTGGTGGCATGGTGTCCGGAGGACGGAGTGAAAGAGGCGGTCGAGGGGACGGCGCCCGATCAATTTGTGCTGGCGGTGCAGTGGCATCCCGAACGGACTTATGACAGCGATGAAGGTTCGCGGGCCATCTTCCGCGCTTTTGTTCAGGCGGCTGCCGAGTGGCATAAGAAACTGGCCAACAAGCAGCAGGACTTCGAGTCGGTGGCGGGGAAGAGTTGATTCACCACACAGGCACAGGGAAAAGAAGAAGTCCTCCCCTTGGTGATGGGCAGCGTCTTCGAGTAACCTGATCTCTTATGCTCGATCTAGGCTTTGTGCGCGATCATCTACCTCTTGTCGAAGAAAAACTGCGGCAACGCGGCATGGGTCCCGACGGTGCCCTCGAAGATTTTCACGCCATCGATGCCGAGCGCCGCGCCGCTATCACCAAGTCCGAAACCCTGAAAGCCCAGCGCAACAAGGCCACGGAAGAAATCGCCAAGCTCAAGAAGGACAAGCAGGACGCCACGGCGCTGATCAACCAGACCAAAGAGCTGCGCGAAAAGATCTCCGAAGCCGAGAAGCTCGCCGAAGAGGCGGACGCAAGACTGCGCAACATCTTGACCGGAATTCCCAATCTGCCGGACGACAGCGTGCCCGTCGGCAAGAGCGAGGCCGACAACGCCGAGGTCCGGCGCTGGGGCGCGCCTCCCCAGTTTGACTTCACTCCCAAGCCACACTGGGAACTGGGCGAGGAGCTCGGCGTGCTCGACCTGGCGCGCGCGGCCAAGCTTACAGGAGCGCGCTTTGCCGTGTACTGGGACATGGGAGCAAAGTTGGAGCGGGCGCTGATGAACTTCATGCTCGACCTGCACACCCGCGAGCATGATTACACCGAAGTGTTGCCGCCATTCATGGTCAACGCCGACTCGATGTACGGCACCGGCCAGTTGCCGAAGTTCGAAGCCGACCTGTTCAAGGTCCCGCATGGCGACAAAAACCTCTACCTGATTCCCACCGCCGAAGTTCCCGTGACCAACCTCTATCGCGACGAAACCCTCGACGGCGCGCGTCTGCCGATCTCGCTGGCGGCGTACACGCCGTGCTTCCGCAGCGAGGCCGGATCGTACGGCAAAGATGTGCGCGGCATTATTCGCCAGCACCAGTTTCAAAAGGTCGAACTGGTGAAGTTCACCAAGCCCGAGCAGTCATGGGAGGAGCACGAGAAGCTGACGCGCAATGCCGAGGCCGTGTTGCAAAAGCTCGGCCTGCACTATCGCACCGTGGCGCTCTGCACCGCCGACTTGGGGTTTTCGGCAGCGAAGACCTATGACATCGAAGTGTGGCTGCCGGGACAAGGGCTCTTCCGCGAGATTTCCTCGTGCTCGAACTTCACGGATTTTCAGGCGCGCCGCGCGAACATCCGTTATCGCCCTGAAAGCGGCAAAAAAACGGAGTTGGTACACACGCTCAATGGCAGCGGGCTGGCGATCGGACGGACCTGGGTTGCGATCGTCGAGAACTATCAGCAAGCCGACGGCAGCGTGCTCATTCCCGAAGCACTGTGGCCGTACACTGGCAGCGATCGCATCACAGCGAAGAAGTTCTAGGGGCCACTCTCTAGTTCGCGGCGAGACCAGCCCGAAGGGCGGCATTTGTGTTAGCCGCGGGCGTACCGGGGTCCCCGACAAGCGCCGTTTTTGCGCTTGTTGGGGTGGTTGAGCCCGCGGTGCGCGTCGGCTCACCGCATCCGAGCCGCATAGCGGCGGCAGCGTTCCACCAGTTCTTGTGCCGCCGCTGGCGCGGCTCCGTTTCCCTACGGGCACCGAACCGCGGGCTTACGCCCACGGCTAACACAAATATCGCCGCTGCGCGGCTGACACAGAGAAAACCTGCTTTTCAAACTTGCTGCCAATAAGCACTCTAACCTCCTATACCTCAAAAACAGGTTACAATAGAGGCAGTGCCCAGCATCAAACCACACTCTGGCTATCACTTCGATCTCAGCGGGGGAGCGCTTTGCCTTGATTTCGCCAACACCGTAAGCCACCGCCACCTTCCGCAACGCCGCGCCGAACACCTTGACAGCTATGCGGACCTGGTGGCGTTCGCAGATCAGTCCAAGCTTCTGCCGCCGAAGCTGGCCGCCAGTTTGCGCGCCCGCGCCAACCGCGACCCTGCCGGAACGCGAAGCGCCTTCCGCAAATCCATCGTCCTGCGCGAAAGCCTCTATCGCGCCTTCACCGCCATCGCCGCAGGCAAGCACGCCCGTCCCGCAGACGTCCGGCAGATTAACGACTTTGCGCTGGCGGCGCTGCAACACCGCAAACTGGCGCAAACAAACGGCGATTATCGCTGGGAATGGCGATCCAACGGAAGTGATCTTCTCGATCGCATACTGTGGCCGATCGCGGAGTCGGCTGCCGAACTTCTTACCTCGGAAGATCGCGCCGCAGTTCGCGAATGCCGTGCCCCCGACTGCGAGTGGCTCTTCCTCGACCACAGCCGCAACCGCAGCCGCCGCTGGTGCGACATGAAGTCCTGCGGCAACCGCCAGAAAGCCCGCCGTCACTACCAGCGCGCCCACGCATAGTTATTCCACAGGGATTGCGGTGTGACGGTCAGCTTCAGCAATTCTGTTTCGCGTACTCCTATTGCGCCTTCTTCTCCATCTCCAGACAGCGATTGTGCAGTTTGGCATCGTCGGTCAGCCCGTCGGCAATGACGCATTCGTCCGCCGCGGCTTTAGGGTCGGTGTCCTTTAGCAGGTTGGACAGCATGAGATGCGGGGTGGGCCAGTCGGGCGAAAGCTTGGCCGCTGCCCGCAGCTCAGCCACCGCCGCCGGGATGTCGTGCTTCTTCTGGTACACGATCGAAAGATTGTAGTGAATACTGGCGTTCTTGGGCTGGAGCTTTATCGCTTCCTTGTATTCGGCGATGGCTTCATCCGTCTTGCCGGAATCGTCGAGCACGCTGCCCAGGTTCATGTGCGTCTGCGCGCTCTTCGGGTCGATCGCCACCGCCGCCCGATAGTGCTGAATCGCGCCCGCGAAATCGCGTCGGGCATAGAGCAGGTTGGCCAGATTGTTGTGCGCCGACGCCATCTTGGGATTGAGCCGCACTGCCTCCCGGTATTCGATGGCCGCGTTGACGACGTCGCCGTTGTGCTTCAACGCCAGACCGAGGTTATTGTGTGCGTCGGCATCGTTGGGCTTCAGACGCACCGTTGTTTTGAGCTCGGCGATAGCATCCGTATAACCCTTCCGATCAAGGTACAAGCGCCCGAGGTTATAATGTGCGGCTGTGTAATCCGGATATTCCTTGATGGCGGTTTTGTATTCGTCAATGGCGGCCTCTACATCGCCGTCCTTTTCGAACGCCACCCCCTGGTGGAAGTGTCGTTCCGCACCTGCGGGAATCATTGCCTTCGCCTGCGTGGGCGGCTTCTCTGGCGCCGGCGGTTTCTCCGGCGCGGAGGTTTTCTCGGGCGCAGGCGTTTTGTCCGGTGCGGCTGCTTTCTGCTGCGGGTAGGCAAAACCGCAAAGCAAGAGCGCAATAGCCGCGGCGATCAACGAGCGGCGCAGAATCGGTCCTTGGGTGGAAGGTTGCATAGTGAGGCCAATCTCTCAGGTCTTGCGCTGTCTATTTCAACCAGTCTGGCAGAGGCTGCGGCTTTCGGGGCAATTGCGCGTCCATGTTGGCCAGCGCATAGGCCAACACCGCAACTACCGCGGCATTTTCGCGCAACTCGCGAGGATCGATCTTGTCCAGCGTGTCCGCGGCCGTGTGGTGATAATCAAAATAGGTGCGTACGTCTTGTACGGGGCTGAAGGTCGGCACTCCGGCGACCTTCAGCGGAATGATGTCGGAGCCAGTTTCATCCGATGACCGCAAGAGCCAGGCCCCAGACTTTGAGAGTACGTCGGCGACGGGCTGGAGAAGCTTGAGGGCGGCTTCGTCCCCGCCAATATTGACGCCCAGCGGATGCCCGGCGCCCAAATCCGTTTCGATCGCTGCGAAATGGTTGGCTACGTCGCCGGCGTGCTGCTTGGCGTAAGCCTTGCCTCCAAAGATTCCCGTCTCCTCGGCCATCCACGCCACGATGCGAATTGTACGTTTAGGCTGGAGATGCAATTGCTTCAGCAGTTGCGCGGTTTCCATCGACACCGCAACGCCAGCGGCATCATCAATCGCACCGGTACCCAAGTCCCACGAATCGAGGTGGCCAGAGACAATCACCACCTGCTCGGGATGTTCAGTGCCCTTCAAGTCGGCAACCACGTTATAGGACGCCACATTGGGCAACAATTTTGGCGTCAGCACCAGGTGCAGGCGCACCGGACCTTGGGCGGCAAGCCGGGCCATCAACTCAGCGTCTTCTGCGGTAACGGCAGCCGCGGGAATGCTCGGCAGTTTGGCATCGTAGCCAGTCTCGCCCGTGTGCGGCAGCCGGAATTGCGCACCGCCTGCGGAGCGCACCAGCGCGGCCACGGCGCCCTTGCTCGCGGCAGCCTCACGTCCGTCCTCGCGATAGGCCACTGCTTGTCCGTAGGCCGCCAGTCCGAATCCTGCCGCCACCATCTGGTGGTCGAAGCCCTCGTTGAAGACGACAATCTTGCCGGCGACCTGCTCGCGTGGCATCGCCGCAAGTTCATCGAAATTATTGACGACAACAATTTCAGCCGTGATCCCTTCGGCCGGAGTCGCGTTGTCCACCGAAGCCAATGCAGTTACCACGATCTTCTGTTGGGTGCCTGGCACCTGGCCGGGATAGCTGACTAGCGCGGCATGCTCTTCGCCGCGCACCCAGTGGGGTACGCTGACTGGTTCCAGGGTCACCCGCAGCCCGAGTTTGCGCAGTTCGTCTGCAACATATTCAACCGCGGCGGCTGCCTGCGGTGAGCCCGTCAGACGCGGCCCGATGTTGTCCGTCAGGTGCGCCGCCTGGCCATAGGCATAATCGTCCTCAAGAGCGGCCTGGTGCAAATGACGCAGTTGTTGCAGGAGTTCGGGGCTCCAGGGCGAGGCGGGTTTCGTTTGCGCTGTTGCGGCGACGGTTGCGAGCGTCAATATCCCCAGCAAGAGCAGGTGCAATTTTGTCATCAGCTTTTCCAGCACAGTCCGAGGTGAGCATAGCAAATTGCCGACGACCGTGTTTGTGAAATCAGCCTAGGCCCGCTTTCACCTCCGCCGTTGTTTTGTTCTTCCACAAGCGAGCGTAGATATCGAGAGAACAAAACGTGCGGCTCTGCATGCGGTCGAGATACAGCGTCCCGCGCAGGTGATCGATTTCGTGCTGCAGGATGCGCGCGTACCATCCCGAAGCCTCAATGATCCGAGGCGTTCCCGTCTCATCCTGGCACAGCACACGCACCCGACGCGAGCGCGCCACAATCGCGGTGAAGCCGGGCACGCTGAGGCATCCCTCGAAGAACTCAACCTCGCCCGCAGGCTGCGGGTGCAACACTGGGTTGATGATGACATGGAAAGGAAGTGGCTGGCGCTCGCGCTCGGCGATCTGTTCGGCGGTCAGGCCGGCCAAGTACTCCTGCTTGTCTTCGATGACGGCGAGTTGCAGCGGCAATCCCACCTGCGGCGCCGCCAGGCCGACACCCGGGGCGTCGTTCACGGTCTCGCGCATGTGCTGGATCAGTTGCTGAATTTCTGTGCTGCGAATCTCGGCGGCGGTCACAGGCCGGGCTGGCTGGCGCAGGACCGCTTCACCGACGCTGACGATCTTGAGGCGCATGGTGTTCCTCAGTAATTCTAATGCTGTCATCCCGAGCGGAGCGCCCGCAAGGAATTTCCGACCCGCTTCTTTTCGGGGTCCCCAACGAGCGCGGGCGCGATGAGAAAGGTGAGACCGCGCCCGGCTTTGTTGCATCCATTTCGTGACTAAGGTTTGCGGCTGACGGCAGCGCGCAACTCTGGTACTCTCGCCTCAACGAGGCAGCCTACATGCGCCAAACTGCAATGCGAAACAGGGTCCCGGGAAGGTGACCGGCCTGAAGAAGAAATCGATTCGCCCGCCTAAGACCCACGACCAGCATGAACTGGTCATCGTCTCCGGGATGAGCGGGGCGGGGAAGGGCTCGGCCCTGAAAACGTTCGAGGACCTGGGCTACTACTGCGTGGACAACCTGCCGGTTGGACTCATCTCCAATTTTGCCGACCTGGTGCTGGATTCGCTGGAGATCCAGCGGGCCGCCCTGGTGGTGGACATCCGCGAAGGGGCGCGGCTCGACAAGTTGCCACAGGTCCTTGCCTCTTTGCGGCGAATGCTCAAGACCACGGTGGTCTTCCTGGAAGCCGACAGCGATGTGCTGGTTCGGCGTTATAGCGAGACGCGGCGTCCTCACCCGCTGGGACGCGACGCCTCCGTGAGGTCGTCGCTGACCGCAGAGCGCCGCCGCCTGCAACCGCTGCGCGCGCTGGCCGATGTGGTGGTGGATACTACCCAGTTCAATGTCCACGAATTGCGCGCCCAGCTTACCGAGCGTTTTCAGGGCGGCAACAGCGACCGGAACCTGTTGATCTCCTGCGTCAGTTTTAGCTATCGCGAAGGGGTCCCGGAAGATGCGAACCTGGTGTTCGACGTGCGCTTTCTGCCCAACCCGCACTTCATTCCCAAGTTTCGTCCGCTGACCGGGCGACATCCGGAAGTGGCCAAATACATTCGCTCGTTTCCGCAAACCCGGGAGTTCATCCAGCGCATCTCCGAGTTGCTCATCTACCTGGTCCCGCATTACATCCGCGAAGGCAAGAGCTACCTGACCATCGCCTTCGGATGCACCGGCGGCAAGCATCGCTCGGTGATGATCGCCGAAGAGGTGAAGAAGCGCCTGTCCAAAGCCGGGTACAACATCAAAGTCGTGCACCGCGACTCGCCGGTGGCGAGTTAGAAACTTACACCTGGCCCACTGACTCCTTGTCTTCGGCCCTCACCTCGCCACTTTTACTCCGTCGCTGTACCATGGCATTGCAATCCAATGCGACGGAGGATGTCATGGTACCTGCACTTGCAGAGCTGGAACCCAAACCCATATGGAAGCACTTTGACGCTCTGGCAGCGATCCCGCGCGCCTCGACCAAGGAGGCTGCCGCGCGCGAATACGTGCTGGCGCAGGCCGCCCGCCTGGGCCTCGAGGTCGTTCAAGACAAGGCCGGCAACATTGTTGTCCGCAAGCCGGCGCATAAGGGGCGCGAGGGCGCGACGAAGGCCCTGTTGCAGGGCCACCTCGACATGGTCTGCGAGAAGAACGAGGGCACAGCCCACAACTTTGACACCGATCCCATCAAGGTGGTGCGCGATGGCGATTGGCTGAAGGCCGACGGAACCACTCTGGGCTCCGACAACGGCGTGGGGGTGGCGGCGGCCCTGGCGGTAATGGAGAGCACCGATATTGCTCACGGTCCGCTGGAGTTCGTGTTCACCATCGACGAAGAGACCGGTCTGACGGGCGCTGCGGAATTTCAGGCTGGAGTGCTCAAGTCCAGCTATTTTCTGAATCTCGACAACGAAGAGAAGGGTACGCTGTGCATCGGCTGCTCCGGCGGAGTGACCACGACGGCGCGCCGCAAGGTCACGCTCCGGCCAGCGGGAGCCGGTGCCGGTTGGCGCATCAAGGTGCTTGGCCTGAAGGGCGGCCACTCCGGTGTGGATATCCATCAAGGCCGCGGCAACGCCTTGCGCATTTTAGGCGGCGTGCTGCAGAAGGCGCTGGAAAGTCTGCCGGTTGAAGTCTCCGACATCAAAGGCGGAAGCGCGCAAAATGCAATTCCTCGCGAGGCGTCGTCGATTGTGGTGCTGGACGCGGCGCGGGAAAAGGACCTGAAGTCGCTGGTTGCGACGGCCGAGGCGGAATACAAGGCCGACCTTGGCAGCTTCGATCCCGATTTGCAGATTACGGTCGAGAAGGCCGAGCGCCCAGAAAAGGTATTGGACTCTACTGACGCAAAGCAGACCGTCGCCTTGCTAGTCACCGTGCCTCACGGCGTTCTGGCGATGAGCCCCGACGTTCCCGGACTGGTGCAGAACTCAACCAATCTGGCGATCATCACCACCAAGGGCGACATGATCGAGATCGTCACCAGCCAGCGCAGCGCGATCGAGAGCAGCAAGCAGGCGTCCGCGCGCATGGTTGCCACCGCATGTCGCCTGGCGGGATTCGAAGTCGAGCATCGCGGCAGCTATCCCGGCTGGAAGCCCGAGCCCACCAGCGAAATCGTGCGCAAGCTCCAGGCGGTGCACCAAGAGCTCTTCGGCGAGCCCGCCAAGCTGATCGCCATGCACGCCGGCCTGGAGTGCGGCGTGATCGGCGAGAAGTATCCCGGCATGCAGATGGTGTCGTTCGGGCCAACCATCGTCGATCCCCACAGTCCCAACGAGCGCGTACAAATATCTTCGGTCGAGAGCTTCTGGAAGTACCTGAAGGCGGTGCTGGAGCGGATTTGAGCAAAGGGGCGACAGTCCCCCGGGTCGCATGATTTTGGCGCTCGGGGCGCGGGTGTGCTGTAATCTTGTCTCAGACGTTTAGATAATCCGAGTTTCCGATGGCAAATATGCAGGCACCAGACATTCACGAAGCGTTTTTTGAATACAGGGCTGTTCTGGGTTCCCCCTTATTCGAGGCTTGGACACCGCCCAACAAAGCCGTGACTGTGTTGGTGCCGGTTCTGAAGCAGTGGGGTGTAACGCTTGGGGACGTGACTTGGAATCGTGAGAATAACTCAGCCAAAGATCTCCAAGTTACATTCAATGTTCAAAAACTTGGTGCGGTGCTGAAGATCGGCCTAGATTCTTTGGTTTTTGACGCGTTCAATCCCGATTGGGGGCAAGCTCCCCAATTGTTGGAACTGTTTCAGACATGCACCAGCGTTCTTCAGGCTGCCGTCGGTTTGCAGATCGCAAGTCAGGAAGCGGTTTTGACCTTTCATGTAACACCGGGCGATCGAGCCTTCAAGGAAGTAATGCGTGAGTTGGTCAGGAGTGACAAATTGGGTGTCGCGAATATGTATGCATTAGGAGTGTATGAAAGCGACTCCTCCTTCATAATCGACAGATCGCTCCGATTTGATGGTGGTGCGTTCGTGCGACTGCAGCGAGTATTTGCGGCCTCGGTTACGTTCGACGAGTTGGCTAAAACGCTTTACGACGACGAAATAAGAGTTCTCAAACTACTCCAATTGTCAGAGTTACTGCCGAAATGAAGGATGGTTTTCATGGCAACAATGACTCTTGTGCCACAAGACATTACGGATTTCAGCCATGATGAGCGCAGCTCTCGGATGGCGCAACAGTCTGTGATTGGGGAGCGCGCTATTCAAGACGCGCTAGCCGTGGCCCCCACTGGAACTCCGAGACGGCCAGTGCGCAGAGCGGAATTCGTGCGTGCAAGACAGCACGTCGAAATGCTCAAAGGCGTCGTGGATGAAGTCGTTCGGCAGCAGCGTGATGCTCAGGAAATGCGGTGGATTGCTGATCATAGCACTGCTTATTCTGGTCGGTGGATAGCCATTGCAGGTAACCGTTTGTTAGCGGAGGGAAACACTGCAAAGCAGGTCTATGATGCCATTCGCGGTTCCCATGAGCGCCCTCTTGTCGTGAAGATAGAGGCCGGCGACAAAGCTCCATTCGGAGGTTGGTAACCCTGCCTGCAACGCTGCACTTTCAACGATCACATCGGTACGGTGCGACGGGTGGTGACATCTCTATCCCAATTCAGCTCAAGGTTGGAGAGCGTGTGGTTCGTATTCAGGCAAAGGTCGATACCGGAGCCGCATTTTGCATCTTTCAGCGAGAACACGGCGAAGAACTTGGCATTGACATAGAGGGTGGCGAGAGGATTAGGTTTAGCACTGCTGCCGGCGAATTTACCGCCTTTGGACACGAAATAATGTTGGAAAGTTTCGGGTGGGAATTTGCCAGCACTGTTTATTTCGCAGAAGAGCTGGAGTTTCCTCGTAACGTAGTGGGACGCGTTGGGTGGCTGCAGCAGTTTAGGGTTGCAATTGTGGACTACGAGGGCATTCTGCACCTCAGCAAGTACGATGACTGATCCTTTCGGGCGTCCTCAAGAGCGTCCTGTCGGCCGGTGGCCCAGGCAAGCATCGTGACGGGAGTCTACTTCAGCTTTGCATACTCCGTTTTGGCGGCATGGAGGATGGGTATGATCGGGGTCAGCCTCTTTCCAGAGGGCGAAGAAATCCTGATACGACTTGCGGGCGGCTTGCTTGTCGCCCATCATCGCCTGGGCGCGTCCCAGTTGTAGATTCGTCCGCCGAACCCTAGGGAGTATCCCTGCGGATGGCTAAGAACAGTCCACCCCCCGAAACGGTGGCTCAATGGGTGTTTCTACTTGGGTGTTTTCCGGCCGACAATGTTCAGTTCCACGACCTGGCCATCTGGATTTTTCACCAGCAATACCTTGCCGTTGGGAGCATTTAGTTTGGCAGGAAATTCTTTGCCGGCGGTCCAGTCGATAAACGTTGCCGCCGGTCCGCTGGTGCGACAAACGTAAATCGTATTCTCCATGCGCATGGAGATCTTGTAGCCATCCGAACCTTCCATGTGCTGGGCGTTCGCGGCGACCCGTTCGAAAGCCACAACCTTTGCCATCTGATAGCCTTCGTCCGCGTTTTGCGCATAGGCGAGCATCGCAGCCAGGGCGATGCAGCACGATAAAGCAAGCAAACATGTCTTCATTGGCGTTCCTCCCTGATGGTCGAAAAGAGAGTATAGACCGAGTCCCCGATGCACGCAGGAATAATGGGCACCCCGTTCTAGGCCGATTTTGGCTAGGGCGGGGCAATTAGCGGAGTGCGGGAGGAAGACAACTGTCCTGACATTGATCAGGCGGATGGTGAAGCTTGCAATATGGTGGAGGCGGCGGGAGTTGAACTTTCCCGTCGCATTGAAAACAGGGAACTTATTGAAAAATTAGAGAATCGCGATACGCGGAACACTCACGATTGGGCATTTCATTGCACGCGTATTGCACACACAAAAAGACGCGACTCTCGCCGCGCCCCACACTTTGGAAGGAGTGCGCTTCCCGCGTCAAAGCGGGAAGCGGCCATCAGTCGGTTCCCCGCATTCAACTTTCGCTATTGCTTTTCGTCGACAAGCGTCGAGACTCTTCCGCTTTGCTTGTTGTCGGAGACAGTGGTCATTTTCTTTCCATCGGGCGAAACTGTGATCTTCTGGACACTGTAAAGCTTGCCATCGCGCTTATAGGTGACTTCGATGGCGCGGTCCCCCAACTGCTTCACCGACACAGTCTCACTCGCATAGATGCCCTTCACCGGGTACTCTTTGCCATCGAGCTTGGCTTCCCAGCTCTCGCCGGTCGGTGTGGACATGCTCAGCCCATCGCCCCCGCCCTTCCATGTGCTGGTGAGCCCAGCAGTGTCTTCATTGAGGTTCTGGATATGCCAAGAACCGGAGGTCGCATTGGAGCCGGCCGGCCCCTTGGAAGCCCGCATGAACTTGACTTCTGTCTTGTAGGGCTGGCTGCCGTCGGCGGGATAGTTGGTAATCGAAAGGGTCATCGTCTTCCCATCCGGCAATACGGTCCTGATCTGATCGGACACCGTCTTGCCAGCTTTTTTTGTGGTGATGTGAATTGTATTCGCGTCCACAACCTGCACCGCGATCATGTCATATGTCTGGCCAGTGACAGGCTGATCCTGGCCGTCGGCCTTTACGTTGTTGACTTTGGGGACGCAACTTTCGCAGTTGTACATCCCATTGTTCACCGAATACACGTAGGGCTTCTGCGAAAGCTTAGACTCCGCCATGTTGGTCTTCCAGGTACCGTCGAACGGACTTTGTGCGAACAACATCACGGGGAGAAACCACAAAACAACGCAGAGCATTTTATTCATGCTTATCTCCTGATTCTGATGATTCTGATTAGTTGGTTAGGAATCTGAGGTTATGCTCGCGCTCCAGGTTTGTCAAAACCAGGGTAGACGAAACTAACCCAGGGCACGGCACTTTGGCGCAGCCGGGCAAGTGCGCGCTGCACTGATTGATCTTTAGTGTGAATTGAAATCAGCGGGCTGGGGCCCGCTGTATGCTAGTAAACTATTGAAAATAAACACGTTGCTTGGAGGCGGCGGGAGTTGAACCCGCGTCCGAAAATGTTGTCAGCAAAATACCCACGTTAGTCTCGTTCCGACGTCCGTTGCCACGCCACTCGCCGGCGGCGCTCAGCCTCGCGACGTATCGCGGGGAGGAGAAGACAACGGATCATCGATTCACTGCAAAATAATTCAAACTCACTGCAACGCAATTCAAACATTACTGCAAGTCAATTCCAACAATTACAGTAGCTGTGCATTCTGGAATTATTTTGCATTGGCGGCGTATCGCGGTGTATCGCGGTGTATCGCGGTTTTTGGCGGGTCTTGGCGCGCCCAAATTCGCCGAAATTCGGACATACTTGTGTGGAATTGATTTTCAGTGCGGCGAGATTCGACCTCTGTAAGTGCTTGATTCTTCGTGAAGGGTCCAGGCTTTTCGTGCGCTTGTCGCGAACCTACGGCTAAGACGCAGATCAGAATCCGGTAACTTATTCAACCCAAACGGCTTACGTGATGAACCGACGCATGAGCTTCATGCAATCCCGCGAACATCCCACGAACCTTGGCAGCCTCTAGTTTCTTGGGGTTTCTTGCTGAGCATTTTTCGAGCAAAGAGATCCAGCGCTCTATCCTCTTCATGTCAACGCCAGCCCGACGCCAGAACCAAAGAGACTCATTTTCTTTGGCTAAGCTTCCCATCTGCAAGAAGCGTTCAGCCGATGGTGCACTGTCCGTTGTGTTACCGCCGAAAGGGCAGCCACTCTTGGCCGCTCGCAAGCTGCTTTCGGAGAACAACCTTACTGCGTAAAAGCCAGGGCCTTCAGCCCCGCCTTATTCCGTATGCGTAGGGTTGAGCCCTTCCTCTCCACGATCTGCTGCTTCGTCAGGTCGGCGAACATACGGGTTACGGTTTCCCGGGACGTGCCAATCATCTGCGCCATCTCGTCATGGGTTAACGCAAGCTTTATGTGCGGCTGGGCCTTGGCGGTTTCCCCGCCTTGGCCGGAGAACTGGACAAAGCGATTCACGTCGCGTGCAGTTCGGGTGCGACCTCGGCCAAGGCTTGACTGAGGAGCAGAATGTTGGGTTGGACGCACAGTATTTCAGCTACGATTACTTTGCCAACAGGTAAGCAATAGTATCGAGCAGGATATTCGGTGGCTCACCTTTTGCCAAAAAGCCATCCGCAAACTCCAGGCCAGCAGGCTTCTCTGCGGCAGCCGAGATGATCAGAATGGGAACCTCCGGTTTCAGTCCCTTCATTTCTCTGGCGATCTCTGTTCCTGTCTTGGCGCTTAGAAAATGGTCGGCGATTACCAAGTCGATAGGACTCTGCTTAAAAAGCTCCAGGCCATCTTCAGCTGAGTGGGCCGTTAGCACATCGTAGCCTTCGCTGACGAGCAGGAGCTTCCTTACCCGCAACGCGATGTCAGCATCGTCTATACACAATATCAGCGGGGTCCTTGCAGCGGTAGATAATGAAGCCAAGTTCATGGCCGTTCCTAATCTGCCCGAGAGAACATCCGGGCGTGCGCGTTTATCGGTTCTATGCGCCAGCCAGCTTTTGAATGGCAGGCATATTCTGGATCAGCAGGGTGGAACCATGAATTTCCGCAATGCGCTGCTTGCGAAAACTAGCGAGAGTACGGGTAACTGTCTCACGCGACATCCCGATGATTTGCCCGATCTCATCATGTGTTAACGCTACCTTGATCCCGTGAGCCGTGGCCACGCCGGAATCGTCATGCGACCATTCCAGCATCAGGCGGGCAATTCGCTGGGGTGCTGAGTTCATTGTGAACGAGCGAAGCTGCTGGTACGCCTGTTGGCACTCGCGGCTCAATTGTATTGCGACGTGCATGGAGGCAGCGCCGTGTTCCTTCAAGAACTTAAGAAAGTCGTCCCGTTTAACAAAGTTAAGTTGGCACGGCTGGCCAGTTTCCGCAGTGGTCTCGTGAGGGATTCCAGAGATGGCTGCGTCCAACCCTAACACCTCTCCGGGTTGAGCGACTTTTAATATCAGGGTCTGGCCGTCTTTCGAAGTGGCTGATAATTTCACGCGGCCTTTACAGAGAATGTAAATACCACGGCATACTTGCCCTTCAACGAACAAAGTTGCGCCAGCCGGATGTGCGATTGTGAACTTTATGGGCTGGAACGCTTCCATTACTGATTTCGGCAAATGGCAGAAGAAGCTCCCGGAACACAGTTTGCAGGCGAGACAGTTTTCGACCAGCTCCATCCCGTATGGTGAATGCATCGCCATCATCTCGTGGGAACCCATATCGCGCAGAGTCGGTGGCAGTGGATGAAAGGAGATCAACCCTTGCTCTGAGAGGCCGACTGCCACTGACTCGCGTTATTATCGGGGCAGCTTACGGCGTTCAACAGACGGAGATCTGTTCAATATTGCTCACCCAGCAGATTTTTTAAACCTTCTCGAGAAGGCCCCGAGCGGCTCATCCGCCACAGTGCCTTCTGGGCTCCTGAGGATCGAATGGATCAGATTCGGCGTCCCCTCTCATGGAAGACGATCTCTGGGGCGCGCCTTATGGAAGGCAGGGATTTGGCCGTGACGGAACTGCGTTAAGACTCTACGTTCATAAACTCATTCGCGAACCTACAGCTGGGAAGCCATGCAGAACCCAGTAACCTATTCAAGCTAAGTAACTTACGTGGTTAACCAATGCATGGGCTTAGGGCGATCCTGCGAACCTCCCACGAACTTGTTACGCAGCAGCTAGGTCTTCTCAGACTTCTTAGTGGTTTTGCGCAAAGTCAGCCGTTCGAAACGGCCAGTCTCGACACCGGCTCGCTCTAAGAACCACAGGCAACTCGTCTCATCAGCCAAGTTTGCCATTCGGATGTAATTCTCAACCGATGGTTCTTTGCCACCGTTCTCCCAACGAGAAACTGAAGATTGTCTGACGCCAAAGAGCCGTCCGAAATCTGCCTGTAAAAGCCCCAGCTGTTTGCGAAGTGCTGCGATTCTTGCCGCCCACTCTTGTCTCGCCACTAGTCTCCTCTTGACATATATCCGCAGGGGATATACCCTAGGGATATATCAGTGACCCTCAGTAAACGTTAGCATAGCGCGACAGTAATGCAGTCTTGTAGGTCTTGGTTCGCGGTGTCGCATAGCAGGCCCGGATGATTGCCACCAAAAACTGGATCAGCGTGACCGAAGTGACTAATCTGACCGGCTGGCACCCGCAGCATGTGCGCCGGCTGGCGAGAGAGGGCCAGTTGCGGCACCGGCCCTCGAAACCAGTGAGGAGCAATGGACGAGCCCAGCGTGAATACGCACTGTCGTCCTTGCCGGTTGAAGCGCAGTTGAAATTCCTCAAGCAGCCGCTGCTGTCAGGACCAGATTGCACGGCTCTGGCTCTTCGCTCGGATCTGAACCAATCCAACCTGTTTGCTTCGCTGCCGGAGGTTCCCGAGCCCGAGCGCCTCAACTTTTCCGCCAGGCAGAACGCACAGGCCCTGAAGCGCCTGGAGGCGATTGCGCCGCTCGTGGAATTTAGCAGCCGCAGCCAGCGATCCCGTCAAACGTTTCGTACCGCTGGTGGAGTTGCCGTGCGAAGCATGAACTCGCTGGCCGGCTACCTCGCCGATCAGCACCAGGTCAGCCCCCGAACTCTCTGGAACTGGTACGGACAGTACCGCAAGCTCGGCTATGCGGGTCTGGTCGATCGAGTTCGCTCGGATAAGGGAAAGTCGCGGTTCCTCCGAGCCCATCCCACGGTCCGCGCATATCTGGAGAACAAGTACCTGGGTGAACGGCTGTCGATTCGGCTGGTGTACCGGGCCTTGCTGCGCGATCTGCGGAATCTGGAACCGGAATGCACCAGACCACCGAGCTACAGCGCCGTCCGGTCGTATTTGCAACAGCTGCCCAAGCCCTTGCTGATCCTGAGCCGGGAAGGCGAGCGGCAGTTCCAGGAACGTTGTGAGCCCTACCTGCTGACCGACTTCGAGTCTCTGGTGCCCAACCAGATCTGGGTCTCTGACCACGGCCAGCATGACGTCTGGGTGCGCAATGACCTGTTTTCCGGAATATCGACGAATGCGGCGATCCGGCCCTGGCTGACTGCCATGATCGACATGCGCTCCCGCAAGATCGTCGGCACCGCCTGGTCGGCCACCCCTAGCTCACACACCATCAGCTCGGCACTACGGGTGGGGATTGCAGACTTTGGGATTCCCCAGATCCTCTATGTGGACAACGGCAAAGACTACGAGAAGATCGGCCGCATCGACTTCTCTCCGGAATGTAGTGGCGTACTGGTCAGGCTGGGAATCCAGCCCCAGTACTGCCTACCCCGCCATCCCCAGTCAAAGCTGATCGAGAGCTGGTTTGGGACTGTACGGAAGCGGTTTGATTGCCTCTGGCCCTCCTACTGCGGACCGGGTCCCAAGGATCGGCCAGAGCAGTGCACTGCTGCCTTGAAAGAGCACCAGGGGTTTCTGAAGGGCAAACGGAAAAGCTCACCTCTACCCTTGGCCAGCGAGTTCATTGCCACAGCCCGGCAATGGATCGCAGAATACAACTCGCAGCATCCCCACGGCGGACGAGGCATGCGAGGCCGGACTCCGGATGAGGTCTTTAACGAACTGCTGCTGCCCGGTCAGAAAAGACTGATTGAGACCCCAGATGTTCTCTATGCCTTGTTCTGGGACCGTCAGCGGCGCAAGGTGTCGGAGGGCGGATGTGTGCAATTGTACGGAGAACGCTA
>PLXE01000026.1 GCA_003151335.1 Acidobacteriaceae bacterium
TGGTGGTTTCCGACACGTCGAAGCCAAGCATCAGGAGTTCGCCATGGATGCGAGGCGCACCCCAACTGGGATTGTCAGCGACCATTTGAAAGATCAATTCACGGATCTCGTGTGGTCAAGAAATTCGACCGTTTTGAAAAGGCGAAGCTTGCAGCCTCGACTAGCCTCTTCGGATTGCCTTCTCCGGCGTAGGGGCTGATGCTCGCAACCGCAGCGCCACTGGGGTGGGGCCTCAGAATGCTAGGTTGGGCAACCCGCGCATTACCTCGGACGGGGGACACCGATTTCGTTGCGCAACTCCTGCCATATGTGATCTGGAATGGAGAGGAAGCCTTTCACAATCTCGGGGTCGAACTGCCGTCCCGAACCGCGTTCAATCTCTCGCCGGCCGGCCGCAATGGATTGCGCGGCACGAGAGGGCCGATCGGAAGTAATGGCGTCAAAGGTGTCCGCAATGGCGAAAATCCGCGCCCCCAACGGAATCTCGTCGCCCTTTAGACCACGGGGATAGCCACTGCCGTCGAAGCATTCCTGGTGGGAGTAAACAATGTCGGCCGCCTCGCGCAAAAAGGGAATCCTGTGCAACATCTGGTAGCCCAGTTGGGCATGCTGGCGCATGATTTCCTGTTCTTTGGGGCTTAGCCTGCCGGGTTTGCGCAAGATCGCGTCCGGAATCGCCATTTTGCCGACATCATGAAGAAAGGCTCCGCGGGCGATAACGCGAATGTTGTCGTGCGGCAATTCCATCGCTCGGGCAATGGCGATGGTAAAGGCGGTCACGCGCTTGGAATGACCTTCGGTTTCGGCATCTTTCAGGTCGAGCGCGTCACCTAATGCTTCCAAGGTGATGTCATAGGAGCGCTCTAAGTCGATTATGTTCTGACGAAGAATTTCAGACCTTGAGTCGTAGGCGGCCTGCATAGCGGCCATTGTTTGGCGCATGGCTTCGGTGACCCTTATTGCCTCAGAGACTTCGGCGCCTCGAGAGGCTAGTGTCGAACTTGTTTTTGTATCTTCCAAAACGCGAGCCACGCGACCTAAATCTGCCGTCACTTGAACAGAAAGCCGCTGTCCATCCTGGAATCCCACGACCGTATGGCGCTCACGAAGGGTGCGCTTCCAATTCTCGAGCAGTACCATTTTCTGCGGATCGCGCTCAATGTATTTGGGAAGGATGGGCACATTTTCGTCTCGAATGTAGACCAAGCAGGGTTTTCCAAAACGATGGCCTTCGTGATATTCAGCCTCGGAGAACGAAACCCCCAGACCGGGAACCAAGTTTCCATATCGAAGACCAACTATCACGACCAGTACGTCACTCTCATGTACTTCTGCGAAACAGCTTTCAATGGGTTGATCCGTTCTTGCTCCAAAGAACTCCATGGAATGGTGTTGGAATTGTAAGCGTCGAATGGCATCGAGTACGCGCTCGCGCTCGTCAGACAGGTCCAGCACCGTGCTGCAAAGGAAAACCTTGAGTGGACTCTTCACGGGATTAATTCTAATCCTTACTCCAAGCCTGTCCCTAGGGACAGCGGGTCAAACCTGAGCGGAGCAGAGCAATTGACACCTAACCTCATGTAAACACGATGGTGTGACGTGTGTCACGGCAATGCGAACTTGTACGAAGCTACGTTTCGTCCGAAGAGGATGACCGCTCTCAGTAGCTATCAAGCGTCCGCTGTCGCTCCAGAAAGTCAGCCATGGCTATTCAACCCCCGTAGTTGTTTCCGGCAATCGGCATTCCTCTCGGCCACCACGAGGTCGTCGCTACTATCTTGGATTAGCGTTGCGGAGCAGGAGCAGTCTCGCTGGTCCGCGGCGCGGGGCAGTAGCAAGACTGGTAGCTCGTGGGATCGAGTGCTTCAGCCGCGCAGTACAAGCCTCGCGCAATGTCGTCAGGCAGCGACAGGTCTGAACTCGAAACGTTGTACAGCTTGATCCACTGATCGCGAGTCTTGGAGTCGTTCTTGATTTGGTTGTAGAGGATTGCCAACCTCGCCGCATCCAGTGGCCGCATCTTCCATTGCTCAGAGAACGTGTACTCCTTCTCCCACGTTCCGCCAACGGTGACGCTGGCCTTTTCGAGGTTAGTGAGGTAGTAGGTGGATTGGTCAGCCAGGGTCCCGTCGCGCTCGAAGGTCACCACGCGAAAAGCGGGATTCTGCCCGTAGATAGGTGAGATGGCCGGATTGATGAGAACAAATAGTTTGTTGGCACCTGCGGCATTGATGAGCCGGAAGTCGTCCGCATGAGTATGGCCCGCGAAACTGGCGATGACCGTATCCTGGTATTTCGCCTGTCGTTCGCCAAAATTAGATCGCCCGACCGATGTTGACTTTCAACAACCTGGAGGGAACAATCAGCCGACATGTCCGCATTCCTACTCGGTTGGTTTCGGTCGATTTGGCTATTCACCAGAGGCCATCAAGCCCTCGTCCTGGAGAACCTCGCGCTCCGTCAACAGTTGGCTGTCTACAAGCGGCACAGCAAGCGTCCGCGATTAAGGCGTTCTGACCGCATGTTCTGGATCGTGCTGGCCGGACTTTGGAAGGGCTGGCGACGAGCCTTGGTTCAAGTGCACCCCGATACGGTCGTTCGCTGGCAGCGGCAGCGTTTCCGTCGCTATTGGGCACAACTGTCCTGCAAGCCGAGAAGGAAGGTGGGACGGCCATCGATTGGCAAACCGATCCGCAGTCTGATTCAGACCATGGCTCGGGCGAACTCTTTGTGGCGTGCGCCGCGCATTCACGGCGAGCTGCTCAAGCTCGGAATCAAGATTTCCGAGCGCACCGTTTCTCGCATCCTGCGGACTGTCAAACGGCCCCCATCGCAGACCTGGAAGACCTTTCTACAGAACCACCTGGGGGAGATCGCCGCGATTGACTTCTTCACCGTACCCACAGTCAGGATGCGCGTACTATTCGTGTTCATCGTCCTGGAGCACCAGCGGCGAAAGGTGCTTCATTTTGGAGTCACGGAACATCCGACCTCGGAATGGGTAGGGCAGCAGGTGATGGAGGCCTTCGCCGAGAGGGAGGCTCCACGGTATCTGATCCGTGACCGTGACGCCAGCTACGGC
>PLXE01000075.1 GCA_003151335.1 Acidobacteriaceae bacterium
CTCCGCTGTGCCCGCCTCCGCCGCCACCGGAGGAGTGCGACGCCCCGCCGCCACCGGAGGAGCGCGACGCCCCGCCACCACCGCCTGAGGAGCTATACCCGCTGCCGCCGCCCGAGGAGCGCGGCGCCGAGTAAGCCGGGGCTGCGCTACGGCCGCTGTAACCCGGGCTCGATCCATAGCTGCGGCCCGCGCCGTAGCCGGAAGCTGACGGATACGACCCGCGACTGTTTCCTCCACCGTAGCCACTTGCTGAGCCAGCCGATCCATATCGCGAAGAAGGCGAGTACGCCGGCGCTGCGTGATAGGCGTATCCAGCAGGCGGCCTGGTTGACGCCGACCCTGTGGTGCGGGGCGCCGGGCCAGAGTTGTTGTACGCGCTGCCGCCATGAGGGTTGTTGCCTTGCGAACCGCCCCGCGAATTACCTTGCGGAGCGGCATGTTGCGACGGTGCCGCTTGACGCGATGGAGCCGAGCGCTGCGCCGATCCGCTGGGCGGGCGATACGTATAGTTCGCGGGCGGCCGTGGCACCTGGGAGTTGCGCGCCGTCGCCTGGCCTTGCGGACCGTGGTTCGTCGTCGCGCCTTGCGGCGGGCGGTTCATCGTCGGGCCGTTGTTCGCGCGATTTGCATTGCCGCGCGCAAAGCTGTCGTTGCCTGCGGGAGGCCGAGGCACATTGTGCGTAGCCAGGTTCGACGGAGGATTGCCCCGCGCAACCTGATTATTGGCCGCTCCGCCGGCCGACGGCGGCCGCGGTACGTTGCGCGCGGCATTTCCCTGATTTGCGCTTGGGGGCACACCAGCTCCGCGCGTGGTGTTCCGATTGCCCTGCGTCGAAGCAGCACCGTTCCCTCTCGCCGTCGCGGATTGATTCCCGTTGAAGTGGGCCGGAGGAGTCGCGTGGGTCACGACGCTGCGGTTGGTCGCCGAAGCCGGGGGAATTCCATGAGTTGCAGGCGTGCGTCCGCCAAGCACGGATTGCTTGGTCGGAGTCACATTGGCCGTACCGACAAGCTGTCCCCGGCCGAGTGCTGACTTGGGAACAACTGTGCCCACCCGATTGATCGCGGCTCCAGAAGTAAATGCAGATTTTGGAGCGGCCGTGACCGCGCCCGCCGTGTTGCGGAAGGCGTAGTGCGTCCCGGCAAAATTGTTGTTGTGGTAGTTGTTGGCAATGTGGTTGAAGTTCGAAATGTGCGTATTGGTGACGTTGACATTGCGCAGATAGCCGTTGCTCACGTTACCGCCGTGATGCCCCCATCCACCGCCATGCCCCCAGCCACCGTGTCCCCAGCCACCACGTCCCCAGCCACCGTATCCCCAGCCACCTCCCCAGCCACAATAGAAGGGATAGAATGGTTCACCCCAGCCCAGCGGGAACCAGCCAAAGCCGCCGCCTATGCCCCAGCCGCCACCGAATCCAAAGCCGATGCCGAAGTCGTCTCCTCCGATCCAGCCCACCAAGGCCGGAGCGTAGTAGGGATTCCAGTATCCGACGGGTCCGGGGGCCCAGCCCCAGCCGCCGTTCCAATCGACCCAGCGTCCATAGTGGGAAGGCGCAAATCCCCAGGGAGCATCATCCACCCAAGTCCATCCCCAAGGTTCGATCCACGCCCAGTGACCATCGCGGTAAGGCGCCCAACCCGGTTGCACCGAAGTTGGCACCCACACCGAGCCATACTCGGGAGAGGTCTGCCAAGTGCCGTAGGCGTCGAGGTCCTGATAACCAATCACGCCCGGCGAGACATAGCGCGCCGACACAGAATTTTCGAGTTGCTTGTCGCGCACCTGCGCCCAGTCGTCGAAACCATCGCGGGCCGGCGCGCCCTGGGCTGTGTGCGTCAAGGAATTGCTGCCGCTGAAGCGGACCTGTTGCCCGGAGTTGACTCGTACCGCACTTCCCTTGCCTGTGGCCTCGCCGTATCCGCTTCTGACGGTGACCAGGGTCTGATCGCCAGTGGGATCAACGTCGAAACGATAAACGCCCGACTTCATCGCCGTGAAGGCTAGATTGGGGGTGTCAATTTCGTAGATTTCTCCGCGTTCCAAGTGGCGCACCGTGACTTCCAACACACCCTGGTCAAGTTCGAGTTGGACCGTATTGTCGCCAACATTACTGAGCGTCAGGCTGGTCTCGGAATTCATGCGGATGAAACCATCGCCCACGTTCAACTCGGCACGCGAACTCTTGTCCGTCCAAACCCGGTCAGCCGTTGTGAGTGGCCGATTCTGGCTGGCTGCGACCCAATCGTTCACTCCGCCGGGCTGCATAGAGACTTCGCCGGACATATATTGCACACGCGCCACGCGTCCGGGAGGGTCCTGCACTTGCTGTGCGGGAGCGTTGTCCGGCGCGGAAGCGTTGTTGTCGTACGGCCCATTGTTGTCGTACGGCCCAGGAGCGTTGTTGTCGGGAGCCGTGTTCTGCACCGACTCGTTGGCCGGTAGCTGAGCGTTCTGCTGGTCCTGGTCCTGCGCCAGAATTGCGCCCATCGAACTCGTAACCAGGAACAGCGCCGCGAGTATCCATCCAAGCCGCCGTGATTTCATTTTGAGACTCCTTCCGCCTCCGAGCCCTTGTTTCTGTCCCTTTCAGAGGCGAACTTCCTGCTAACCGCAGCACGCCAGAACTAACGTGACTGACATCCATTTAAACCCGAAGTGTGCACCGTTGTTTCGGAGTCTGTTAATACATTGGATGCCGCAGCCACGTTAGCGGCGCTACGGTCCCGAAGCTGAAGCCAACCTTAAAAATCGGTCCTTTCGTGATGGGTTACAGGCCCGCGCTCTACGGCGTTACCGGGGTGGGCGCGGTCTTGGGAGTTGCCAGATACCCAGTGATGGTATTTTTGCCAGCGGTAAATATCACGACTTCATAGAGCATCCGGTCGCGCCCGGTATAGAACTGCAGGGGCTCGCCAATCGTGCGGTCCTTCTTCTCGATGGTACGATCGTCGGCCATCACGTCCAGCGTGAACTTGCTCTTCTTGGGATCCACCTTCTTCAATTGCAGGCTGATGGTGGAGACGGGAGTGCGCGCGCCCTTGGAGAGCGTGAAGTCATAGTAGTTACGGTCGCCCTTGCGCTTGAGGGCCTCGAGCTCCGCTGCGGTGTGCGCGATGAGTCCGCTCTGCACCCCGAGGTCGCCAATGGTGCGCTCCAGTTTGGCATTGGTGGCGGCAAGGTCGGTCTGCGTTCTCTGGATATCGGTTTTGGCCGTGCCCACGTCGGTCTTAACTCCACTGACCTCGCCACTGACGGCTGCAATTTGCTTTCCCTGCTGGCTCTGCGCGGCGGCAAGCTTGGCGGCCGCAGCCTTCTGCTGGCGATCCAATTCGGCGGCCCGCTGGGCCAGCTCCTGCTTGGTCATGCCCACTTCCGAGCTCAGGGCTTCTTTGAACTGCGACGATGTCTCGTGAATGCGATCGCCGAGTGCGACTTGGGCGACCTCCAGCGCTTGCTGCTTCTTTTCCATCGCCGCCAGACGTGTCCTCATGCCGTATATGAGGTACAGGGACACAATCACATAAATAACGACGACGCCGATCAGGACGTACAGGAGAATTTCGCTTCGGCGTGAGGGCGGAGGAACGTAGGCGTGTTCGGGAGAATTACTATCAGCGTCCAGTAGCATCAATAAGTCCTTTCCTGCTATTGCCAATTCTCGGAGAGTAAGAAGGCCCTGTCAATCAGCATCTTGTGAACGTCATTCCACCCTAGACAACAGCAGATTGCTCGCTTCGCTCGTAATGACAACTCCAATGACAATTCCCGAGGCGAACTGTCGCGGCTCTCCCCCTCCACTACAATCGAATCGTGAAGACTTGGGACGTTGTGATCGTCGGCGGAGGTGTCATTGGACTGTCGCTGGCGTGGCGCTTGCGCCGCGACGGCGCCAGCGTGCTGATCGTCGAGAAAAGCGAGCCGGCGCGCGAAGCAACCCATGCGGCGGCAGGCATGATCGCGCACTGCGATCCTCACAACCCGCCGGCGCTGGCTGAGCTGATCGCTGCCAGCGCTCGCATGTATCCGGAGTTCGTCCGCGAGCTGCGCGAGGAATCGTTCGAGTCGCCCGACCTGAGAAGCGCCGGCACCATCGCATTCTTTGGGGAGGATGAGTCGCCAGGCTGTGCAGGGGCCCGTGCCATCACAGATGACGAGCTCGCGCGGATCGAGCCGCTTGTCGATCTGCGTGGACGGACCTACTTCTTGCCGGAGAGCAGCCTCGATCCTCGAAAATTGGGCAGCGCGCTGGAGAAAACCTTGCGACATTCCGGCGTGGACTTCGTCACAGGCTCGCCCGTCATCGAGGTGGCTGTGCTGGCAGGCCGCGCCGCCGGTGTGCGCACCGCGAAATCTTTTTACGCCGGCGATGCTGTCGTAAATTGCGCGGGCGCGTGGGCCTCGATGATTCAACCCTTCGGCGTGCCCACTCGTCCGGTGAAAGGACAGATGGTCTGCGTGGTGCCGCGACCGGGAGCGCATCGTCCCGGGCCGCTCATCCAGCACGTTGTCCGCACGCCCGAGGTGTACATCGTTCCACGCAGCGACGGGCGCATTCTCCTGGGCGCTACCGTGGAAGAGGCTGGCTTCGACAAGCGCGGCGATCCCGACACGGTCCAGCGATTGCACCAGGCCGCTGCCAATGTGGCGCCCGCGATCGGCGAGATGCGCATCCACGAAGTCTGGGCCGGGCTGCGTCCGGGTTCGCCCGACGACCTGCCCATTCTCGGGCCAACCGCGCTGCCAGGATATTTCGCGGCCACAGGTCACTATCGCGATGGAATTCTGCTGGCGCCGATCACCGCGGTAGTCATGAACCAGCTATTGCGGGGACGCAAGCCAGACTTTGATTTGCAGCCATTCTCGCCGTTGCGGTTCGCGGCGAATGCTGATGGTTAAGTTGCTAACCTGAATTATTCATAAATATTGATGTCATCCTGTCTGTAACGACGTTGGCGTTGTCAAGCGAGACGAGTCCCCAAGGCGGCATTGCCCATCCACAGCTCGTGCCCCATCTCCGCCAGCATCTGCTCGAACCATTGCGTCTTGCCGCAAGCTTCCAGGCCCACCAGCACCAGTCCCGCTAAAGCCGCGTAAAACGCGCGCGCCTCCTCGGGATGCTGCAGCCGCCGATGGCTGATCTCTCTGCTCGTACGGTCAAAAATCGCAACTGGCTGAAAGCCGACATGAAAATCACAGCCTATAATCCACATAATTGGCTCCTTCCACGGCTCTCTGGTCGTGTTGCAACACCAGAATACCCGGCCGGACGGAGCCAACGTCGTTATGAAATCAAGCGACTAGTCTGGTCGCCGTGCGACCGGACTAGGAGTCGAAGGATCCCTATTTCCAGTCTGAAGTTGCGCGGCCGACATTCTCCTCATGTTGCTACCCGTTAACCTCAACCCTACGGGTGCGCCATGCTGACCGTGACCGCATCGGCCGACTCGATCACGATCGAGTCAGGCTGTTGTGAAACCCAGTCCACGGGCATGGCCAGCAAGCGAAGCTGCGTGATCGCCGGGCGCGTTGCGGTGCGCCACTGCATCTCGTCGGCGCCGAAATAATGCGCTAGGTCCGGTTCGTTCCAGGGATAAATCCAAACGTCCGACAACCCATTCGGCTCCACGACGAACGCTCTCACATCGTGACTGCCATCGGCGCGGGTGATCTCCAGTTGCAAGCGTTCCGGCTTGCGCAACTTCAACAGCGGCCCATAGTGAACCTTGACGCGTAACCGCAGGAAATCGCCGCCCTCGACGGGCCATGCGGGGTCGCCGAGATCCAGCAAAGAACTGCGGTCGTGAATCGCAAAGCCTTTCGCTGCCACCAGGAGCGGCCGCGCCTGCATGGAGATTCTGCTCGCGCGCGAATCGTCTCTCTGCAACCCGAAAACGCCGGGGATAATCTCTTCTTGCGAGCGATAGTGGCGCAACATCCAAAACCAGACATCGGGAGTGCGGGTAAAGTGACTCACCTCATCGATCGGAAAACTCAGAGGCCCGTCGGGAAAATAGAGGCCAACAGGAGCCGGCGCTTGTTCCATTCCCGCGATAGCAACCTGCGACAAGTACGGCCCGCTGGCCAGATTCGCCTGCATCACGCCGCTGGCCACGTTGCGGCCCGACGCCATTCCCATTATGTATTGGTAGGGGAAAATCGCCACTGAATCCTTCGCATCGCTGTGCTGCTGCACATAGGCAGAAACCGTTTGCAACATACCGGTAAAGTCCGCCGGAAAACAGGCGCGATCGAATTCCCGGAAGCCCGGGGGACAAGACGTAAGAGGATTTTGCAACTGCTCAAGGCGGAACCGAACCATCGATGGCCGGAACACGGCATTGGGCTGGGTGAACAGCACGGAACATACGACCATCGCTAACGCCGCACCGGCGGACAGGATGAACGAGTCGAAGGAAAACAAAATCGCGCTGGCGAAAAACACCATGGGAAAGATGGCGAAGACGATGTGCTGGTCATCAGACCGCACCAGCCCGCTTTGCATGGTAACCACGGCAAAGGCGAATGCGCTAAGCAGAAATCCGCTGCGAGCTGTGATCCCCTTGCCGGGCACTATGCGGCGCAGAAGAAAAACAACGCCCCCCGCAATTAAGGTGGCCAATAACCGGATCCTGCCATCCTCCGTCATCGGCGCTGGTTCCTTCCAGCGGTGCAAGTTCACGATTGCCACTGAGCTTTTCCAGTAGCGGAAGTCGAGCGGCTTGGTCATGGCGGCGTTGATGGCGAAAACCAGCGCAACCGAAAGCGCAGCAAACACCAGCAGAGCGACGGCGTACCGCCGAAAGGCCTGCGACGCCCACCGGCCTTCCCATGCCACTCCGGCGAGTGCCAGCAATAAGGCTGCGATCGCATAGATACCGGCGTCGGCCGAATATAGAAACGCGGCCGCACACAGCACCGCCGAGGTGCAACCTAGCACCACCGGCTTAAACTGCCCCTCGCGCACTCCATACCAGCCCTTCAGGAACAACACGAAGAGAAAGATGTTGAGAATCGTCCGTCCGTCCCAGGGCAGCCAAAAGACAGGGAGCAGTATTAGCAGAAGAAATCGCTTCCACGCTGGTTGTTCCCTCAGCAGCATCCGCAGCGTGAAGTACAGCAGCACCAGACTGAACCACAGCAGCGATGTGTCCTTCCAGGTGGCATAGACAGTACCCATAGAAAGACCCATCCAGCGTGCGGGCGCAGTCCAAATCCATTGAAATAGCGGACCATACTGGAAGATGATGCCGGAGCCGAACCAGATCCCGCGCGAGGCTGCGAAGGCGCTATCCAGGACCCAGTTGTAGTCGAAGGCCATGGGACGCGTAACCACGATGAGCGTGCGCGGAGAAAGCCATGGCAAAGGGATGGCGATAAGCGCCAACAGCACAATCGCCAGCGCGTCCCAGTGTCGCCGGAAGCGCAGCATCGAAATCTTCGAGACCGGCGCTTGAGTTTGCGAGCCTGGCTTGCTCACCGCAACGTCGAGCTTCTCCATAGAGGTATGCCATTCTCCCCACAGCCGTCACCGTTGCAGCTCTCGGCCCTCAGTGAAAAACTGGCTGCGCCATTGTATATTGTACGGAGACACGCTCAGGGGCAGCACCAGTCGTTCGGGAAGCGAAGACACATACCCAGGTTTGCGCCATGCACATCGTCATCGTCATGCCCGTTTATGAGGATTGGGACGCGGCCTTAAAACTCTGCCGCAATATCGACGTGGTCCTTCGCGAGCAGAGTTCGCTGCGCGCCAGCGTGCTCCTCATTGACGACGGCAGTGCGCTCACGAGCTATCCGCGCGAACTTCCTTTTCGACTTGAAGCTATCGATCATGTCTCGGTATTGACCCTGCGCCGCAACCTGGGTCATCAAAGGGCGCTGGCGGTCGGGTTTGCTTACCTCCAGCAACACAGGAAGGGCGACGCGGTCGTGGTGATGGATGCCGATGGAGAGGACCGGCCCGAGGACATTCCCCGACTCCTGGAGGCCATGGGAAATGCGGGGCATCCGACCGCGGTCTTTGCCGAACGCGGCCGCCGGCTTGAGGGTTTGACCTTCCGGCTTATGTACCGTTGCTACTCGCTGCTGCATAGATTGTTCACCGGCCGCGACATTCGCTTCGGGAACTTTAGCGTTCTGCCCTGGTCATATCTCGACAGCCTGGTCGTGTGTCCCGAGCTGTGGAACCATTACTCTGCCACATTTCTGAAGTCGCGCCTTCCCTATACTCGGGTGCGTTGCGATCGTGGACGGCGCCTGGCGGGCGAGTCGCGCATGAATTTTGTAAGCCTGGTCATCCATGGAATGTCGGCCTTGTTTGCGAATCAGGAGGTGGTAGGCACGCGTCTGTTGCTGATGGCCGTGTTTACTACCTTGATGTTGCTGCTGCTGTTGGGCATTGGGGTGGGAATCAAGCTTTTCACCCATGCATGGATTCCCGCTTGGGCCGCGGTTGCCGTAGGTATTCTATTCATCCTCGGCGGTCAGTTTCTACTTGGCTGTTTCATGCTGGTTTTTTCCGCCATGATGACTCGCAGTCACCTTGGCTTTCTCCCGATACGCGACTATTCCTTCTTTGTGGCCCACGAAACCGAACTTCACTCCATGGCTAGCACTCCTCAGCTAACCTCCATTCCCGCAACCGCCGGGCGTTCCAGTTAGGATCCCCGTCCAGTAGTTCTGCCCTTTCTTGACCGCATACGGCGCGGCAATGAACGCTCGCGATGACCGTCAAGGAATGGTCAGTCGCGCCCATTCCCCGACCTCCTAAAGCCAGCCCGCATGTACAATAAGTAACTTATTATCCTGCATCAGCAGCACCGCCAAACAAGGTCGCCGGAAGACGGCTATTAGGCTGTTGTCGTCTGGAGTTATTCATGCGAATTGCAGTAATCGGGTCCGGGCACGTGGGGTTGGTCTCGGGAGCCTGCTTTGCCGAGTTAGGCCACGATGTCATCCTGGTCGACAACGATCCCGTGAAGTATGCAGCCCTGCAACAAGGCGAATGCCCAATTCACGAGAAGCACGTGCCAGAGTTGTTCCAGCGTCACCGTGGCACCAGGCTCCTGTTTTCCGATGCGCTCGCTGATTCGGTCAGCAAAGCTGAGGCGATCTTCATCGCAGTCGGCACGCCGCCCGACATCAATGGCGAGGCCGATCTTTCCTACGTTGAATCGGTCGCGCGCGAAATTGCGTCTGTCATCAAGGAGTACAAAATCATCGTTGGTAAGAGCACCGTGCCTGTGTACACCAGTGAATGGGTGCGCAAGGTCATGCTGCTCAACGGCGCTTCCGCCAGCCTGTTCGATGTTGCCTCCAATCCTGAGTTCTTGCGCGAAGGCACGGCGGTCACCGATTTCCTCTATCCTGATCGCATCGTAATTGGCACCGACAACGACGCCTGCGCGGAACGTCTGCGCCTTATTTATCAGCCGTTGCTCGACGGAAGCTACTATCGGCGGGTTGATTCCCTGTTCCCGCACAAACTGGTCAAGTCCCCGCCTCCCTTCCTTGTGACCACCGCCAAGAGCGCTGAATTGATTAAGTACGCCTCCAATGCCTTCCTGGCGATGAAGATCAGTTTCATCAACGCGGTCGCTGCTATTTGTGAATCCGTGGGTGCCGATGTGGACCAGGTGCGCGAAGGTATCGGTTCCGATTCGCGCATAGGGCGGCAGTTTCTAAGTCCCGGCATCGGCTACGGCGGCTCGTGTTTTCCCAAGGACCTGTCTGCCTATCGCGCCGTGGCTCGAGAATGTGGTTACGATTTTCGCCTGCTCGAGGAAGTCATGCGCATTAACAACGAGCAGCGTGAGCGTTTTCTGCGCAAAGTGCGGAGTGTGCTGTGGACCTTGAAAGGCAAACGGCTCGCCGTATTAGGGCTGGCATTCAAAGGCGGCACTGACGATGTCAGAGAATCCCCAGCCGTCTCGGTGGTGCGTTCGCTCCTGGACGAGGGCTGCAAGATTCAAGCCTACGATCCGGCCGCAGCCCAGAATGCGCGTGAGTTGCTGGGCACGCAAAACATCCAATACGCAACCTCAGCCATGGAAGCTGCCAGGGACGCCGACGCGTTGCTGGTGCTCACCGACTGGGAAGAATTTCGCACAATTGATCTCGATCGCTTGCGTGAATTGTTGAGATACCCGATCGTGATTGACGGACGCAATCTGTTCAGCCCGGCCACGATGGCAGAGCATGGATTCACTTACACCAGCGTAGGTCGTGGCGATGTGTACCACCAGGCCGGCAGCGCTCAAAAGTCGCCGGCTGCCGCCAAGAAGTCCGTGGACGCACAGCCAGACGCGGATGCCGTTAAGACGCCTTAGAGCCTGCTTTGTAGTGCCCGCGTCAAAAGAACCGGTACATGAATACGTTGGCCGCACCGCTCTGACGTTCCATCATGATGACGACAAGCAGTGACGCGGCCGCCCACATGGGCGCTACCCACACCCACCGCTCTCTCACCATCACTTCCAAAATCTCGGAGCGGGTTCTCAGGCGCTCTGCGTAGCGGTTGAGCGAGTTGATCACGAACAACACCGCCGCGTATGCGATGGCCAGACTCGCGACCAGCAGATACAGGCTTCGGGGGAGGGCGTGATCAGCGTAGCTTGCTGGTGACGCAACCGCCGCCAGCATCTGAGTCGCTTGCGGCAGTGAATTGGCCCGGAACAAGATCCATCCCGCGCTGATGAGCGTTATGGTCGCCAGCCACGATATTGGCGTCCAAATCGCGGCGGGCGGTTCCCATTTCAACCTGTGCTGCAAGGCTTGCCATTGCCGGTGCAAAACTAAAAGTATTCCTTGATAGCTTCCCCATAAAATAAACAAAATACTTCCTTTGTGCCACAACGCAAATATGACCATCGAGATGATCAGCGCCAGGTTCCGCCACCACACTTCCCTTCGCAAGACTGCCAGGGGAAGGAACACGTAGTCGCGAATCCAAAACGAAAGCGACATGTGCCAGCGGGTCCAGAAGATCGAGGGCGTGGTGGAGGCGAACGGCCGGGCAAAGTTTTCCGGCACGGTGAAGCCCAGCATCTGCGCGGCCCCAATGGCGACGTGCGAGTAGCCGGCGAAATCGAAGAACAGCTGCAAGCCGTAACCAAATGTCAGGCACCAGACGTCGAGCCCGCTCCAGCGAGTCAGATGGTCGAAGCCGCCGTTGATTCCCTCTCCGCCGAGGATGCCCTTGCCCAGGAGCTGGGCCAACTGCATCATCAGCACCCCGGTCGCAACGCGACACAGCCCACGTCCGATGTCGTGCCTTGAAACAGATTTCTCGGAGCGAAACTGCGGCAACATTTCCGGCATGCGGCAGATTGGGCCGGAGATCGTGACCGGGAAGAACGCCATGTATAACGCGAACTCCACGAATGACGGATCCAGTTCCTCTCCGCGATACAGGTCGAGCAGGTAGCTCATCGCCTGAAAAGTCCAGAACGAGATGCCCAGCGGCAGAGCCAGATGAGAAAACTTCTGCAAGGTCGCAACTGGAATCGAAACTGCGATTCCGGGGATGTACTTGAAGACCGCTAACAGGGCCAGGTTGAACGCGAGGCCGGCCCACAATACCGCCGCCGTAGGTTGCCGCTTCAGCCATCGGCCCACCAGGAAATTCATCACCGTGGAGACCAGCAGCACCGCCCCGAACCACACGCCCCACGTGAGGTACAGCGCGTAGCTGGCGACAAGAAGAACGGCTTGCCGCACTCGGAACGAGCGCATCTTCGCGAATACCAAAAGCAAGATGAGCAGTGCGGCGCCGTACAGCAATCCTGTCAGCAGCATCCCAAATCCCTCATGATGGACCGCCCGGATGTTTCGTAGAGCGTTCCGGCCCTTTAGGTTGCTCAGCGGAATCCTGGCTGGAACCCTGCGCTTGACGTTTTGACACTGGCTTTTCCGCAAGGCTGTCAGCGATGACGCCGGCAGCGATAGCGTCGCCTGCCGAGTTGTAATGCGTGTCCCCGAAGATGAAATGACTCAGGTACCAGCAGCCGGGCTGAGTCCGCGGGCACTGCTCCTTCACCGCAAACAAAGCCGGAAACAGAGTAATGAAGCGCCGGCACTTGCCTTCACACCATTCGCGCCAGATGCGCACCTGCCGCGAATCCGCCGAGTCATGCGCGATCTGCGCAGGCCAGGGATAGACAACCACGCTGATCGGAATGTTGCGCTTGGCAAGCTCCTGCCAGAGCAGGTCCATCTTTGCCTTCTCCCGGGCAATGCCGCCTTCCAATCCCAGCGGCGCATAGCCGGTTTCATAGGGATCGCTATCGGAAACCTTGCGATACGTCCAGGCCGAGCGCTCCAGGTCGAATTCGTTGCCCCCGTGTCCCAGATCAAGGTGATACCAGCCGAGCCGGACAAGGTTTCGCTCGAAAAACTCGAAGACGTCATTGGTGAGCAACAGGTGGTCGTTGATACTCCGCCGCAGGCTGGAGTACCAGTTCCCTTTTGTGAGTTTCTGTTTAGTCGTGGCTACCGCGCCCGACGAATCCACATCATGAAAAAATGCCGCCTCATCCTGCGCATCGGAGAGGTCGATGAAAACAATCGCTTCGTCAAACTCGATGCCGTCGTCGATCAGCTTTCGCGCTGTGTTGAGGTAGTTAGAGGGCGAGTAACCCTCGACACTGCTATTCAGGAATTCGTATTGCGGGAACGTTGCCGCCACTCGTCCGATGAAGCTGTCCTGCCAGGCGGTCATTCCCTCCGGGGCAGAGTCGCCTAGGATGAGGACCCGCGGCCGGGCGCTGGTGGCCGGCACATCTCTGGTTCGCTCGTCGCGGAAGCCTAGACTATTGGTGTTGAACTCGTAAGAGTTTCCCAGCCACGGACGGATACAAGAGCAGTTAGGCTGAAAGGCGAAGCTGCGCACGGGATCGCGGGCAAAACAAAAACCGTGCGGTCCCCCCGACACGGCTGACCCCAAAATTGTTGCGGTGTAGAAATAATCGAAAGTGACGAATGCGGCAGCGCTGATAACCAGAGACGCCAGAAACAAGAGAACCTTCATCTCGTGTTGCCCGCCAGGGTGCTTCGAAGGTGAATCCACTTGACCCGCAGTCTGAACCGTGCTCAACGTCTGCCCTCTTCCCAGTTTCGCTTCGAAGTCCGTGCGTTCCATGGATGCTATTTGCGCGGCCGTCCTACACGCTGCGCAGTGGCAAACATCAGCGTAACGGTGTCCATGTCCTTGGGCTGCACTTTTCCAGGCGGGATGCGCATTTTTGTCAGCTCTTCCAGCTTGAGCAACAAATCCACCAGTGCCATAGAGTCGACAAGTCCTGAAGATACCAGGGGCGTAGTTTCGTCAATCTCGATTCCCGGCTTGCGGATGACGTAGATGACGTGCTCAATCATCTGTTGCGCTTGCTCAGTCACCGATTGGCTTTCTCCTCTTGCCCTGGATTAAGTTCGGGATGCTCCTTCAGCAACTTCTCCCGGGTGGCGAAGCGGGCTGGCTTCCCCGCCGTGCTCTTTACGATCCATTTCGGCGGCTTCAGAAGAATGGTTCGAACGGCCACGCCACTGCTCGCCACCACCCGGCTGCGGATCTCGCGTTCAAGGGCAACCGCAGTTTCGAGCAGCTCTTCCCGCTCCACTTCCGCCACCACGATGATCTCCTCCGTGCCAAGATCAGGATTGTACAGGCCCAGCGCGACCGCTCGTCCGTCATGAATCGCGGGGTGGCTGCACACGGCTTCTTCGATATCTTGCGGATAAATGTTTTCACCCCCGATGATGAGCAGGTCCTTCTTGCGGCCAACCACATAGAGTTCGCCGTCAAGCGAGAAACCCAGGTCGCCCGAGTGGTACCAGCCATCCACGATCGCCTTGGAGGTGAGGTCCGGGCGGTTGTAGTAGCCCTCGAACATACAATCGGATTTTATGAGAATCTCGCTGACCCCGCCTTGAGGAAGGAGCGCACCGGTATCCGAGATGATACGCACTTCATGGTTGGGCAACAGACGGCCCGAGGATACGAACGACAATGCGCCGGGAGCTTCTTCCGTGACCGGCGCGATAAAGTGTTCGGCGCGAAACCGCAACCCATCCGCCCAAATGCGCTCGGGAGGGCGATGGATGTCCGACTGCGTCACCGCAAAGACGTTTTCCGCCATTGCGTAAGACGATTGCAGCGCCTCACGTTTCAACCCAATCGAAGCAAAAGCGCGATAGAACTCGTCCATGCTAGCGGCCCGCACCGGTTCCGAGCAATTGATCAGCGCGCGCGCCGATGAGAGGTCGTACTGCGGCCAGCGGCTTGGCGATGTTCGGCGAGGAACGAACTGAAAGGCGAAGTTGGGCAGCCAGGCCAGCGTGCACTTGTACTCGCTGAGGATCTGCAACATGGTTTCCGGGTGCATTACCCAGTCCAACGGCGACTGCATCACGACGGGCATATGGCAGACCATGGGCAGGATGAAACAGGCAATCAACCCCATGTCATGGTAAAGCGGCAGCCAGCTATAAACGCGGTCGTTACCACCGTCGATCTTCAGCACCTCGGCGAGAGATCTCAGTTGGCGCAGCACGGCAGCGTGGGTCAGCGCCACGCCCTTCTGCAGGCCGGTCGTGCCCGCCGAATGTTGGATGAACGCGAGGCTCTCGGGCTGATTCCCCGCGTCGGGCAACTCGTCATCTCTGCCATCTGCCGTGGTATCGCCAGCGCGGACCAGCGTTGTCCCCTCGCCGAGTGCGACGTGCCCGAGCATCTCTTCGGGAAACTCTTGATCGATGACGACCACGCGCGCCCTGAGGTTTGCCGTCACGCCGGCAAGCCCGAAGCTATATTTTGCCGGCTCAACCTTGAAGTTGGGATAGGCAAGGATGGCCGGCACCGCGCCCAGCATCATCGCCCCCACGAAGATGGTCATCGTTGGAATGCCCTGCGACATGATGACCACCACGCGATCGCCCGCTCTTACCCCATGATCGCGGAGCAGTGCGGCGTGTAAGCGGGCGCGGCGGCGAAACTCGCCAAAGGTCACGGTTTCGCGCGTGTCTTCGTCAAGCCATGCGGTGACGAAGGGACGGCTCGCGGGAGCGCAGTTGAGGGCGTCGATGAGAGTGCGGTATTCGGTCGCAATCATGCCCATCTCAAAATTGGCAACACGCAAGGATCTCCGGCGCTGCAAGTGCGTTTTGCTGACTGACGAGCTGCGCACCAGCGGCGTAAATCATCCTGCTAAGTTTATCTGATCGTCGAATTGATTCCGAGATCGTCGGCTGGGTCGATTGCAGAACTCTGCGGCTCAGATCACACCAGTGCGTTATTCACCATCTGCTGGGCTTCTTGCACGATCGCGTCCAGGTGGGTTTGGTCTTTGAAACTCTCCGCGTAGATCTTGTAAATGTTCTCCGTCCCGGAGGGCCGGGCGGCAAACCATCCGTTGGCAGCGACAACTTTCAGCCCGCCAATTGGGGCGTTGTTGCCGGGAGCGCGCGTTAGCTTTGCGATGATGGGCTCGCCCGCCAGGTACAGTTCCTTTACCGACTCGGGTGAAAGTTTTTCCAGCGTGGCCTTCTGCTGAGGTGTCGCCGGTGCGTCAATGCGCGTGTAAAGCGCTGAGCCGAACTCCGCCGTCAGTTCGCGATAATGTTCGCCCGGATCTTTGCCGGTGCGGGCGGTGATTTCAGCGGCCAGCAAGTTCATGATCAGACCGTCCTTGTCGGTCGTCCACACAGTGCCGTCGCGCCGCAGGAAGCTTGCACCTGCGCTCTCTTCTCCGCCAAAACAGAACGAACCGTCGAACAGCCCCGGCGCGAACCACTTGAAGCCCACCGGGGTTTCGCACAGGCGACGGCCAAGCCTGTTCACCACGCGATCGATCATGCTACTGCTGACCAGGGTTTTGCCGACCGCGGCATCCGCTGCCCAGCGCTCGCGATGGGTGAGCAGGTATTGAATCGCAACCGCCAGGTAGTGATTCGGATTCATCAATCCGGCAGCGGGCGTGACGATGCCGTACCGGTCCGAATCAGGGTCGTTGGCGAAGGCCACCTGGTACCGATCTTTGAGGCCGACGAGCCCCGCCATCGCGTACGGGCTGGAGCAGTCCATGCGAATCTTGCCGTCGTGGTCCACGGTCATGAACGAAAACGTTGGATCAAGCTTCGGATTTACGACGTCAATGTGCAGTCCATAGACCGCATTAATCGGCTCCCAGTAAGGCCCAGCGGCGCCGCCGAGTGGATCGACGCCCAACTTCAGATCAGCCGAGCGAATCGCCTCCATATCGATGACGTTGTGCAAATCCTCGACATAAGGCAGCACGAAGTCTTGCTGGTGTGTCGTAGCAGCCTTGAGGGCCGCAGAGGACGGCACACGCTTCACACCGGAATTCGAGGCCCGCAACAACTCATTGGCGCGGTCTTCGACCCAACTCGTAATGTCTGTATCCGCCGGCCCGCCGTTGGTCGGATTGTACTTGAAACCTCCATCCTCCGGTGGATTGTGCGACGGGGTGACAACAATGCCATCGGCCAAGTGTTCCTTGCGACCTCGGTTTTGAACCAGAATGGCATGAGAAATGGAGGGCGTCGGAGTAACACCGTCGTCGCACTGGATTATTGTTTCGACATTGTTGGCGGCCAGAACTTCAAGCGCGGTGCGTTGTGCTGGCGCCGACAGCGCATGTGTGTCCTTGCCCATATAGAGCCGGCCATCGATTCCCCGGCTGCGACGATAGTCGCAAATGGCCTGAGTGATGGCCAGGATGTGCGCCTCGGTGAAGGTTCCGTGGAGCGATGACCCTCGGTGGCCGCTAGTCCCGAAGCTGACCATCTGGGTGGGATCGCTTACGTCGGGCTTACGCTCAAAGTATTCCGCTTCGAGCCGGGCGACATCGACGAGGATCTCCTTCGGCGCCGGCTTGCCTGCCAGTGGGGAGATCGTCACCCGCCTGTTTGATTCACCAGTCATTCGTCTATCAGTTCCGCTATCGACTTCACGTTAGCTGCGGCCGCGCGATCGGCGAGCACCACTGCCTGGTCGCGGCTGATGCGGCCGGCGGGAATGGTGGTGTCGCCTTCGAGCAAACGCGGCAACATCGCAACCTTATCACTGCCGGTCATCAACCATAAGATGTGTCGCGAGCGATTCAGAACGGGATAGGTCAACGTCATGCGACGCCTGCCCATGTACACACCGGTCAGCCCAACGTCAGCATCGGTGATGTCGAGAACAGGGTCTCCAGGCACGAGCGAGGCCGTGTGGCCGTCGGGTCCCATGCCCAGGTGCGCCAGATCCAGTACCGGCGGCGATCCGGCAACCTGCCCCAGGGTTCGCGCATATTGTTTGGCAGCCGCCTCCAGGTCGGGCGATTCCACCGGCATGGCATAGATTTGCTGCGGAGGCAGGGGCGCGTGTTCCAGCAGGCTGGCGCTCAGATGCGCCAAGTTGCGATCCGGATCTCCGGCAGGTGCAATGCGTTCGTCAACCTGGAAGACATGCACGTCTCTCCAGGGCACCTCTTCGCCCGCGAGTGCGCGCAACATGATCCATGGCGTCTTGCCGCCACTGACCGCCATGATAAAGCGCCCACGGGCAGCAACCGCAGCGCGCGCATCTGCCGCAATGACCGCCGCCGCGGCCCGTGCCACCGCCTCGGCATCCGCAAACACTTCCAGCCTCATTCAGCTTCTCCATGGTGAGTTACAGACAAGCGCAGGAACATACCAACCTGAGTGGCTGCACGCTGCAAATCGCCAACCGCATTCTATTATCTCTGCGGTTGCGACGGAGAAGGGGAACGATGATCTTTAAGATCAAAAAAACTCCTGCCGCAGCGTTTGCCACGGCAGGAGCCATACTAGTTTTGCACACGGCTCGCACGCGCACGAAAGTACGCCAACGCAAGCTCCCCTCCGAAGGTCCAAACTAGATGTCGTAGTACATCTGAAACTCGTAGGGATGCGGACGCAGCCGCATGGCGTTCACTTCCTTCTCGCGCTTGTAGTCGATGTACGTGTTCAGCATCTCCTCGGTGAAAACGTCGCCCTTGAGCAGGAACTGATAATCGCGCGCCAGCGCGTCCAATGCGTTTTCCAGCGATCCCGGCATGGACGGGACCTTCGCCAGTTCCTCCGGACCCAGATCGTAGATGTCCTTATCCAGCGGCTGACCCGGATCGATCTTATTCTCGATGCCATCGAGGCCCGCCATCAGCATCGCCGAGAAGGCGAGGTACGGATTGCAACTGGGATCGGGCGGCCGGAACTCCACGCGCTTGGCTTTGGGTGAAGCGGAATACATCGGAATGCGACACGCCGCCGAACGATTGCGACGGGAATAGGCCAGGTTCACCGGGGCCTCAAAGCCCGGCACCAGACGTTTGTAGGAGTTAGTGGTGGGCGCAATGATGGCCGACAAGGCCGGCCCGTGCTTGATCAGTCCGCCGATGTACCACAACGCCATCTGCGACAAGCCCGCATAGCCGTCCCCGGCGAACAGCGGCTTGCCTGCCTTCCACAGCGACTGGTGGGTGTGCATGCCGCTGCCGTTGTCCTGAAAGAGCGGCTTGGGCATGAAGGTCACCGTCTTGCCGTATTGGTTGGCGACGTTCTTCACGATGTACTTATAGAGCATCATGGCATCGGCCGACTTGATCAGCGAATCGAACTGCAGATCGATTTCGGTCTGCCCGCCGGTGGCAACCTCATGATGATGGCACTCCACCGTGAGGCCGCAGTTCTGCATGGTCATCGCCATCTCGGTGCGCAGGTCCTGATAGTGGTCGGTCGGAGGCACCGGGAAGTAGCCTTCCTTGTAGCGTGGGCGGTAGCCCAGGTTGTTCTCGACGCGTCCGGAATTCCAGCGGCCTTCTTCGGCGTCGATGAAGTAATAGCCCTCGTGTTCGTTCTGGTCGAAGCGCACGTTGTCGAAGATGAAGAACTCCGCTTCGGCGCCGAAGTAGGCGGTATCGGCAAGGCCAGTGGAAGCCAGATACATCTCGGCCTTGGTGGCGATGTAGCGCGGATCACGGTCGTAGCGTTGCTTGGTGACGGGATCGATCACGTCGCACACCATCACCATGGTCGGGACCTCGGTGAAGGGATCGAGTATGTACTTGCTGGCATCGGGAATGAGCAGCATGTCGCTCTCATGAATGGCCGCCCAGCCGCGGATCGACGAGCCGTCCATGCCAAAGCCTTCCTCAAACGACGATTCGCTCAGTTGGCCGATAGGATAAGAGACGTGATGCCACAGTCCGGGGAGATCGGTGAAGCGCAGATCGAGCACTTGCACGTTGTTCTCCTTGACAAATGCCAGGACTGCTTTCGGATCAGGCTTGGTATCAGCCATTCGGACTCTCCTTATTCGTCGCTCGGCCAGAGGCGCACCCGCGTGCGTCGTACGAGGACGGCGGTTGTATTGCGGTGAAGACTTTGCGGAACGACCTGCACACGCTTGCGCCAGCTTGCCCGGCGGAGCGGTGCGGCCTTCCGGATTAAGAATTCGGAACTGCGAACTGCATTGGTTAAGAAATTGGTGTGGCTTCGGGCTGCACCCGAAGCGCACAGAGAAAGCATACGCGCCGCCGCAACCCGTGGCTCATACAATGTTTTTATGGCCGGCATAACGCGAGTTTATGCGACGCAAATACCTGATTCTGCTGACGAAAGGCGTCGCGCTCCCGTAGAATCGAGGTTGCCCCGATGAAATTCAAGATGCAAGGGGGCCTTGTCCACTGCACAGAAGTGAGCCCCGGCCGTTGTGATTGCGCACACTGAGTGCTGAATGCTAATGGCTAGTTGCTAATTGCTAATTGCTGCTTTTCTCATGGACTTCGATCAGCTCGAGACATTTCTGGAGGTCGCACGGCTCAGCAGCTTCTCGCGAGCGGCCGAGCGCCGCTTTCGCACCCAGCCGGCGATCTCGTCGCAGATTCGCGCCTTGGAAGAAGAAGTCGGGGCCAAGCTACTGGACCGCAGCGGCGGTAAGGTGGCCGTGACCGGGCCGGGCAAAGTCTTCCAGAAGTACGCCGAAGACGTGTTGGAGCAGCGCCGCGTCATGCTGGTGGCGCTGGCAGAGATGCATCGCGTGCCTCGCGGCGAGCTGGTCGTCTCCGCCAATGAAGGCACCTGCCTGCACATCCTGCCGGAAGTTTTCGCCGAGTTTAAGCGGCAGTACCCCAGCGTCGCGGTCAGCGTGAAGCGGCTGGAGCACAACAAGATTCTGGAGGCGATCATCGAGAACTCGTGTGACTTCGGAGTCGTGTCCATGCCGGTGCCCGACAAGCGCCTGACGGTGGTGCCCATCCATCGCGACGAACTGATCGTGATCACGCCGCCGCATCATCCCCTGGCTGGACAGAATAAAGCGAGCGTAGCGGAGGTTGTGGAGTATCCGCTGCTGCTGCCCAAGGTGGGCCGCACACGCGACGCGCTGGAAATGCTCTTCCACGAACGCAAATTGAAGCCGAGGATATCCATGGAGCTGGACTCCAGCGAATTGCTGAAGCGCTTCGTCGCCGCCGACGTGGGAATCGGGTTCATCCCGCGTTCCCACGTGGCCGAGGACCTGCAAGCCAACGCGCTGGCTGCGCTCACTCTGGCCGACGCCAGCATTCAACGCGACCTGGCCCTGGTCTTCCGCAAAGACAAGGCGCTCAGCCGCGCCGCGCTGGCCTTCATCGACATTGCGGTGAAGCTGAAGGCCGCGCTGCCCGCGGCGATCACGGTCCGATGAGCCATCCCGACATTTTTCTCATTTCTTATTGTTGTTTTCACACAATCGTCACGTTCTCGTGTGTTATTTTTGACGATCCGCTTACAACTATCTCTGCTTTGGAGAATATACATTGGCGAAAGACATGGTCCCCAAGCGCATCTTCCTCACCAAGGGCGTGGGGAAACACAGGGAGCGGCTCACCTCCTTCGAATTAGCACTGCGCGATGCTGGCATTGCCGCCCAGAACCTGGTGCGGGTGTCGTCCATCTTCCCTCCCAACTGCAAGCTTATTCCGCGCAAGGACGGACTGCCGTACCTCTCGCCGGGAGAGGTCACGTTCGCGGTGGTGGCGGAGAACTCCACGCGCGAGCCGCACCGCCTGACGGCCGCCTCGATTGGACTGGCGATTCCGGCTGACCGCAGTACCTATGGCTATTTGAGCGAGCATCACTCCTTCGGCGAGACTGACGACGTGGCCGGAGACTATGCCGAAGAGCTTGCCGCCGAGATGCTTGCCACCACGCTCGACGTGGAGTTTGACGCTGACAAGTCATGGGACGAGAAGAAAGAGGTCTATCGCCTGTCGAACAAGATCGTGCGCACCGCTAACATCACGCAGAGCGCCGTCGGTGACAAGCGTGGGCGCTGGACGACGGTGATCGCGGCTGCAATATTGATCTTCGAGTAGATTCACCACAGAGACACAGCGGCACAGAGAAAAACAAAGGCGCGACTGCTCGCGCCTTTGTATCCATGCATTGTCATCCTGAGCGAGCCCGCCGCGGGCGAGTCGAAGGATCTGCGGTTCGCTGGCACGCAGACTCCTTCGTCTCAGCCTGCTAACTGCCAGCTGCTACTTGCTTCCCTTCGCCTTCGCGAACTCGTCGCCCGGCTGCCAACTTACTGTTGCCGGCTGATTTGCGGCCTGCCATCCCAGGGCGATTCCGAATTGCGCCATCACCGCGTCGCCGCGGAAATCCATCTCCGGATAGTACTCGTCGCTGGGCTGGTGATAGTGCTTGGTGACGTAGTCGCGGGCCTGCTGCTTGCCCCACTCCGCGTCATGACCCTGGTACTTATCGCCTTCGTTAAGGGAGAACGCCGGCACTCCCGCGCGCGCGAAACTGAAATGATCGGAGCGATAATAGTGCCCTGCGCCGGGTTGCGAGTCAGGCACAATCGCCAAGCCGAACTCTTTGGCGGTACGTTCGACCGTGGGATAAAAAGTGGTGCGCTCCGCGCCTGAAACGTTCACTTGCTCCGGCACTCCGAGCGGAGGCAAGTCATCATAATTCAGGTCGAGCGAAATCTCCTTCGCCGGGATCGGGGGATGCAAGCCCAGATACTCGGAGCCACGCAACCCCTGCTCTTCCGCCGTGACCGAAGCGAAGTACACGGAACGCCTGGGCGACTGCGGCGCTTCCGCAAAGGCGCGCGCTATCTCCAGCAGAATGCCGACACCCGTGCCATTGTCCTGCGCGCCGTTATAGATGTTGTCGCCCGCCATGCCGGGCACGATTCCCAGGTGATCGTAATGCGCGCTGTAGATGACGGCCCCGGCCTTCAGCTTAGGATCGGAACCCTCGCGCTTGGCGATTACATTGCTCGACTCAAACGGCCGTACTGTGCTGACGATGTGGAGCTTCAGCTTGGCCGGCAACGTGACCGCCTTGAAGCCCGGCTTCTGCGCTGCCGCCATCATCTCGTCCAGGTTCATGCCGCAAGCCGCGGCAAGTTTGGCGGCGACGTCGAGCTGAATCCATGAGGCGACCTTCAACTTGGGAGCCTGGTCGTCACGCAGATACGCGCGCTCGCCCGACCACGAGTTGCGCACCACGTTCCAACCGTAGCTGGCCATCTCGGTCTTATGAATGAGGATGACACCCGCCGCTCCCATGCGCGCCGCCTGTTCGTACTTATAGGTCCAACGGCCGTAGTACGTGAGGGCCTTGCCGCCGCCGAAAAACTTGGGATCGTCCGACGGCGGCTGGTTGACCATCATGAGCAGCACCTTGCCCTTCACGTCGACGTCCTTGTAGTCGTTCCAGTTGAACTCGGGCGCGTCGATGCCGTAGCCCATCCACACGATGGGAGCGTCCACGTCGTCCACCGTCCTGCTGGTTTCGTCCATGGCGACGACGTCCACGCGGTTGCGCAGGTTCATGGGCTCGCCCTTCTCGGGCACGAGAGCGAACGTGGAGTCATCCTGGGTGGCAATGCCCAGCATCGCCACCTTCTGCAGATAGCTGCCGTTGTCGCCGGCAGGCTGCAGTCCGTACAACGCAAACTGCGTGGCAATGTACTCGGCAGCGATATCGCCGCCACGCGCGCCGGTGCCGCGGCCCTCCAGCAGATCGCTGGCCAGAAACTTCACGTGCGCGCGAATCTTCTCCGGATCGACGGAGGCCATGGCCTGTTCCGCCGCCGGAGAAAGCGCAGCGACATGCGGTACGGGCAGTGTGGCTTTCGTGGAACTCTGAGGCGCCTGGGCCAGCAAAAGAGCGGCGGTGAGTGGAAGGATGAGGGCAATCAGTGTTGGTCTGCGCATAAAAGGAAGTCTCCAGTGGAGTTAGGGATGAGAGCAGAAACTCATCATTCTACGCGAAAGGGAGAGAGTAAGTGTCATGCTGAGCGAGCGTTCGCCGGGGTCAGCGGACGCGAGTCGAAGCATCCCTACAGCACAGCCTATTTTCGTGGCAGCTATAGGGGTCCTTCGACTCGTCGGTCGCCGCGGCGACCTCCTCGCTCAGGATGACCGCTTTAAGGCGCCATGCTCAGCCAGTTTCTGGTTGATGCCTTCGACGTCGTTATCAGGTGTTCAGCTTACGACGCAGAAGGCCCGCAAGCCCCACTAGTCCCGAACCGAACAGCAGGATGCTGCCGGGTTCCGGGGTGGTTCCGCTGCCGCTGCCGCCAATGGTGAAATCCTCCGAAGGAATCGTGCCCAGGGTGTTTTCATAGGCGATCGACGGGCAGCCCGCGGAGTGGCAGCCAACGCCGCTATTCTCGTCCCAGTAAACGGGCTCAAGGGGCTGGACCGTAGTAGCGTTGGCCAGAGTCAGGTAGTACCCTTGGCCGCCTATTTCCGGTACGTTGAGGTTCGACACCGTGATCAGATCGATCTGGTAGCCAAAGTTGTTAATGAACAGAAATTGGTCGGTCAGGTTGCTGCCGGTGGCCGTACCGAAGCCCACAATCGTTCCGCAACCACTGCCGGGATCGGAGCACGGACCAGTGCTGAGGATCCAGTCCACTCCGTTGACCACGGTTCCCGGGATAACCCGCACGCCAAACTCAAAACCGTTAACCGACGTACCCGCAGCCAGGTAGCTGTCACTGACCGTAAATCCGAAGTTGATGGTCCAAGCGTCGACGTTGCCGTTGATTGGACCGTTTTCGTACGTCCAACTCCCGGCCCAGGCCGGCAGCGCAGCCAACGCCAGACAGAAAATAGTGAGCAAAGCGATACGAATTTTCACAGGCACTGAACCCTCCTCCGAGTTTCGAGTGCCGAGTATTTAATCCCGACCGGCCCCGCGAGTCAATGCAATTGTGTTTGGGACGGACGTCATTTACCACGGAGACACCGCGGACACGGGGTTTTGGTTTCTATCGAGTTTCCTCTGTGATCTCCGTGCCTCCGTGGTTAATCTTCTTCCTGTGGGTGGGCCGCAGGCCGTGTGTGCTACCAGACCCGGCAAGTCGGTTTGCGCACCATGGGCGCATCGGGCTTGCAGTTGTAGGCCTTCTGGAACTCGGGCATGTTTCCGACCACGCCGTTGACCCGGAATTTGCCCGGCGAGTGCTCATTGACTCCGGCCATCATGCGGGCGAACTCAGGACGGTCATTCTCGCACCAGACCTGGCCCCAGCCGACGAACAGACGCTGCTCGGGAGTGAAGCCGTCAATGGACTTTTGCGGAGCATTGCCCAGCACGTCCAGCAGCGCCATGTCGGCAATGCGCAGCCCGCCGTTGTCGGCCGTATTTTCGCCCAGCGTTAGCTGTCCGCGAACGTGAACGTCATCCACTGCGACGAAGCTGTCGTACTCCTGGACGACGCACCCCTCCAACTTGTCGAACTGTTCGCGGTCCTTGGGAGTCCACCAGTTGCGCAGATTTCCCTGGGCATCAAACTGGCTGCCTGAATCGTCAAACCCGTGCGTGAGTTCATGGCCGATGACCGCGCCAATGGCGCCGAAGTTCACCGCATCGTCAACTTTGGGATCGTAGAATGGCGGCTGTAGAATGCCCGCCGGGAAGTTAATGTTGTTCTCCTGCGGATTGTAATAGGCGTTGACCGTGGGCGGTGTCATGCCCCATTCGCTGCGGTCCACCGGCTTGCCGATCTTGTTCAACTGCCGCTTGAACTCGAATTGATTGGCACGCTGTCCATTGCCCAGCGCGTCGCCGCGGACGATGGTCAGCGTACTGTAATCGCGCCATTTGTCGGGATACCCGATCTTGTTCTCGATGTGCGCCAGTTTGTCGAGCGCCTGCTTCTTGGTGTCGTCGGTCATCCACGACAGCTCGGTGATGTCGGCCTTGAGCGCAGCCTCGAGTTCATGGACCATCTTCAGAGTGGCGGCCTTGCTCTCAGGAGGAAATTCTTCGGCGACATACGCCTTGCCCAGGGCCTCTCCCAAATCTCCGTTGGTAAGCTGCACGCAGCGTTTCCAGCGGGGACGAAGCTCCTTGGCTCCTGTAAGGACCTTTCCGTAGAAGGCGAAGTTTTCGTTGACAAAGGCAGTTGGCAGCAACGGCGCGGCATGATGTGCCGTCTGCCAGCGAAGATAAGTCTTGATGTCTTCCACATTGCTGGTCGCCACCAGCTGGTTCATGCCCTTCACGAAATCGGGCACGGATACATCGAGGCTATCGAAGCCGGGGCTGGCAACGCTAACGAAATACTCTTTCCAGGCAAAAGCGGGACTCAGTTGTTGAAGCTGAACGGTGGTCATCTTGTGATAGACCTTGTTGGGATCGCGCCGCTCCACTCGATCCATCGCGGCCTTCGCCAGCTCGCTCTCGAGGGTCAGGACAGTCTTGGCATCGGCGGCAGCCTTCAGCGGCGGCTCGCCCAGCAACTGGAACATGTTGGTCACGTGCTGGACATACTGGTTGCGCAGTTCGACTGACTTCGCATCCGTCTTCAGGTAGTAGTCGCGATCAGGAAGGCCCAGCCCACCCTGATCGGTGCCGGCAATTTCCATCATGGAGTCTTTGGCGTCCGGCTCGGAGCCGAAATCAAACAGCACATGGACGCCATTGTTGTGCAGCTCGCCGATGAGCACCGGCAATTGCGTTTTGTCCTTGAGCGCAGCAATGCGTTCCAGCATCGGCTTCAGCGGGGCCGTCCCCTTGGCGTCGATGCCGGTCTCGTCCATGCAGGAGTGGTAATAGTCGCCGATCTTCTGGTCGTTGGACGAACGGCCGGGATTGTCGGTCGAGGTCTTATCGAGAATATTGCGCAGGATCAACTGATTGCGTTCGTGCAGTTCGTTGAACCGGCCCCATTCCGGTTGGTCCGCCGGAATGGAATTGTTCTTGATCCAGTTGCCGCAGGCGTATTGGTAGAAATCGACGCAAGGGTCGGCGGACTTGTCCATCGCATTCAGATCGAAGCTAGGGACGTTTTTAATTTGCTCAGTGGAGGAGCTGGCCGGGCTTTGCGCCTGCGCCGCGATTCCAACAAGCAACAGCACGCAAGCGATCAGAGAGAGATGTCGCATGTATGACCTCATTTTGAAGTTAAGTGCCAAAGTTTGTACCCCAAGAATAACCTGAGCACGAACCAAGGAGTCCTGACGCATAGGATGGGCCAACCGTGGATACGTACTGATCAACGCAAAAGTTCGGCAGGAACCGAAAGCCTGCCGAACATCTGAGTGCGCTATAGCGCTACCAGACCCGGCAGGCGTTCTGGCGCACCATCGGCTGGGCCGCCTTGCAACCGAACGCCTCCTCGAAAGCAGCCGAATTCTGCACCGCCCCATTGACCCGCCAGCGTCCAGGTGAGTGCGGGTCCGTGATGGCCAACACTCGGGCCTGCTGGTCGGTCACGTTCTGGCACCAGATCTGGCCATAGGCCAGGAAGAAGCGCTGCTGTGGCGTGTAACCGTCAATGGGCTTCACCGGCGTGTTGCCGATGATATTCATCAGTGCCATGTAGGCCAGCTTAATGCCACCGTTATCGGCGGTGTTCTCGCCGAGGGTGAGTTTGCCGTTGACGTGCACCTCGCCTTTGTCGTCCTTCACCGCGACGAAGCTGGAATATTCATCGGCGGTGCAGCTCGCACGTTCCTCGAAGGCCTTGCCGTCCTGCGCCGTCCACCAGTCCTTCAGGTTCCCCTGAGCATCGTACTTGCGGCCCTGATCGTCGAAGCCGTGGGTCAGCTCGTGGCCGATGACGACCCCGATGCCGCCATAGTTCACCGCGTCGTCCATGTTCATGCCGTAGAACGGCGGTTGCAGAATGCCGGCAGGAAAGTTGATGTCGTTCATCGGCGGACGGTAATAGGCATTCACCGTCGGCGGCGTCATCGACCAGTCTTTGCGGTCCGTGGGCTTCTCCATCTTGTTGTACTGGCGACGGGTCTCGAACGCGGCAGCGCGAGTCGCGTTGCCGGCGTAATCGTCGCGTTTGACGATCACCGTGCTGTAATCCCGCCAGGTATCGGGATAGCCGATGTTGTTGACGATGGCGGCCAGCTTTACGTACGCCTGCTGCTTGGTGGTGTCAGACATCCAGGTTAACTGCCCGATGTCGCTGTGCATGGCCTGCTCTATGGCTTGCACCATTTTGACGGTGCGCACCTTATTGTCCGAGCCAAATACCTTGTCCACATAGAGCTGGCCCAAGGCCATGCCGAGGTTGTGGTCGGTGGACCGGATGCAACGCTTCCAGCGCGGCTCAATTTCCTTTTGCCCGGCCATGTACTGGCGATTGAACTGAAAGTCTTCGTCCACGAATGCCTTGGGCAGCAACGGTGCGTAGCTGGCGAGCACGTGCCACCGTAGATAGGTCTTCCAGTCGTCGAGTGCCACCGCGTTGAGCTGCTGATTCACTGCCTTGAAGAAATCCGGATTGCCGACGTTCAGGCTGGCGAACTTGGGCGAGCCGTTATCGGCGAAATATCGGGTGAGATCCAAGTTCGGGGCGAGAGCAGCGATCTCCGTCGTCGGCATCATGTGGTCGCGCGTCTTGGGATCGCGGCGCACGGTCCGATCCATGGCGGCCTTCGCCAGCTCGGTTTCGACGGCAAGCACCGTCTTGGCTTCGGCGGCGGCGGCCTCCGGTTTATCGCCTGCCAGCTCGAACATCTTCTGCACGTGCTCTTGATACTTTTGCCGCGTCTCCACCGACTTGGCATCGTCTTTGAGGTAGTAGTCGCGATCGGGCAGCGTGATTCCACCCTGATCGAGGTTCGGGATGGTCAAACTGGAATCGTGCATGTCGGGCATGGGATAGAAACTGAACAGCACCGGGATGCCCTGGCTATGCATGTAGGCGACCTGCGGAATGATTTCCTGCTTGGTCTTGATGGCGGCGATGCGCTCCATCTCGGACTGCAGCGGTGCAGTCCCCTTTTTCTCGACCGTGCTCTCGTCCATGCACGCAGCATAATAGTCGCCAACTTTCTGCTGGATGGCGCTGTGCTTTCCGTTCGCCTGAGCCTGGTCGAGGATGTCGCGCAGGACATAGAGATTGTGTTCATCCAGCGCATTGAAGCGTCCCCATCTTGTCTTGTCCGCCGGAATGGGATTGTTCTTCATCCAATTTCCGCACGAATATTGGTAGAAATCCACGCAGGGATCGACGGTCTTGTCGATGGCCGTCAGGTCGAAGTTGGGGATTTGCTGGGGTAGCTCGGAGGAAGAAGAAGTAGTAGGCGCTGTCTGGGCCACGGAAAGTGCGGTAGCCAGCAGCAGTGGGAGAACGGCGAGAGAACGGATCCGCATGTTTGCCTCGTGTATGAATTGGCGCTCCACGGCAAGCCAGCCAGCTTGCGAGGCGCGCTGACAAAAGATAGGGCCAAGTGCGTCTTGCGGAGACGAAGAAGATCTCCACAAGAAACACTACTACAACGGCTATTAGACTGGGAAATTAGTGCCGGGTGAGCGGGAATAAAGTGGCAGCTTCTTAGAACAGCTTCAGGTGGATGGTCAGATACTTCTTGGGATCCTGGCGGACGGCCTTGATGAGGTCGCGCGTCTCTACCAGCAGCTTGTTGGTATTGTCGTACATCGAAGGATCTTTCAGGAACTTGCCGGCGCTGCCCTCGCCCTTGTCCAGCCGGTCAGCAATGCTGTTTAGGCGAGTGATGGTGTCGTCGAGCTTGCGCGCCAGTTCCTCGTCCTTGGCAAACTTGCCCAGCGTGCCCTTTCCGGCGTTGATACCGGAGATAAGCTCGTTGGATTGAGCGACAGCTTTGTTGGCGTTGTCATAGAGAGTGGGGTCTTTGAGGAACTTGCCGATGGTTCCCTTGCCACTATTGACCTCATCGATGATCTTGTTGAGGTTGTCGATGGAGGCGTTGGCCTTCTGATAGAGTTCGTCGCTATTGATGAGCTTGCCGATCGTCCCGTTAGGCGAGTTGATCTGGGCCACAACCTGCTGCAACTGGTTCAGCATGTCGTTCGCTCGATTGAACAGCGAGGGGTCGTAAATGACCTTGCCGATTGAGCCTTGTCCGCTCTGGATGTAGGTAAGAATGCTGTCCAGCCGCTTCACCAGAGTGTCGACATTTTCCAGCGTGCCCTGGCTGGCGCGCACCACGTCCTGCAGTTGCGGTACATCCTTGGTGGGCAGCTCAACGCCATTTCGCATAGGGCTGCCCTGCGCCTGGCGGCAATCCATATCCACAAAAACCTCACCTAAAACACCGGCGGTGGTTAGCTCAACCTGGCAATCGCTGCGCATTGTGTCGGCGTACTTGGTGGTGATTTTCATGGTCACTTCCACCGGCGCCAAGCGGCGCTTGGGATCGGCAACCACGCGAATTCCAGTGGCGTTGCCGATGTCCACGCCTTCCAGGCGCACCGGGGCGCCCACCCGCAGGCCACCCGCGTTGTCCACATAAGCACGAACTACAATTTTCTTGGTGAAGAGGCCGGTGGTGCCGGTCATAACGAAGATGAGAACGGCGAGGGTCACGAGGGCGACAAGCACGGTCAGTCCCACTCGGAGCTGCGACCATTTCACCTGTTTTTCGCTTGGCACGTTCTGCTAATCGCCCCTTGTACGCGCCTGCCGCACCGCGGCAACCGCTGCCGATTGCACTTCTGCAAGCTCCCGATCATAACATGGCAGCCAAGAGCGCCATGATACAGGAGTCGCGCACAGTTTATTCGGGTATCGCCTACCTGTCTACAGTTCCAGCTCGGCCCGGATGGCGTTGTCTTCCAGGCTGGAGAACAGCTTGAACCCGTGCTTGACGCACACCGCCCTCATTTCGTGGTTCTCGGGAAGCATGGTGGAGACGACCCGTGTAAGTTTCGCGTCGCGAGCCAATTCGATCAGGCGGCGATACAGCTCTGTTCCCAGACCCTTGTGCTGAGCGGCATCCGTGGCCACGGCGGCCAGTTCGGCTTCATCCCGGCCATGCAGTTTGCTAAGCCGGCCGACCGCCAGGATCTCGGCCTCACCCGCTTCGTTCTTGCGTTCCGCCACCAGGGCCATCTCGCGGTTGTAGTCAATAAAACACGTGCGGGTCAAGCGCTCGTGGGCGGTACGCTGCGTCAGCTTCAACGGCTGGAAGTAGCGCAGATACACACTTCTTTCCGACAGCTTTTTGTGGAACTCAATCATCAGGGGCTCGTCTTCCGGACGGATAGGCCGGATCACCACGTCCCCCCCGTCCTTCATTTTCCATGGTCTGACCAGGTGAATCGGATAGGGACGAATGGCGGTGGTGGGCAGTTTGTCTTCCGTCATTTCCAGACCATGGACCACCACCCGCGCGTCCAACGCGACGATGCGTTCCGGGGAAGCCAGCAGCGGGTTGATGTCAATTTCCTTGATCCACGGCTGCTCAACGACAAGCTGACTGCAACGCACCAGAAGATCTTCCAGCGCCGCCAAATCCACCGGCTTGCGCCCGCGAACTCCTTTCAGCGCTTTGAGGATGTTGGTCTGCTCCATCATGCGCAGGGCGAGCGTGGAATTCAAAGGCGGCAGGGCCAGGGCGCGGTCTTGGAAGACCTCTACCAGTTGCCCGCCCGCTCCGAACAGCATGACCGGACCGAACTGCGCATCCAGACTGCTGCCGACGATCAACTCGTAGCCATCCAGCTTCACCATAGGCTGCACCGTAACCCCCTGGAAGTGCTCGGCGCCAAGTTTTTCGGTGACTGACTGCTGGATGGCTTGGAAGGCGGTCTTCACCGCTGCCGCATCGCGCAGGTTCAACTGCACCCCGCCCACGTCCGTCTTGTGGGTCACGGTAAGCGAGTACAGCTTCAGCACGACGGGATAGCCAACCTCCTCGGCAGCTTGCAGCGCTTCCAGTTCGGTAATGGCTATGCGGGTATCGACGGTTGGAATGTCGTAGGCCTTGAGCAACTGCTTCGATTCATACTCCGTCAGCATGGTGCGGCCCGACTGACGGGCCTGCTGGATGATGTGTTCGGCTTTTTCGCGTTGCAGCGCGGCGTCCTCATGCTGCGGCAACGCCGGAGTTTCATACAACCCCTTCAGGTTGTAGGAATAACGCCACATGTAGTTGAAGGCGCGCACCGCGCTATCGGGAAACTGGAAGGTCGGAATGCCGGCCTGGTTCAGGATTTGCTCGCCCGCAGCGACTTCGGCGCCACCCATCCAGCTGGCCAGCACTGGCTTGCCAAGTCCTTTGGCATAGGGCTTCAGCTTCTCGGCAATCTGGGTCGGGTTGGTCATGTCCTGCGGGGTCAGCACCACCAGCATGCCGTCAATGCCGGGATCCTTGGCGGCGATCTCCAGCGATTTCGCATAACGCTCAGGTTCGGCGTCGCCGAGGATATCCACCGGGTTGTTGTGGCTCCATTGAGGGGGAAGAATTTCGTCGAATGCCTTGAGCGTCTCGGGCGACAATTCGGCCAACTCGCCTCCCCCCGCAACCAACGCGTCGGTAGCCAGCACACCGGGGCCGCCCGCATTGGTCAGGATGCACAGCCGCTTGCCCCGCGGCCGTGGCTGTTTGGCCAACACGTCGGACATGAAGAAAATGTCGGCGATGCTGTTCACCCGCAGTACACCGCAACGCCGGAATGCGGCATCGAGCACTTCGTCGCTGCCGGTGAGCGCTCCGGTGTGGGAAGCCGCCGCTTTGGCCGCCGCCGCCGTGCGTCCTGCCTTGATCACAATGACCGGCTTGGTCAAGGAAACCTCGCGTGCGGCGGACAGGAACGAGCGCGCGTCGCCAATCGACTCCATGTAGATCACGATGCTATGAGTGCGCGCATCGCTGCCGAAGTAGTCCACCAGGTCGCCCCAGTTCACGTCGAGCATGGAGCCGACGGAAACGAACGCGCTGAAGCCCACATTCTCGCGCAGGCTCCAGTCCAGCACGGCCGTGCATAATGCGCCGCTCTGGCTGATGAAAGCCACATTTCCCGGCCGTGCCACCGCGCGCGCAAAGGTGGCATTGAAGCCGCGAATGGGATTCATGACTCCCAGGCAATTGGGGCCAATCAGGCGCATCTTGCCGCGAATAATCTGCGCGATCTGGCGCTCCAACTCTTGCCCGTGCTCCCCATGCTCCCTGAACCCGGCGGAGATCACAATGGCCGCGGGGATGCCTAGCTCCACCGACTCGGCAATGAGGCCGGGCACGCTATCGGCCGGGGTGGTGAGCACTACCAAGTCCACTTTGTCGGGAAGGTCGCGGACGCTGGGATAGGCCTTGATACCCAGCACATTGGGACGCTTGGCATTCACCGGGAACACCGTGCCGCCGAATGGGCTGCTAAGCAGGTTCCACAGCACCGAACGGCCTACGCTGCCCGCCCGTTCCGACGCGCCGATTACCGCGACGCTTTGGGGAAAAAACAGGGGATCGAGAGGATGGCTTTCCGAGCGGTAAACGTCGGAAGAAGGATCGCCCTTGATGACGCTTGAACTTGCGGGTTTGGCGGCAGAAATCGTGGTCATGCTTGCCTCACAGGATTAAATTCCAGTTTAAGCCTTGGCGGATTGCGCCGGGAGCCACTTGCCACAAAAAGTCGTGCTGCGGACCGCAAAATTTCCCGTATTGCGCCTTGCGAGAAAATGGATCGGGGATGGTGTCTTCAGCCGTGAAATGCGCGGTGGGCCTGCGTCTGCGCTCCCAATGCTGTGGCTTAACTGCTTTGCCTCCTTCCTCCTCCGCGCCGCAAACGCCTATCACAGCCCACACAAAACGCGGAATGATACAATGCCTGTTCCCGCGAGAAAATCTGCGGCGATGCGCCCTCTGAACTGGATCCCAACTCTTGGCACAACAGACGACAGAAACCCGGACCATCACGTACGCCGACGCGGGCGTGGACATCGAGCGCGCCAATCGCACCAAGCAGCGCATCAAGTATCTCGCCCATAAGACCTTCAATCGCGGAGTGTTGAGCGAGATTGGCGGCTTTGGCGGGCTCTTCGCCATCGACAAGAAGAAGTACCTGGACCCGGTCCTGGTTTCCAGCGTGGACGGGGTCGGTACCAAGCTGAAGATCGCCTTTGAAATGAACCTGCACCACACCATCGGCGCCGATCTGGTAAACCACTGCGTGAACGACATCGCGGTGCAGGGCGCCACGCCCATGTTCTTCATGGACTACTTCGCCACCGGCAAGCTGCAGTCGGAAATCGCCGAAAAAGTGGTGGCGGGCATCGCCGATGCCTGCAAGCAGAACGGGTGCGCGCTCATTGGCGGCGAGACCGCCGAAATGCCCGGCTTTTACCCCGACGGCGAGTACGATTTGGCGGGATTCATCGTCGGCGTCGCGAACCGCGACAAACTCATCACCGGCAAAGCGGTGCAAGCCGGCGATGTACTGATCGGCCTGCCTTCCACCGGACTGCACACCAACGGCTATTCCCTGGCCCGCAAGCTGTTCTTCTCGGTGGCGCATTACACGCCCGATTCTTATGTCAACGAGATCAAGGGCAAAGTCGGTACCGAGTTGATGAAGACCCACAAGAGCTACTGGCCGATCATGCGGCGCATGATCGAAGCCGATGCGGTTTCTGCCATGGCGCACATCACCGGCGGTGGCATCACCGAGAACGTGCCGCGGGTCCTGCCCAAGGGCGTGGGCGCGATTGTCGAGATCAATTCCTGGCCGGTGCCGCCCATCTTCGAACACCTGCAAAAGATCGGCAATGTTCCCCGAGACGAGATGCTGCGCACCTTCAATATGGGGATCGGCATGGTCCTCGTTGTCCCCGCCAAGAAGTTCAAAAAGGTGCAAGTCATCCTGGAGCGCTGCAGCGAGAAGGGCTATACCATCGGCCGCATCGTGAAGGGTGAAAAGCGGGTCACCTACCAGTAGGAAGCAGCTAGCAATCAGCAGTTAGTAGCTGTCTAGCCACCCTTATATGCCGTCTTGTATCAGGACATGGCTTCAGCCGTGCCGCAACTTGTCAACAATGACTTGGGCTTCAGCCCCTGAGCATCTGTTTTTTCAGGGGCTTAAAGCTCTGACCTTCGCTGGGCTTCGCTCGGCACGACATCGTGCCCTGATACCGGAACGAAAGCCGTGCTCCCATTCCACAGGCAACTATTCTCGGCCCGGATCACTTGTGAAATGGCGATTTATCGCCAGCTACGGCTGAGATGGACCGCGCGTTCCGAATTGCATGGAGTCTCGCGACGCCTCGTAATCTGCCCAGGCGGATGGAGCAAGCCCTCGAAAATCAACACAACCCCGTAAGACTGCCGTTAGGCAATCGAGGTGAATATCGAAGGCGCGTTTCCACGCTCCCGATGGCTTTGGCACTGTCCATACTTGTAATACATCAGTCGGACCGCCAGTCACATGAGGACGAGTCACGGCATAATCGCTTCCTGGATATTCTGCATCCGAATAGGGTGTTGCCGTGCGGTCGGTGTCCACGCTGTAACTAATCAGGATTAGTCCGCTGTAGTCCCCTGACCTACCTATCCGTTCCTGTTCAACCGTCGTTCGGCTGTGCTGCAGAGAGCCATCTCTTACAGTAAATGTTACCGTCACCATCCACGGATGAAATCCAAGATACTGCCCCGTGAGGTCCAGTGCTCGCAGAAAGCGCTTTTGGTCACGCAGCAATCTTGTTTCAGCGGGCAGTATGGAGACTTCGAATTCGCAGTCGCGAGGCGTGCAAGTGCTCGACACTTGCTCTAGGTTGCTACGAATCGGTCCGCCGCCATGTCGAAGTGTAATGTCTCGTACCAGCGCAAAGTCCGCGGTTGCGAACGGGAACACAATCAAATCAGAGAGCACTTGCTCGGCTCTTCGGCGCTGGCGAACGGAATCGAAGTAGAGGTACAGCCACACAACGCAAAGAACCGCTGTAATACCCATCAGCGCCCACTTCGTTCGGAATGAACCCCGCTTCGGCATAACTCAATTCCTTCAGATATACAGACCCCAACGGCCCGCACTCTGTTCCTTGCGAGATACTTGGCGTAATCAGGCGATTTCACAAGCAATCGTTCTCGGCGCGGAGCGCTTGCGAGATGGCGATTTCTCTGGTGAATTTCCTAGTGTCGATCCGCCTGGTTTGGCCAGACCGGGCTTTCCAGTTCAATTTGCCAGATCGGACCCCCAGGATAAAGAGGGCCTCTTGACTTTACGAACGCTGGGGCCTCCCCGCGCAAAACCCAAACATGGATATCGGGGGGCTGCTTCCCCAGCAACGGGGCCACTAATCCAGTGACACCCCCGATCTCTATTTTTACGATGTAATGCGTGGCCTTGCGCTGGTTGCCGCCGACTACGAACATATCTTCACCTTGGGCGGAAATCGCCAGCTTCACCAGCCGCGGCTTGGGCGTGGTGACGACCATCGATGCCTTTGCCTCTCCGCTTTCGGGCGCGATGTTCTTCAGTAGCGTGAAAATCATGCCATTGGCGAGGTCCGGAGGTAGTTTCATGTGCTCGGTCTTGACTTGCTCCTTGCCATCATCGCCGGTGTAGCGAACCGTGACTTGCCCCGAGAGCGCGTCGATCAACACGTCCTCTGGATGCGGGAAGGATGGGCCCTTCTGTACCAAATGCCCCCGCAAGAGCCGGAAATTTCGGAGTTCAGAATAGATCGTAGTCTCGTCGTACACCGAACCATCTTTGAAGTGGAATACCAGGTGGGCGGTCACGCGATTTCCGTGCGCCACCTGGATCAGGTCGCCATGGGCCAGGGCTTCGCCCTCCGCACTTCGCAGCACCAGAAAGCCATGGACCAATCCTTCGCTGTTGTGCACGGCAACCTGTCCACTGGCCGGCCAGCAGGAAAAGAAAATGGTGCACGCCAAAACCAGGCGGAGCGTCTTTGAGCTAATGTTCATCATACAGTCAGTATATTTACATAACGGCAATCCCTACGGTGTGAAGAACGAGGAGAGCGAAGACCATCCCGACATTTTTGTGTGTGGTGGTCCGCGCAAGACCTGGCCTGAGTTCTGGAAAGATGACCAGAGGTTTGGCTGAAGCTCCCAGTCACTCTTCCGGCGATCTCAGGATTGCGTCGCCTATACCTCGCCGGCCGGAAGCGTAGGTGGATTTGCCGAGCCTGCCGTCGCGGCTGGGTTCTTGCCGGCGCTAGGGCTGCTATTGCGAACGGAGGCTACACGGGTGAAGAACGTGGCTATGTCGCACCCGACCGGTGCTGGTGGTACGTTCTTAGGTGCATTCTCGAAGTAAGACGAGATCATCCACGACCCCAGGTGGCGATAGCTTTCGAATTGCGCTTCGTTGAAGAACTGGTTGGATGTGGCCTCATGAGGGAAAGTCTGATGGGAAGAGGCGTAAGCGCGAATGTCCGGCGGTTCGCTTCCGTTCAGCATCGGCTTGATGAACAGCAGTTCGCCCTGGGGCGCATGGCTGTCGATGCAGTCATACTGGATCGTTCCGCGAACGCAGTAGCTGTTCAGAGGTTTAACTCCCTTTTCCATCGGCAGTCCCTCCGGAAAGTCGGGAAAGGTGATGGGAATACCGAGGTCAATCTCGATTTTGCGAATCGCATTGCCCAAGTCTTCAAACTGAAATTCGCTGTCCGCATCGGCGTCCACCACCATGATGTACCGGCAACGCCGCAAGACCATCTCGTAAAGCCCCAGATTTTCGAAATGGCCACCGTCGGATAGCTCGACCCACTTGTAGGAGTCGTCGGTGTTCCCCAGCGCTTCATTCAGCAAGGGCATCAAAGCCCACTTCGGGCCGTTTCTTGCGAGGTAGCTACGCTTTTTTTTGCTATCGGCGGGCCATTTCCGCAGCTGGGGCCAAATGGGATTGGGAAGCCACCAACCCAATCGAGCATTGAAGAAGGTCATTAAGAGCGTCACCAGCGGCGAAGAATTGTAGCCCATGTTGGGATTGAAGGCAGCCCCGCTGATCGCCATCGCTGTACCAACGGTTACTCCCTTGCTGCCGCCGTAATCCTTCGTGGGCAAGTATCCAAGGCGCCAGCCTCCCACGCTGATCGGGCTGAAGGTGAAGGGTTCAGCCTTGCGCTGCTGCCAGGCCATGTTTCGTGTTGCTACCACGTTTAATGCAGTGTTGATGATGTGCAGGGGCGCGTCGGCGCGCGCCATATCGGCTTCGTACATGTTGTCACTGCTGTCGAAGTTGGTGAAGGCATCGGGATGGCGAGCAAAGTTTGAGGCGCCCAGGTACGAGCGCGTGAGCCGCATACGGTACATCCCATGCAACGAAAAAGTATTGATGTTGATGAACATGTTGGCGAAAAGCGCCAAGAGGCAAACCGCCGCAAACACGACGAAGGTGGCGAGCGCGTCGACCTTCAGCTGGTCAACTGTCCCGACCCAGAGAGCTTTCTTCCCGACATGAACTGTCATCCCAAGATAGCGCAACAAGGAGTGCTGCAAGATGCTTGACTCCGGCGACAGCACCACCGCCATCAAGCGGTCGTGGAGTTGTACGCGCAGCCAGCTGGTAAGCGCTGCCAGCATCAGGGCGAGACACAGCAGGGCGATGCCGGACGCTACGGGCGCAATCAGTTCATGCTTGTTCAGGAACTTCTCGAAAGTCGTAAGCTGCTCGGCCTTCACCCGCTTGAGGCCGGAGCTGGTGGCCGCACTTAGCCCCGCCGCGCTGCCGATGTAACCCGCGCCCAGGCCCGCCGCTCCCAGGATCGAGGCGCTCATGAAGTGTAACCAGTCCTTGGCGAAGAACGCGACGCTGTTCAAGGCCAGCCAACACAACAGGCAGGAAAACAGCAGACCTCCCGCGCGTGCCCACCATTCCCGTTCTTCTTCCCGTTCGATCTGGGTCAACAATCCTGTCAGCACGGTCGAACCCAGCATCATTACCACGAGCACGATGGGGACGACCAGGACCACAAAGTTCTGGCCGATCACAGGATGCCAGCGGCCGGTTTCCACCAATCGGCCACCCACTCGCAGGGCGCACTCGGCCAGCAGCAAGGCTGCTAGCGCCGCCACGATCAGCGGTGCGACGAACGACCAAACCAGTCTTCCCCAGTGCACCTGCCCGCTGCCCTCGTGTTTGCGGAAGGGATTGGGCAACTGCTCGCCATCGTTGTGCCAAAGCAAGCTCGCACGAACCGCCGCCATGGACAAGGGTGGAAGGGCAGTGTACGCCATCAGCCACAGGGTCAAATGCAGGACAGACCACCCGTGCAAAGCGTTGCTAACGTAAGCTCGTGCGGAAGCCTCACCGACCAGCCATGCACTCAGCAGGATCGGCAGGGCGAAGAACCAAAGCTCGACCGAGGTGCTACCCTCCGTCTGCGAACCGGTTGTCCCCAACTGGTACGTAGGTCGCGCCATTCGCCAAACCGCAGTCGCGGACGCAATTACGACACCCATGACGGCGAGGGCCATCACTACAACGAACCAGGCTTGACCGGAATGCGCGCTCTCAAACGCCCAGCCGTACGAGAAGTCATAGAGGAACTGGGGCAGGCAGAATAGCGCCACCACGAGTGGCACAAGAATCAGCCAGTTCAGCATCATGTTGCGCATCACAATGGACAACAGCGTCAGCGTGTCCAGGGTGAAGCCGTAGCGCGGCGAAAGATAGCTGGTGTACTCGCGCAGGTGGCGGATGGGCTGCGGCTCGGGATCGCCCGAGGTCGGCGCTGGGGCGGCCAAATGGTCGATAACCTGACGGTAGTCGCTTCTCTGCGACCAAGCCATCAGCCAACTGCCAATGTAGCCCCCGCCGGAAACGGTAGATAGGTAGTCCAGCGTATCCAGGAGGGGCCGCTGCTTCTCGGCGCACGCCGCGCGCCGGCTGAATCGTGCCAGTCCTTCCAGAATGCCCAGGGAAAAACTCGCACTGCGAATGCCACCGCCGGAGAGGCACACGGCCGTACCTTCCATGGCGTAGAGAATGGATTTCAGCGGCTCATCCTGAAACTGGCAACGACTTTCCGCCAGTAGTACTCGCTGGTAGGCTTCGGCGAGTTTCTTCTTGAGGTCCTCAGCTGGTTCTCTACGCGTTTGCCGCTGGCTTTGCAAACGTTCTTTTTCATGTCCCAAGTCGCAGTACGCTTGCTCAGACTTGGTGATGTCGGCATCGAGCCTCGTCCACACCCTGGCAAGGTCTTGCGGGGTCAGTTTTAACTTCAGAATGTGCTTCGCCACGACGGTGGCAAGGTCCCCAGGCGTATGCTGCGATTTCAGAATGTGCGTGGCTACTGCTTCGGCGAGATCTTCCAGACTACGCGCCGATTTCAGAAAGTCCGCCAGCGCTGCATTGCCGAGGTCTTCTGGAATACGCTCCGGCTTCAGAATATCCTCCAGCACCTTGTCGGCAAGGTCCTGCGGGTGCCGCACACGGTATTCGCCGAAGATGGTGCGGAAAGGGAGCGCATGCGGATGCGCCGGATAGGTCGTCCAAGTGTCCCAACTCAAGTCCGCCACCTCTCAAAATGGGTTGCCATTGCGGCCAACAACTGCCCGGTCCCTGAAACTGGATTCATGTTTACCATAGGTCAGAAACAGGGTCGTGGGCCGTATGGTCAAGAAACTCATCTTCGCTTCCGAGAAGTTTACAAGACCGGAGGCTCATGCCGCTTCCCGCTCATAGTACTTCAGCAGACCATCCAGTCATTCCCTGCAACGCACAATTCCTGTCCCCCGCTCGCCCTTCAGTCCTTCGGTTGAAGGCGCCCATCACTCTTCGACGAACGACTTTAGCCTAGACAGCGCCTGGTCCCACTGCTCGGAGACGGAATCGAGGTATTCCTTGATTCCTTCGATTGGCTGCGGAACGAATTCGAATCGGCTCTCGCGCCCCTTACGGACGCTGCGCACGATTCCTACACTCTCCAACACCCGAAGATGCTTGGTGATCGCCTGCCGGGTCAGCTTGGAACCCTGCGTTAGCTGAGAGATCGAATAACGCTGCCCGCCACAGAGCTTCGCCACCAGCGATAGCCGCGTTTCGTCGCCCAGCGCGGCAAACACCGGTGCACGGGTCCGCCGTTTGGCGACCATGCGGCTACGACCTTGGTGCGACATGCTTCTCGATGTTCTTCATTTGCTCTGTCCAACCGCCCTCATTCCTGCGGAACGCTTCGGCACGGCGGTCGCTGGGGACCTTGTCGAAGCCGGACTCCGTGAGTACAAGCAGGGTGCCGCTTGTGGTCTTCTCCAGCCTGAATTCGACGAGGGTGGGCGTCTCCTTCGAATAATCTGTTTTGGGATCGACGGAATAAGGATGCCAGGTAAACGAAAAGAGCCGTTCGGGCTCCATTTTCTGCACGACAGCCTCCCATTTCAAGTGCTCGTAGCCAGGATGGGTAATCTGGCCACGCGAGACCTGGCCCGGTACGAATGGGCCCTCCAGTCTTACGCGAAACCACTCGCCAAACTCGCGGTAATCCGTCAGCGCACGCCAGACCCGCGAAACCGACGCCTTGAGTTCAATGCGCTTCTCAATACGGTCATTCATCTTAAGCAACCTCCAGGTTGCATATTAGGTTAGGGGCGACCCAAAAAGCAACTCTATGGTTGCATTTTTAGCTGGCCCTTGGCTTCGATCGAGCTTGGATCTCTGCGCCCTCCCTTTTTCATCAAACTGAAACAACACCCAGCGGCTACGACTTGCTCCTCAAGCAGCATGGCTTCTAGAATCGCTGGTTGCATCGAACCAGTACCTGGAGGCAAGAAATGGCAAACCTGAACATCGGCGATGAAGTGCCGGATTTCGAACTGCCGGCGGTCTTGGGCAATATCAAGCAGCAATTCAAGCTGAGCGATTACCGCGGAAAGAAGAACGTGGTCCTGGCTTTCTACCCTGCCGATTGGACGCCGGTGTGCGCCTCGCAATTGCCCTCTCTGAGCGCGGAAACGGAGAGGTTCGCCGGCTACGACGCCCAGGTCGTGGCCATCAGCGCCGACTCCATTCCCAGCCACACTGCCTGGCAGAAGAAAGAGATCGGCACCATGAGCTTTCCTATGGCCAGCGATTTTTATCCGCACGGAGCAGTGGCCAAAATTTTCGGGATTCAGCGCGAGGGAGATCCGCTCCCCGGGGTCAATGAGCGCGCCGTATTCATCGTGGACAAAAATGGCAAGCTGGCCTTCGCCAAGATTTATCCCCTCGGCCAGATACCCAGCAATGAGGACATATTTGAAGTGTTGAAAAAGCTGTAGATGGCTTTCAGCATTGATGTAGTGGACAACTATGGCGCCTCCCTAAGGTGAGATTCAGAAGCGCAGGTATTTCTTCCACGTGTCATCCTGAGCGAGGAGCGAAGCGACGAGTCGAAGGAACCCTATAGCTACCACAAACATTGGCTCAGCTATAGGGGTGCTTCGACTCGCGTTCGCTAGCCCCGGCGAACACTCGCTCAGCATGACACTCTTGCTATCGCGGACGCTCGGCCCTGGCCCTACCCGGCTGTGCAGCTCAGCAGATGCTGGTCGTTTGCTCGTTGACTACTTTCGGCGACTGCGCCTGCTCCTCACGGAAGCCCGAGACCAGGATTTCCAGGACCTTTCTGACATCGTCAAAATTGTAATTGGCGACAAACTCAGACCGTTTCGCCACCACTTGGTCGCGCAACAGGCCTTCCGTCATCCCGATGAAGGCGGCGCGCACCGCTTGCAGGTTCACATCCGAGCGGACCTGGCCGCGCTCCCTCATCTCGCTCAGGATTCCGTCCACCACCTCGGCAAACCGGTGATATCCCTGGCTCAGCAGCACATCCCGGTTGTCTTTGCGCACACGCCAAGCCTCGAGCAGCATGATTTCCTTCAGCTCGCAATCATTGTCCAGTTCCACCGCAATGGCCTCCAGCGCTCCGAAGAGCCTTTGCGAAAGCGAGGCATTCTTTTGGGCCATTTGCACACGCTCGGCAATCGTCGCCCAACCGCGATCGAGAATAGCAGCCAACAGACCTTGCTTGCTGCCGAAATGCTTCATCATCTGCGATTCGCTGGTGCCGGCTTCGCGGGAAATGGCCACCGTGCTGGTGTTTTCGTAGCCGTTGCGCGCGAACAAGCGCTTGCCCGCCATCAGAATGCGCTCGCGGGAAGACAGGGGAGGCATGGACTCTGCCGTAGTTTTGTCGGGCATAGGGATTCGATCATAGCAACCCGATGGGGGACTCAGAGTTCCGTCGCCGTCCTGGAGTAGCCGGAACTTGCGACCCTAAAGAAAAAAGCTCGCCATCGCGGCGAGCTTCCCGGCGCCACGCAATCATTAAATGATTACGGAGCGTGCCCAGCCTTATGGGTGTTGGCCGTCTTCTTCACCGCCGGGCTGCTCCCGGTTTCCTTGATCACCTGCTCAATCAGTTGATAGAGCTTGGTCCGGTCCACGACTTCGATGAAGGGCTGCCCGCGCACCGTATCGCTCACGATGTAGATGGTGGGAGTGTGATCGAGAGGAATGCGCTGCCCCAGTTGATAATCAGCCTTGACTTTGGCGGCGAGCTCTCCGTTCGTATCCATCACGAACGGCAGTGCAACTTTGTGCTCGTCGGCAAATCGCTCGGTCATGCCGCGCAGATTCTGCTTGGTAATTTGCAGCTGGTTCTGAAAGATGTACGAACGATAATCGTCGCCCAGCTTCGCCGATTTCGTGTCGAAGAAGCGGGCATTCACCGCGGCATCAAATGACCAGGGGTGCATGGGCAGAGGAAAATCACGCTGCACCAGCGGGATGTTGTATTGCTTGGCCGCCTCATGCAGCAGCGGCGCTGCCCGGGCGCAGTCGGGGCATTCCAGATCTTCAAAAACGATGATGGCGACCTTGGCTCCCTTGGGAGGCCGCAGCATGGAGGTGTCGGCGCCCCAGGCTGCCATGCTGCCCAACAGCACAGTCGCAATCAAAGCGAACTGCCGAATCAGAGTACGTTTCATTCCAGCTTTTTCCTCATGTTGCCCCGAACCGGCGGCAAACGTTAGACGATTTCCTGTCGCTATAGTAACGGATAGCGGACTCGCGAGTCTCGCCTTGATCTGCAGCCGTTCTCGCCGCTGCGGTTTAGGTGAGCCGGTTTCCACTGCTCACTTGCCTATACTGGGTACTGCTTCAGTCCCAGTTTCAAAAGAACCGAAAATGAACTAGCATAGCCATTTTAGGCGTCACACCATCATGCCAAAAGAACGGCAGTTGATCGCCCAGCCCGGCCGCAGCATTGTGGTGCAGGGCCTGTCCTTCGTCGAGGATGTTGTTTACATCGGTCTCGGCGTTCTGCTTACGATTGCTTCGGTCACGCTGCTATGGGTTGCCGCGAAGACGTTTGTTCTCGCGATTGTGACGCGCCAGCTCCAGGGTCAGGTCGTCGGCCTGCTCGACCAAATCCTTCTCATCCTGCTGATCGTTGAGTTGCTGTACACGGTGCAGGTTTCGTTTCGGGCCCACGGCTTGCTGGCCGAACCGTTCCTGGTGGTGGCGCTGATCGCCGTCATCCGCCGGATACTGGTGCTCACCGCCGAGGTCCCCAAACTTCAGGAGGCAGGCGACGTCATCTTTCGCCATACCTTGCTCGAGTTGTCTCTGCTGACGGTGATGGTCCTGGTGCTGGTGGGATCGCTGATCCTGTTGCAAAAGTATTCCCACAAAGCCAGTGAAAGCGCGTTGGACACCTAGCCACGCTCGAAACGGACCCTTCCGAAATTGTGATTCTGCAACCTCGCCCAAGGACCGGGGCGCAACCTGGGGCACCAGGCAGTTGCGGTGAAACTCACTTGCCGGAGAACAAGTATCCCGCCAGCATCTTCTTCGTCTCGCCGATGACGACATCGCGCTCCTCGCGGGTGGGCTGCTCGTAGGCGTAAGCAATGAGGCGCTCGCCGCCCTCGCTGGCCACGTTCAGCGTGAGCTCGAGCTCGGGCGTAAAGCGGAAGCGCAGGCGCTCGACCATGAAGGTGGTGAGCATGGCGGGAAGACCGGTGCGGGGCGAGGCCTGGCGTGCCTTGGTGGCGGCGCTGATGTGGCGCCCGAAAGAGATGGTGCGGAAGTCGGGATGGGCGTCGAGATACAGGACGTAGGCGTCGATCATGCGATCGAGCACCACGCTGGGATCTCCGCCGAAGGCGGACAGATGCTGGCGTTGCTGCAACAGCGGCCGCATGACGTCCTTATCCACCATAGAGCGAAATTGCAGGACGTGGCCGACGGCAATGGCGTCGATGATGGACTGCCCGTCAGGGAAGAAGCGGTAAACCGCGCCAACCGAGAGCCCGGGTTCGGACGCAATGCGCCTGGTGGTAACGTCCTCGAGCGGCATTTGGGTGAGCAGCGAGCTGGCCGCGTCCAGAATGCGTGCCACGGTGCGAAGGCTGCGGTCCTGGGCGGGCTGGCGGCGATTCGCCGCGATAGCCGCACCGACCAGGGAATCAATGGAAGGTTGGTTAGACATGGCTTCACAGGCTGCTGAAAAACTCGAACAGCGCACGGTTTGTGTCAGGGCACGACTTCAGTCGTGCCGATAAGTAGTTTGTTTTTGTCATCCCGAGCGGGCGAACAGGGATCCCCAACGAGCGCCGTTTTTGCGCTTGTTGGGGTAAAGTTCAGCCCGCGAGGGATCTGCTTTTCCGATTTTTCCAGCAACCTCCAGAGTCGGGCGAATGCGGCGGGTGCCCCGGGGCTCGCGCTGTTCGAGACCCGGGAAGTCCGTCATCGATCACTTGCATAGTGTGCTCGCAATCACAGCACGAGGCAACCGTTGGTTCTGGCTGGGGTGGAAGCCGGTGAAGCGTGGTCTGGTGGAAGCGCCGGAACTGTGGCGTTGGAGCAGCTTCCGCGCCTATGCCTACCAGGAGCCAGGACTGGTTCGGGTGAACGATTGGAGCGTGCAAGAGCTGAAGCTCAGAAGGGCGACAACTTTTCCCCAGTCATGATACTCACCCGGGTCTCGAAAAGCGCGAGACCCGGGGCACCCGCAAATACTTGATTCGCGGCAAACGAAAAACCATGTACGGGAGACGTGGGCCACCCGCCTGAGTGGCCGCAAGCCAGATTTCGATCTCGCGCCGTTCTCGCCGCTGCGATTTGGGTGAGGTTCGCCACGCAGACACAGAGAGCACGGAGCGGCTGGGAACGCCGCTGCGGGTGAAGGTCACGGAATATCCCACCCAAGCGAAACCGGCTTCGGTGAGCACCCTCATCATGATAGGCTGGGCCTCAGCCCGAGTTTGCGTGGAAGACGCGCCACTATAGAAGGCGATGACATGAGGGATCTGTGAGCGAGATGCAAACGGCCAAGCTGCGCAGGTTGGCAGCCACGTATTGGAAGCCCGTACTAGCTTTGGCGGCCGGCATTCCAGCAGCCCTAAATGGGCTCAAGTCGGCGGGCGTGCCTATTGATAGGTTTGTGCTTTCGACTCCGGCGGGCCGATATACGCTCATCGGCCTAGGAGTTAGCGCATTGATCATCGTGCGTTTTCCCCGGATTGCGATTGCCCTCACTCGGTGGATTCTTGGTCCACCACCGACGCCGACGAACGTGTCGAGGATATTTCGCGGTCCACGGCCGTACGGACCCCAGGAGAGAGCGGTCTTTCCGGGACGAAAGGCCGAGACCGAGGATTGTTGGGAAGCCCTGCAGGAGCATGCGTTCCTTATTCTGGAAGGCGAATCAGGAAGCGGAAAGTCTTCATTCCTGAATGCAGCTCTTCTTCCCCGGCTGCGTGAAACAATGTGGGTTTTTGACTGTCGCATCAATGATGATCCGTTTGGCAAGCTTCGCAGCGCGTTGATGCTGGAACCTTATCGACCTGACAACACAGGCAGCGAAATAGAAGCTTTGGTTACCGCCTTTTCGGCTGCCCGCGACAGGTGTGCAAGGAGCTCGGACCTGAACACGCCACGACATATCCTTGTGTGCATCGATCAGTTCGAAGAGTTGTTCGTCACCGTACATACCGAAATCCGCATCGCGTTCCTGGATGCACTGAAGAGAGCTGTCGAAGACGGTGGCTTTCATTTGATCGTGGCCATTCGAAGCGACTTTACTGACCTGCTTACTCGACTTGCGCGCGAGGTTGATCCAAAGCAACGCGTACTGGATTTGGGAAGCTACTACACCCTTCGCGCATTCACCCCAGACCAGGCAGCGGCTGTACTCGATCAGATGCTGGCCCCGATTGCAGACGATGACCCTGTTCTGAAGTTGCAGATCGGCGACTTCTCGCAGGCCCTTGTTCGCGAGTTGCTGCAACCATCGCGAGACAAGCGTTTGTACCAAGGTGACGCGATGAGTGTTTTACCGATCGACCTACAGACAGTCGGAACGGTCATCGAGTCCCTTGGCATCAAGTATTTCTCACCAGCAGGACTACGACAGCTTGGGGGCAAAGCAGGGCTTCTTAGAGCCTACATCGAAGATGCAAAGACTTTCGTTTGGCGCAAGACGGGTGTCCCTGGCGATCAGGCGCTACTCATGCTTCGGCAACTGGTTTCGCCTGCCGGCACCAAGTGGAGCCAGACCGCGGAGTCTGTAGGCGCAACATTAAACTGTTCTCCTGCTGAAGTTGCAGCAGTTCTCGATGCGTTTGCAGAGAAGTACCTCGTGTCTCGGCTAGCAACAGATTCCGAAGGTCCGCGCCTTGGATCAGCCGGCCGGTATGAGTTGATGCACGAGCATTTGGTACAGATTCTCACTGAGTCACCAGTACCGCTCCTGCAAAAAGCTAAGGATGCCGAGGAGCGTTTGGATTACTGGCTCCGTCGAACGAGGAGGGCACAGGAAGGTCGCAGTCTCCATCGAACACCCGACCTAATCAGTGCTTTGGCGGCTCAGCCGATACCGATCAGTGAAAATATTCAGTTGTGGCGTTTTGCCCGCGGAGCTGCCGAACGGGAAATGTTAAAGCACAACCTCCGCGGGTTCTTTGTGCGTATCACCCCAATCCTGCTGCTCACATTGATCGGCATCTCTTGGGCTTATAAAAAAGAAGTAAAGTCAGGAACTCAAGAGTGGCAAATTGTCGGACAAGTCTCTGCGCCTAATCAGTTCAGCCTCGCCCAAAGCCCTCCTGAATATTACATCGCTCCTGATGGATCTTTTAGGAAGGTCGTTGTCGTACGGCCCGGCCCTAGCGGAGAGTTGGAGTTCCCGTATATCACTGTTTTTGCCCCCGGTTACGCTCCAGTTCTTATAAAGCTGACCAGAGATAGTCAGGCGACGTCTTTTGACTATAAGGCGAGACGAATCACGATTACGCCCATCGCGCTCCAAAAACTACCTCCCTACAGCGCTAGTTACCTACAACCATTACAACCCGTCGAAGTTCCTCCTTATTGAGGAATCAGCCAAATACTCCAGCCTTCGCCTGTACTTGGCGAAGGCTGGTAAAAATATTCTGGACTTTCGAGCCCAGCGGGTAAGAGAAACAATTACTCTAGCTTCTCCGGCTCCAGCGCGATGTGCTTTTCGCCGGCGGCCTTCTTCTCCCAATACTTGCGGACCCAGGCTTCCCAGCTTTTGCCGGCGGCGGTGTCGCGTCCGCTGAACGCCAGGGCGGCGATATCGGAATAAGCGATGGAAATCTTCTGCGAGGAATTCTGCGTAATGAGGCGCACGATTGAGGCGTCGAGCGTCGGGCCGTTGCGGCGGTCGAAAAGGTAGCCTTCCACGCGCGATCCGTCCTTGCGCGTGATAGTCACGTCGCCGCGATAGTCGAAGGCTTTCTCCAGCGCGTCGCGCAACTCGGCTTCAGTCGCCAGCTCGGGAATCCAGCCTTCCATCTTTTCGTGGTCGCGTCCGTCAACGACTTCCAATGCGTCAACGGTTAAATTGCGCTGCGGCTCGCTCATGATTTCGCTTGTCGCCTTTCGCTCTTCGCCAAAGTCTCTATTCACCACGGAGGCACGGAGAACACGGAGGAGTTCCTATGTTTTAAACCCGCGTTGAGATTGCTCTAACAAACCAAAAAAGGATGCCTGTAAACAGGAAACTACCCGGAAATTCGTTTGGTTTCCTCCGTGCTCTCCGTGTCTTCGTGGTGAAAATATTGCCTAGGAATTCACATTCCCGATCTGCACCAGCGGATCGTAAGCGCGCACCGGATGGGTCGTCTCCTTCAGCATGGCCAGCGCTTCGTCGTCTTTGTATTTGCTGGAGAACGTGGCGCGCACCGTCCCCAGAAATCCACGCAGCGAGCCGAAGGTATCGTGCACCGCGGAAGCTTCGTATCCGCTATGCACCATGCAATTGGCGCATTGCGGATTGCCCGACTCGGTGCCGTACTTGTGCCATTCGGTCTCGCGCATCAACTCTTCGAAGGTGTCGGCGTAGCCGTCCTGCAGCAGGTAACACGGCTTCTGCCAGCCGAACATGTTGAAGGTCGGCATGCCCCACGGCGTACACGGATAGTCGCGCTTGCCCATCAGGAATTCCAGAAACAGAGGCGACTGGTTGAACACCCACTTGGCTTTGCGGTTCGACAACATGGCGCGGAACAGCCGCCGCGTGCGGGCGCGTCCCAGGAAGTGTTTCTGGTCGGGAGCTTTGTCGTACGAGTACCCGGGCGAGAGCATCATGCCCTCGACCCCGAGGTCCATCATCTCGTCGAAGAAGTCGCGAACGCTGTTGGGATCGGCGCCGTCGAAGAGCGTGGTGTTCGTGGTAACGCGGAAGCCGCGCTGCAAGGCGGCCCTCATGCCATCGAGGGCGATGTCGAATCCGCCTTCGCGGCAGACCGAAAAGTCGTGGTGCTCGCGCTCGCCGTCCACGTGCACCGAGAACGTCAGATACTTGCTGGGCTTGAACAGGTCAATCTTCTCTTTGAGCAGCAAGGCGTTGGTGCACAGGTAAATGTACTTCTTGCGCGCGACCAGGCCGTCCACAATCTCGGCGATCTGCGGATGCATCAGCGGCTCGCCGCCGGGGATCGACACCATCGGCGCACCGCATTCGTCCACCGCGCGGAAACATTCCTCGGGCGAAAGGTTGTGCTTGAGCACGTGCGCGGGATACTGGATCTTGCCGCAGCCGGCGCAAGCCAGGTTGCAACGGAACAGCGGCTCCAGCATCAGCACCAGCGGATAGCGCTTGCGGCCTTTGATCTTCTGTTTCAGGACGTACGTGGCGACCGTCCACATCTGCGAAACCGGAACACCCATGCGGTAAAAACCTCGTTAGAGCTTAAGAGCTGTCAGCTGTCAGCTATCAGCCGTCAGCTATCAATTCGTTCTTCGCGCGTTGCTCTTCGCTGTCTGCGAAACCGGAACACCCATGCGGTAAAAACCTCGTTAGAGCTTAAGAGCTGTCAGCTGTCAGCTGTCAGCTGTCAGCTGTCAGCTGTCAGCTATCGGCCGTCAGCTATCAATATCGTTCTTCGCGCGTTGCTCTTCGCTGTTCGCTTTTCGCGCGTTGCTCTTCGCTGTTCGCGCGTTGCTTTTCGGCTTCGGACCGAGCACAATTTCAACTGTCATCCGGGCTGGCCCATTCCGTGTCATCCCGAACGCAGGTGGCTGAGTCTGTTTGTCGTCCTGCGCGACGAGGTCGCGGTGGCGACCGAGGCGTCGAAGGACCCCTATCCTGCCTACCTATCGGCGCATAACAAGAACGCGAATTCTGTTTCGTTTTTACAGGATTTGTGGCATTATGTCAAGGAGCGAAACCGTAGCCTAGCTGTTGCACGAACAAGATGCCCTTTAGAAATCAACTCGATGCACCTCTAGTTGAAAGCCAAGTTTCGACCGCCGCTCGGCGTCGGCGCCACCCAGTCCAATACCGCAGTGTACGAACCGTGCAGCGGGTGCTGGACGCCGCCAGTTCCCTGCTGGAGCAGATGCCGCTGGAAGATGTAACCACCACCCGCATTGCCACGGAGGCGGGGCTGTCGATCGGCGCGCTCTACCGATTTTTCCCCGACAAGCAGACCATCATTGATGCCATCGCGGTGCGCCACGTCGTTGAGTTTCGCGCTTCGCTGGATGCCACAGTATTTCAACCCTTGAGGCGCGAGCTCGTCAATCTGAAGACCTTCGATCCGGCCACTGTGCTGGACAGGATGGTTGACGAGTACACCCTCTACCTCGACGCCCATCCCGACTTCCGCACCATCTCCTTCGGACGCTATATTAGCGCGCCCACCAAACTACGTGAGGCGTCGCCCACCGCCGGGGTCCCCGCCATGCTGGCCAGCTTCATGGTCGTGCGCCTGGGCCTTCCTTATACCGACGAGCTCGACCTGATGTTGCGCGTGGTCAGCGAGGCGGGCGAGCGGCTCATCGCCTATGCCTACGAGCAGCCGACTCGCGAAGATCGCGGCCGCGTGATCTCGGAGATGAAACGCATGTTGTCGAGCTACCTGTTCCCGCCTGGAACGACAGCAAGCAGAATTTAGCGCTGAACTACGAGCAGCCGACTCGCGAAGATCGCGAGCGCGTGATCACGGAGATGAAACGCATGTTGGCCAGTTATCTCTTCCCCGCCACAAGCTGCTAGTGTCACCGGCGCACTGGTCTTCTAATCCCCGACTTGGGATAATGCGGCCATGACCTGCCGGCTTTGGGAGTTCAGAACGGCTTGCGCCAAGCGGCGCATCTCGGTGGCAATGTTGGCATCTGCGACCCGCTCCGCGTGCACGACCAAGCTGGCGGCGAGGTTGAGCTGGCCCATAACCTCGGGGTCCCACGGGGGCACACGTTTAATATGCAACTTCCCGTCATGCCCGGGATAAATGATGAAGCCTCCTCCGTCATAGAAAATACCCCCGAAATAAGTTGCTCCGATAGGGGTCTTCCCATGGCTCTTCGGCAGTTTCACTTTCGGTCCCATGATGATCCTCCTTCTGGGTTCGCCATTGCGTGGACGACAGCGCAGCCCGTAGAAGCACGCTACGCGGTGGCGGAGCGATCGCCGCTCCAAACAGGCGTATGGTATCACGCGACGGACAGTGGATATTTATGCCGATCGCCCTCGCGGACAGACTGGTATCGTCCCGCATTGAAGCAGCCCACGCGCGAGGAACGCCACTGGATGCTTGCCGATCAAGCAGGCGCCTGGTGCCCCAGACGACGGTGACGTTGCTCGCTGACCGGCGCAAGTCTCGACCGTACGGTCTCGCGAGCGGCGAGGACGGAGCGCCGGGCCGGACCGAGATACTTCGCGCCGATGGTTCCACCGATCTCATGCCCAGCAAGGGCAGCACGCGCCTGCGCCGCGGCGAACGCGTTCGCATCGAAACTCCCGGCGGCGGCGGCTGGGGCCCAGCGCGAGAGGACTGAGGAGTCTGTGTGAGAACGGAACTTGGAATTTACTCGTGGACGTTCCTGCCGAAAATTCAGCCCCGCGGGGGCGAAAGAGTTTAGCCCAGCTCGCAGCCGCAGGCGGAGTGCTGGGTATAGGTGGGAAATAGATCCGAGTCCCTCAACCACCCCAACGAGCGCCCCGCCGTGGCGGGCTTGTTGGGGTGGTTGAGGGACGGGACACTTCGTTCAAGAGTCCAGGTCAGCCCCGGGATTTTGCGGTCCCCGGCGCTAAAGCGCACGATCAAAAGACGATCTTTTTCCCCCGCATAAATGCGGGGGCTCCCACCAACAACTGCGCTTTCCGGGAGAACGGAGTGGTGGAGATCGAATCGGAGTGGACGGCCAGAGATCGTGAGTTGAAAATGTTTGGTGGGCCGGCCCGGACCTTCCTCTGCCCAGGTTAACGTCCAAAACACGGACGCGAACCTAGGGCACCAGGCTGGTTCATCAGACTCGGAGGGCGTATGATGCCTCTCCGGGGGTTGGTGATGGGGAAAGTTAAGATCGAACTTGAAAACTGCTACGGAATCAGAAAGTTACAGTACGATTTCAATTTTTTACAAAAACGCGTCTATGCCATATATGCTCCGAATGGGGCCATGAAAACATCCTTGGCTCAAACATTCAAGGATATGGCCGATGGGGTTGACTCTAGAGATCGAATATTTCCCTCGCGTGTGAATGTCAGAAAGATTACCGATGAGAATGGCCACGCCTTACCGAAGGAAAGCGTACTCGTTCTTCCTCCTTATGACGAATTCTTCGGTCACACAGAGAAAACGTCGACCCTCCTAGTGAACAACAAATTGCGAAAGGAGTTTGAGAAGTTAAATGCAGACCTAGAACACTCCAAGGAAGTGTTTCTTGATGCGATGAAGACCCAGTCCCACTCCAGGAAGAAGGGGCTGGATAAGGAAATCGCCTCGGCCATTATGTACATCGACACTGAGGAAGCCTTTTATCAGGCACTTGACCGCGTAAAGAACGAAGTGGCAGAGCAAAAGGATGCCCCATTTTCCCAGATCGAGTACGATGCCATCTTTGACGAGAAGGTGTTGGCTGCCTTGGGAGCGAAGGATGTCGCAACGGCAATTAACGCCTATATCACAAAATATAATGAACTACTAGCCGCCTCCACCTATTTCAAGGGAGGCATATTTGAGTATTACAACGCAAGCCAAATCGCCAAGGCCCTAGCCGACAATGGTTTCTTCGCTGCAAAACACACTATTACGCTTAACGCTAGCAAGAAACTAGAAATCAGTACCCCAAAGCAGCTAGAAGACGTCGTTGCCAAAGAATTGGACAACATCACAAATGATAAGGATTTCAAGAAAACGTTCGCCGAGCTTAAGAAACTACTTGAAAGAAATGTAACAGTTCGGGATTTCCATAAATATCTGTGCGACCACGAACTCCTGTTACCGCATTTGGCAAACATCGACTTTTTCAAAGTCCAAATCTGGAAGTCGTATTTTAAGGCGAATGAAGGTCTTTACAATGATTTACTCGACAAATATAGAAAGGTGAAAGAAAGAAGAAAGGAAATACAGGATACTGCTCTTAAAGAGCACACACTGTGGGAGGCCGCGATAGACCTGTTCAATGATCGCTTCTTTGTACCGTTTACGCTGGAAGCGACAAATAAGGCAGCCGTCGTCCTGGACAACGATGCCATACTTGATCTTGGTTACACGTTTAAAGATGAGAACGATTCGGCTCCGGTGGTGAAAGACACGTTGATGAAGTCCTTAAGCCAAGGCGAGAAAAAGGCTCTTTATATCCTGAATATCATCTTCGAGGTTGAGGTCAGGCGGCATGAAAAGACGGAGACCATCTTCATCGTTGATGACATAGCGGACTCCTTCGATTACCGCAATAAATATGCAATCGTTCAATACCTGAAGGACATCAGCGAAGACCCACTTTTCAAGCAAATTATAATGACCCATAACTTCGACTTCTTCCGTACTCTAGAGAGTAGGGGGGTTGCTAACTATGGGTGCTGCTTGATGGCGGCAAGAAATGACGACGGTACAATTGCGCTTGAAAAAGCCGCCGGAATAAGAAATGTATTCCTCAATGATTTGAAGGATAACTTTTTTGTAGACGAGATAAAGAAAGTGGCATGTATTCCATTTATCAGAAACATTCTGGAACTGACTAAAAATATCCAAGATCCTCAGTATATAAAGCTTACGTCTCTGTTGCATTGGAAATCTGATTCCGCAACGATTACAGAAGATGACCTAGACACCATCTATAGGTCAGTGTTTGCTGCCGTTGGGCCTACCTCGTCCAATGGAACGAGACTAATGGTTGATATGATAGACGACCAGGCAAAGGCATGCTTAACAGCACCAGCAGGCGTCAACTTCGAGAACAAGATTGTGTTGTCTATTGCCATACGCTTGGCATCTGAGAAATTTATGGTGGGAAAGATAAACGACAACAACTTCGTGAATGCCATTACGGCGCATCAGACATCTGTTTTAGTGGACAGGTTCAAACAAGCGTTTCCCGCCGAGACTGCGAGCATCGAACTATTGGAAAGCGTGGCGCTCATGACCCCAGAAAATATCCATCTCAATTCGTTCATGTACGAACCGATTGTGGATATGTCGGATGAGCATCTGAGAAAGCTATACAAGAACGTGCTGAATTTGCAATAAAATGGTGACCAATGAAACATTCCGCCGAGTGCCAGAAATTCAGAAAGCCCGGTGCTCCAGGCAATTATGAGAGACACCAAAACTGAACCTGGATGGCCTCGGGATAGCTACACTGGACCGTGTGGCGGTTTGTATACGGGTCCGGGCGGGGGACTTTACACTGGCCCAGGGGGCGGGGCATACACCGGTCCTGGTGGTGGTCTCTACACCGGCCCCGGTGGGGGATGGTATACCGGTCCGGGTGGAGGATTATATACAGGTCCTGGCGGTGGACTTTACACCGGCCCCGGTGGGGGATTGTATACCGGTCCGGGTGGAGCTCTCTACACGGGACCTAGTGGTGGCCTCTATTCAGGACCAGGTGGCGGCTTATACACGGGACGTTCGCAAAATCCTTATCGCAATAATTGGCCGCCCAGGGCGGTGTTTCTTCAGTGCCTGCTAGAACGCGAACTTGAAAGGCAGTATCAGATTCTGAAAGAGGCTTGGAGAATGTGATTCTCCCTTTTCGGCACGAACCCTTGGATCACTGGGCGGGTGCCCACCCTAACACCTGACATTCCCAAACCTCGGGTGCCCTAAAAACAGTTGTCAGTAGCCAGTAGCCAGTTGTCAGTAAAGGCAACCGCAGATCCTTCGACTCGGTCGCCGCGGCGACCTCGCTGGGGATACAAACAGCAATGGGTGACATTTTGCGTCGGCGACCCGGAAGAGGGTAAGGGCTGGCCAGGCTGCGCGCAGAAGCGGTCATGAGGCGGGTCATCGCTTTCAGGAAGGGGGCTGGCACCTTGCCAAATTTCTCGTCAGAGCGTCGCTCCTGCAAAGCGCAAACACGATTTCAACGTGTTCTTCCTTCGTGAGTCAGTCAAGTGTTCCGGGATGAGTTGGTTCAACCCCAAGCGTTCATCTGACTCTCGCACACTGGTGCGCCGCAGGTGGCGAGAACAGAGAGCGAAAAACTAGATGGTCGCGTCGTCCTTTCCGCGGAAGACAATCACCGCCACCGCGATAACAACGACCATGAGGATGATCCCTACTCCCTGTACTCCTAATGATGAGAGGACGGATGAAACGAACTTCGAGCCAGGGAAATGGAGAACGCCCACGGTATTTTGGACCATCTCGGCCCCACTGTCATAGCCGAGGAGCGTCACTAAGCCCGCCGCTAACACCACCAAGGTAATCAGAATCTTTCGTTTCACAATGAAAGTGTAATCCAAGTAAGCCTGTTGGTGCTACCCGCATCTTGGCAAGGTTACACTAAGGTGGTGGAGAATTGGGGCAGACGTCAGTAGTCAGTAGTCAGTAGCCAGTAGGCAGTAGTCAGTTATCAGTGAAAAGCAGGTCCCTCGACTGCGCTCGCTGCGCTCACTCCGCTCGGGATGACAAGAACAGTTGTCAGTTGCCAGTTGCTGGTTGTCAGGGAGGGCAACCGCAGATCCTTCGACTGCGGCGGCGCAACATCGGCGCCGCCTCCGCTCAGGATGACAAACAGCAGTTGTCAGTAGTCAGTCAAAAAGCAGGTCCCTCGCCGGCTAAAGCCGGCTCGTGATGACAAGAACAAGGAGATCAGCGGCGCACCTAAAGGTGCGCCCCCTCAAGGCAGCGGCTCAACCCTACTCTTTCAGCAGGCTGTAAAGTCCTGGCAGCGTGCGGCGCAGCATGACGCTCAGCAGCGCATTTGCTAAACTGAAAGCGCTGCCCCTGTCTTGTCGCCCGTCGAAGACCGAGGCAGCGGACCTACAATTCGGTTGCCGTTGATGCGGAGAGGTGCGTGAGTGGTTGAAACGAGCCGCCTCGAAAGCGGCCATACCTTGACGGGTATCGGGGGTTCGAATCCCTCCCTCTCCGCCATGATTTCAGCAGAGTTTTTACAGCTAGAGAGGTCCCTCGCTGCGCTCGGGATTTCGCCTGCGGGCTCAGACGCCCGCAAAACAGCTCAAGTTCGAATCCCTCCCGCTCCGCCATGATTTCAGCAGCCGCGAACCACGCTTGTCGAGTTCACCGGTTGAGTGAGGTAGCGACTCCGCTTCTGGCCGTCTCGGTCAGTTCCGATTCTCCGCGAAGCGGATCGCTTTAGGTTGCGCAGGGCACTTGTTTAGGACACTGTCGTCTCGGTTTGTAGACCGCCTAAGGCGAGATGCTAACTGCAACCCCCGGGCTGTCAGGATACATGCGGTTGTACAGGTAATACCCGTCATCAGAGTATGCGACGTAAACATCATCGGTTTGGTACCAGGTGTCTCCCCAGTTTTCCGGATACGGATCAATCATACTGAACCAATGGCCTCCGTACTGGAAGCGCGGATACCCGCCCTCCACACTGAAGGGGAGGCTGGAGACGCGGAAATAGTGATCCGGACCATAGTAGCTGCCGTAAGAATCGTCAGGAACGCGATAGCCGTTGTAGCCGCCGCGCTGCTGCCAATTGCGGTGCTCAGATTGCCAGTTCTGAGCGCGATACCGCTGCCAGTCACCTTGCTGTTGCGGAATGGGCCCTAGCTGTGCCTGCTCATTGTTCTGGCTTTCAAACGGGATGCTAATTGCAATCCCCGGCCGGTTAGCATACCGGCGGTTGTACAGGTAATACCCATCACCGGAGTATGCGACGTAGACATCGTCGGTCTGGTACCAGTTCCTACCCCAGTATTCCGGATACGGATCAATCATACTGAACCAATAGCCACCGTACTGGAAGCGCGGATACCCGCCCACCACCATGAAGGGTTCGTTGTAGACGCGGAACGAATGACCCTGGCCATAGTAGCTGCCGTAATAGTTGTCAGGAATGCGGTAGCCGTTGTAGCCGCCGCGCTGCTGCCAATTGCGGTGTTCAGACTGCCAGTTCTGAGCGCGATGCTGCTGCCAGGTTGTCTGCTGTTGCTGCTGATAGGCATGCTGCTGTTGCTGCGTGGGCCGTAGCTGAGCAGGTCTAATGGCCTGCTGCTGAGCAGCCTGCTGCCGGCTCTGCCTCTGCTGCTGCTGCTGCGCCTGCTGCTTGTTCTGGCTCTGCTGCTGCTGGGCATGCTGTTGTTGCTG
>PLXE01000121.1 GCA_003151335.1 Acidobacteriaceae bacterium
GGGTCCAGTTGTTCTCTATGCCTTGTTCTGGGACCGTCAGCGGCGCAAGGTGTCAGAGGGCGGATGTGTGCAATTGTATGGCGAACGCTACGAACCAGCCGATGGCGTGAGTCTGGCCAAGCTGTTTCTGGAGATCGAGCGAGATGTCCTGGTGGCTTGTGATCCCGCCAATCTGGGGGAAGCCATCGCTCTGGACTTGGACGGGCGCTTGCTGGGACGGCTGCGGGCCCAGAAGCTGATCACCCGCGGACCGGTTAGCCACGAAGACATTCGAGCTTCGATGCGGATCAGGCGCACGGCTCGTAAGGCGATCGCCGATTACGTGACTGGCTTATCGGGCATACGGGCTCGTGCCGGAGATCGTACCGAGATCTCGCAGCTCCAGGATCGAGCTGAAATGCCCCGGGAGAAGCAGTTGCCACCAACTCTGATACGTCCGCAGGATCTCGAAACTGCAGCCCGACCCGACTTTATCAACGACATTGTCCGGGAACTGACGGAAGGAGAGTAGTCATGGCTCTTTCCTACGCGGTACGCCGGCAGCTGCTGGCGGCGAGCTTGCCGGAAGCCACCGAAGTTCGACTGGAGTTACAGGATTACCTGGCCCGGACCGGCATGGCACCGCCTGACTTTGCCCGCCGCATCAACTACGCCCGGGAGACGGTCTATCAGTTTCTGAATGGCCACTACAGCCGGATCTCCTCCAACGACGGCCTCATCCGGACCGCGATCCGCGACTTCATCGCCGCCCACCCCATTGCAACTCCAACAATCAACGCAGGCAAGTTCTACCAAACCGAGAATGCCCGTTTGCTGCGCCAGTACTTCTACGAGGCGCTGGATCATGGGCGAGCCTATTACCTCTACGGCGCCCCGGGTACCCAGAAGACCTACGTCCTGCAGCATCTGATCGCAGAGTTGAACCGCTCGGAGATCGCCAAGAACGGTGAAGGCCGAAGAGCTTACTACGTCTACGTTCGTCAGGGAATCCGCTCGCTGGACCTGATGAAACGGGTGGCCGAGAGCTGTGGGGCGATCGGAATGGGTACCGTCGACCGGATTCTGCGCAATCTGCGATTCGATCTCAGCCAGCGCAAGGTGCTATTGGTCTTTGACGAAGCCCAGCATCTGTCGATTGAGTGCCTGGAGACCCTACGGGAACTGTTGGATCAACCACCACACTGCGGGTTGCTGTTTGCCGGCACCCACGAGTTGGAGGCAATCTTCACCCGCCAGGCCCTGGAGCTGGAGCAATGGCGTTCCCGGTTTCATGCCGGCCAGGCCTTGCCCGGCATCTCGGAGGAGGAAGCAGCTACTATCGTGCACTCTGAGCTAGAGTTGGGACTGTCGCAGCGGAAAGTCCAAAAGCTGATCTCGAAATCCCGGATCACGGACCTACGCAATGGCGGCCAGCACAGCTATGTATCGGCCCGGCGGCTGTTCTGGGTAATACGCGAGTTGCAAGCCGTCGCCAACCGAGGAGGAACCGAAGGGCCGTACTGATAGTTTTCGAGCGGCCGACGACTAACCGGCAACAGGCACGGTTCTGGGATCGTGAGTGTAATGGCGATTTTACGACGGTAACACTGCATCATCTTCTGGCAGAGCGTTCTGCGTTACAGTTCGGGTGGATGTAACCAAAGGCTCACGTAGGCAAGAGCGACGCTAACGCAATTTGCAAAGCATAAAATCCAAAATCCGCGACGGCCTAAAGGTATTTTGAAACCCCATCTGACGACTGCTGCTTCAATCGCTGTTGTTGCCAGCACTGCCATTACAAAAGTAGCCGCCCATGTGCCGAGATTGAACGTCCCGACATTGAACAGTTTGTACAGGACAGAACCCGGAAAGAACTCCCACACGAATCCGAGGGCTGGTATCACGACGATTCCTGCCACGGTGGAGACCGCATTCATCACCACATCAACGATGGCCGCCTTCTTCCATGACAAGCCAAAGCCGCCAAACCGAAGGACGACCCATTCAGCAGCTAGGCCTACCGTGATCGGAATAATGCTGAGGATGCGCTGTTCCAAGACAAGGGAAGGCCACACAACATCCACATACAGCGGTGGCACGATTAGCAACAGAGGCGTGTAAGGACTCAGCACTACCGCAACTTACCTCATTATTAATAGAAAGTCTGTGATTGTTGGTGTAATCAGGCGATAGCACTCACAATCCCAAACCCGGAACGCCTGTCCCCGATTACTTGCGCTATGGCGATTTATCGTCAGGAACAGGAAAGCGCTCTTTCGTTTACGGTGTGATCTCCCAGATAACACCGCAGTTGGTCTCGAACCCGCAATTCTGCGTGCCGCCCTCGGATGCCGTGCCGTAAACGTTTCCCTGTGCATCCACAGTTGGGCCGCCGATAGGCTCGAGACCGTCGTTGCCACCGAGGAAATCGTGGAGCGTGGTATAAGTCCAGCCTCCGCCTTGGTGCGTCAGCTTGAATACCGACCCGGCACTATAGATGCCGTCGGAGAATGTAGTGCCATAAAGAATGCCGGCACCATCCATAGCCAAGCTGCCCAGGGAGCCGCTATTATTGCCGCTCAACCCGTACAACAGGGTAAACCCCCAACTTCCGCCGGAGGGCGAAAGCTCGAACACTGTCCCACCGCCACCGGAGCCCCCGGCCAAGGTTGTCCCGTAAAGATTGCCCGCTTGATCAAAGATTAGCCCGCCGTAGGGGTTTTCTCCAGTTGCGCCAGCCTGAAAGGAGTAGAGAATGTTTTCTGTCCAGCCCGAGCCCGTAGAAGTCAACTGATAAACTGTGCCGCATCCCAGTCCGCCGCAACCTGAACCTCCTCCCCCCGTAGTTGTGCCATAGAGATTTCCCGCAGCATCGAGAATCACGCCACTGAAGGGTTGTGCGCCGTCGTTTCCTCCCAAGAAGCTATACAGCACTTTCTCCGTCCAGCCGCCGCCCGAAGGGGTCAATTCGTAAACCGTGCCCTGGTTGGCAGCACCTCCTTGGCCGGTGGTTCCGTATATGTTACCGGCACGATCGAAAACGAGATTGCCCACTTCGGGGTGTGCTCCGTCGGTTCCTCCCACGAATTGGTAGATGATGGTCTCCCTCCAAGGGCACAGGGCGCTTCGGCAAACACTTCCCGGGGGTCGAAGGCTGTATACGATGCCGAACCCTCTTAACCCACCTAAAGAGGTGGTACCGAACAAAGCGCCGCCCGGTCCGAAGACGACTCCGCTGGCGGGATACGATCCAAACACTCCCTGGAAGGAGCCGAGGGTCTCTAGCAACCAGGTGTCATGCGAGCGTCTTAGTTCAAAGGCTGTCCCCTGCGCAGCCAACGACTGGAAGGTCGTCCCACGGAGGTTGCCCCCGGCATCAAGAGTGACGCCAGCATAGGGCATATATCCGTCAGTGCCGCTGAAATCATGAATGACGCTGAATGTTTGCGCCTGCGCTGGTCGCGTTGCGACCATTGTCAACGCACAAACCAGCGTCAGTGCCAAGGCTGCTGCCCTCAGACCCCTTTCGAAAACGAGTGTGGAACTTTGCGTCGGGTTCGTCATCATCATCCTTCACTGAATGCGACTGTGGACTATTGCGGATCGCGTGCTCTGCACTTTACACCCAAGCATGCTTGGTTTCCAGCATAAGACGATAGCTGGCGATAACAGGCGACTACACAAGTAACCCTGAACCGGAACTGGCGTCGCGTCCACCCTAGCCACCTCGCGAGATAGCCTTCGGTGACGGTTTCTTCAATCACCGTGGAGCGGTTTGGGTTGGGTCGCTTTCTTCTTCGCCTTGGCGATCCCCGCACTGGCGAGCGTCCTTCGTGCCATGTGCGAGTCGGACAGCAAGTTGCCGTTCTCGCGGCAGCAAGGTTTTCCCGGCAGAGCGCCGCAGGTCGGGCATTCAACATCTTGTGCTTTGTCGTTCATCGCAACCGTGTAACGAGTGCCGTACACAACCGCTGATCATAGCCCGTTTGCCATTTGATTCCGTACTTTGCTGCCAAGAAGGCTCGAAGCCTTGCTGGCGCGGCTTGTGCCACTTCCTGCCACGTCGACATTCTTAGTTTGGTCCGCAGCTCAATCGGTTTCACGCACTTCATCACGGCATACCAAGCATCAGCCAGGTCCGGCCTTCGGGCGTCAACCAGAACACAGAAAGAACATTGCAGAGCGTAAGCCGCGAGCACGTTTCTTAGAAGCTGATAGGAGAGGTAATGGTCGCCCATCTGGGGTAGTTGCTGCCGGTCGAACACATCGGAGAAATCACGATATGTCTGGAGTGCCTTTTTCTGGGCACTCTGAAAGTTGCTCTCGGTGAGTTTTGCCTCAACCAACAGGTTTCCCAGTCGCAGATCAACTTCCGTGCGATCAAATTTGCCGTTTGCGAGGGGCACGCGGGCTCTGTATCCAAAACACGGCGACACCCCCTCTTCAGCGCCCAGCAGCGCTGAAATCCTGCCATCTCGCGACACTCCGGGATAGCAGAATACATTCATCAGTAGGGCATCCGAGCTTGCACAGGAATCAAGCTCCATCCAGCGTCCCTGCTCCCGATTAGGCAAGGACCGTCGGGCTTGCGTGTGCACCTTCGCCAAGCGTCTGTTCCACGCCGGATTTGCCAGTATCGCCTTATAGCTCGCCTGCAGGAAGTTCCCATGTCGCGAGTCGTGTTCATAGGGTGCAAAGCACGGGATCGAGGCTTCGCCGTAACTGAGACAATGCGGCAGTCCTCCAGCTTGGGCGTACTTACAGGCACGCTCGGCGAGATCACGACGAAGGGCGGCAGCAAAATTTATACGGACCTCTCTCAATCGGACCGATCCGACGACGACGCCCCGGACGGCGAAGACAAGAACGTGAATAGTTCCCTGTTCAGCTCGTGCTGAATGGGCCGTGTCCTTTCAGTTCTCGTAACACCATTGTGGCCAACTGCACCGACTCGTAGATCGCGTGCTTGACCTTGGGGCTCGGTTTGATCTCTTCCCCGCGCAGGCGGATCGCGGCAATGATGCAGGCGGCGATCAATATCGCTCCCCGTTCCTTATCTTCCGGCATGCAGGGTATCGTAGGCGAACAAATAGCGAAATGTCAACCCGGGCTTTGGCGTCGAATACAAGTCCTGCACGGCAGGTCCGGTTCCAGCCGGCCGCGGGTAGAGCGGCACCACCAACGAAGACTTTCATCAAAGTCGTTGTCTGGAGCGCGCGCCGTGCGTTTCAGGAGCGCGGCTGACGGTCGGCCCTAAGATGCTAATATAACGGGCCATGAACATAGTCCTGGTTCATGGAATTCTTGGTTTTCGCAAGCGCTTCGGCATCGAGTATTTTGGTGGCGTGGCGGAACATTTCCGGACAAAGGGGCTCGCCGTCCTTGTGCCTGAGCTTGACCCTACCAAAGGCAATTATTTACTTGACTCCACCACGTATTTAGGCTATGATTTTGTTCATGGAGAGCAAGACCATGAGCGAACCAAAGAGCCTGCAAGAAGCAATCGTTTACTTCTCTAATCCCGACAACTGCATTGACTATCTGGCCGTTCGCCGCTGGCCGAATGGCGCGGTCACTTGTCCAACTTGCGGCTCTGACAAAGTAAAATTCAGGGCGCATCGCCGCACTTGGACTTGCTCCAGCCATCATGCGAAGCGCGAATTCTCCGTGAAGGTTGGAAGTGTTTGCGAAGATTCCGCTATCGGACTTGACAAGTGGCTCACCGCTCTGTGGCTGCTCTCCAATTGCAAGAACGGCATCAGTAGTTGTGAGCTTGCCCGCGATCTGAACGTCACCCAAAAGACCGCATGGTTCATGCTGCATCGAATTCGCTTGGCTTTGCAGGATGAAACCTTCGGCAGCAAGTTGGGCGGTGAAGTTGAGGTTGACGAAACCTTCATAGGTGGCAAGGCTCGCAACATGCACTTGGATGTTAAGCAGCGCCGCATCACTGGTACTGGTGGACGCGATAAAACCGCAGTCATGGGAATCTTGGAGCGTGGCGGATATGTTCGGGCGCAAGTAGTTCCTAGTCGCAAGAAGAGTGTTCTGCAAGCGGAAGTTAAGAAGCATGTCGAAGCTGGAGCGGCACTCTACTCCGATGCTCTTCTGTCCTACGACGGACTGGCTCAGGACTACGCTCACCAAGTCATTGACCATGCCGAGAAGTATGTTGACGGGCAGGTTCACACCAACGGACTCGAAAACTTCTGGAGCCTGCTGAAGCGCGGCATCTCGGGAAGCTACGTTAGTGTCGAACCATTCCATCTGTTTCGTTACCTTGACGAACAAGTGTTCCGCTACAACAACCGCGCTACCAAGAAGCGTGATGTAACCGATGCAGACCGCTTCAGTATGGCCGTGTCCAAGATTTTCGGTAAGCGTTTGACCTTTGCTTCGCTTACTGGAAAGCTGTGCGAAACGGCCTTCTAATCCTTATCGCCGGAAGCGCGGCCCGAAGTCTCAAGTGAAAAACCGAGAGTAAACGGCGCTCCCTCCGAATATTGCCAAGCGCTTATGCCATCTATAAGCGCTTTCACTTTGTTGTAGGGAGTGCCATCTGCATCTTTAAACCAAAGCATGGAATTGCAACCTGGGCAAGCGAAGTGTTCGACGCTGAACGCACTTCTCGGTACAGGCAAGGATGTCACGGCCCCGCACCTACAGCGCACTTCGACCGCCTTAATATCTCCAAAGTCGACCGCTAGTATGTTGCGTGGAGTCATTTCTTCCCCTTGGCCCGCTTTTGTTTTTCTCGCTTGCGCTTCCGTTGATAGGCTTTCTCGCGCTTCACGATCTCATCATGCGGCACAGAGAACACCTTGCGCACGACGGCGTCGAACTTCGCGGATTCTTCACTCATACTTGTCTCCATCCTCTGACGCTTCAAATTACCGAGTTTCTACACTGGTAACACTGACAGTGAAGTGATGAAAGCCAAGGGAGTCATCTAACCATTCAAAAGGGTACTCAGTGTGCGCCGGAATATTGTTGACCCCTGCTGGCCAAAAAAACGGTACCGCTAGAATGTTGTCAGCCTTATCGTAAATTGCGACCGTGACCTGCACACTAACAGGTTGGTCACAGTTATTCGTAATGCGGCCAGTGATGCGGTAATACCCGTGGCCTTGTGCCCGCGCCTGAAGTTTATCGACCGCAATCTTAGAGACCGTGCAGGATGCGCTACCCTCCTGCGAGCCACCGGGCTGACTCGAATTATGGTCAGTGAAGCGACTGGAAATCCAGAAGCCGAGCACGACAGCGCCAATGATAATAATTACCTTTCTCACTCGGATTCCTTCCAATCTCGGACTCTACAACCTAACCACGGTGGTTGACAGGCTCCTTCGCTTTCTTTGCTGCTCGCTCCAGCTGCATACCTTGAGTTAGTCATAGTGGTTCCATGGAGTGTTTCACAATGCTTCGACTCAGTTCTTGGTAGAGGTCTTCGGTGTCCTCGTATCCAGCAAGGTGACGGCGGATTATCAACGTGCAAATATCGGCCAACTGGATGCCCTTCGAAAATTTCGAATCTCCAAAGTACATGTCATCGTGCAGATGCTCTAGTACTCCCCTCACGAGTGGGCTGCTTATCGCTCGATTGCGAAACAGATGAAACGATTTGAGCATCGCTTCTTTAACGCCCTTGTCGCCATTGTCGGACACCAGAAGGCCTAGGCTGTCTGGAGACTCTTCCTTAAACCATTGCTCGATCAGTTGAACACAGCTTCGAAAAGCCATATCAACGGCACTCGCGCTACCGTAAGTTGCGGTGTTCAGCCTCACTAAATCAACGGCTGCGTATATTACCGGGATATTCATCTGATTAACGGCAGCAATCGCGTGGGAAAAAATCTCGATAGCCCGCTGACGCTTTACATTTTCAAATGGCGGGTTGCCCGCTAGGAGATCGCAGGCGTGGCATTCTTCGAACGGTTTCCCAACGTCGGGCTCGACTAATTCATACAGGTAATATGCTAGATGCTGCTCCAAGCCATCGAATATCGCATCATTGATAATCACCGCGCCGATCACCTGAAACTTATCGGGTCGCTTTTCTTCCTTCGAATCGTCGATGTAGATAATGCGCACATTCTCACCTAAACCCAACCGAGGCACACGGGCGTGGTGGCTCACCGCGCACCCCCATCATTTACCCGCTCCCCTGGTGGAGTCAAGTAAATAATTGCCCTACCAAGGGCGTCGAGTTCCGAGGTGGCCAACTGTGCGACCAGATTAACTCCGGGTTCAAAAGCGGAGCCATTGATCCCGACCAGAAGACGCATATCATCGCTCACAGTATGGGTGGACTTGACAGCCGGTATGTGCTCTCTCCGGTCAGTGGGAAGCAGCGGGACTCTCCCGTGACATCTCTGACGACAATCTCCACACCGCATCGGGGGTCGCCGATTGCGGATGTCATCGACACGCCGCTTGATCTGTCGCCCTTCCCGCATCTTCCATTTGCTTCGGCCCGCAATCCCCTTGAGGATGCGCTTAGCGAACTGGGCATCTCCCTCGATGGTTTGCGTGATTTGACGACGAGTGTGTGTGAGGCATTCTCAGCTGAGTATCGCAACCACCCTTCGGTTTCCTATTTCTCCGTAGCTGGATCTGGTAGGCTCGGGGCCCTTCCCACGGCGGCAGCTTTCTTGCTGTTCCATCATTACATCTTCGCCCGAACCGGACGACCGAATGATGGTCTGGTGACGGTGGATTCAGCGACGTGGGGCACATTCGATGCGGCAACGTGGCCTGCCGATCATGCCGATGAGGTCGGACACAATCTGGACAACCTCTTGATGCCGCCGGCATTTCCGTATCTTGCGAGGTTTGATCAGATCGTCTCGAATGTGGCGATGCTCTGAAAGAAGCCTTTTGATGAAATCTAACAACGATCTCCAGAATGCAAGGGAGTTGTTGAAGGAAACCTTGCGGGAAGATTGGACGGCGCGGCATCGTCAGGTGATCTTGGTCTCAAGCTCTTCCCACCGGAGGTAGAGCTGATCGACTCGTTTCTGCGCCATGTGTAGTTCGGCTTGGGCGGCGATCAGTCGTTCCGCGTCGCTGGCGATGGCGGGATCTGCGTAGGCGGCGAGCGCGGTCTTAAGCTGCTCTTCGGCTTCTGCGATGCGATGCTCGAGCGTTGCGTACTCGCGGGCTTCCAGGTAGGAAAGCTTTTTCTTCGCTATGCCAGTTGTAGCTGGTGACGTGCCCGCGACGGTTCCACCCTCAAGCGCTCTTGCAGATGTCTTGGACGCGCTTTCGCGCTCCTGCTGCCAGGCTTCCCACTGCGAGTAGTCGGCAAAGCGCCCCGCGCCGCCGAAGCCGTCGAGGCCGACAACGGTGGTCGAAACGCGGTCGAGCAGGTAGCGGTCGTGCGTTACCAGCACGAGCGCGCCGCGAAATTCGAGTAGGCTTTCTTCCAACACCTCGAGCGTGGGGATGTCGAGGTCGTTGGTGGGCTCGTCGAGCAGCAGCACGTCGGCCGGCTGCAGCATGAGCTTGGCGATCAGCACGCGGGCGCGTTCGCCTCCGGATAGGCGGCCGACCGCTTGATTTAGCTGCTCGCCGGTGAACAGGAAGCGGTTGGCCCACGAGGCAACGTGGATCACGCGCCCCTCGTAGATCACGGAGTCGCTGTCAGGCGCAAGCGCGCGCCGCAGTGTCACATCAGGATCGAGCAAGCGGTTCTGATCGAAATAGACCACACGCAGCGAATCGGCTCTATGGACCTCGCCCACCGAAGGGACGAGCTCTCGCGAGAGCAGCCGCAGCAGAGTGGTTTTGCCGCTGCCGTTGGGCCCGACAAGGCCAACACGCATGCCGGCGGTAAGGACGAAGTCGAGATCCTCGAAGAGGGTTCGGCCGCCGATATCGAAGGTGACGTGATCCAACTCGATCAGCCGCCGGGTCTTTCGGTCAGTGGCGGAAAAATCGATACCGGCGCTGGCTGTACGGGTGCGCGCGGTCAAGTCAGCCAGTTCCCCAATGAGTTGCTGCGCTTTGTCGATGCGAGCTTTGGACTTAGAAGTGCGCGCCTTGGGTCCGCGCCGCAGCCACTCGATCTCGCGGTGCACTCTATTTTCCAGCGCTTCCTGGTGTTTGGCTTGGGCCTGAAGGAACGCTTCTTTTTCCTCCAGGAGCCTGCTGTAGTTGCCAGAAACCCGTAGCAGTCCTTCCGGATAAGCGTGGTTCAGTTCGACCATGGTCGTCGCGACGTTCTCCAGAAAGTACCGGTCGTGGCTGACGACAACGGAGGCGAAGGAGGCGGATTGGAGAAGCTCTTCCAGCCATTCGATGGCGGCCAGGTCAAGATGGTTCGTGGGCTCATCCAACAGCAGGATGTCGGGCCGCTGTACCAGGGCTTCGGCGATGGCGAGCCGCTTGCGCCATCCGCCGGAAAGTGATTCCGCTTCAACTTCAAGATCCTCGAAGCCTGCGCGCCCGAGCGTCTCAGCGAAGCGAGCCTGCCTCTCGTCGGCAGGAACAGCGGAGCGTTCAAGAGCGGCCTCGATCACGGTGCGCACGGTCTGGGCCGCGGCAAACTGCGATTCCTGCTGCACGTGGCTGAGACGGGCTCGCTTGCGCAACGCTACTTCTCCGCTATCGGGCTCGACGGCGCCGGAGAGAATTTGCAGCAGCGTCGATTTGCCGGAGCCGTTGGGCCCAATCAGCCCGATGCGGTCCCCTTCGGCAATGGTGAAGGCGATATTGCGAAATAGCGGAGTGGCCCCGTAAGTCTTAGAGATCCCTTGTGCGTTTAGAATCGGCGGCACGGCGTATAGCTTTCTTTAGGCGGCACTGTGAGGATAGCAGGGGTGTCGGTCGGCGCAGGCGGCAAGAGGTTTGCGGGTCAGACGGAACATTGGCGTACCAAAGAACGACCGATCTACTCGCGTGCCAGCTTCTTCTCTAAGGGTTCACTTTCGTTCGTCTCTCGGATGCTCACCTGCACGAGTTTGTTCTCGCGCTTTTTCTCCAACGCTCACTACCACGGCCTTTTACCGCAGCAGCTTGGAGTGGTTTGAGACCTGTTCCTGAAAACCGATCCCGAGGGGCCTTCCCTCATCTATCGCGCAGCTTATCCACACGGTTGGTTAGTTCATGTTGAACTCCTTATCCGTGTGCTTCTGCAGCACACTATGGTAAAAAAACTCATCTTCGCTTCCGAGGAAGGGGAGTTTCCCCGACCGAAGTCTCATGCCGCTTCCCAGAATCACGCTGAAATATTAGGACACGAGCGTTGCGAATGATTGCACTGTTGCCATTCCTAGCCATGTTGGCCTCATTGTGGTGGAGGCCGCACCTTGAGAGGGTTGGCGCTGGAGTAGTCCCATGAGCGGACGACACCATACGAGAAATAAACCGTGGAAAACCCGTACTCAAATTTGTCCTCAGAGAATTCCGTCGGGGTCCCTTGGATGGCAAGGACGTCGTCCTTGGTGGAGCCGACTGTGAAATATTCCGGCCGAGTGGTATTAGTCGAAGGCAGCAGTCGCACCTTGAGGGGGTTGGCGCGAGAGTTGTGCCATGAGTGCACGACAGCATGCGAAAAATAAACCGCGGAAGATCCGTAATCAAATTCGTCCTCAGAGAACTCCGTCGGGGTGCCTTGGATGGCAAGAACATCATCCTGGGTGGAGCCCACTGTGTCCGCAAGGGCGAAAAGGGCTCACTTGTCGTCTTCGCCAATTCCATCACGGGGTTATTTGTATATCGCCCCGGAAAGGTATAGTTGGGCTGTCAGGATGAGGTATACCCTAACCGGATGTCAGGCACGGCGGCCAGATTGCGTCAGAATAGGGTTACTTTCGGCGTTGATTGACACATGCCTTCGTCGGTCACAGAGTTCTTCCTGACAGAATTGTGGTCACGACCCGGAACGGAACAATTCTTGATTCAGGGCCGCAGCAGGACGCGTGAATCAAAGAAATTCAAGCCATTGCAAATCCTTGGCGTGCTTTAAATCCCGTTTCCTGACGTGAGCTATACCTTTCCGGGGCGATATACAAAAAACCCCTATCTGGGCTCAGGAGTTATGCGCACTTGCTTTTTTCGCGCTGAAAAGCGCAATCATCTCCCGGTTGAAGGCGGGCAGATCAGAAGGCTGCCGACTGCTGATCCAGTTGCGGTCTCGGACCACTTCACGGTCTACCCATTGGCCGCCGGAATTGCGAATGTCATC
>PLXE01000086.1 GCA_003151335.1 Acidobacteriaceae bacterium
TTCAGCAGCCTCTTCAGCCGTGCCCCTTCAAAGCGCGAGGTTCTTACGAAAGGTTGCACATGGGCGTTTATTCCATCGGAGTTGATCTGGGAGGCACCAACCTGCGCATCGCCACGGTCGATACCGACGGCAAACTGCTGGAGAAGCTGACCACCGGAACCGAGGTAGGCCGCGGGCGCGACTGGGTCATCGGCGAAATGTGCGATGCCATTCAGTCGTTAAAGATGAAGTTTCGCGACGCGGGGCAACTGGCGGGAATCGGCATAGGCGTCCCCGGATTTATCGACATGGACACCGGCACCGTCATGGAATCGCCCAACCTTCCCGGCTGGGCGAACTTTCCGGTGCGCGATGAGATTCAGCGCCGGCTGGGAACGCCGGTGATTCTGGAGAACGATGCCAACTCCGCCGCCATGGGAGAAAAATGGCTGGGCGCGGGCCGCGATACCGACCACATGGCCATGTACACGCTGGGCACCGGGGTCGGCGGCGGACTGGTGCTGAATGGCCGACTCTGGCATGGCATGAACGGCATGGCAGGAGAACTCGGCCACTTCTGCGTCGAACCGGAAGGGCATCCCTGCGGTTGCGGAAGCCGGGGCTGCCTTGAGCAGTACGCTTCCGCTACGGCCATCGTGCGCATGGCGCATGAAGCGATCGCCAGCGGACAGGCGGACAATCTGGCCCAGGCTGCACGCGGCAATGTCGAGTTCAATTCGCGGGTCATCTACCAGTTGGCCATGCAAGGCGACGTGTCGGCGCAGCGGATCTATCAAAAGGTGGGACGCGCGTTGGGTATTGGTATCGGCAGCATGGTCAACGCGCTGAATCTGCCCATGTACGTGATCGGTGGGGGCGTTGCCAGTGCGTGGGACGCTTTCGCGCCCGCCATGCTGGAGGAGTTGAGATTTCGCTCCTTCATGTACAAGGTCACGGCCCCCGATGGCGCCCTGGCGGGAACGAAGCACACCCTGGTTACGCGGGCCTTGATGGGCAGCGATGCCGGACTCTACGGCGCCGCCCGATTGCCCGTGCTGGAGTCGCTTACCCAAACTGAGCCGACCCGCAGCCCGCAATCTTCATAGATTCACTCTGCACCTGGAGATTAGAAGCCACCTGCCAGTGAATAAATCGTTTTGTATCAGGGCACGGCTTTCAGCCGTGCCGCAACGGCTCAACAACGACTTGGGCTTCAGCCCCTGAGGAACTGTTTTTGCAGTGGCTGAAGCCCTGATCTTCTTGCGCTTCGTTCGGCACGGCTTTCAGCCGTGCCCTGGTACGAGTCAGAACGATTTGTGAGGTGAGTTTCTGAGTTCTTAGTCCGAGACGTAGCTCTAGCCCGCATACGTCTGGTGCCAAACATATAGGAATCCATCCACGGCTCAGGGGACGAGTTATCTCCGCAGCATTGCGCGCCACTTAGGTGTGCAGGTTGCCGCAAAATTAACCTGCTACAAGAATTCACTAGCGCAAAATCAATAGTTGTAGTTCATACTGGTGCAACCGTCGAGGCTGCTCGCAGCCCACTTCTCCTTCTGTGGGGTGGTGTTGTGTCTCCTGAGCTGGAACATATCCGCCGTGAAGTGGAACGCATTACCAGCACCATGTCGCCGGACGACTGGCGTTATGCCCCGCCCGGAAAGTGGAGTTGCGCCCAGATCCTGGAACACCTGCTGTTGAGTTACACGGCCACCACCCGGGGGACCCAGGCCGCCCTGCAAGCGGGCAAGCCCCTGGGAGGCCATCCCACCTTGAAGGACAAATTGGCGACCTTTTATGTGGCCAGGATGGGAATCGTTCCCAGCGGGCGGAGGGCGCCCAAGGCGAGCCACCCTGCGAACGGTTCCGGAGTGCAGTCCTTACGGCAATTCAATGACGCCCTGGTCGCCATGGATGCGGCGCTGGCGAATGCGGAGAAACGATTCGGAAGGGTGGCCAAGATACTCGACCATCCGGTCCTCGGCCCCATGAATACGAAAGACTGGCGCCGCTTCCATCGCGCCCATGCCCGGCACCATCTGAAGCAAATCCCGAAACCGCTGCGGCAGGCCAGTTCTCGCCGCGCCTGACCGATCGCTCGCTAGCGCTGAAAAGGGCTGAGATACCAGCGCCACACGGACTCGCCAAAAAAGACGGCGGCCAGAGAGCACACCCCGAGAAATACCCCGAACGGCAGTTCCTGGGCCAGAAACCTTTCTCGAACGGAAGACTGCCGGGCAAGCGCTCCGCCCGTCTCCGGCGTCTGGCGAAAGCGCCCCGCGAGCAGCAGGAAGGCGGCATAAACGGTGGCCGCCAATGGCGCGCAGAAAATCACCAGGAGTGTGAGCTTCAGCCCCAGGAACGCTCCCACCATGGCCATGAGCGCAATATCGCCGAAGCCCAATCCGTGACGTTTGCGGACCAGGTAGTACAGCGCCCACGCCAGGTAGAAGAAGCCGGCCCCAAGCAGAGCGCCGATGGTGGAATCGAGTAGCCCGAGTTGTGCCGGGGCCGGAAGCTGCGCGCCATACACGCGCAGAAAAAATTGGGTTGCCGTGCTGTCGGTCGGCGCGATCCAGGAGAGCGCCAGCCCCAGCACGATTCCGGAATAAGTGAATTCCCGCGGCAGCAGGCCAGTCTCGGCATCCATGAAAATCAGTCCCACCAGCAGGAAACAAAAGAAGCAGAATTTTGCCGTTGCCAACGCCGGACCGAATGACACGTAGCACGCGGTGAACAACAAGGCGGTCAGCAACTCGACTGCGGGATAACGCAGTGAAATTGGCGCTCCGCAATCGCGGCAGCGGCGGCGCAGCAGCAGCCAGCTTAACAACGGAATATTGTCATGCCAGCGCAGAAACGCGCCGCAAGCCGGGCAATGAGACCTGGGGCGGATGACGGACTCATCGCGGGGAAGGCGGCTGATGCAGACATTCAGGAAACTGCCCAAGGCCAGCCCCACGACGAACAGCGCGCATTCGAAAGCTAGGTCCAAAGCGTGTTGTGGACATCCTATCCTACGGTTGAGGCAGACGCAGCAGGTCGCCGCTGAGTTTCATTTCGCCGGGCCCGTCCGGCGGCATCTCACCTATCCAGTTCACCAGTTTGCGATTGACCAGGCGGGTTTCAGAGGGACAGCTTTGCCACTCCCCGTTTCCGTTCTGTTCACGAATCGAGATCCGATAGCCTGCCGTATTCTCTGCGGGCTCCTCGCGCTTCCAATCGAATAGAGCCGCTTCCAGATCGTCGGAGAGGGTCTCGTTGGGACGCAGGCAGAGAATCCAATCATGCGCGGCGTCGGCGGCATAGGCACCCAAAGTGACGCCGGGAATCGCAGTCTTGAAAGTCGCTCCATGCTCGCGCGCGACCCGCGAAGTATCGTCTTCCGAGCCTTCGTCAATCACCAGCACTTCGTCGCAGGGACGAAGCGAGTCCAACGCCCGGCCCAGGCGAAGCGCATCGTTATGGGTGTGCAGCAGAGCGGTGATTTTAGGCATTGAGCAACTCAAGTCAGGATACCGCAGCCATAGAAAACTGCGCACAAAGCCAGACGCGAAAAAGGCGCAGCCGGATTGTGACTGCGCCTGCGCATCGCTTCGAGAAATGGTTTACGACAGCGGCGTGCGTCCTGCGTTGCGTTCATCGCTGCCTTGCGGCGTGACCGTCAAGGTGTTGATGGTCTGGAAGCTCAGCACCGCCTCAGCCGGCAACTGGATCTGCTGTCCCTTCTTGGAGGCCGCAACTCCGGTCCCGGCGCCCGCTCCGGCCGCCGCGCCAATGGCAGCGCCTTTGCCACCGCCAAAAATTCCGCCGAGAATGGCGCCGGCGGCGGTGCCGACACCCACCTTAGTCGCCGTGTTCTTGCCCTCACCGCTCCCCGCACGGGTCCATCGGTTGGTCTGAATGTTGTAAGTCTTGCCGTTCACCGATAGCGACGTCAATTCCAGCGTTAGCACCGAATTGCCGGCGAAGCGGCCAGCGCTTTTCACGTCGGCCACTCGGCCCACCACTTCCGCGCCCGACGGAACCACGGTTTCACCGTCCAGCACAATCGGGTCGCTGAGCGAACCATGGAAAGAGTCGCCGACCTGGCTTTTCTCCGAATCGAGTGGATTTTCCAGCCTGATGACCAACTGCGTTCCTGCCGGTACCGTGACCTTCTTTGGAGGAGTGGGTGGCGGCGGAGACGTCTGCTCAGCGGGAGCAGAAGGCGGAGTGTCGTCGGCCACGAGGGCGCCGGCCCCGGCGTTCTCCGCGTCGCTTTCGCTCGCATTGCGACGGCTGGCGCGATCGGATTCAGACATATACAGCTTGCTGGACCCAGCGGAAGACGGCTTAAGTGTCATTCGCCGCGCCGGTTGCGACGGCGGCGATACCTTGGCCTGCTGCACCTGAAGGTTATTGACCACCGTCTTTACGCCTTCAATGGTGGCTGCATCGCCAGCCGCTGCAACACGTTCGGCATCGTTGCTGACCTCGCCGCTGAGCGTGACCACGCCATTGGCGGCCTGCACTTCGATCTGGCGACTCTGGATGGCCGAATCGCTGTACAGCTTGCTTTGTATCTCAACCGTAATCTGGGCGTCGGTGGGGATTGGTTTCCGCGAGCAGCCGGCCAAAACACCGAGCGCCATTGCGAGCATCAAAATGGCATACAGGGATGCCTTGGTCCTCATGTTCACTATCGCTCCTGAAGCTGTTCTTAATCCTCTCCTGTAGATGTTCTTAACCCTAAGACAGTGCACAAAAATATAAACACTGGTCCGGCAGAGTTGTCGCGCCAGGCTGAAACTGCCCCAGGTCGGCGAACTCCGGCGGTCACAAGCTTAATTCTGCTGGTCGGTGAGGTGATTGTTGATGGCAAATAGCGCCAGCTCCAGGCGGCTGGCCACGCCGACCTTGTCGAAGATGTTGGTGAGGTGATGTTTCACCGTGTCTTCGCTGAGCGTAAACCGGCGCGCAATCTCCTTGTTGCTGAGCCCGGCAACGATGGCCGTCAGGATCTCCATTTCGCGTTTGGTAAGGCCGAAGTTTCGCGGCGGTTTCTCCCCCGAGGCGTTCGTCCGCATGAAGTCCACAATGTCGCCGACGGCCTCGCGGCCGATCCAGTACTGACCGCTCATGACCGTGCGAATGGCCTTCATCAGCAATTGGGTGGCGGCTTCCTTCATGACCACGCCGCGCGCCCCCATCTGCAGGGCCTGCACGATCTGAAGGCGCTCCACCGCCGCGGTGAGCACAATGATCTTGGTCTTGAGTGCCTCATCCGCGCTCGACAGCTCGCGCAACGCATCCATCCCCGGCACCCGCGGCATGGCCAGGTCCAGCAGAAGAATGTCAGGCGTCAGGCGGCGGGTTTGCGTGACGGCCTCAGCGCCGTCAGCGGCCTCGCCCACAACTTCCAGTTCGGGCTCGGCCTCCAGCAAGCGGCGCAGACCATCGCGGAAGATGGTGTGGTCATCGGCGATGACAATGCGCACCGACGGGTCGTGCTTATCCATAGGACTCGGTTCCTTTCTGCGGAATGGTGATTTCGAGCCTGGAGCCGTGGCCCGGGCTCGATTCCAGCACCATGTCTCCCCCCACGGCCCGGACGCGTTCCTTGATGACGGTCGGTCCGCGGCGTAAGTCGTCGAGCTCGGTCAAGCTGAAGCGGCCGGTAAAAGGAAAGCCCTTGCCGTCATCGTCAATGATCAGCTTCCACGCACCGCTTTGCGAACCGAAGTGCACCATGGCCGACTGCGCGCCGCTGTGTTTGCGAACATTGACCAGGGCCTCTTGCACCACCCTGGCCAGCTCGCGGCAGGTGGCTGCCGGCAGGGTGACTTCCTGCAATTCGGAGACAAAGCGGGTGGCCACCCCGGTGTCTCTGGAAAAACGTTCTACGAGTTGGGCAATAAAGTCAAGCAATTGATGCGGCCCGACATCGGGAGGCCGCATGGTCTGCATCAGTTCGCGCAGGTTCAAGACCTCCTGGCGCAGCAAACCCTGGACCCGTTGCAGCTCGGAAGGGAGTTGAGAGTCATGGGTGCCGCGGCGGCGCAACACATCGATTTGCATCTCGATACTGATCAGCGACTGGATCACGGTGTCGTGCAGCTCGCGCGCTACCCGGGCCCGTTCCACCGCCCCCGCCCGAGAACGAAAATGGCGAAACAGATAAACGGAATACAGCGCCGGTCCAGCCTGGCGCATGATGTTCTGGGCAAAACGAAGTTCCAGTTCGCGCCGCCGGCCGACGTAACCGTTGACCACCACAAAACGCCCAGTCCAGTCTCGTCCCATCTCATGGCTTACCACCAGGACCGAATCGGCCCCTGGGACCGGCATGGGCAGATGCTGGAGCTGCGAAGCTTCCAGCCGCCTTCCTTCGTCGTCCAGGGCGGCGATGCGGTATCTCTGTTTTTGACCCGTGCTCTGCATGTAGAAGGTGTGAGGATAACCCCGCATCAGCTCAGCCGCCTGTTGAGCTGGAGCAATTTCCCGGGCGGCGACAGGCCGCCCCGGAGGGGCCATAGTTACCCACTTAAAGACGCGCCCCGTGCTGCTCTGGCAGACAACTTCGTACACCTGCTGACTGGCAAAGACGCGGCCCAGTTCAATCATCGCGTCGTGCAGGGCCACCGCGAAACGACCGCCGATCCCGGCCAGCGACAGGAGTCGATTGGTCAGATCGATCTCGGCCCGCAGTTCTTTCTCCCCTTCGGCCAGAAAGCCGAGCAGGAATCCGGTCATCAACAGAAAACCACAGCGCAGCACCAGCCGCGGCGCCTCCACGTTGGTGGACAGCAAATGCTGCAGCGGAGGAGGTCCGTACTTCACGGCTGCCGCTTGAAGCAGCAACAGTCCGGCCCCGATCATGGCGGTGGTCAGGGTTTCCACAAAGCCCCATCGGAAAGCCGCCGCCAGCATCGCGAAGAGAAAGAAAATAAAGAAGATACTATTGGGCGCATCGGTGAATAGACACAACAGCGCGGGCCAGGCAACGTCGCTGACCTGGGCCCAAACGACGAAGCCGTGAGTCGGCACGCGATTTATCCGCAGCAGTGCCAGCAACAGCAGACTGTGGGCGATGTAACCCAGCAGGACAAGTCGTCCGAAGGTGTAATACACGCCGCTGGCCACAGGGTGGATTTGCCAGGCGACAAGCGACGTAAGTGCCAGAAACAAACGTGAAAAGGCCAGCACCTGCTCCACACGTCCGTCTTCGAACCGGAGCCCCGAAGCCCGGAGCCGGGACAGAAACCTGCGCGAAGACGAAGGTGGCCGCAAAGTCATACCTACAGGCGAATCTGCCGGAAGTCGCTCGATTATGCCACTAAAGCGCTAAACCGCAAACCTAAATCGAGTGCTAACTGGCAGAAAACTCTCATTTACCACGGAGGCACGGAGATCACGGAGGAAACTCTATAGAAACCAGAAACTCCGTGTCTCGGTGGTAAATGATTTTCGACGGCTGCAACAAGTCGGCGAACTGGCGCAAGAATCACTCTCTTTTGTGACCCGGCTCACTGCTTCCTGTGAAGCTTAGGGCCTACGTTTAAGCTTGCAGGGTAATGAGTTTTGCACGCGATATGGCGTCGCCAAAGCGCCACCACCGTTTTCGTAAGACGCGGTCGGATCCGAGAGGAAAAGCCCCGCGTGCGGGTGCGCACCTCCCTTGGAGATGCAGGAGTTTTTTGCGGCCGGAAGGAAGTACAGACTATGAACTCCAGATCGTGGTTGAAAGCCCTATTCATCGCTGCCGTCTTGGCCTGGATCTCATCCGCGGCCTGGGCGCAGCACCCCGGCAAGACAACGGGCCCCAAGTATGACAAGGCCAATGAGGTAAAGATAAAGGGTGTCATCGTAGAAGTCCGCGAGGTGCCGGGCGAATTCGAAGGTCTCCACCTGGTGGTGAAAGCCGAGGCCAAGACGGTGCTGGTGCACGTAGCTCCCAGTGAGTTCCTGAAAGAAATTGACACCTCGTTCAACAAAGGGGACCAGGTGGAGGTGGTGGGCGCAAAGGCTCCGGATGCGCCGGAAGAGGAAATACTGGCCCGCGAAATCACCGATGGAACTAATACGTCCACGCTGCGCGACGAGAAAGGCGTTCCCATTTGGGCGGGATGGAAGCCCTCAAAGCCCACCGGTAAATAGAATCTTAGTCTGGTGGCAGCCACCATTCATGCGGGGAAAGGCACGTTTATTTTTCCACCCGCACAAACTCCCCGCTGATGGCATCCACGGCAATCCGCAACTTGGCTTCATCCTGACTGCTTCCATAGATCACGTGCCATAGCAACTGGCTCTTCGAGGCGTCCCAGTCGAGAACGAAGAAGGCCGGTTGTTTGGGGTCCTTTTGCGTGAGCTTTTCGCCGCCGTGTTTCTGCGCCACCGAATAAGCGCTGGCGCTGTCCACCTTGAGAAATCCAATATCGAATGTCGGGGTCGACGTGTTACTTGGATTCCAACTGTCTTCGGCGGAAAAGCTGATGCCTGGTTCCGGCGCGTCGGGTCCCGCCAAACCCGACCAGACAAACAGTTTCAGCATGCGCTTAGCGGGAGAGGCGAAGGAGGCGCGCCATAGGCCACTCTTGCCTTCGTTGGTGGGAGCGTCGCCGGTAAACTGCGACTGCAAACGGAATGGCTTCACGTCTGCTGCCCACATGCGGGCCGACACATACAGCTTCTGGAAAGCAGTGCGTCCGGTTTCGTATTCGGCTGGTTTGGCGACCGGTTTGGCGGACGGGCGCGATTCATTGCCGCCGTTAGTCTTGTTGCCCGACGAACAGCCCGCCAGCAAACAAAGCAGCGCAAGCCACAGGATGACAATCTTTCTCATGAAGAAGCACTTGGCACTTAGCATTTAGCACTTAGCCCTTCAGCCGATGCAATTATGCGGCCTGCGAGTTGCAAATCGCAAACTGTGCTAGTTGCTAATCGCTAGAGCGATTCCGGGATTAGTCTATTGACCGCACGGGTAATGCGGCGCTTGAGCGCCGCGTTTGCCGCGCCCAAACGCATCGCTCAAGTCGCTGAGGTCCTCGATCCTAGCGGCGCTTGAGCGATTCTTCTTCTTGCCCTAGACGCGGGCGTGAATAGGGTGTGTTTGTGTGAGAACTGTGCCGTCCCTACGGGACTCAGATCCATTTCCCACTTTACCCAGCACTCCGCCTGCGGCTCCGTGCTGGGCTAAGCTGTTTCGCGCCTACCTCCACCCCACTTCGCGCAAAAACGGCGCGAAGCGGGGACCCCGGCTACGGCGCTGGATTTTCTGCCGGGAAATTCCGAGCGCAACTACGAGGTTTGGTTCTCACACACCCCTGTGAACGCCCGTACTACCCACGCAAACCGGACACACCTATTGCGGAACTGCTCTTATTGCCAACTGCTAAGTGCCAACTGCTTAGTGCCAACTGCTAAGTGCCAACTGCTAAGT
>PLXE01000073.1 GCA_003151335.1 Acidobacteriaceae bacterium
TGTTCCTCTTTGGTTGATCGAGTTAGGGGAAAGCTGGATTGTAGGCCTTATCGAGGGGGCGGAGAAGGCAATCCGAAGAAACTAGTCGAGGCTGCAAGCCTCGCCTTTCCAACCGGTTCGATTATTTTGACCATACGGGCAATGCCCAGCGGCACGGCTTGCCCAATTACCCCTGCGAATCTGCTGCGCTAAGTGCTTGACACTGCGGCACCCGAAATCGTGCGATTCGGCTGCCCAAAAGCAGATGTTTTCGACCAAAGCTGATCACTCTCTCGATAAGCAACAGACTATGTGACAGTGTGTACCAGCACTGGTAGGAATGGAAGCCGAGAGTAAACCGGCCTCCTGGGCTCCGCCAAACTAGCGCATTGATTCAGCGATCCGCCGACCCGACTGACGATAGCCAGGCTCGTTCAACACGCGCTGTACCTTTGTGCTGAATTCATCCACATCGATGTGCTTTTCACCGTCCGCGCCGTCCATAGGCAACACAATCTCGCCAGCGCCTAATGCCACAACCCGACGGGCATTGCTCTCGCGTTCCGTTATGGTCGGGATGATCGCCGCCGGCGTTCCAGCAGACAATCCGGTCATAACCGAGCTGTGACCACCATGATGCACCATGAGGTCGCAACGCTCAGCCATGGCATGACCTGGCAGGTAGGCGGCGTGATGAAACCACTACCTGCAAAACCGTAAAAAGAGGATTACTTCATGCAGGGAGTAAAATTCAGAAGCCGTCAGGTCAATAGGTCATTTCGCAAGGAGGATTCATGTTGAAGCCTTGTGTGATCTTGTTGACTTTGTTGCTATGCGCGTTTCCTGCGACCGCACAGGAAAGCCAAGCTCCCGCACAGGCCAAAACACCAAGCTCGTCCACGATTCCTGCTGAAGCGGCTCATCAGCCCAACCCGGTCAAGCCGACTCCTGAGTCACTCGCCCAAGGCAAGAAATATTACGGTTACGATTGCGCGATGTGCCATGGAAATAATGGTGATGGCAAGGGAGAGGTAGCGGTCTCCGAAAAGTTCAAGCTAGGTGATTTCAGCGATCCGGCGACTTTGAAGGGCAAAACCGACGGGGAACTGTTCTACATCATCAAGAATGGCCAAGGCCAGATGCCACCGGAGGGAGATCGGGTAAAGCCGACTGAACTCTGGAATATGGTCAACTACATCCGATCCCTTTCGAACAAGAAGTCTCAGTGAAAAGAGCCTGTTTGACTGGCAAATTGCAGTGGGCGGAGTTGGCGCATTGTTGTTGGCGACCCGGCTTGCGTCAGTGAAGCGATTGCACCTTAGAAACGGCAGCCCGATTATCGCCGTTCGTCCGTATATGTACGGGTCTTTTTCCGCGCACGTTTTTGTGCCAGAGCTTGCTTCACACGTTTTTTCTCGCCCGGCTTCAGGTAAAAGGAGTGACGCTTCACATCCTTGATAATGTCTTCCGTTTGGACTTTTCGCTTAAAGCGACGTAAAAGGTTTTCTATTGACTCGCCTTCTTGTGACCGAACTTCCGCCAAGTCCGCCTCCAGAAATGCCGTAACCAGATGTGTTTCGAGTGTACCCTATAAGGCTTGGCCTGACACCTTGCAGCCCATCCCGTATGGTCAAAAAACTCATCTTCGCTTCCAAGGAAGGGGAGTTTCCCCGACCGAAGGCTCATGCCGCTTCCCTGTGGCTCGTCAAAACTAAACGCCGCCCGGTTTTTTCGCTGAAAACCTTGCTTTCTATGAATGGAAGGGAGCTCCGCGAGTGAGGTCTTCGATCACAAGATCGTCTTGGAAAGGAGTGGAAGAGCTCGACTCGACGGGCCAGAAATGGATTTCCCCTCCCCTTGATGATGCAGCGGTCTAGTTCACGGCTGTAGATGGCTTAGGCCGCGACTGTGTAGCGGTGATGCAGACCACCGAGTCGCGGCTGAGAGATAACCTTGTGGCCACTCGAAGGCGGTGACGCTGCAACTCGACCACCGGGAGTGTCCTTCCCAAGTCCGAGATGAGTCCGGTCCTCGTGGTAATAACGGACGTACTCTCTCAGCAGCCGTCGCAGGTGCCGCTCATTGAGAACGATCACGTGATCGAGCAAGTCCCGCCGCGCACTGCCAACCCAGCGCTCGGCAATTCCGTTCTGCCAAGGACTGCGGAATGCGGTGCGAATCGGTTGGCTGCCCATCGCCTTCACGGTCGAGACCACATCGGCACTGAACTTGGCGTCCCGATCGAAGATCAGAAATCGCTGCGGCTGTTGGCTGTATTCCCAAGCTTCGTGCAGCTGGAGGGCAACCCAAAGCGCGCTGGAATTGCGAGTCACGTTGCAGTGCAGGATCCGACGCCGGTCGTGGCTGATCACGAAGAAGCAGTACAGAATGCCGAAGGTCAGTGTCGGCACCGTGAAGAAGTCCATCGCTGCGATGGCCTCGCGATGATTACGAAGAAAAATCAGCCAGCGCCTGGCGGGATCGGGAGGTCTTGGGGCTCGCCGCACCCAGCGCGAAACCGTTGGTTCCGATAGATCGAAGCCGAGCTTGAGTAGCTCGCCATGAATGCGGGGCGCTCCCCAAGTTGGATTTTCCGCAACCATTTGAAAAATTAAGGCTCGAATCTGTTTGCTCACCGGCTTGCGTCCTCCCCTCGACTTGGCTCTTGAAAGCCATTTCCAATACAGCCGAAAACCGGCACGATGCCAGCCGACAACGGTTCTGGGTGTCACCTGGATGAGAGGTTCCTTCCATCGAGCCCAGCACCTTCGCAATACGACCCAGAACAGCTTGTGTGACGCAGTGAGTCGCCGGCGAGGGCGCTGGGCGTGAAGAGCGAGCAACTGCTGACGCAGGGCAAGATTTTCGAGGACGATATCCTCGCGGGACCTGAATGCACCAACAACCCAGCCGAGGACGTGCCGGAGCCATACGATCATGCTCAGAATCTTACCGGAACGTTGCCAATCGAGCTTGCTGCCAAGTCATTGATATTGCGGGTGTACGATGTTTTGATGAATGACAACCTCAAATCCGTAATGCCTGCTTCAGTCTCTTTGATAGTCCGATACGGATCGTCAGTCTGGAGAAAATTCTGGCCGATCTTGAAGTTCTGCGAGCCTCAACCCGCTCCTCGCTTCATCTGAATAGGTTTCGACAAAT
>PLXE01000087.1 GCA_003151335.1 Acidobacteriaceae bacterium
CGCCCGCTTACGACGACATCGCTGGACTGAAGCTTCGACAGGTCCATTCCCGCGATCACCTCGCCGTGCACCACCAGCAGCAGACGATCGCCCGCGAGTAATCTCGGCAGGATGGGATTCTCGCGCTCGCCGCTGATAATTTTGTCCATGGTGTAGCCGACTGTCTCGAGACGTTGAAGCGCCCGGATCTGGTGGATGACGGTGGGTTGGTCCACGCTGATGTGAACTTGTCCGCCGCGCAGCATGCGGCCGAATTCGAAGAGGCCAAAGCCGGTGAACGCCCATAGTGCGGCGCCAATTACGAGCATCGCCAACAGTACGCCGGTGAGAATGCCGGTGAGCCAGCGAAACGGACGGGACGTGGTGGCTCGCGGCGACTTCGGATCCGCAGGAGTCATTGATCCGAATCTTACTCCTGATTTTGTGAGGAATTAAATGGTTGCCCGGTGAACCTTGGGAACGGGGTGGTGCTGCATGGCGCCAGCCGAGCGCGTGCCGCCGCCTCCATTTGCAGCCCGTGTTCTCCGGTAGTTGGCATCGGTTGCCGACTGTTCCGGCCCGTTTACGCATTTACCGGGCAAGTGGAATTTAACTGTTTCCCCCGAAGTCCGCTTGTCGGAAGTTAGCTGGATCCGCGTAGCTGAGCGCACAGCTGCACGAATAATGGGCGGAGCAGAAATGAACATTAGCGCTCGTGCGAGTTCGCTTATTTCGGCCTGACCCAGCCAAATGCTGGTTCCGTTTGCGAGCTGGCTACGAGGCCCGCCGTAAGCCCGAGAACTGTTGAAGAGATGCTATGGCCAAACGGCTGGGATAGAGCATGACGGACCGATACACCCCAATCCAGTCGACCACTGAAAGGGGCCAGCCGACGCTGGTTAAGCCCTCGAGCCAGCGTTGCAGCAGGTGTTGCAGCAGTACGAGTTCAATACTGTCGCTCGGACCCGCAATGTCGTGCAGAATGCCGTCCAGCGTGAACAGCACCTTACGCAGCATGATCAGTTGATTGGGCAGGCGGACGCCTTGCCACGCAATTCGTTCCAACAGGTCTACGATATCTACCGCGCTCGGTATCCAGACTAGCGGCTGTTCACTAAAGAAGTCGGTTACCTGTTTCCGGATTACCCGCACTTTGTCGGCACCGCGCTTTTTTCCTCCCATGCTGAGGGAGTGGATGGCGCGGCAAACTCCCTCCGAATCGCGCAGGAGGACCATCAAGAACAGTAAAGCAAAACGCCGTCGGTGCTCCTCGCTCACATGGCCGGTAAGGGCCCAATCGAGAAGCGTTAGGATCCTAGTCCGCTTGTTGTAGAGAAGATTGCCGGCATGCGGGTCTGCATGGAACATGCCATTCGTCCCGGGCGTAAGCAGCGGAACGGCAATCACTGAGTCGATGAGCTGCTCAGCAGTGCGTCGCCGGCCCCAGCTCGGCATGCTGGTCACCGCCTGCGTGATCTTCTGCCCATGTTCCTCCGTCATGGCAGTTATCGTGTCCGTACACAATGGAAGAATCACGCGAGGTATGTGGATGTACGCCAGCGAGCGGTAAGCGCGCGAGGCCTTCTGCAGGTTTGCCTGCTCGCGAACGAATTCCACTTCGTGCTGCAGCAAACGACGGACGTCGTCAAACGTTTCCGAGAGAACGTGCTCAGCGAAGCCATATTCCTGGTGCTTCGAGCCAAGGTGCGCCGCCAGGCGTGCAAGCAGGTCCATGTCCTCGGCAAAATACGCCGAAATATAAGGCTTCATCACCTTAAACACACCGTGCTCCCGCTGCCGCCGTTCCGGGTTGTACCAGGTAAATCGAACTACCGCGCTAACGCTCGCTTCCGAGAAGATTTTGTCTTTAATATCGACTTTGTACTGCTCGATCATCGGGCCTAAGTTCTGCACGATGATGGCCCGGATCTCCTCGAACGTTACATCGCATATCCCGTTTTCCAGTTGGGTGAGTGCTCGTCGCAAACGCGGATGTAGGTGACGATTCCTGGCGATCACCTGCCCGAGCTTTTGCAATCCTGGTACTTTTGCGATCAACCGGAGAAGACGCTTCTCGGGAGTTGTATTCGCTGGAAGCTCGATCTGTTCGACTAGCTTAGGCGCGAGCCGCGGGGTCGAGAGATGCGAGCCAAAGTACAACATGGCTTCGCGCACCACCGGCCGCCACTCTGCATACCGCTCCGGGACTAGGTACCTGACAGATAGGGCCTCAACGATCCACTGGCTCGCCTCCTCTCGAAAGTTCTTCCCTTCCTCGCTGTCGAGGATCGTGGCCAGCGCACTCGTCCGGGCAGCCGTAGGCAACTGCAAGAAAACTGCCACTCGTGGATCACTCAATGACTTGTGGATCAGGTGATCGAGCATAGAACACTTCCGGCCGTCGCGATAGCGGTGAGCGCTAGGGAGGGTCGATCCTTGGTTCATGCAAATAGCATCCCCCAGTTCGTATGCCTTTGTCAGTGATGAGGTGTGAAGCAACGAAAATAGCGCTAGGCCCCTCACGATTGTCTCCTGCTGTTATGTCACGCCAGAGACACCCGCTGACAGACAAGGATCCTCGATCTATGGAGACGTTGAACAGTAACTCCCGAAAAGTCTTCTTCTGGGAAGTCTGCCCCCGACAATCGCTGGGATTCCTCCCGAGCGGCGGGCAATACACCAGCAAAGCGCCCAGGAAGTCGGCATCTGGGCAGTGCGCGGCCGGCGTGCCCTGCGCCTTGTCCGGCAATCTATAGTATTGAGAAAGGTGACGGTCGAATCAAGCGCCTGTGTCGCTGGGCGCCAAGGCAGCATTCGATGGACAATCCCGAGAAGAACCGCGTAGCCAAGGCGGTAGTAGATCGATGGTGCTCTTTCCGGGAGGCGCTTTGCGGAACGAAGCGGAAGTATCCGACGCGAGAATTCCTTTCGTTCGCAGAGGCCGCCCGCAGCTACAGCGACTTGACGCGACATGATCAACTCATAGACCGAGACGTCGCCAACGCCATAAACGGCTTGACAGAGTTTCTCCGGCTGGAGAGAAAGCGAGTGCCAGGCAGAATTCTCTCTGAGGCGGACCGGCTGGAGTGCTTATTCTTTGGCGGGTTCGATCCGCACTTCGAAGGCGACGAGCCTCCCGGCCTGTAGAGCGGGAAGACTGCTCGCCGCAACTTCGGCCGCTAGTGCGTAATACGTTTTTGTGCTGAACAGCGACCCGATCGCTCACAAGTGGTTCTGCCAGAAGACAAATCGGCTTCTGCCTACGATTACTCCCCATAAACGCGCTTCTCGTCATGCAGGGTCTACCCTCGTTAAACGGGTCACTTCAGTATTGCTGAGGAACCGCCAGCTGAACAGCGGACCCGTAAATAGGGAGCCTTTACTCAGCATCTGTCCCGGAGGTCCCACGCCCCAAAAACACTTCTGGCTTTCTGTGCTATCGTGCGGAACCATGAAAAGAGCCTTCGTATTGTTTGCTGCATTGTGCATCGCGTTGCCCTTTGCCGCTCCGCAAACGGCCTCACCAAAGCCTGACGGGGGCGAGCGGCAGATGAGCGCCGACGAGGCCGCCATCAGGCAGGTCTCAGAGGACTGGATCAGGTTCTATAACGCCGGCGGCGCGGCTAAGGTCGCAGCTTTGTACACCGACGACGGCTACTATCTCTCGGCACACATCCTCGCGCACGGGAGGCAGGCGATCGAGGCTTATTGGGAACGCGGCATCAAGGCGGGCGGGCACATCGATTTCATCAAGCCGCTGACGCTCTACTACACCGGGGACCTCGCCTATTGTGCGGGCACCTACCAGGCGACCAACGCCGGTGTGACAGTCGATGGGCGCATTCTAATAGTGCTGAGGAAAGTGAACGGCAAGTGGCTGATGGCCGCGCATGAAACAGTAGTGCGCGACCAACCGCTATGAGTTGGGATTTCCTTCTTGCGTATTGAAAGGCTTTCACTCAGGACCTATCCCGGAGCCCTGCATATCGCACTCTTCCACAAACGGAATTGCGTTTCACTGGAGCAGCTCCGATCACTTGTGCCGGAGCGGCGGAGGGGGAAGTAACGGCAGCTCAATGCGAACTCGGGGCCCCATACCCAGGAGAAAAAAGCGCCCATGGTCACATAGTTTAGGGATTGGGCGTCGTTGCTTTTACGCCTCTAACCTTCTTGCAGCTCTCCTCTTCCCACATCGCCGGCTTGCCGTCGGCGCCAGTCACTTCGAGCACGCTATCGTACGCCGCATCGCCTTTCCTGGTGAAGGTGTGCTTGACGGGTAGCTTGTCGTCGCCAATGATCATGTAGCCCGTAAAGACGAGCTTGTCGCCGTCCCATCCGGGCGAGGTCACGTCCACCCGTGAGCCGCCTATGTTCATGTCCCGGCGGACGTGCACCTTGGCGTTGGCGTCCCATGTACTTGATCCGATCAGCGTTTGTTTGCCCTTCACTGGCCCCTTCAACTGATCGATGTGGTAGATGAGCCACGAGCCGCCTAGCGCCATATTGAAGCTGAACCGATCGGTGAACTTCGCCCCAGGCCCCGTCGGCGAGGCATGCTGTGCCCCCTCGCAAATCCAGTCCCCGACGAACCACTTCTCGACCGACAGCTGCTCCGGCAGTTTCTGAGCCTCTGCGGCCTTGGCGGGCTTGTCCTGGGCCAAAGCGGACGGAGCAAGGAGCGCGAAAGCAAGGATGAGCATTTTCTTCATAACTATGTATCCCCCAAAGAGATGGGCCCATCAGCATCGGTAATGAATAAGACCATCTTACCCACACATGATCATAGATTCTGGGCGCGGCAAGATGATGGTATTGACGCTTGGCGCTGATTGCGGTTGGGTCACGAGCTATCCGGAACCTATCCCCTGATTAGTATCGAGAAACGCCCCAGGATCCAGCAATCCACATGAGCGCGTAGTCGGCTATGCGCGGAAGTGCCAGCTGGTGTCAACTCCCGAGATACCGGCTTCGGGGACATGTGCTGCGGCAGGATCGCACTAATTACGTGATGGACCAGAACCGGACTTCTGGGGAACTAAGCGCTCGCCGGCCACAAGCCGAAATAATCCGGCTAGTGCAACTTCGCGTACTCCGCTTTGGCTTGCTTGTAGATCGGAATGTCAGGGTCGGCGTCTTTCCAGAGGGCAAGGAAGTCTTTGTAGGCGGCGAGCGCCTCCAGTCGGGCGGCAGCCGCACCGGCGCCCTGCGAGTTCTTCGCCTGTAACGCGGCCGCCCGAGCCACGCCGAGATGCGCTAACGCTCCCGTCCAGCAGTTCCACACGATGCCGCTGTGGTCGAGTATTTTTTGGAACTCGGCGGCAGCGGCCGTGCCCTGTCCAGACTCCAGGTACGCCTCTCCGCGAATATACGTCGGATAGAGGCACGAAATGTTGGCCACGAACGCGATTTGGCCGTATTCAACGGGCGGCAACGCACTTTGCAGACTGTTGATCGCTGCAGTCGCATTCTTGCGGTTCAGAGCCAGCTGCGCCTGGATCGCGGGCAGCCAAAGCGACTGCATCTGGGTATCGAGCGGGTAGCGTTCGTTGAGTTCTTGGGCCAATGATTCAGCTCGCGCCGTGTCGCGGCTCATGGCGTAAGCAAGCGCGGCTTCGACCCCGACGCTTTGGCTCGCCGGAGCCAGCTTGAGACCCGCAGCCGCTGCCTGCCGGGCTTCGGTGAAGTTGCCTAAGGCAGCGTCGCATAGGGCGGCATTCGCCCACCATATTGCGCCGTTTTCCTTGCTGTCGGCCCGTATGGCAGAGTCCACAGACCTTCTGGTCAGCTCCCGTGCCTTGCTCAGACGACCAGCGTATGCCTCGGTGGCAGATGCGAGCGAAAGCCCAAAGGTCTCAGCCTCGGGCCTGCCCGCAAGCCACTGCTGCTGTTCCGCCATCCCTGGTGAGTCGGACGTGAGAAAAGCCAAGGCATAGAGAGCGTTGTGGAATATGTAATCATTTAAGTTTCGCGCTTGCGCCTCATGGCTTGTCTGTCGCACCACGTCGAATCGTTGCAGGGCGAGCGCGTAGTTGCCCAGATTCTCGTATGGGGAGATATCGTCTGGGTCGAGGTGAAGGCTTTGCCGAGTCGTCTGGCTCGCCTTCTCATACTGCCCCTGTGCGGCGTACACGCTGCCCAAGTTGGCATATCCTGAGGCGCTTCGCGGATAACTCTCAATCTCCTCCTGGTACGTACGTGCCGCTTTGCCCAGTTCCCCAGTCACATCCAGATAATAGGTGGCGGTGATAGCCAGCCTTTCCCGTTCGCTGGCATGCTCCCGCAACTCAAATGCTTTAGCGAAGTACTCGCTGGCTCGTCCCGGCTCCCCGAGACCGATGTAATCGACACCCGATGCACGGTAGGCCATGGCGAAATTCGGGTCGAGCTGGATCGCGCGTTGATCGTAAGGCAGGCTTGCCGCGGCTCCTTTCTCCTGTCCAGCCCTTAAACCAAGGCTGTATGCCTTCAGAGCTTCGAGCGAGGAGGTGGTGCTTTGTTCGAGGGGAACGTCAAATTTCTCCACGGAGGCAAGCGACTCGCCAAGTTCGCCACGCAGCTTGGAAGCCGCCTCTCCCAGGGCCACCAGCACCTTCTCTTTGACCGCTGCCGTGACCTGCTGCTGCGCCAGTGTGTCTCCGGTATGACAATTCATCGCTTTGAGTCCCAGTACATATTCGCTGCCCAGGCTGGCGACAGCTCCGGCGATATAGGCCTTGCTACCCGCTCGCACACAAAGCTCGCGCGCCACCTCAGGCGTGAGTTTTGTATTGGCCGAACGTTCCATATATTGAAGAGTTGCTGCAGCTTTGTTCTCGGAAAGCACGTTAAGGAATGGAGACTGGTTCAAAGCAACGGTGAGCGCCGTCTTCAGGGTGTCGTCAAAGACCGGATCGCCCGTGCTGTTGGCGAAGTCCGCAACCACGATGGTATCCTTCTCCGTCAGGCGCTTGCCTTGATGCGAGCCTTTGTAAAGTCCTCCCATAATCCCGGCCACTATCAGGACGGCCGCCGCGGCAATAATGTACCAGCGTTTCTTCTTCTGAGCGATTGGCCCCTTCTGGCGCGCAAGCGCTTCAGCCGACGCCTTTATCGTTCCCGAACTCGCTGCCGCATAGCGTCCGCTCTCGGTGTCGCGCTTCAGCCGCTGCAGATCACTCCGCATTTCAGACGCATGCTGATAGCGGAGGTTGCGGTCCTTCTCCAGCGACTTGTGGATAACCGCCTCCAGGTCTGGAGAAACCTGCTCGTTGACCTGTGATGGCGGTGGAGCTTCCTGGTGGAGGATGGCGCCGCAAATCTCTCCCGAACTGGAGCCATCAAACGGCATCTTGCCGGTCGTCATCTCGTATAGCACCGCTCCGAAGGAAAACAGATCGGTACGGCTATCCAAATCTCTCGCCCTTACCTGCTCTGGCGACATGTAGGCGACCGTGCCCAGCATCACTCCCGCGCTGGTCAGATGCTTGGCATCCAAATCATGGGGCAGCGTTTCGACGGCGTCGCTACTGCCACTTACACTTTTGGCAGCAACCTTGGCGAGGCCGAAGTCGAGAATCTTGGCATGGCCGCGCTGGCTAACGAAGATATTCGCAGGCTTGATGTCGCGGTGGATGATCCCTTCGGAGTGCGCCGCATCGAGGGCGTCGGCAATCTCGATTCCGAGCTCAAGAACTGCGTCGCTGTCCAGCGGCCTGCCCGCTATCTGGTGCTTCAGAGTCAGCCCGTCAAGGAACTCCATCACCATGAAGGCGCGGCCGTTTTCTTCGCCGATGTCATAGATCGTGCAGATGTTAGGATGATTGAGCGCCGATGCGGCACGGGCCTCGCGGCGAAAGCGCTCCAGCGCCTGCGCGTCACGGGCGACGTTATCGGGGAGGAACTTGAGCGCCACGAAACGGCCCAGCCGCGTATCCTCCGCCTTGTACACCACTCCCATTCCGCCGCCGCCGAGCTTCGCAAGGATGCGGTAGTGCGAGATTGTCTGGCCGATCATGACTTACTGCGCTGCAATGAATGCCTGATGATAGTGCGCTCGCCAGTGGCGGTCAATTTGATCTGAACTAGTCCTTCGCAAGCGGGGCGCGGTCAGCGATAATTGGCCCCAAACCGGCATGTGGGAGATGCCGGACCGTGGTACCAGCGGCATTGTTGGTGGCTCAGACATTACCTTTCGGCGCGATCGCCGGGTAGTGATCAATCTGAGCGTGCGACTTGCATCCTTTATATAGACATCGTCCTGCTTAGCGATCTTCCTTCTGCTCCACCCCACTCTCAACCCTAGTACAGCCAACAAAACAAGACCCTTAGCGCACTTGCTGCCTCCTGCGTCAGCCGAGGTGTGCGCATTGGTCTCGTCTTGGCTTTCGACACAACACGAATTGGGCGGACTGCCCGGAAAGGATCACCGCAATGTTTGGACAAATGATGGTTGAACCCGTTGTGCAGCTCGACCCCGGCGTCGATCTGCAGACAGCGATAGCCGCACTAATAAAGGTTGCCGAAAACGTCGAGATCGTTCGTTGGATCGAGTTCCCGGCGTCGGTCCTGCTGTTCTTGCTCGTGCCCGGAGACCCGGATTCTGGGGCGGTCTATGTCCTAGACCGCAAGAAAGGAACTTGGTACGCGGTGGACTTCGAGGACGAACAATTCGGCGGCTACAGCGTGAGCCAGCTCGAAATGCTCCTGAAGGAGTGTAACTTCCTCGATCTCATTGAGCGGCCGGGACTTTGGCGCTCCGGTTTGCGGTGGGTGGTACTGACCGGAATGCGGCCTGAGACGGCCGTTTGACAGAAAAATATTCCGGGTTATCTAACGACACCCGCGTTCGAAAACTGTGTGGGGAAATGGCGAACACGAGCCCCGGATTCGCGAATTTGCCAGAAGGAGGTGACGGGCTAATGGCAACGACAATCACGGCAACCCGACAGGTCGTCGAGAATTACCAAAGGCTGTTCGTGAACCGCCGCGCATACACGCTGCAGTCCATGCGGCCGCACCCGGAAACTGGGCGGCACTACTACTTCCGGCCGAGCAAACAGGGAACAGACCTACCCCTGATGCTGACGTACGAAACCACCCGCCAACACCTGGAAGGCAAAATCACGGTCGGTCTGTACGCCATCAACCCGTCAACCCAACGCTGTAAATGGGTCGCTATCGACGCCGACTACAAGAACTCCATGGAGGACTTGCTGAAACTGCAGTACCACCTGACACGGGACAGGGTGGAACCGGCGCTGGAAATGAGCAAGCGCGGTGGGCATCTTTGGATCTTCCTGGCAACGCCCTTGCTGGCCAAAGAGTGCCGAATCTACATCCATGATCTTGCCCTGAGGTTGGGAGTGCCGGTGAAGGGCTCAGGCCTGGGGGACGGCATCGAGGTGTTTCCCAAGCACGATGCCATCGGTGCCGGAGAGTTTGGCAACGCAATTCGCGGACCTCTGGGAATCCACCGTGGTGCCAATCGCCGATTTTGGTTTTATGGTGCCGATTACAGCTTGGAAGCCCAGATCGAGTACCTCAACGGTCTCAGGAAGGTGACCGAGGAGGAATTGCGAAGGTTCATCGCGGGCAAGGAAAGGCCAGAGCCGGATTTCTCGCCGCGGCCGGAGAAGCTCACTTCAATGGAACGAAAACCCGGGAACGGACGAGCGGAATTCCGCATTTTGGAGCACATAGGGACCGTGCGGAAGCTCGGCCGGAATTACGTCGCACGCTGTCCATCTTGTGCGGACTGTGGACACGACCGGAGCGGCGACAACCTGGCCATCCTGATCGAAGATCCACGGTTTTACAAATGCTGGGCTGGTTGCACCAAGGAGATGATTCGGGCTGCCCTCGGCTGCCCGATTCGCGTACGGCATTCCGCCTAAGACAAGGAGAGTGTTGTTGTCATGAAGCAGAAGCGATTTTCAGATGTGCTGGGGCTGAGGTTAACGCGGCAAGCGCTGCGAGTGCTGAAAGAACGAGGCATTCTTGCCCATTCGCCAGTAAGCCTGGAACACCAGCATCTTGCGAAACGCTATGTGGTGCGTGGGGTGGAGTCGGGTGGCGCGGTTGGGGAAATTGGGCGATACGTCACGTTCACCACAGAAGAAGGCCAGCCAATCGAGTACCTCCATCCCGTGGAGGCCATCGGAGTAAATGGCTTGCATGCAGTTGTGGTGGCCCCCGTCCTGGTGCGAGTTGAGATGCTACGCACGGGACGCACATACGAACTGCTGATTACGCAGCATCGACCGGGTGCGACCAACGATGGAAAGCGACCGCCACTGGAAACAAGGCTCCTGTTTCGGGGAATTCACGGTCGCTTAGATCTGGATTTGTCCGAAAAGGACAAGGACAAAGCTGGCACGGTTCTCCCGACGTTCTATTCGCGCGCCGGGGAGGAAGTCAGGATACCGAAGCGGTTTCGCCAATCGGTGCGCGCGATAACCGGGGCGGTCAATTGCGACGGCTGTTCCCATTGCCACTATGTCCGACCGCCGCAGAAGAAAGAGGACCAGTCGTGCGCCGCGGAAAGTGTCACAGCCTGACACGGCTGAACGGAAGGAGCGAATACCGATGCATACCAAAGTGAAGAACTACTCTCTGGGTTTCTGCCTGTTTGTGTTTCTGTTCGTGACCATTGGCGGCGGCCTGCATCTGAATCCAGGCGGCGCGTTCCTTGCCGCAGCTACCGGCACGCCACTGATGATTTATGCCTTCAATCGCAGGTCCAGTGGGGATTGCCGACCAGAGCATGTGCCATCCCGGCTTGCGGGAAATGAGGTTCGATATGGCAGCGACAGATCGGATAACTCCGATTGACGAAAGTGAAGTCGCGGTGAACGAGAGCGCAGGTTCAGAATGTTCCGAACCCACGCGCGCGGTTCGGCGGCATTTGCCGGACGAGCGGCGGGCACTCACCCATCACTTTTCCATCGCCGGGCAGGAGGGATATCTCACGGTCGGAGTCTACGAAGACGGGCTGCCAGGAGAAATCTTCATCACGATGGCGAAGCAGGGCTCGACCATCTCCGGGCTGATGGATGCCTTCGCAACGGTAGTCTCGCTTGCCTTGCAGCACGGCGTGCCATTGAGGGTGCTTTGCGAAAAACTCAGCCACATGCGCTTTGAGCCCAGCGGCTGGTCCGGAAATCCGAAGATCGGCTACGCCAAATCCCTCATGGATTACATCGCGCGGTGGCTCGAACTGAGGTTCTTGACGGGTGATCAGGGCGAATTGTTCAAAGCCCTTCCGATGCCCATTCAGCCAGCTAGGGATGCCAATGGTACTGATCCGGCTGGAGCGCTCGGAGAACTTATCCAGATGGGAGATGCTCCCGCCTGCAACATCTGCGGTTCGCTCATGGTACGTAGCGGAACCTGCTACCGCTGCATGACCTGCGGCAGTACAAGCGGGTGCTCGTAGCAGCACATCCGCAACCGTTTTCGTTCACTAATCTAGAATAATGCACTTGACGGCATTATGCCTCACAGGGCATAGTAGGAATATTCGTATGACAAGATGGACTGTTGAAATCGGCGACGAGTTTGAGCCGGAATTCAACGAACTGCACGAGGACGTGCGTACCGAAGTCCTCGCTCTGTCGCGGGTTTTACAACAGTTCGGACCGCAATTGGGAAGGCCCCGTGTCGACACGCTCAAGGGCTCGCGCCACGCCAATATGAAGGAGCTGCGGTTTAGTGCGACTGACGGCGAGTGGCGAGTCGCTTTCGCCTTCGATCCGAAACGCAAAGCCATCCTGTTGGTGGCGGGAGATAAGTCTGGCGTGAGCGAAAAGAAGTTTTATAGACAGCTCATTGCCAAAGCCGATGATCGATTTGATGCGCATCTTGACCGTCAAAGAAAGAAGGAAAGGACGTAGTTCATGGCCAGGAACGTGAACGACATTATTGAGAGGCTCAGCGCCGCGCAGCGCAAGAAGGTCGAGGCCCGCGCGGCTCAGCTGATTGCCGAGGAAATGACGCTCCGCGAGATTCGGAAGGCGCGCAAGCTGACACAGCAGAAAATCGCCAGGTCCTTGCACATCGGACAGGAAGGCGTCTCAAAAATCGAAAAGCGCAGCGACCTCCTGATTTCCACTTTGCGGGGCTATGTCGAGGCGATGGGAGGACAACTCTCACTGGTGGCCGAATTTCCAGACCGAGAGCCCGTAGTTTTGTCAGGGATTGGCGAAGAAGCCCCAGACCCTAAGCCAAAAAAGAAGCACGCCCGCGCCGCTGCATAACACGATTCGGTAAGAGGGTGCGATTCTTTGCCTAGATGCCAGTCCGCGAGATCGGTGTGATCTTTGCGCGCCCGCAGTTCGCGAAATATCCGGTCTTTCCTGATTCTCTCCTGATTCTTCCACCTGAACCATCCTGACCAGCATTGCGGGCCAACCATGAAGCCCAAGGCCGCATGCCTCGGGTCAGTGCCGCTGTTTGGTTGTCAAGTACTTCGCCTCACCACTCTCGCAATCAATCTCACATTCTCAATAAGGAGGCTAAACGCCATGCAGAAGGTTCTGCTGATCGGAAATCTCGGCTGTGATCCTGAGGTGAAGTACAGCCAACAGGGTACGGCCATCGCACAGTTCTCCATCGCCACCACGGAACGATGGAAGGATAAGGGCGGCGAACTGCAAGAACACACGGAGTGGTTTGCTGTGAAAACCTTTGGTCGGCGGGCAGAGATCGTCGGCGAGAACCTGCATAAAGGTTCCCGTGTTTATCTCGAAGGCCGGAAGCGTACGGAGTCTTGGGACGACAAACAGACGAGTGCCAAGCACTACAGGGATCTCGTCTACGTCGACAGGATTGAGTTCCTGGATTCAAAGGACAGTGGGAACGGTCATCGGGATCCCGCCGGCAGCACCGACGACGAGACAACTTTGACAGGCCAAGAAATGCCGTTCTGACTTAGGATGTTGAGTCCTGCGTCCGCTTCTTCCTTCAGCCGCACCGTTGGGATAACGTACGAGTTGGCCTGATATCAACAACTATCTGCGGACGGGCAACTTCCGAGTTGCCCGTCATCCGCTAACAATCGACCTTAGTCGTTCGTAGGGCCGTACTCAGCGGCCGTCAGGAATGCACGCCCGCCCAGCACTTCGAGAACGCGACCACGTGGCAACGCCGCGGGGCGTGGAAA